>JADLBM010000025.1 GCA_020847715.1 Candidatus Yanofskyibacteriota bacterium | reverse complement strand
TAACCGACATCCCCTGCGTGCTGGGGACTGCGGAGACGGTGTGGGTGCCACAGGCGACGGGATACAGGGTGCCGGATTGGATGACGCCGGAGTCGAGATGCAGAGAATCTACTGAGGAGCCGGGGGCAAGGGTCACACGGAGCTCGCCGGTGCAGAGGGAGGAGCTGCCGCCGGAGACAGTGGCGGGAGCGGCTGCTGCAGCCGTAAACACGTAAATCGCTCCAGCGGATGAATTAACGTCCGAACCAAAGAACACACGAGAACCGTCATCGACAATTGCCGTCGTGATCCCAAACTGGTCACTAGCGGCACCATCTGCTGCAGTAATCTTCTCAGACTCTGACCAGGTGGTTGCAACTCGAGCAAATACGTACCCGGCTCCCTGATACGAACCAACCCCGTATGCTCCAACAGAAAGCGTCGCTCCGTCGCCGGTGAGCGCGGTGCTCACGCCAAACAGACTCCCCGTAGCAGTATCGCTCGCCAGGAGCTTCTGCTCCTCCGTCCAGGTGACGCCGGAGCGGGAGAAGACATAGACCGCGCCGGTGTAATTCCCACCTGTATATCCATACGCGCCAACGGCCATGCGGGTCCCGGCATCATCAAGTGAAACGGAAAACTCATACCCGAATTCGTCATAGTTCGTTCCGTCGCTTGCGGTGACAATCTGCTCCTCCGTCCAGGTGACGCCGGAGCGGGAGAAAACATAGACCGCGCCGGTATAGGTGTTACGACGCGACGCGCCAATCGCTACACGAGTTCCGGTGGAGTCAATGGCAACCGCCCCGCCGAAATAATCGCTCACAACCCCATCGCTTGCATTGAGCTCCTGCTCCTCGGTCCAGGTGACGCCAGAGCGGGTAAAAATATAGGCAGAGCCGGTTGCCGCAAGAGCACCATTTCGGCCACCTCGTGCCCCAACAATGAGTCGCGAGCCGTCATCAGCGATGCCGACCGAGTAACCAAAATACCCGTTTATACCCGCCCCGATATCGCTCGCCGTTAGCTTCTGCTCTTCGGTCCACGTAGCACCGGATCGAGAGAATACATAGACGGCACCCGGATCGTTCAAGGCCTGCCTATATGAGCCGACAACAACCCGGGACCCGTCGGAAGTTATCGCGACAGAATTGCCAAAGTTATCCCCAGCGACGGTGTCGCTTCCCGTAATCTGCTGCTCAAGAGTCCATGTGGTACCCGACCGAACATAGATGTACGCGGCCTCCTTCCCTCTAGCCCCTATGATCATGCGAGAGCCATCGGGAGTAACTGCCGAGTGGTCTGCAAAATCGAATGCGGCGGAACTAGGGATAGCTATCTTCTGCTCCTGTGAATATGCGGCCTGCACAGCGGGCGCGAATGAGACGAATACCGATACCACGACCACGAGCGCCGCAAGCCAAGAAGTCGCTTGGCGCATACGAGAGTAATAAAGCATAGTGCGTTCATTATACCGAGTAGGACGAACGGAGAAAGTGGATAAAAACGCTCCGACAACAATGTCGGAGCGTGAATGTCATAGCGGCGGAAACAGGCCAACGATTTCGGGAAGTGGTCGGACGAACAAGGGGAGATCCTTGTCGTGCGCGAACATGGTAAAGAGGAAAGAGACTCCCCACACTCTCCGTTCGGGCCTACTGCTCAACACCATGAACCGCCGTCCATCCGGAATGGTAATGATACTGAAGGTGCCCGCCTGCGGCGTCGGTATCGGACCGTACGGGTCCCAGAACAACCCACCCTCAGTCAGTGACCCCTGCATGGCGGCAAGTCGCTTCAGGGTCGCCACCCGCACCGGCTGAGACGCCGGAAGCGCGAATGGGTCAGAAGCATCGCCCCCAGAATCAGATGCCGGATCCGTAGAGGGCGCCCGCGGACCTTCCGCCATCCGTGCGTACCCGAACTCTCCGAAGAAGATGGGCTTCGTCGTGCGCGACCGCATCACTGCTACTGCGTCTTCGTACTGCTCGGACGGGATGTTGAAGTTATAGACGTGCGGCGTGACAACATCCATGAGCGACTCGAGTGTGTACGGCCGCCCACCGTTGAGGCTGTCGATGTCATCGACCAAGCCGAACTCCGGCGACGGATACGCCCACCATTCGGGGTGTTCGGGAAGGAATACGGTCGCCTCACCGATGGAGATGAGATGCCGGCTATCCAGCGAACGGATTTCTGCAACGCGCCGGCGCACAAAACTCGCCATGCGCGCCGCGTACCACTCGTTTCCGTCGTTCCCCTGCCCGTTCAACGGCCACCACAGGAGCACTTCCCCACTGACCTCGTACATGAAGACGGTCGGATTATCCCTGAACGCCTCCACAACACTTCTTGTGTAGTTGCGATAGAGTTGGTCCATCGCGCTTCCGGAAGGGGCAAGGCGACACTCGCGATGTGGCGACTGAGGGTATACCAGAAAGTCCCAGCCTCCTGTCGAGTTCGGGCACTCCCAGTCCATGAACAGATTGAGATCGAGAAGGATTGTGACCCGCAAATCGAGACGCCTCGCAATCGCGATAATCCGCTTGAGACGATCGAGATAGAGCAGGCTGATGGTTCCGTCGCTTTGAAACCAGTCAGGCGTTCCGTCTGGCATCCAGAGACGCCAGATGCGGTAGGCCGGCGTCATGAGCTTGATGGTGTTCAGCGACATCGTGTTCCGCAGAAGCGTCAACTCCTGCTCGATGGCGCTCTCGTTGAAGTCCTGATAAATCCAGAACGGCGTCACCAGCTCTATCGTACCCGTCGCCGGATACGTTTTGACCGGATACCGCAGGTACATGCTGCTGTAGTACACCGCGCCCTGCACGTAAAACCGTGTTCCGTCTTCGAGCTCCAGATGACTCCCAACAGCTCTGACAAACTGGTCGCGCGCCGGCTTGGGAGTCGGAGGCGCACTGGGTGGAGCGGTTGGTGAACCGCTCCCGCCGCATCCGCTCAACAGCACGACACACAGAAGCAACGTGATGATTCGCACGGTTCACCTCGTATGGTAAAGAGCAGCGTACCATATACGCCATATCACACGGACAAAGTCAACGACTACTTCAAGGCTGTGAAGGTAGCGGCAATTTCTTGCACCGACGAGAAAAGGAGGAGTCGCTCAGCGGCCGTCGTAGCTCCGGCGTTCCCGATCTGGAACAGAAGCGTGAAATACTTCCCGTTCATCGATAATGGGAATGTGTAGCGCACCGACCCATTCCCCCACGCCTCGAACCCGTTCACCATTCTCCCGCCGATGAGCGCGGTTACCTGCCTGAATGCATCGGTTGACCCGGCCTCTGCAGCACCACGAAACGACGCGTCTAAAATCTGAAAACACGCAGCGTCGGTCGCGCATGCGGGAGCCGGCTCCGGAGAACCAATCTCAATGTCCCACGCATTCTTCATCGTCGTACCCGTTGTATTCACCTGCGTCAGGAAGAGGTTTGGGGCGTAGCGCTCATCCGACCGGAAACCGGCGGGCACCTTCACCGAAAAGAGCCCGGTTGTGTTTGTGTGCGTCTCCCATCCGGCGGTACTCGAAAACCGCACTGTCGAAAGAATCTGCTTCCCAAGCGTGTAGCCGTCGTAATCCTTCACTCCCCACATAGGGCGCTCGATGATGCGCAGGAGCGATGCGTCAAACACGACGAAGAATCCCCTCCCGGCATCGTAGCTATACGCCGATGCCGACGGAGCCTGCTCGAATGCCGTGAATGTGCTGCCGCTCACAACAATACTACTCCGCGTAATCGCCGCATTCTTCGCCGGATCAAGGTTCCAGCTTGTCATAGCTCGCTCCTTCGGATAACTCGCGGTAAAGCGGTCGATTTGGAAAAACGCATTCGTACCGCCGATATCCGGGGTTTCATACGGCCCCTTCGAAATCGCGATAGTATTCTGACTGTCGTACACCTCGTACCCCGGCGGAACATCGAACGAGAGCGCAAAGTAGCGCGAATTGAACCGCGTCCATCCGTCCTGAACAATCGGAGTTGTCGATGCGGCGAGGGAGGGCGTCGGTGTTTCCTCCTCAACAGAAGCCCACGGGTAGAACTGCATTCCCGCATACACCGCTCCGGCGAGAACAAGAACCGCGAACAGCACGATTGAGAGTGCGTGCGATGATGTCTGGTGTATGTCTGGCGGCACACTGGACGGCATCGGCGGTACGGACGGACTCACCGGTTCCGAATTGGGCTGTTGTGTTTCCATAGCTCTACGGAAGAGGCTTCACGACAATCCATGTTGGAGGACTCTCTTGCCCGAACCAACCAACTCCTCCTTGGTTCATCCTCCACTGGAAGTTATACGTGCCCGGCGTCCATGGCGCCTGAATCATGAATGTGAATGTAGCGCTCTGACCGGAAGGAACCGGAGCATAGGGAAGCGGAACAAAGCTTGTTCCCCATGTCGTGTTATCGGCAGGACCCCAGCTTTTGATACGATATGCATTCGCGTAATTACCCGGCGAACCTTTTATGTCCCAAGCCCGCGTGCCCGTATTCTTAAATGTCACAAACACCTCCTGAGTTTGGCCGACATACATTCGCTGAGGCGCAATAACATAAATAGTCCTCGCGTCATTCCCTGGCATCGGGGTCGGCGGAGGAGGAGTTGGAGTTGGTTCTGCCGCAAAGAACCGACCGATGCTTAAGTCGTACCCTGAAAGAACCACCCCAACGCTGACCGCAATGACTCCGAGTCCGAGGAGAACGACAATACCCTTCAGCTTATTGGAGAGTTTCATATATACACAGTATACCAGCCTGGGCCGAGAAGATAGCGCCTGCTGTTCACAACGAGCTCCCTACCTCCGATAGCTCGGCACCTGTGCCAGTGCGGTGTAGGGCACGGGAGAGACGGTGTACCAGGTGAACTCGTTGGAGTTGATGCAGAAGACCTTGGCGAAGAAGGCGGGGTCTTCTGCGACGGCCTGTGCTCCGGTCATG
>JADLBM010000024.1 GCA_020847715.1 Candidatus Yanofskyibacteriota bacterium | reverse complement strand
TAGCCAGCGTGCGCTGGAGAATACCCTTGGTAGTGTTAGACATTATCTAAGGTGAACCTCGTCTCGATCCGTCGTATCGTCACCTTTGCGGGTGACGGGCGAAGGGAGAAGAGGGGTTAATACCGCACTGACATTATCGTCCCACGGGCTTTCGCACACGGGACTTGAATCTTGTACCACCATGCAGCCGCGCGCCCAGACGCACGGTCCCGGGTCTTTCTTATTTCGACCAAAGAAGCACCGAGATCTGCACTGTGTCGACTCCAAGACTCGTTCTGGTGACAAATGGGATTACTTACGCTTCCTCTTCAGTCATGCAACCGTATGCAACATTGTTTTCATTCACTCCTGTGTTTTCAACGTCCTTTCCTGGGCTATCCATCTCGAGAAGCTATGGCCATATCGATAGCTTCCTGAGATGGATCGCTCAAGCGGGGCACTCCTTGACACAGACGCAGAAAACGAGCCAAAACGGCTTTTTTCGTAGTCTGTCAAGGGATTTGAAGGGAACTGTACCGCAGTCCACTGCCTGCGAGCGGTAGTCTGTATGCTAGCAGATATACAAGGAAAGTCAACCTTTTCTTGCATCTACCAAAACTACGCTTCGTGCAACGAACCGGGTAATCAAAGCCATTATATCTGAACCCGAACCGGCAACAATAGCGAAATTGTGGATAAAACAGCCTCTACGCCTCGGCAACACTGTTCCGGTAGGCCGGAGTCCCCAGAATTGGGCTCCCCGCGGCATCCGTTCCCGAGGTCACAGCACCCGTGTTCGTCTTCCAATTCGCTGCATCGTTGCCCGAAACAGACGCCTGAACCCGCTCCATGGTCGCCTTCGTGGCAAGATCACCCGCGAACCAACCGGTCCCGCAGGACACCGAATCTACAACGACACCGGACTCATTTTGTAACGCGATATCCCTTCCAGCGTTCACGAAGCCCGAGCCACCGAACGGGCCGAACACATTCGCAGTGATATCGGATACGGCGGCATCGTCAGTACGCTCCACAAGATAGTAGTCACCCGCGGCAATTGATCCGGAGAGGGAAATGATGGTTTTTCCCTGTCCATCCACAAGCTTCCATCCATCCAGCGCCACCGTAGCACTGCTCGGATTATAAAGCTCGAACCACTCGTCGGATGCATTGGCACTGGTGCCAGCCCACGCAACCTCGTTAATGACAATCGCGACAACAGGAGGGGAAGTTGGGGAGGGGGTTGGGGTAGCAGAGGGAAGAGGAGAAGGGGTAGGAGAAGAAGTCGGGGAGGGGGTCGGGGAAGGGGCTGGTGTCACGGGAGGGCGCGAGGGAGAAGGCGTTGGTGCTGGCGTATTGCTTTGCAATGGCGCCGGTGTTGCCAATCGTGGTGTCACCGATGGTGTCACGCTTGGCACCACGCTAACACTAGGTGACACCGACCGTGTCACCATCGTGGCACCAGGTGACATCTTCGTGTCACCACTCGTGGCACCTCGTGTCACCTGCTTGGCACTAGGTGACACGGTCGGTGTCACCTGCTCGGCAATGATGGCACCGCCCATTGACTCATTATCCCGAACGGCAACTCCCCCGATATGAGGGGCCAAAAAGTACACAATGACACCGGCGGAGATTCCCATGAGTACTGATTTCACCGGCGTCATGTTCCGTATGCGAGTTCATATCCTGCCATGACTGATGTTTCCGTGAGCCGAGGAGGGATTACGGCCAACGGAAACGGTCATGGCAGGGTATGAGTCCGCATACCTGCGCAACTTATAGCAGACGAAACTTGGGTGTCAATTCGCCGTATACGCCACTCCTCCATCTGGAAGCTCCGCTCGCCGTATCAAACCGGAGGCCACGAGCTCTTTCACGCACCGCTTTACGGTACGAGACGAGATACTCGGCGTAAGTGCGGCAACAAGCGTCCCCGTGCGAACAGCCGGATGTTCAAAAATGTATGCGAGAACACGCTTCTGACTTCCCTCAACTTCCGGCTGTGGCTGTGGTCGCTTCACCACCGGCGAGGCAATGACCTTTTTTTCCTGAACTTTCTTCTCCGAAGCAATCGTCACTCCATCGGAACGAGCCAGCACCAAACGCAGACGAAGCACTGCAGTAGCGGCAGAAAGCGCCGCCTGCTCCGAGAGTACCCCGTGAGTACGCCACCGCTGGAGGAATCCGGTTGTATCGTCGCACCACTGTCGCCCTTCAGCGCGCAGTACGGTGTCTCCCGCAATACAGAGCGTCATAAGATGTGCGGCATCCTCGCGCATCTGAATAGTCACTTCAGGTTCTTCGCTCTGCGATGATGCGGCCGCAAGGGCAACAACAGCGCGGATTGCGTATCGCTCAATAGCGTTTCGTGTGCTCGTCATGGGGTATCCTCGTTCGCAAGATACTGCTCCAGAAATGCGTTGATCACATCCGCACCGATGATGCTCGGCTGTGCACCCCACCGCAACAGGCCAATGGACCGTCCTGACTCATCCAGAAGTCGCGCACCATGCATGCGCGCACCATAAACCCTATCCAGGGAGAGCACCACTGAATCATCGGCATCCGACCACGAAACGACCCAAACCGGAAGCCGCTCCGCCACAAAACGAGCGACGGCGACTCGAGAAGAAAGCGCTGACAGTAGAGAGCCGGCGTGCATGTCGGGTGCCCGCTCAAAAACAACTGCCGACATATCGGTCGTATCGACCTTCAGAAGCGTCAGGCCACTCGTGCGATCACCCGCGACGCGCTTCGCGCGAAGGAGCTGGCCCCGCGGAGTTGCCACCTGATAGACGAATGAGCCAGACCCGTACGGAGCCGTAGCGCTTGTCGTCAGCACGAGACCGTCAGAAGAGACGGCAGTTCCAGCGCCCTGACGAATCAATACGGAGCCCGAAAATGTCTGGACAGCAACCGCGCCAAGGGCGCTTCCGGATGCTGGAGCGACGGTCGCGGAAGGCGAAGGGGAGTTCAGGCGAGCATCGAGATCGGATACGGTCACCGAGATGCCCATGAGCGATGCCAACCGATGAGAGGGAGTGCGCTCAAGATACCAGAGCGAATAGGCGACAAGGATGACGAGGGTCACCAGTCCGACCATCTTCCATACGGAACCGGAATTCATGGCGCATACGATACAAGCTTACAAAGGAAAAAGCAAAGCGCTCCCCCGAGGGTTTACATTATGCGACATTAAGATGCTCTTCGGTCCGCACAGAACGGGGAGCCTCGTGTGGGAAACATTTTTTCTCCGCTAGCAGGGGAGAGAAGGGAGGAGCGTATCACTCTTCCAGCATTCGAACTCCGGGCGCGACATTCCAGTCACCCGTTCGGCCAACGGCATCATGCAACGAGGCCCGCGAAACATCCCGAGGAACAAGAGGGGCCCCTACCGCCAGAGGCGCGAAAAAGTTATCCACAGCTTATCAACGTTTACTACCCTACCACCATATATTGACATTGTGTCAATATATCACGGACGTGCGGTCTTGGCAGTAGCCGAGAGCAGCTCCACTTCGAAGAGAAGGGTCTCATTGGGCGCTATCGTCTCCCCCGCCCCCTGCGCGCCATATGCTAATGCCGGCGGAATCACGAGCATGCGCTTTCCGCCTGCCCTCATACCAAGCAGGCCGATATCCCAGCCACGAATAACCTCGCCCTGTCCGAGCGTGAGCGTAAATGGGTTACCACGATCACGCGAGCTATCGAACTTCCCTCCC
The DNA here is from genome assembly GCA_020847715.1 of Candidatus Yanofskyibacteriota bacterium. Lineage (GTDB taxonomy): Bacteria > Patescibacteriota > Minisyncoccia > 2-02-FULL-40-12 > GWA2-44-9 > JAGOPO01. Next base: position 45,987 of record JADLBM010000024.1, on the reverse strand, counting down.
TGCCGAAGCGAACCCCCCTCCCCTGCAGTGATATGCCAACCGGTGTAGTGAACGGTCACACGAGACCCCGTTGTGGCTTCCGCGCCGGTGCCCACAACAATATCCTGCACCTGAAGACCGCCTTCAAGCGTACGGACTTCTCCAGCCGGCTCAGCCAACTCTGGGGTTGGGGTTTGTACTCGCTTCACGATATCGTCGACATTCTGCAGAGCAATTTTCCCAAATGTCGGCGTCGGCGTAGCAACATCGAAGAGCGCATTCACATATGATGCCGCCTTTGTTGCACCCGAGTGCTGTCGGGCATAGATCATCGCACCGGTGATGAGCACCAGCGCGAACAGCGCACCGGACAGTACTACTGGCTTCTTCATAGCTACCGTGTAACCGGCCGGACCGGATAGAGCTCAGGATCAATCGTCCGCTCAAAACAGACACGGCCCGCATCATGAGCCCATGAGGACTTCATGGTATCGAGTGGGTACTGATACTCCGGCGTTGCGCCGTCGCTCTTCGTCGTGAATGTGGCGCACAGCATAAATGAGCGCGCTCCGGTGCGGGCATACTCGTACGGCTGCTTGCTCTGGGGGTCGACGGGAGGTACGAATCCAGACAGCGGATCACGGAGCGCGTCAAGCGTCGTCGGAAGCTCCCCCTTAGATTGCCAGTAGTTCATCACGAGATAGTTCTGCAATTCCTGCAGACCCGCCACGCGCTGCTCATCAATGCGCTGGTCGCGCACCGCGAACGGAGAACCGGATGCGATAAACCCGACAATCAGCGCGGCACATACCACTCCAATCGCGATGCGTCCGACGGCGCGGGCATATCCCGGATGCGCAGGATTGAGCGCGCGCAGGAAGTAGTAGAAGACGGTCCCAGCCACATACAGCACAATGAGGACCTTCAGAAGGAACTGAATGGTGAGATCCCCTTGGAGCCAGCTATAGATAAGCGACACCGCATCACCGATCAGCACCCCGCCCGCCACAAAGAGCATGAGGTGCAGAAGCCAGCGGCGCACTCGTGCGTTCGCCTTCTCAGGATGAGCGGCGACATCGCGCTGGAGAAACCTCCACACCCACACAAGCACCGGAAACACTACGATGAGCGCCGAAAGAGACCAGCGAATCGCACTCTGACACCACGTTCCGCTGCACGCCTGCATGGTGACATCGGGAATGTAGAGATTCACATACTGGAACAGCAGCGTCCCCACATTGACCGCACTCATCGCAAGCGTCACAACCACGAGAAGGTACATGAACACATCGCGCGCTGTCGTATTCGAGTTATCCATACGTAGAGAATGTTATTTCTTTGACCCTCCGACGAACTCCTGTCCCGGCTCCCATTCGACCGGACACAACGCGCCGGTCTGCAACGCCTTGAGCGCGCGGACGGTCTCCCCCACTGAGCGCCCGACAGAATTGTCGGACACGACGGCCCAGCGTACAACACCGTCCGGATCGATGATGAATGTCCCCCGCTGACTCGCGCCATCCGCTCCCAGCACATCATATGCGGCGGAAACGGAGTGTGCTGTATCCGCGAGAATGGGAAATGCCACCTCCGGAAGGTCGCGCTCGAACCACGCCTTGTGACTATATTCGCTATCAGTGCTCGCGCCAACAACAGCGCACCCACACTCAGTGAACGCACTCTGCAATCTCGCGAACTCACGAATTTCCGTCGGGCAAATGAACGTGAAGTCGCGAGGATAGAAAAAGAGAACAGCCCACTTTCCTGCGTAATCAGCAAGACTCACTTTCACGAATTCTCCTGCTTGGTATGCGGTGATCCCGCTGAATGCGGGCGCCGGCGCTCCGATCTTGATCATATCCTCTAGTATACCGCATACCACATGCGGTATACTAGAGGATTGACATTCATACTAATAATGTGTTATTCTAAGCCCAGCAACGGTTGCTTTGACAACCGAACTCTCAGGAGAAACCTATGTCCGTTTCGTGGTCTCAGTTTTCGTCCGACATCGCGGCCGACGTCAGCACCATCGCCCTCGACGTCCCCGGCAGCGGCTACGACCGCCTCCATCAACTCCTCCAGCAACGAATCCTTCCCGATAATCGGGCAGCCCAGCTCGCCATCAGCGCCATCAGCCTCGTCGCCTCCCGCCTCGCGCAACAGCGCTTCGGTCCAACCGGTCCGATTGGGAACTACGTTCGCGAGGTGGCCGAAGACGGCATCCGCGAGGAGGTGAAGCGCATCATCGAGCACATTCGCTCGAATGAACCGACCCGATCCGCGGAGAACGAGCGCCGGCCCGCTCCACTGTGGGAGCTGGGCGATGAACCACGCACACGACTGCTCGCATTCTATGGGTCGCTCGACCCGCAGGAGCAGCGGCGGCTCCGTGACTACATCCTCCGTGCAACCGCAACGGAGCTCGCAGTTCTCGCCGGGCTCCCGCATGAGCACCAGCGCCTCGTCCTCTCCATCGTCTCACCCGCTCACACTGCGACGCCGTCACTGGCGACGCGTATCCGTACAGTCGTCGACAATGCGTGTCAGGGCGCCGCAGAAACGCTCTGGCCATGGACCACCCGCAAGGAGTGACGTATGAAGCCACTGTTCGTTGCAATCATCAAAGCCGGTTCCTGCGCTCTTCTCATCGCACTCATCCTCATCGCAACAGTGTTGCGATTCGACCTCATCACCGTCGAAATCAAGCCTGCATTCTGGTACCTGCTCGGAGGATTCACATTCGCTCCGCTTGGCGCGTGGCTGCGCGCCAACACGGCTCGCTACACGGGCACCCTGATCCTCACTGCAGGAGCCGTACTCTTACTCCTCGGTACCTCGCGTGCCGTATGGCCGAAGTCAGCCGCCGCGTTCGGAAACGCCCAACAGAGAATCGATGCGAAGGTCGCAACCGCTGTAAGCGCTGCAACGGCACCAGCTCCGGCATCATCGCCAACCCCAACGCCTGCGCCGACAGGCTCTCCGACACCACTCGAGATTCCCATTCCTCCGGAGTTCCTCAATTGAGCCGCCCCTCCCCGCCCATGCCACACCCTCGGCATATGCGGGGATTTTTTGACATTAAAGCATTCATGTGCCATGCTCCGGCAGGATGCCTCGATGAGGACGGCGAGCGGAAACGCCCCCAAACCACCGCAAGTCGGTCATCGACGATCCGCCCCGGCACTGCGCCGGGGTTTTTATATATACGAAGGTCAATGCTACGCCACTTCGTGGAAAAGCGGGTGACTCCGTCGGTAGTGAAACCTCACGAAGATAAACCACGCAATAAGCATGAAGACTGCCGCGAGAACAAGCGGCATGGCAACATTCACGGACGAGACGATGCCCGCAATGATAGGCGGAATACCAAAGCTCAGCGCCGACATAGACTGATTTATTCCGAGAACCTCACCTTGGGATTGGCGATCCGCGAGGTCCGAAATGAGCGCGGTCACATTCGGAGAATTCAGGCCATAGAACGCGGCAACGGCCGGCAACAGGACATAGACCGTATGCACCTTGTGGACACCCGCAAGGACGAGGAGCACGACGGCAGTCGCAAGCGGAGCCCAGTGCACGATAGTCGCCGGACGGAACACTCGTGACAAGAAGCGCGCAAGAAGGCCCTGGCTCAGCGCGATCCACAGCCCGACATAGGCAAAGAGCACGCCAATCTCGGAAGATGTGAACTGAAAGCGTGCGATGAGGAAGACCGAAAAGAATTGCGTGAAGAAATTGTACCCAAACCCGAAGAGGAGGCTGACCAGATACATCGTGCGCATGTTCGGCATCGTGAATGCCCGCGCGATATTCCGCACGCCGGTCAACACATCCATCTGGCTTGTAATCGCCTGCGTCAGCGTTTCACGGAAGAAGATTTGGATGATGAGCGCGTTGAGCGCAGATAGCCCAGCGGCAATCCAGAGCGGCGTCGCATAGTTGAACCACACGGCAACCGCGGGATCCGACAACATACCCCCAAGGTACGGCCCAAAGATGAGCCCGAGCCCGATGGCCATACCGATAAGACCAAAGTTTCTCACTTTCTCAGTCTCATCGCTCACATCCGCCATAGCGGAATTCGCTGCGGAGATATTCCCTGCACCGGCACCTGCTAAAGCACGACTCAAGAAGAGCAGCCATATCTGCTGAGAGAGGATACCGATACCAAACAGTACATGCCCAAGACCGGTTGCGAGAACCGACAGCGTGAGCACCGGCTTGCGGCCGGCGCGGTCAGCGTAGGCACCTAAGAGCGGCGCACTGAAGAATTGAACGATAGGCGCAGTTCCCAAGAGAAACCCAAGAATGAGCGTGCGGTAGTCCAGCGACACAAGCGGTCCGAATATCCCGCCGTCAGCGCCAAGGAACAGCGGCGCTGCGACCGGGATCACGAGACTCACGCCAAGCATGTCCAGAAAGACGGTCAGGACAAGCACGACGAGTTGTGATGTGTGTGTCCGTTGCGACGACATATGCGAACAGGATACCGCCCAGCATAGCAAAACGCCACTCCTTTTGGTACACTGCCGCCATGGACCGCATCGACCCGCGCACCCCCTCCGGATTCCGCGACTCACTCCCCGCTGACGCCGCCATGCGTCAGCGCATGACCAATCGCATCGCGGCAGTGTTCGAGCGCTTCGGGTTCGCCCCCATCGACACACCGGCACTGGAACGCCCCGAGGTGCTTACCGGCGGCGATGAAGGCTTTTCCAAAAACATCTACCGCGCCCGTATCACCGACGATGACGAACCGCTCGCTCTGCGTTTCGATCTTACGGTTCCTCTCGCCCGTTTCGTTGCGGCGCACTCGCAAGACCTCCAATTCCCGTTCCTCCGCTACCACATCGGTAAGGTGTGGCGCGGCGAGCACGCACAGGCCGGAAGGTACCGCGAGTTCGTTCAGTGCGATGTCGATATCGTCGGCGCGAAGAGCATCCTTGCTGACGCGCAGATTGTGGCGGTCATGTACGCCGCATTCTCCGAGTTGGGGCTGTCAGACCGCGTCCGCATTCGCATCTCCAATCGCAAAGTTCTCAACGGTCTTGCTGACTTCCTCCAGTTCGATGCCGAGCGCACCCCGCAGGTACTCCGCGCCATCGACAAACTCGACAAGCAAGGCTGGGATGCCGTCGCAAAAGAGCTGTCCGATAAGATCGGCCTCGATGCCCAGCAAATCGATGCCATTCAGGAATTCCTCGCTCTAAAAGCCGAAACACCGGAGGCGCTCCTCGATCAAGCGAGTGCGCTCCTGAAATTCGGCATGCAATCCGAACAGGGCATCGGCGAGCTCCGCGAACTCATCGGCCACCTCGACGCACTCCGCATCCCCCGCTCCGCGTGGGAGCTCGACCTCGCCGTCGCACGCGGCCTCGGCTACTACACGGGCACCGTGTTCGAGACCACACTCCTCGCACTGCCACAGTACGGCTCGGTCTGCTCGGGCGGACGCTACGATAACCTCGTCTCCCGCTTCTCACCCATGGAGCTCTCCGGTGTAGGCACCTCAATTGGCATCGATCGCCTCATTGCCGCCCTTGACGAGCTCGGCCTCCTCGACCGTGAGGTTGCGCCCGCCCGTGTCGCAGTGCTCGACTTCGAACCCGCCGCCCGCGCCGCCGTGGTCGGCATCGCTGCCGACCTCCGCGCCTCCGGTATCTCTGCCGCGCTCTACCTTGGTCACGAAGAAACGCTCAAGGGCCAACTCACGTGGGCCGTCAAAGGCGGATTCCCCTTTGTCGTCATCATGGGCGCATCCGAGTGCGAGCGCGGCGTTGTTCAACTCAAAGACATGGCCGCACGCACGCAGACCGAAGTGCCGGTCGCAGAGCTTTCCGAGCGATTGCGCGCATAACCAGCCGAACAACAGCATCAATCCCGCCGTTGGCGGGATTGACTTTATTATAAAAAAGTGATATAATGACTTTGTTCTTTCAAGGAGAGTGAGCATGCGAACCAGCGTCTGGATCGGACTCGGAGTCGCGGCGTTCGTAGCCATCATCGTGGCCTACCCGCTCATGGTCGTGTCCGGCCCCGAGCCGACCACCACCACGACCGAAGCCACGAAGACCGTCGAGCCCGCCACGCGCCTCATCACGGTGGGCGGCACGGGGCTTCTGCAGGAGGAGAGGGGCGAGTGGTTCGTGCGCGGCAAGGGCCAGCCCGAGGTGGCGCTCGGCGCGATCGACGCGGAAACGCGCGTCTTCGACCAGTACCGGGTCGGCCTGGGAGGCAGCCTCCCGCTCGTTCGAGAGCACTTCCTCGGCCACCGCGTCACCATCATCGCGACCGTCGAGGTCGCGGTGGACGACAAGGAGGTGTTCAGAGCGGTCCGCACCGAATCTCTGGTCATCTTCCGTCACTCCGACGGCCTGCCGGAACGATAAGCCGGCAAGGGTCACCCAAGGGGAGCTCACGCTCCCCTTTTTCGTACGACAATAGGGTTCGCACAAACCATCTTTCGTCAGCGCAGCCATCGGATGCTCGCGTAGAGCGCATGACCAGTGCGGCAAGCGAGCGCCGATGGCGGAGCGGAAGGGCATCTGACTCCGGCGGGAGGAGCGCTAGTTTATCTTCGAGCCCGCCGGTACCGACCGATGCGGTCGCAACAGCACGGGAACCTCGGCCTCGTCGCGTGCGGCGGTGAGCATGCCATTGGACTCGACGCCCATGAGCGTGCGCGGCTCAAGATTCGCAACAATCACAATCTGCGTGTTCACCATGTCTTCCGGCGCATACGCCTTCCCCACGCCAGCAACGATCTGCCGCGGACCAAGTTCTCCGAGATCCAGCTGCAGCTTCAGAAGCTTCTCACTCCCCTCCACGCGCTCGGCCGCAGTTACGGTTGCAACACGCAACTCAACTTTTGTGAAATCATCGTAGGTAATCATCGTGCCGCCATGGTATCGCGGAATACCAAATGCGTCGAGAATAGAAAACGCCCCGACAGTGTCGGGGCGTTTTCACAGGCTACTACCGAGGACCATCAATGAGCGGCATGACCGGCCCGTTGCTCTGTGATGTGTAGAGCTCGCGCGCAAGCGGAAGCACGATGCTCTGCTGCCAGATCGAGATATTCGACGGCACCTGCTCGATGGGAAACACGAGGGCCGGCACGAGCAATTCAGTTCCCATACCGATAGAGTCCGGAATGGTCGTGCGCATCCAACCGCGCTGCGGAGCGCCGACGGCAACTTCTGCAGAGCGAAGGTTCGGGTCCATCTGGCCATAGTCGCGCCATGATCCGCGAGCGAGCGCCGCACGCACCGCAGCGACATCGGTCTGTCCTTCATAAGAGGACGACTCATACTGACGAGTCATGAGTCCGGTCACCGAGGTGATGCGCTTCGCGCGCACATCGTATGCGACCATGATGCCCGCCTTCTGACCACCTTCCTCGTACACCGGGAGTCCGTCGATGACCATTGGATATACCGCCATCACCTGCTCGGGGTAGTACCAATTTGCGCGCTCCGTTGAGCTCGCACGCTCATAGGCAATTGCCCAGTCTTTCATAATCTCAGGTGCGCCATACCCATCACGCGAGATGCCGTGCTCTGCAAGAAACACATCGGCCGCGGCAATAACCTCGCCATCCGACGGAAGCTGTTCCTGGCGAATCCGCAGATTCTCGTAGCAGTTTGGTGCATTCGTCGCGGAGCATGCGGCATAGGGGTTCGGCCACTTCTGCCAGTTCTGCATGACCGACACGCCACCCTCTGCAAAATCAACAAACACGGAGTACCCGTACTCGCGGTCTTGCGCCAACGATACCGACCACACGCTCATACCCGGAAAGCTCTTCAGATTCAGCATGGAGCCAAGATCAAAGGAGCCAACGAGCCGCGAGAGGGCACCCTGAGACAGATTCCCCTTCGTGCGTCGCAGCACCGTGACCTTCGCATCCGTCAGCTCAAGGTCGCCGCCATAAACAAACTTCGGCATGAGATACTCTGGTGCTGGCATGGTGACGCCACCGCCGCCGCCACCCGACTGCGGACGAGACGTCGCCGACACATCAATCGCAGGCGCCCCGCCACCTCCACCGCCTCGCCCACCGACATAGCTGCTTTCGGTTGAACCTTTCAAAGAACCGAATGCACGCTCGGCAGAACTCTTCTCGATGCTCGGCGTGAACGCCAACTCAGCAGTCGGACGAGTCAGCGATGTGAGAATAGGAATGGCGAACAGGATAGCGATTACTGCACCACCGACGGTATAGATGTATTTGTTCATAGACATATTGAAGAATGCTGACCAGCTAAACTGACCACCCGCCGCCGAGCGCGCCCGATGGAGGAGCCGCTGTCGGACAAGCTCGCGGAACGCCGGATCCATAACCGCATCCGGCTTGCTCGCGAGCAGCTCTTGCAGGAGCGGCCGCAATACACCCTCACGCTCTCGAAGTGTAGGGTCGGCTGCATACAGCTCAGCAAGCAGTTGTTCGATGTGGGACCGGGTGTTCATATTCACAGATGTAAACGGATAAGGGCTAGCGCAAGTAACACCGCGAGATCGGCCCGCATACGCCGCACCACGCGCGAAAATATCATCTTGCAGTTGTCGGGCGTCTTCCCAACGATGGCGGCAATCTGCTCGTAGGGAAGGTCCTGCCACACCCGCAGGAGCACGATGTCGCGCTGGACGGGATCGAGCTGCTTCAAATACTCCTGCACCGTCGCCAAGCGCATACGCAGTTCAGCGTCGCGCGGGATGTCATCATCTCCCGCAATGTCCCACGCATCGGAAATATCGGCATGTTCCCGCCGCGTCCGGTAGTGATCAATCACCGCGTTGCGTGCAATGGTATAGATCCACGGCCGAAACGCCCGCTCTGCCGGCGTCAGCGAACCGATATGCTCAAGCGCCTTCATGAATACCCGCGAGGTCAAATCTTCCGCGGTCTCACGGTGATGCGTCTTATAGTAGATAAAAGCGTAGATAGGGTCGGCGTACGACTCATACAGACGCCCAAATGCCCCGGCGTCGCCGGACTGCGCCAACCGAATGAGTTCTTGTTCGCTCATACCTGCCATCGTTTCCTCATTGTACCATGAGTACCAACGACGCTCAGATGCGGATGTAACACCTACGGGACATCGATTTCCACAACGGGAACATCGGTTGTTTTCCCGTACCCGCAGTGCTCGAAGATCTCCGGAAACAATTTCCCCTGCGTATCCCGCGCCGTTCCACCAACATTCGCGTGCCAGTGACTCGTATCACACAGATCAGCCGCACTCACATGCACCTGCTCAAGTGGGATGAACCGCTCTCCGATATGCAGCGCCTTGATGCGCCTCTTCTCTCCCGCGAACTCCCGAATGCCCCGCACTTCGGCGTCGCTCATCGGGTCGAGGTCTTGTCCTGTCCATGTCTGAGTGAAACCCCAGCTCATGACCGTCACGCCCTCTGTGTAAAGCTCGTAGTCCGTCAACCGGTTCCCTTCGACGCGATGCGTATCGACACCGCTCGGACTCTTCGGGTCATGGATGTCGATGTAGGTCTTCCCGTCCACAGCATGAACGCCGACGACCGTCACGAGGTGGCCGCCAACAACCTTGTATCCTCCCCGCACCGGCTCTGCGAACGCCAACCGCAATTCCGCCGCCTTTCCTGCCTGCAAGCCCCGCGCGAGAGCCTCAAGCGTTGTCGTGCCATTCTGATTCCCAACTTTCTCGGTCTTTATCGGAAGACCTTTCTTGGCAGCCCAGAGATTCTTTCCAGCAACAAAGTCGTCTGGCAGTACGCCGTTCTCGGGCGTCCACCGCATATCCCCTTTTAACTCATCAATCATCGTCAGTGAGTCTGCCGGAAGTTTGCCGTCCTGACCGTGTTCCCGAGCAAGCGAGATGAGCGAGTTCGCCGCGGCAGTCGGCGCGCATTCTGCAATCCGTTGCACCAGATCGGGAGTATCGGCAAAACGATACGATCCGCTATCAGGAACCGTCGGCACGGGTGCGACAGGGACCCGTTCTCGGGTCTGCCCCTCTCGCATACTGAGCTCGGGCTGAGTCACGCCACTAAAATCGGAGCTGCGTATCACCGCGTCATCGTCGACCGGTCGAACTTCGCGCTCGATCGATTCCTCACCATTGGCCCCCGCGAACGCCACACGAACTCGCACCGGCCCGCCCGCAAGCCGTTCATCGCGGAAAAAGTAGTTGCTGTTCCAATATCGCTGTGGACGCGCCGGAGACACCACCACAATCTCGTTCTCTTCGAACGCACCGTCCTTGTTTAGGTCTAGCGCGATGCGTATGCGGCCGGCTGCCCCATCGTTCTGATAGGGAATCTGCACCATCGCACCGCCGTTTGGGTATCGCGTAATACCAATGCCAGATGCAAGAACACGGTCATCGTTTCGCACAACGACCGCCCACAACACGGCAAGGACAAGCGCCCCTCCGACGAGGTACGGAAGACGGCGCTGCAGCGTCGAGAGATGCGTGAACATAGTGCAGATGTTATTCCGGAACGATCTCGAGCGCAGCAATCGTATCAATGAGGATGTTCGGAGTACAATGGCCTTCGAATAGAGCGTTCGCGTACGCACAACTTACGCCAACCCACCGACCAACAAGGTGCACCGGCCCCTCAGTAACCGGCATCGTCGTACCGACTGGGAAATATGCCTGCACCATCTCGCCGGTATCTGCACGCTTCAGCGCAAGCCCTTCGCCGCTCACCAACACCGCAACAATCCGCGCCTCGATATCAACGGGAATCGGCTCGGGAAATGTAGTTTCGGTCGGCTCGGGCGATGAGACTAGTCGAGGAGCTTGGAGCGCGTTCAGCTCGGCGGCAGTTGGCAAGACATCCGGAAATTGCTGCGTTGCAAGAACGCCGCCCGCAAGGACCGCTGCGAATGCGAGCACGGCAACGAGGCCGCGGCGGGAGGGTCGTTCCGGATGGACGGCGAACACGCTCATATGCGCTCATCATATATGGCGCGCACGGAATGTCCCTGTTGATATCACCGGCGACGCCATACTGTCAGTTTGCCAGCCCGTATCTCCACGGGGTCGGCACGCCGCAACCCTCGCCGCTGTGCGGCCGACAGAATGAGTCGGTGAGGGCTGTCATCGAGATCCTCGGCGATATGCCAGAGGTCATCATTGCTCGTAATCCATGCCGAACCATACCGCCGCAGATCGAATGGAAGCGAATAATCGCGCATCGTCTTACGACCGTCATCGAGGAAATACTCGTGCACATACGAGAGCGCCAGCTCCCGAATGGTCCGATAGATTGGCTCACGGTACCGGAGAACGGCATGATTTGTTTTTGAGACAGCACCCCAACAACCATGTGCACGGAACGGAGCGACAACATGGTCGAGATCGTCGGGCGTCGAGCGGAGATCGAGCAGAAGCGGACGGGCACCCTGCACCCAAAACGCCGTCGCGGCAAGAAGCGCCCCCTCGATGCAATGCGCACTCCCTTCCCGCAACACACGGCGCGGCGATCGAAGCGCATCATTGCCCGCATCGAAACTATACCTGAGCGTTTCCAGATAATTCTGCACGCGCACCGGCGTGTTGAGCCTCCGTACAACACGCAGCTCATCATGATCAAGCCCGAACATGCCGCCATCATACCGAGCTCACACGAAAAAGAAACGGCTTCGCGGGTTCTCCACGAAGCCGAGTCACCTGCATGCTGTACTTCTCGTTGAACTCGGTCACCTCTTCCGGACTCACCAGCAAGCGAGCGACGAAATCCGCGAACGCCTCGGACGTGTAGCCCTGCACCTCACGAAACGCCCAGTGCGTGGTCCGTCCCGTGTGACGGTCAACGACATGACCAATCTCATGCGCCGTAAGAATAAGGAGCTCTCGGTCGGTCATGCGACGCACCCAGACCTGATCGAACAGTATCGCTTCCGCCCCCGGCGAGTAGACCGCGTAGGTGTCGCGATCGGGGCAACCGAGACATTCAGGTACCAGCTCCGAAGTCTGCAGTACCCGCTGCGGCACAACCAGAAACCCCCACTCCCCCGCTCGCTCCACTACAACACGGTACGCCCGCAGGATTCGCGGCGACGCCGGCTCCACAAACACGGCCGGAACATTATCGGGTCCATGCAGCCAGAGCTTCCCCAGCAGCAAATGCTTTTGCGGAAGTGAAAATGCGGGATGATACCCGATCCACATTCCTGCGCAGGGAATCCACCGAGAGCCGCGCGCCATGAGCGCCACCGCAAGCGCAATGCAAAGAATCACCTTCCGCACCAACCACCCCCTCCTGAGGAGCGCCCCCTACTTCACTTCCGCCACCGTCACCTTCTTCATCACGACCGGCGTAACCGGCTTGTCATTCGCATCGGTCTTTGTGGTCGCAATTGCGTCCACCACATCCTGTCCACGCACAACATGACCGAAGATGGTGTAGTTGTGCGGCAACGGATAGTCCTGATGCATAATGAAGAACTGACTCCCGTTCGTATTCGGCCCCGCATTCGCCATCGCGACCGTTCCGCGGACATATCCCTTACGAGCCGATTCGGTATTCGGATCCAGCTCATCCTCGAACGTATACCCCGGCCCGCCGGTACCGGTACCCTTTGGGTCTCCTCCTTGGATCATAAAGCCTTCGATGACGCGATGGAAAATGACTCCGTCATAGAATCCCTTACTCGCCAACTGGATGAAATTCGCGACCGCCTTCGGAGCGTCACCGTCGTAGGTCTGGAATACGATATCTCCAAGGTTCGTACTAATCGTAACTTCGTGCATGTTATTCGTTGAGGTTGATACTGATGCGGTCGGGCTTGGCGAAACACTCGGTTCGGGATTCTCGCCGGAGCGTTGCGCCCATACCGCGACACCGATAACAACTGCGAGGAGAACGACTCCGACACCGATGCTTTTGATGGTTCCCATAGTGGTGAAGTGATTACGAAGAAAACCGCGTGGAGATGTAAGCATTTGCCTCAGACATCTTCAACGAGGTGGTACCGTTGCCGGTTCGAATGAAGAACTCCTCACCCTCCTGATCTCGCAGGTAGACCGGCCGGTCTGCCGGTGCAACCGCCACGAGCATACAAGCTTTCTCGTTATATGTGAATGATCGGAGCGTCACGAACTGTCGGAAGGACGGGCCCACCATAGCGGCGAGGAGATTCGAAAAATGATTCTCAAATCCGTCGACATCCTTCCGAGCCAGCGTCGCGATGTCGTGATGCACGCCCACCGCCTGGCCCTCGTCATCAACGCCAAGCAGGAGATTCCCACCCTTTGTATTCATGAATGCGGCAACCGTCTTCAGCGCGGCTTTCTCGAGCGCCTTATTGACCGAACCCGCTCGCAAATCCCAGCGAAGAGTGCTTTTCCGCTCGAGCTGTTCGTGCTCGGCTTCAGTAACAAGCCGCAGCGGCTCGGTGTCTTCGTCGGTTCGAATGCCTTTGCGTTCCGTGAGCAGGTCGACGAATTCTTGCGGCTCCGACATGCTCGAGAGACGGACCAGAAGCGCCCCGCTCGCATCCCTCACTACAATCGTCCCATACCGAGCGAGTCGACCGAGAACACTCTGCGTAAATGAAACGGTCGCGATGCGAGCGAACGGCACCGCCGTATGCGAGCGCACCAGAATGCCTTGATCGTAGATAAGCTGACCTCCGGAGACCCGCACAGTCTGTCGATGCCATGAGAAGAAAATGTAGAGAATCAGTGCGACCTCAGCGAAAAATACGAACACCGCCTGTGCAAGCTCGAACGGAATAGTCCCGATGAGCGGCTGTGCCCGCCAGATGCGAGCGTAGTACACCAATGACCCCGCAAGCATGTAGAGTCCGGCGGACGCAAACTGCAGCGCAATGAAATTGCGCACAATAACGATAGGGCTCTTCCTGAATACCAGCGCCCGTTGCATGACCCTCATGGTATCGCACTGCTTCTGGCTGGGCAATGTACCGATGGCATGGTATACTGAAGACAACGGAGGTCCCATGCTCGGCACCGCATGCATCGAGGCAAAACTGGACAAAACGAACGTCCTCCTGCGCCAACTCCTCGATGAGGTCCGCAAGGTCAACGCCAATCTCGAGGCAATTAAGACGGCGAATCAGGAGCATTTTGAAGAGCGCCAAAAGGCGCACAAACCCCATCGCTAAGCGCGGCGGGGTTTTTCTTCGAGCTCCTCGACACGAACACCCACGAGACGAAGCGCGCTCCGCCGAGGATTTTCCCGACGGTCGAAGAATGGAAGCAACAGCCGAAGCGCCTCCGTCTTCAAAGTACCCGCGGTGTGCTCCAACATTGGTAGCATGTGACTCCGAGTGACCGTACGAAAATCAGCGAACCTCACCGTCAGCACAACCCGACGAAATCCAGTAAATCCTCCGCGGCGCACCTGTGCGGCAACCGATGCACACATCGCCGCAAGTCGCTCGCCAATAAATCGGCTGTCGAGTGTATCTTCGTCGAATGTCTCCTGCTCACCAATTGACTTCGGCGTCCACTCCCCGCTCAATGCGGATTCCCCATGCCCCCGTACCATTTCGTAGAGCTCCAGCCCCCATTCTCCGAACATGCCCCAGAGGTCTGCCTCCGTGAGCTGCTGGAGGTCGCCGATAGTATTGTGTCCGCCCCGCTTGAGCGCCTGCTCCGCTTTCGGCCCGATGCCGGGCATGCGACGCACATCGAGCGGAGCGAGGAACCGTATCGCTTCGCGCGGACGCACAACGGTCAGTCCGTCCGGCTTCTGGAAGTCCGATGCGATCTTCGCGACCAGCTTATTGGCGGCGAGGCCGATAGAGCAGGTCAGTCGTTCCGCACGCAGAATCTCGCGCTTCAGCCGCCGACATGCCGCCTCGGCAGCTCGCCAGTCTTTCAAGTGAGAAAGGTCAAGATACGCCTCGTCAACACTCGCCTGTTCGACCGCGGCGGCATGCGCCCCGACAATCTCCATAATGCGATGCGATACGTCGCCGTAGCGGCGACCGTTCACGGGAAGAAAAATGGTCTCGGGCCCTCCCCTTGCCAGTGCCTCCTGCGCTTGCCGCCATGCGGTGCTGATGGGAAGCGCAGAACGGATGCCGTACTTACGCGCCGCGTAGTTTGCGGTACTCACCACTCCCCGTCCGCGTCCCTCCTGAGGGTCCGACCCCACCACAATAGGCATTCCCTTCCAACGAGGGTTATCGCGCTCTTCGATGGCGGCGAAGAACGCGTCCATATCGAGATGAGCAATCATCACCATGCTCGCATCATGCGATTTTTAGCATACGAGCAAAACTGGACATATTCATACTAATGTGGTAAATACTGCCAAGCTCTTCGTCATCCCACAACCGCCGCACCGAATGGAAAGGAACTCCCATGCGCTTCCGCATGTTGGTCGCCGCACTGCTCGCACTCGCTCTCCCGCTCTCGGCCGAAGAGAAGAAGCAGGAGAAGCCGAAAGACACTCGCGTCCGCATCACGGTCGGAGGAGGGTCCGCGCTCTTGGCGACCCATTTCGCCGCCCCAACGCTCAACTACAACCGCGGAGCGTCCATCTTCAGCCTGCTGGACGAAGCGTCCCACAAGTTCACCCGAGCACCCATCATTCCGCAGGGGGCGAACGCCGACGCCTACATACTGGGCGGCCCGTGGCCCAACATCCAACCCGGCGACACCTACCTGCTCTACGGACGCCAGTCGACATCCGACAGCACCGATGGCCCATCGGCGGCGCTCAGCATGAGCGTCGACACGCGCCTCTCGGGCAACCTCTGGCTCCAGACTGGATACCTGATGGGAGGTCAGGCGAGATTCGCCTTCGACAACACCCGCGACTTCATCAATGTGACGCGCGTGGACCAGGTCGCCATCCTACCGCCGCGGGTCCTCCACATCGGCATGGACCGGCGATACATCGCACGGCAGGATGAGTTCAAGATGCGCAGCCACGCGCTCTCTGCGGCACTGAAGGTCGATCTCTTCGACGACCACCTCATCGGACTCTCCCCCGTTGCGGGCGTCCAGTACACGCTAGTGCGCAACCGCCACTGGAGCGTCCAGCGGGACTCCGTGTACACCCACTTCGTGGCCGAAGAGCTCGCTGGCGGATTTTCCAACGGCATGGCCGACCTCCGCACCGAGACCGGCAGCGATTCCGGTCAGCGCTCCGTCACCTATGCGCACAGCTGGCAGTCTTTCGTGGGACTCGACCTCCGAATTGCCGGCATCCGGGCCAGCGACTACAGAGACGACGGCCCGCTCGGCATCTTCGTTCAGGGGCGGTACGCCTTCGATAGCAACGGGGTGAGTTTCTCTCCGGAAACTCCCTACGGCACTGTGCAGCTCACCGCTGAGATGGAACGCTGGTACATCTTCGGAGGCTTCGTCGTCGGCTTCTAGCCCCGCGCCGGCTCGCAAGAGCCGGCTTTTTGTACCAAAAACACAAACGCCCCGCGTGGGGCGTTTGGTTATTTCGAGGACTTCGCGAGAAGCTTGGCCGCCTTGCTCTTGAGCCGGGCCGCCTTGTTCTTCTTAATGACCCCCGCCTTTGCCGCCTTATCGAGCTTCTGCTGGAGCTGGGCGAGCATCTCCGCGGCACCCTTCGGGCTGGTCGGAGCGGTCTTGCGGAACTCCTTCACGGCGACCTTGTAGCCCTGCTTTTTGGCAAGGTTGCGGGCGCGCCGTTTGATGGACTGACGATTGGCTTTGATAGCTGATTTGGTATTCGCCATGGCTTGATGTAATGCCCAAAGATGATATAGTATTCCCGTTCTTTTTGCAAGTGGAGGTTGTCATGGACCCAACCTGCGGCCACTGTTTCGGCCCAAGCTGCAATGGAAGCCCCGGTTTCACAGACCCCAAATGCCCCGTGCACGGGACCGCGGCCCACGCCGCCCGTGAGGCGAGACTGAACGAAGACATCGCCAAGCTCACTCGCCGTTCGCTCCGGTCGCTCGTGCAGAAAAGCAACAAGCGGGAACATGTCGTCCCGCTGGAGTACCGAATCTTGCGTGAAGACGCGGCCTCGGAGGAGTTTATCCGCAAGAAGAGCGAGCAGATGCTCGATCGTGCAGGATCCGGCATCCGCCGCATCAAGCTCTTCGCGATTCATCCCTCCACAGCACTGAACCCCGAGGCAGGGCTCTCGGAGTCCCAGCGAAAAGCCTGTCAGTATTTTGAGGCACGGAAGCTCCGTATCGTCTTTCGTGAAGACTGGGACTCTTACTTCCTGAAGTTCGACGTCTACGCCGTCTGGTAGTCACCGCGCCGCCCCTCCCGGGCGGCGATTTTTGTTCGCCGTCACTCACCTCCCCGCCACCCGCCCCACCTTCCGCAGAACACGCGACACAGGGCGCGTCAGCGCAGCGGCTCCCTCCCCGCGAGATAGCCCGAGTGAACGCTCAGCGAGCAGGGTGCGCCGATGCCCGTGCGGTATGACAGCGACGGGAGGTGTCTGCACCGGGTTCCCCGTCGCTGTCCCGCACGGGCAGGCGGACCCGCCGGGAGCGCAGAGAACGAGGCACGAGTGGGGAGGGAGCGCGGAGCGGAAACAATACCGACTAGAACAGCATACGAGAGCGCTACTCACTGTGCTTCAACTTCTGGATTTGCTCGCGCAACAGGAGCGCCTGCTCGTAGTCGAGCTTCCGAATGGCGCGCTCCATCATTTTGTTGAGAGTCGCGATTTGATTCGCCTTGCGACCAACGCCCGGGACAAACACGGGCTCCTCTTCCCGTCCGTAGCGATTCCGCCGTCCTCCGGAGGATGACGTCTTCGAGACCGGCAAGCTGAAGCTGTTCCCGATGGCCTTCTTGATGGTCTTCGGCACGATGCCGCGCTCCTTGTTGTACAACTCCTGCTTCGCGCGACGGCGATTTGTCTCGTCCACGGCGGCTCGAATGCTCCGCGTCGCCTTGTCGGCATACAGAATGACATGTCCATTCTCATTGCGCGCTGCACGGCCCATCGTCTGAATAAGCGTCGTCGTGTTGCGAAGGAATCCCTCTTTGTCGGCGTCCATAATGGCGATGAGCGACACCTCGGGCATATCCAGCCCCTCTCGAAGCAAGTTGACCCCCACCAGTACTTCGTGATGGCCGAGCCGGAAGTCCTTCAGAATCTTCAGACGGTCGAGCGTTTTAATCTCGGAGTGCAAATAGTTCACCTTGATGCCGTTCGCGGCAAGGTGCTCCGCCAAATCTTCCGCCATACGCTTGGTCAGCGTCGTCACGATGACGCGCTCCCCTGCGCCAATGCGGAGATGAATCTGCTCGAGCAGGTGCTCAATCTGGTCCTCGGTCGGATGAATCTCGACCGTCGGGTCCAAAAGCCCCGTCGGCCGCACGACCTGCTCGGTAATATTCGTCTTCCCCGCCACCTTCAGCTCGTACGCCCCCGGCGTTGCCGACACATAGATAGTCTTCTGCAAAAGCTTCTTGAACTCGTCGAACCGCAGCGGACGGTTGTCGATAGCCGACGGCAAGCGCCATCCGTATTCGACCAGTGTCGTCTTGCGGGCGTGGTCACCATTGAACATCCCCTGTAGCTGCGGGAGCGAGATGTGCGACTCATCGATGATAGTGAGGAATTCCCCTTTACTCTTGAAGTAGTCCACGAGCGTGAACGGAGGCTGGCCTGGCTTGCGGAAGTCGAGGTGGCGCGAGTAGTTTTCGATACCGAAGCAGTAGCCCGTCTGTCGCATCATGTCCAAATCATAGAGTGTACGCTCACGCAGACGCGCCAATTCGTCGAACTTCTTTCGCTTCTTGAGCGTCTTCAAATGCTTCTCGAGCTCGCTCTTGATGTTCTCCGCTGCAAGCGCCACCTTCGCATCGGTCGTGGTCCAGTACTTTGCAGGGAAAATGGTAGTCTCGACGACCTTCTCGAACCGCGGATTACCGGTCTCCAGCTCCTCGGGGTCTTCAATGTCCGCGAGCGACATACTCACAATCTTGTCGCCCTTGAACTTAATGCGTCGCACCTCGGTCGCGGACGGACTCACAATCTCCACCTCGTCGTGCGTCTTTCGGAAGCATGCACGCTTGAGCTCAATCTCGTGTCCGTACTGCAGGCGCGTCAGGTGCCGTACTAGCTCGCTGGACGACAACTTCTTCCCCTCGAACAGCTCCAGGCCCATTTGCCGGTAGTCTTCCGGGTTGCCAAGGTTGTAGATACACGACACCGACGCAATGATAATAACGTCATCACGACTCATGAGTGCCTGCGTCGCGGCATGCCGCAGGCGGTCAATCTCTTCGTTCACCTTGGAGTCCTTCTCGATAAATGTGTCGCTCGATGGCAGGTATGCCTCTGGCTGGTAGTAATCGAAATACGAGACAAAGTAGTGCACTGCGTTATTCGGGAAGAACTCCTTGAACTCGCGGTACAGCTGTGCGGCAAGCGTCTTGTTGTGCGAGATGATAAGGGTCGGCCGCCCGTAGCTTGCGATGACATTCGCCATCGTGTAGGTCTTCCCGCTTCCGGTAACGCCGAGGAGCACCTGATTCTTCGCGCCACGCTTCAGCCCACTCGTGAGCTTTTCAATGGCCTCAGGCTGGTCGCCCGCCGGCTGGAATGTTGATGCGAGTTTGAACGTGGCCATGGCGGAAGAATGTGGTATCGTTTCCCTATCTATGATCGGCTACATCGAAGGAACGGTCGTCCATATCGGCGAAAAGCAGGCTATCGTGGCCGCAGGGGGTATAGGGTACCCCATCACACTGCTCCCGAAAATACTGGCCAGTTTATCAGAGAATCAAGAGGGCGTCAAGGTGTTCGTGTACTCGAAATTGAACATGCGCGAGGGCACCTTCGACCTTTACGGCTTCACCCGCACCGAAGATCTGGAGCTCTTCCGCCTCCTTACCTCCGTGAGCGGACTTGGCCCAAAGACCGCGCTCCAAGTGCTGAGCACCGTCGAACCACGCCACCTGAAGGAGGCCGTCGCGGGCGAAGACCCGCAGGCACTCCGCAAAATATCCGGCCTCGGCCTGAAGACTGCCCAACGACTCGTCGTTGAACTGCAGGGCAAACTCGACTACATCGACGCCACCGGAACCGACTTGGGGGCACTCGACATGGAAGCGCAGGCGCAAGAAGCGCTCGTATCGCTCGGCTACACACAAACGCAGGCCAAAGAGGCACTCAAGCAGGTCAAGGATGCCGCCGACCTCGGCGATCGCGTCCGGAAAGCACTCCAGCTTCTCGCAAAGAAATGAGCGACGACCGCGATACATTCTCTCGCCATGCCGATGCGTGGGCGCGGCAAGCGCGCAGCGGAGAGAACATGTCCCATGAGTATATCGAGAAGCCTGCGATGTACGCATCGCTTCCCGACCTCACCGGAAAGCGCGTACTCTGCATCGGCTGCGGGAGCGGCGAAGAATGCCGCACCCTGAAGGATCGCGGAGCGGCCGCCGTCACCGGCATCGACCGCTCTGCGGGCCTCATCGAGATTGCCCGCGCAACGTGGCAGGACATCACATTCGAGGTCGGCGACGCAGAGCACCTCGCATACCCTCCCGACTCCTTTGATTTCGCATACTCCAGTCTCGTCTTTCACTACCTCCCCTCGTGGACCGACTCGCTCCGAAGGATCCGCGCGTGTCTTACGCAAGGAAGTGAGATTCTGCTCTCGGTCCACCACCCCGTAAAGTGGGGCATGGAAAAAACGCGCGAGAAAGATCATTTCAGCTACCGATTGTCGTATGAGCTGTGGGGTAAAGAGGACGCCGAGATTCATGGGGACTACCTAACCCCCCGTCAGCTCAATGAGGTATTCTTCAATAGGATCCCCGTTTCGTTCTGGCACCGTCCGTTCAGCGCACTCTGGCAAGACATCCGCAACTCCGGCTGCACCATCCTCGATATCATCGAGCCGCTCCCGACTGATACGGCAAAGGCGAAAAAGAAAAACTTCTGGCTCGCGCACCAGAAGATTCCGCAGTTCATCATTTTTCGACTGAAAGCCTAAGGACACTCGCCCTTGAGCGCCGTCGGATCGATGCGCTCAAGGTAGACGGCGGCGAGGTCGCCCATCCCCATCGACTGCTTCGAGTCGTAGCTCATGTCGATGATGCGCCCGTCCACATAGGGACCGCGATCGTTGATGCGCACCACCGTGCTCCGTCCGGTCCGTTGACTCACGACACGCACCACCGACTGAAGTGGAAGCGTGCGGTGCGCCGCAGTGCGAGCATACATGTTGTAGATTTCGCCCGATGCCGCAAGTCGTCCGTGAAACCCGGGACCATACCACGATGCCACCCCGTACTGATATGGGTCTGCTTGCACAACAAGCTGCTCCCCTTCACGAAGGGCATCGAGCGTGCGACACAACTGCAGCATCCGCGCCTGTCGGGCTGTCAGCGGAATGTCGAACCAGCGCACAACATCGCCAACCGTGCGCATCCCCCCGTGTGAAATGAAATTCGCAACGCCCAGCATGAGGGAGCGGTGCGTGTTCCCATGATCGACAATTACGACGACTCGGTCGAGGTCTCGCACCAACGAGAAAAGATTCTGCCGCGGAGCGGTCATATCGAAACCAAGAAGCTGGTCGCCCCACCACGACCATCGAAGCGCGGCTCCGTTGAGCGCCGCATGCGCATGTTCGTCGTAGGTCAGCGGCCCGACCAACGCTACGGCGGTTGCCACCAACACGCTCACCCGAAGCGCGTGCACCACCATACGACGAGCGCGCCCCTTAGCCCCACGAAGCCATGCGACCGATCGAGCAATAGAAAGCGCCATACTGCTTCAGTATAGCATCATCACCGAGAGAGGCGGTCTATCCACGCGCCGAGAACGACTGCGAGCACTGCAAGGAGAAGGCCGAGCGCCAGCGCGACGGTCCACTCGAGGAATCCATGCGTTCGCCATGCGGAAAACACCGCGACTGCGCCAAGCGAGAGCGAACCGGCGGCGAAGAATGTGGCGGTCTTTGCAAGGCGGTGCCGCATCGCGACAACGCTCACCACGATGCCCAGCACAGCAATCGCACCCCCAAGGATCATCGCATCAAGAGAGGCAAGAGACCCCTGCCGTTGGAGTCCAGCACCGAACATCGAAACGAGCACAGTGACGCCGGCGCCTACCAGCGCCATAAACACGCGACCCGGCCAGCGCCGCACGGGTACGCTCGGAAGGAGCACCTGCTCGGAAATCTCCCGCTGCATCGGCAGTGAGGCAACGGACGCTAGCGCCGCTTCAATGCCCTGCACTCGAGAGGCAAGATGCGCCACCATACCGCGCACCTGTGCAAGATCTTCGTGGATGGACGCCCCCGGCGTCGCCGGATGGAGACCGGCGGCGACATCGTGCAGTGCGTTCTCAATATCGCGCTCGTGCCACCCCGCCCCCATGAGCGCCTCGCGCAGCGCCTGAGCGCTCACACCCTGCTGGGTCTGTTCTTGGATATACGCGACGAGCTCAGCATGCGACATATCTCTTAGTATACCGTATGCCGACATTACCCGAGACGGCGTTATACACACGGTCACCCCTCATGCACCTGCAGTCGGCCGTGGACACGGGACACAAAACCCTCGCGCTCCAATGCGTCCAGCACCGCAGGAAGGCGCGGATCGGCAACGCGTCGCGCGAGCTGGTCGGGCGTGAATCGCTTTCCTTCGAGCAATGCCCTGATGACAGAACCGCGAATCTGGCGCATTGACCCGGCAAATGATGCCTGCCGAACATGGTGCCGACTCCGCCGATTTGGATTGGGAATCGTTTGCGCAAGATACGTACCGTAATCCATGAGTGCGCCGTACCAGTCGCGGGCAGAGGCAATCCGCCCAAGATGGCGCTCCACCAATGGCAGGATCTCGGCATCAGCGACCTCTTTGCGACCGCTAAAGAAGTGATGAATGTAGACGCGACGGATATTCGTCTCTATCATCGGGTGCGGAATATCGAATGCGAAGGCCAGCACAGCGCCCGCGGTGTACGGTCCGATACCCGGAAGCGTTTGGAGGGTTTTGTAGTCCGCAGGTAGTGTCCCACCATACTCACACGTAACTTCCTGCGCACACCGCTGCAGCATCAACGCTCGACGGTTATACCCCAAGCCCTGCCACACCTTTAACACGCCCGCCGTCGAGGCGATTGCAAGCGCGCGAAACGACGGAAACGCACGGAGAAACTCCTGATACTTCTCGATAACCCTTGGTACCTGTGTCTGCTGGAGCATAACCTCGCTGACAAGAACGCGATATGGATTGATGTGCTTCCGCCATGGTAAGTCATGCCGGCCGCGCAGCCTCCAATAGCTGAGAACAAGTTTTCGAAAGGCGGCATCCGTCATGTTACGCCTCGTGCATGATCACATCGAGGACGCTATTGCTCGGCACCGCGAGCTCGGGGGCAATGTCTTTGTGATGCTCGATGTATGTGTTCCGTGACTTCTCCCACGCCCGATACCGCTCCTCGAGACTTCGCTGGACGGAAAAGAGATACTGTCCCCTCATGCGTAAAAAATCGGCTCGGGTTCCGTTCTTATCCTGCGTGGAATCGAGAAGCTCCTTGATACATTCGTATGCGGCCTGCACTTGATGAATCAACTGCTCGTAGAGTTGGCCGCCGATGTCGCTGTATCGCAACCGTTCGAGAGCTTCCGCTTTGGTGTACCCGGAACCCACGGCGGCGTGGCGTCGCCACTGCCCGTACACTCGCGCCGCCCGCGTAATGGCATGATACGAAGCTCCCAGCACAACACGGGGCATCGACACTCTTCCTCGCGCGCGGGCATCATCAGTATCCGATACGAAGTATTCGACGGTATGGAAGCGACCGCTTCGGAACTCCTGCATGGTGTCACGCAATTTCTTGGACGTCCTCGCTCGACTACAAGTGACATCAACCGCAAGCGTCAGCGGTTCTCCGCCCGGCCCCGGAATATCCATAAACAGGTCCGTCCCGCGGCAATAGTCATCGAATTTCGTAGCACGCCAAATGGTGCAATCAGGAAACCATTCGTGACTCGCATCCTGCACGATAAGCTCCAGCACGGTGGCATACAAAAGGTTCATGCGAGCATCCCGATCATCGCTCGCCTCGAACGCCTTCTCACGGCGGTGCACCTCCGCAAGATCCGCTTTGATTTTCTCCGGACGGTACACGCTGGTAAACTGCTCGAGGATCTCATCATCGCTCCCCCGCTCCTCCTCGAATTGGCGGAGTGCGGGCGCGAGCGTTTGAATGGTTTCCGGAACATCACGACTGAACACCCACGGCTCGATGCCGAAGGTTTCTGCGTGCGCTCGCTCGCGTCCGGTCGCTGGCGTTGGCTCCATGCCAGCATTGTACCACGACCCTCGCTCAGCGGGTCCGATAGAACGACGCGAGCGGTTCGTCCGAATGGTCTTTTTTCCGTGCCGGCGAGTACGCGCGTCCGTATTCGATTATCCGGTAGGTCAGCGCGAACCATTCACGCTTCGGGAAAAGCTCCATCAGATCGCGCTCGATCTTTTTCGAATCGGTATGGCGCGTCAGTCCCCACTGCCGAGCCAGCCGCCCGACATGCGTGTCGACCGCAATACCCTCGACAACTCCGTACACATTCCCGAGCACGACATTCGCGGTCTTCCGAGCAACGCCCGGAATAGTGAGCATCTCTTCCATGGTACGCGGCAGCGTACCAT
This sequence comes from Candidatus Yanofskyibacteriota bacterium, assembly GCA_020847715.1. Lineage (GTDB taxonomy): Bacteria > Patescibacteriota > Minisyncoccia > 2-02-FULL-40-12 > GWA2-44-9 > JAGOPO01. The sequence goes on along the minus strand of JADLBM010000024.1, from coordinate 21,415 downwards.
GCCATTTCACCTTCACCATCTTTGCCGCAGCGAGAATGTTCTTCGCCTTGTTTCGGTAAAAGCCGGTCTGATAAATGTCTTTTTCAAAATCTCGCGGTCTCGCTCGAAGATAGTCGTCGAGCGTGCGGTACTTCTTGAACAGCGTAGCGGTCACTTCGTTCACTTTTTTATCAGTACACTGCGCCGAGAGCTGTACCGCCACCATGCACTCCCATGGCGTGCGGTATCGAAGCATCATACCTGCCTTCGGGAACAGCTTCTTCAGCCCCATCAGGAGCGCTGCTGCTCTTTTGACTTTTTCTTCTTTATATGTCATATTTATATCGTCGCATCTTCCCAAGGAGGGCTTCGATGACATCTCCCTGCTGCGTCCATCCATCATTCACCGAGCGAGACCATGTGCGTCGCATCATCATGGCCGCCGCCGAACAGCTGGCCAATCGGGTGCTGGAAAGCAACGCCAATACGCCCATCCCCGGCCTGCTGCAGGCGTTCTCGCAGGAAGTCGCGGAAACCATGCACGACTATCTCTCCCACCAGCCGCTCGCGCCGCTGCGCACTGCGGAATCTGAGTAGCCCGCACCACAAGCCCCGCCATTGGCGGGGCTGTTCTTACATATTCTGCGAATTGTCCATGCCGGCTTCCGGCGTCACATCCTTTGGCTCCTGAGAACGCGCAACGGTTTCCTGCGCCGGATCAACCGGAATGAGGAACACTGACAACGCATACACAACGATCGCGGGCCATACATGTGCGATGACACCAAGTACCAGCCAGAGCAGGCGGACGAATACCGCATCTACATCCAGATACCTCGCAAGACCTGATGCGACACCAAAAAGTACGCCATCGGCGGGCGAGCGATAGAGCTTTCTTCCTTTGAGATTGACGAACATAGGCCCTACGATATCACGATTTCAGCGAATTGGCAACGAGATAGGTTGCCACGATAACGGCCGTCTCAGCGCGAAATACGAGACTTCCCAGTGACACTGTGCGCATACCCAGCTCACCAGCCCTCTCCAATTCCCGCTCATCCCACCCACCCTCGGGACCTATCCAGATGCCCGCACGCCGCACATTCTTCGCCGCGCCCGCAAACGGCGCGCCCGACGGGTCGAACAAAAAGTTTACATCGTTGCGGCTTGCCTCGGTCAGTGCATGATCCAGCGGTATAGCGTCACGCACTGCCGGAATAAGCCCCCGCCCCGCCTGTTCAGCAGCCTCCCGCACCACTTTTTCCACGCGCTCACGACGGAGACTTAGTTTCACCGTCCGCGCTGTGATGATAGGAACAATCTCAGAAATGCCGACTTCGGTCGCCTTCTGCGCGGCGAGCTCGAAATGATCCGCCTTCAGAACGGCACAGTAAAGCGTGGTATGTCCAGGAAGCTCGTTGGCATTTTGCCCGAGGGACATCCCCTCAACGATGACCGCGTCGTGGTCATACCGGAGGATACGGCACTGCGCTTCCCTGCCGGAACCGTCACCAATGAGGATGGTCTCCCCCGCCTCCAATTTCAGCACCGTCCGGAGCTGATGCGCCAGCGCTCCATCGTCGATACGAAGCGTACCGAGCCCCAACGGCCACGCCCCAATAAATCGGTGAATCTTCTTCATGCCTCCAACTCCTTTTTGACCTCTTCAAATTCGTTTTCGACTTCCTTGAGTCGCGAACGGAGCTCTTTCACAAGCGCCGCGCCTTCGCGGACTTTTGTGAGCCCCTCCTCAACGTCAACACGCTCCTGCTCATCGAGCCACTGCACGATGCGCTCCAGCTGTTCTAGGGAGTCGGAGATGGTTTCTTTTTTCTTGGTCGTCATGTGGGTATGTATCGTTATCGTTCGTCTGGGGTCCATGTCATCGTTATGCCAAGCGCCTGCGCATGAGCGACGACCCCGGCAATCGCCTCAGCACGCTCAGCCGGCGTAAGACTGCTCTGTTGCATCACTTCAATCTCGCCGAAGAACTGGAGCAACGGGTCGTCCTCGTCATCAAATTCATCAGCTATCCGATCAAGCTCGGCTCCTCCAGCGGCGATAGCGGGCATGAGAACCGCAGGCGCTCCGCCTTCTCGACTCGCCTCCTCCAGCGCTTCAATCTGACGCTCGGAAAGCTTCGGGGCATTCCGGAGCATCGCATCTCGCACTCTCTTCCCGATGGAACGCCATCGCTCTACCGTCTCGGTATGCATGCCGTCGGTACTGATTGAGATCTCCCACGTCCCCCTCCCCACCAGTACCGTCTGCTGCTCACCCGTGAACAATGTCTCCACAATAGTCTCAGGAGATGGGATAGCCGGAGGAATAACGCCTTCGACGGATTCTGCGCTCTGCTCCACCGCAACAGAATTGGCTGGTGACAACGCTCCCTGCCGCCCGTCTGCACCCATACTCCCCACAAGCCCAAGCATGCACAGCGTCGCCGCAACGCGAAGCTTCCTTCCAAGTCTGCCTATCTTTGCGCGAAGCCAAGGATCCCGCTCCACTTGAGCGACCTCTGTATACGCCGCCGCAACAACGGCGTATGGGTCATGGGCCATACGCTCATGCGCAGGCTCGGGAATAGGAGGGCGTTCAAGACTCGACATGGTCGGACGATGACTCGGATTCCTTAAGCTTTGCTACCGCCTCCTTGAACGCTCGAATCTTTTCCGCGAGCCAAAACTCAAGGATGCGTTGCGCGGTGTTCGCATCAGATGTGTCGGTATTCATGATTCAGATCGTAGCTCTTTTACTTCCGCCGCGAAAGTGCCGCTGGCGAGCCGCGTGTGGACGACCTGCCCATGCCGCAGCTGTCCCACCCCGCGCACCACAGCGCCGACATCATCGGTTACAATGCTGTACCCGAGACGAAGCAGTCGCTCCGGACTTGCAGCATCCATGTGCCGCGCATAGTTGGTAATTGTCTCTTTGAGCTGCGCGATACGCGCACCAATGCGTTCACAGCCATGCCGCAGCCGCTGCTCGAGCAAGCGCCCGTGATTCACGATACGCCCCGCGTGCACCGCGCACCGCTGCTGCAGGGCATCCACATCGGCGCGCACGCCGGTCAGGGCACCATCGTACGCGTATGCGAGTTGTTGAGCGATTCGTGGAAGCCGTTGGGTCAGCGGAGACCACGTGTCGTTGATGATGTGGGCGGTCGCGGTCGGCGTTGAGCCGGAAGCGTCTGCTGCCATCTGTGCAAGCGGCACATCGCGGTCATGGCCGATACTCACGATGGTTGGCACCCGCGAGCCAAACACGCCGCGCACGACCCACTCGTCATTGAACGGTTGAAGGTCTTCGAGCGAGCCGCCGCCACGGATGAGCACCAACACATCGATACGGTCGGCATGCGCGTTGAACCATTCGAGCGCCTGCCGAATCTGCCCAACCGCTTGCGCCCCCTCGACGCGCACATCGTAGTGAAGCACGCGCATCCCCAGCCGCGCGAGGTTGGTGCGAAAATCGTCGATGACCGCTCCCGTGCGGGATGTAATAAGCCCGATGCGAGTCACGAATTCCGGAAGAGGTCGCTTCCGCTCGAAGAGACCCTCCTCCGAGAGCTTCTTCTTGAGCGCCTCGTACGCTTTCTTCAGCGACCCCTCCCCCGCAAGCTGAAGCGTTTCTACCCGAAAGCTGAATCGCCCCTTCGGCTTGTAGACCGATGCAATACCGCCGACCCTCACAAGCATCCCGTCCTCGAGCGTGAGCCCGGACCCGCGATACGCATAGGGACTCATGTAGCAGTCCATGAGCGCGGGCGCTGTAGTATCCTTCAATGAAAAATAAAACCCCGTCGGATGGGATTTCGCTCCGACAACCTCACCCTGTACGACCACATCGCGCGCACCCAGAAGCTCGTTGGTAACATCCAAGAACTCGGACACGGAGAATGCCGCCTCAGGGATGCCGTCGAAAAGAGAATCGGGTCGTGGCGTCATGCTCCTATCCTACCGCACAACAGGGCTGACGCGGTAGTCCCGAGAGAGTGTCACGGGGATGAGCTGGACTGAGGCCACGGCTTTATCCTGAAGCACCACCTCGAGCATCGCCCCTTGCATCGTCGCGACAGAGAACGTTTGGTCGAACACGAAGTTGCCCAAGCTGTACACGATCCATCCCGTTCGGTACTGCTCCATATCCTGCACGACATGCGGGTGGTGCCCGATGACCAGATCGGCACCGGCATCGACCGCCGCGTGGTAGATACGCTCTTGAACCATGTTGTGCTCAGGCTTGTACTCCGTGCCCGTGTGGAATGACACCACAACCACATCCGCCATCCCGCGGGCCCGTGCAATATCAGCTCGCATACGCGCATCATCGAAACAATTCACTCCTGCACGCTCCACCGTTGCACACGCGGACGCCGGAAGCAGGTCGGTATATGCAAGATACGCCACCCGCACATCGCCCGCGGTTCGCATGACCGGCCCCTGCGCTTCCGCAAGAGTGCGTCCTCCGCCAACACTGCTGATATTGTTTACCGCGAGATACTGAAGGGTGTCCGCAAATGCATCCGGACCATAGTCCCACATGTGATTGTTCGCCACCGAGAGCACATCAAATCCCGCTGCGCTCAATCCCTCCAGAGCACGCGGATCGGCGCGGAAGCAGTATCCACACCCGCCCTTCACGCCCCGCTCAGAAATAGTCGTCTCGAGGTTTGCGAACGCCACATTCGCCGACTGCGTGACCGACGCGATGCCACCGAACGGCCACTGCCAATCATTCAGGGCGGCCATGCGCTCACCCACCGATCGAGAGAGCATAATGTCGCCCACGAAGAGGAGCGTTGGACGGGAATGCGGTATGGAAGGTATCGACACTGAGCCGCGAGACGGAGGCGGATACGCGACAACGACCCCCGCAGCGAGGGCCAAGAGTGCGACAAGCGCCGGAACATGCCAGAGCTTCATGGGAAGCTAGTTCGCAAGCACGAGGTATCCGATGAACCCGAGTGCGAATGAGATTGCCGCAATCGCAATGAGCTGCGGGTCGTAGTGGCGCGGAATCAGTCGCTCGGTAACGCTCGGCGCAGGAGCTGTTGGCGCGACATCGCACCGCATTGCCTCCTCGCGAGCAATAAGGCGTCGGTAGAGATCAAGGGCATCCTGAATGTCGACGCGATACCATCCGGCTTTGTGCAGCTGCTCGGTAATCTCGATATCCGATGCGCCGCAGGTCTTCGCGGAGCGGATGTACTCCAACAATGCGCGGTACGCCATGCCCCAAGTATACCACACCAGCACGCCCATGATATGAAAAAGCCCCGCGCATGCAGGGCTTGCCGTCACTGGTTTGCGGTCTTCTCCTTGGCGGGGCGGAACACACAGCCCTGCCCGTAGTAACCGGTCCCAAGAGACCAGTCCAGATCATCGAGGATCTCTTCTTGGCTCTTCGCGAAGAGCACCGTGCCCCGCACATGGAACTCCGCTGTAAACCGAAAGCTCCTGCAGGCAGCGCGAACATCCTCCTCCGGCTCGCCGAGTCTCTGGGCAACTTCGGCGAGATACCATACCGGAGCATGTCTGCGCTCGCCCCGCACCAGCCCGATCATGCGGTCCGCGAGGTCTACCATGCGCCCCGCATACTGCCAGCTCTTCTCGTCGACACGCTGAGGCATCACACCCCTCCGAATCGCCGCTTCAGGCGGTCCTGCTGAGCGGCAAGATATTGCTCCCAGTTGTAGCTACGGCCAAGGCCCGACCCGACACGGACAAAGTGGACGACGCCGTGGCTATGCGGACTCTCCTGAACCTCGATGACCCGCGCCCTCCCAGCGGGGGTGTACACTTCATCCCCCGGTTCGGGCACCAGCCCAACTCCATTCGCCTTCATTATTCAGACCTCCCTTGCCCATTCATACATCATCCCCCGCGTGGGGTCAAAGTACCAGAAACCCGCCTCATGGCGGGTTTCTGGTACTTTTTCTCGACTTACGCGCGCTTCACATTCACCGCGCGAGGCCCCTTTTCCGCAGCCTCGACATCGAACGAGACCTTGTCCCCCGCCTTCAGCTCTTCCAGCGTGACATCGACCAGCGATTCCTTGTGGAAGAACAGGTCCTTGTCGCCAGGCTTCTGACCATCCGGTGCGATGAATCCGAAATCCTTCCCGTCAACGATCGTTTTGATGTTTCCTGTGCTCATAGTGTATATGTAATTGGTTTCCCGTCATGCAAAGGGATATTGGAGAAGCTCGACGATACTTCACGGAATATGTTTTGCCGCGTAAGCATACGGGTATTTCTGCCAGATGTACAGGAAGGTGCCGAGCTATTGCCGCTAACGGCGTGGCATGGTAAAACCCGTTGTCTCCTCCAAGGAGGCCGCTCATGAACAATCGAGAGTTCGCACTGCTCCGCTCCCTACTCGACGGAGCATGGCACGACAAGCCACCCATCAAAGGCGTGGGTCCCGTAACGGTCAACCAGTGCCACGAGCACGGCTGGGTCGACACAAAGCGCTTCATCGTGAGCCGGCGCCATGGGGTGGAGACATTCTTCACTCCCATCCGCCTCACGAAGCGCGGCCGGCTCGTCTACTACGACGAGTTGTACCGCCTGCACGGCATCCTGGAACCAAGCTTCCGCGAACACATGCTCCGCGACCTCCGAAAGCTCGTCGGCGGTTCTGGGGTCGTCCGCTCTCTCCAACGAGGAACGGCACTCCTCCATGTGTGGCGACGAACCACACCCCACAACATGTGGATCGAGAACAATCGGAAAAAGGATCTGTGGCACTCCGACGAACACAGCCGGCGGCCGCACATCCCGACCTACTTCAAGCTCGTCGAGCACTCCAAGACACGCATCGCAATAGGACCCGGAGATCCCGTCACCTCCGACGCCGGCATGCCCGAGGAATCCACCTACCAACTCAAGAAGGAGTTCTGCTAGCGCCGACGACCGCACAATCTCCTGTGCGGTCTTTTTATGAAAACGGCGCCGTTAGGCGCCGAACGGGAAAGACTTCTCTGGAACCCATACGCCGTCAGTCTTCCGAAAGAGCGTCACTACAGTAAACGGCAACGAGAAGCTCGGTTTTTGGACATGCTGCAGGTACTCCCAGACGCTCGCCATCACCTCTGGGGTCATCTGGTCGGCAAGCGTCGCGTGGGGGCGCCACGGATACGCCGGCTCCCCCGACGCCGAAGCCACGACCCCACGAATGCGCGTCCGCAAATCTTCGACCACTCGGTATGCGGCCTCCTCGACCCTGATGTCGACGAAGGCGACCCGCTCACCGAAGCGGTCGAATCCGGTCATGCGGAATGCATCGGGACTCTTTCGTTGTCGCAACAGCTCGCCGACCACCACCTCTACTCTCTCGATGTCGTCCGTATCGAACGGAGGAACAAGCGTGATGTGCGGCGGAACCTTCTCGTACGGCTTCCGCGTACCGAATAGCTCCGAAAGGCGGCGTGCAAGCTCACGGTGCCACGCACCCGCGGCTCCCTCAATCAAATATCCGATGAAGTATCGCATCCGAGCAACCTCCGTGCGCACTCTATCAGGTTAGCGGCGATTCTTCCAACGAGGCGCGAAACGGATCATGAATGTATACAGTCGCGCCATAAATTTGTTCGTCCCCCTCCGCACCATGCTCTCGTAGCAGACGCGCTGGAACTCCTTGAGGTCACTTCCCTCGTAACAAAGCTTCCCGTTCTTAAAACACAAACTGCAGTATCGCTCCGACTCCCGCGGTCCTGGGTCTTTTACGAACGGCATCATGCAACTCTCGCAGTAGGTGTTTGCCATAGTATACCAATCCTACTCCGGCATCGGTTAAAAAGAAACGCCCATATGGGCGTTTCTTTTATGTGCTGCGGGGGCTGGACTCACCGTCGGTTAAAGCGTCGCCGTCGCTCCGCTTTGCCTCACGGCTCCGGCCCTCGCGGTATCGTCCGCTGACGATACATCGCTCCGGACTTCTCATCCAGACGCATCGCGCACATGCGCGATGCTCCACCTAGCAGCACATACAAAACATCCCCGCGTGGGGATGTTTTGTATGTGCTGCGGGGGCTGGACTCGAACCAGAATTTTCAGGGCCAGAACCTGACGTCCTACCATTAGACGACCCCGCAAAAGCGTAAGCACTATACACTGAAAACGGCCTTTGCGCAATACGGCAGACCACCGCTACACCCGTAGGAAGCGGCGAATGGCGATGAGGGAGGAGACCACGCCAAGGCCTACTCCGGATGCAAGCACCAGCAGTGTAATCTGCGGAGCGTTCCCTCCCACATACCCGATGAGCGAAACCCCCGGCATCAGAAGTGCAACCTTCGGTGATACGCTCGCCGCGGCAACAAAGAACACCGCGAGTGCGAGGAGTCCAGCAAATATGCCATAGAGCGAACCCTCGATGAGGTATGGTGCGCGGATGTACCAGTTCGAGCCGCCGACGAGACGCATAATCTCAATCTCGGATTTCTGATTGTAGATAGTGAGCCGAATGGTGTTGAATGCAACCAGCACCGCAATGACCGCGAGCACGAGCGTCGCAACCAAGCCCCCTTCCTGCGTGGACTGCGCGATGCGCTGGACACGCCCGATAACCGCCTCGTTCTCGTAGTAGTTGATCTTGTCGATAGCGGTGCGCTGCTTGTTGGTCTCCAGGAAGCTCACGATGGAGGCGTACTGACTCGTGTCAGACGCCTTAATGTTGAGCGATGACTGCAGGGGGTTCGCCTCGAGCTCTGCCAAAGACTCCTGAATGAGCGCGTCCTGCGCGTGCCGCTCGCGGAACATGGCAAGCGCCTCCTCGCGACTCACATACTGTACTGAGCGTACGGTATTCAACGACTCCAAGTCGGCCTTCACGGCGCGGATGGCATCGTCGGACGCCTCGGTCTTGAAATAGACACTTACATCCACCTTGCTCTCCAGTCCCGAGACAAGCACGCCAGACAAGAAGTTCGCAGCGATAAGTCCGAGGAACATGAGGAGCACGAGAGCCATGACGCCGGTTGTGCCGAAAGAAACATAGCTGTTCCGTCGGAAGTTCGTCCAACCCGAGACAATGACGCGAAGAAGTTTTTCTTTCAGCATATGCAGGTCTAAATGATGTATTTCCCGTTCTCTGTTTGGTCGCGCACGATCTTCCCCTTCTCCATGGTCACAACGCGGCGACTCAGCGCATCAACAATCTCGCGATTATGCGTGACCAGCACCACGGTAGTGCCCAGCTCGTTAATCTTCTGGAGCAATTGTATCACGTCGTGGCTGTTGATGAGGTCGAGGTTTCCAGTGGGCTCGTCAGCAAGAATAATGCGCGGGCGATGGATGAGTGCGCGGGCGATGGCAAGGCGCTGCTTCTCGCCACCGGAAAGCTGGTGCGGGAAGTTCACGGCCTTGTCGGCAAGGCCGACAATCTCCAACGCCTTCGGAACATCTTCCTGAATACGCGCGGTAGATGCGCCAACCACCTCAAGCGCGAATGCCACATTTTCGAACGCGTTCTTTCCGGTGAGCAGCTTGAAGTCTTGGAAAATGGTGCCGATCTTCCTGCGAAGCAGTGGGATGTCGTCGCTAGAGAGCGACGCAAGATTCACGCCGTCAATGACAACCTCGCCATCCGTCGGACGAAGCTCGCGTGTCAGTAAGCGAAGGAGCGTGCTCTTCCCAGCTCCGGCAGGGCCAACAATGGACACCAACTCGCCGTCTTTAATCTCGAGATTGATCTCGTGCAGAGCGACGAAGCTGTCGTCGTACACGGTGGAAATGTTCTTGAGTTCGATCATTGCTAGCGTTACGAGAAATTATTGAATGAATTTAGAGAGATCGCCGTCGAGCACCTTCTCAGGCTGCGACGACTTCGCTCCTGTCCGATGGTCTTTCACGAAATGATCGTCCAACACATAGGAGCGAATCTGACTTCCCCGATCGATGCCGCCACTCTTGAGCTCCGGCTTCAACTGCGAAAGATCGCTCGCCTTTGATTCTTCCATGCGCTGGGCGAGAATGGACGCCAACAGCTGAAGCGCCTTCTCTTTGTTTTGGGCCTGCGACCGCTCCGTTTGCACGGCAACCGCAATGCCGGTAGGCAGGTGCCGTACGCGAACGGCCGTTTCAACCTTGTTGACGTTCTGGCCACCTTTTCCGGATGAACGGAATGTATCGAACTCGAGGTCGGTCGGATTGAGCTTGAGCTCGTGGGCGGGAATCTCGGGAAGCACCTGAATGAGCGCGAAGGACGTCATGCGCTTTCCCTGTGCGTTGAACGGCGACTTACGCACGAGACGGTGCACTCCTGCCTCCCCTTTCAGTTTAGCATACACATCGGTCCCGACCACCTCACACTGTGCGCTCTTGATGCCGCGCTGTTCGCCCAGCGACTCGTCGAGCACGCGAAAATCCCACCCTTGAGCGGCGGCGTAGCGCATATACATCCGGCGCAGCATCGACGCCCAGTCCTGCGCGTCCACGCCACCCTCTCCGGCGTACACCGACAACAGGACCTTGTTGGGGACGTAGGTAAACATTCTGAGCCACCTCCCAGATTCGAACTGGGGACCTCCGCTTTACGAAAGCGTTGCTCTACCAACTGAGCTAAGGTGGCGTACGCGCAGCACGAACTATAGCACCAAATCGGCGGAATATCAATAAAATCACACCCACGATCTTGTCGTATTAAAAACAGAAACCCCTCGCGAGAGGGGTTTCTGTGGAGTGCTTCCTAGCGGTGAATAACGCCTGCATCCGTCGTCGGCGTCGGCGTGGGCGCCACATCGGAGCTGGTATCATCCGCGTTGGCAGAAAACGCGAACCCCGCAACGACGAGCACCACGATCGCACCGATGCTAATTAAAAAGTTTTTCATGGGTTCCATTGTATCAAGGCTCCCCCGTTGAGCAAGTCCCTGTTCGATTCCCGTATCCTTCCGGCCATTTCGACTCTGGGAATCGCCTTCGGTCGGAACCCCGCCAGTCGCGCGGTTCCGCCTCAGGACCGGGCCTCACGGCGCCCGCTCCTGCGGGCGCACCGCTCCGGCCGTTCGATTCCCGTATACTCTCTACCCTGCAACCAAAAAGAGCCCATGTAGGCTCTTTTTGGTTGCTGAGCGGGATACGGGAATCGAACCCGTGTCTTAACCTTGGGAAGGTCACGTATTACCACTATACGAATCCCGCCTTCGGCGGGCAGGCCCGCCTTTCCCTACTTTCCGCTTCCGATCAACCAGTCCCACCAGATACGCCATCGCAGCCTATCGTCAGGAGCGGGTTGCGGCGCGACTATTGTACCGGATTTCTCTGATTTGTACACGAACACCACGGTCTCTCCGGGCTGCCGGTAGTTGAGACGCTGCCGCGCCAAAAGAGCCAGCCACTGCGGGCGCCGCATCCGCTCGACCTCGTCGGCAAGCCGTGCGTTTTCTCGTTGCGTGTCCTCAATGCGCTGCTGCAGACCCTGCAACTCGCCTTCCGCGGTGTGCCGCCGCATTCCCGCCGCAAATGCCAACATCAGGAACCATCCTGCGAGAAGAACCAGCGCACCTGTCGCTATTTTTGACCGTACGATAGGATGCATAGTGGGGTTGCTCTGTACCGGCCGGCACGATACACTTCCGATGCTATGATCATCGAAGACAAGACAAAACGCTTCATTTCCATCGCTATTGCGCTCGTGACGATCGCGAGCATGGTCGTCTTCCTCCTTATTCCGCTCCTCGGCTAGAAGTATACCCTACTTCTTCAGCATCTTCAGGAACACATCGTGTGGGATTTGAACCCGCCCCTCGGCTTTCATGCGCTTCTTCCCCTCCGACTGCTTCTTCAAGAGCTTCATTTTCCGCGTCACATCACCGCCATACAGGTATCCGGTCACATCTTTCCGTAGTGCGCTAATGGTCTCGCGGGCAATAATCTTCCCACCCAGCGCGGCCTGCAGGGTGACCTCGAACCACTGCTTCGGCAGAACCTCTTTCAACTTCGTCACCATAGCACGCCCGATGTACTGCGCCTGCTCGCGAGGAACAATACGAGAAAACGGCTCGACCAGCTCTCCTGCGACCAGAATATCGAGTCGGACCAGATCGTGCACCTGAACTCCGGCCGGCTCATAGCTCATCGACGCATACCCCTGCGAGACCGACTTGAGGTGGTCGTAGAACTCGGTCACGATCTCCGAGAGCGGCACGGTGTATTTCAGCACCGCCGTCTCGGTTCCGATGTATTCAGTCGCGACATAGGTGTTCCGGATGGTCGCGACAAGCTCCATCACCGCACCCAGATAGGTCGCCGGAAGAATAATCTCAAGCGAAACGATGGGCTCGGCAATCTGACTCCACCGTGACGGATCGGGCAGGAGCGCGGCGGACCTAACATACTCGGTTGTTCCGTCGCTCATCAGCACGTCGTACTGCACGGAAGGCGTCGTCACGATGAGCTTCAAGCCGAACTCCCGACTCAGCCGTTCGGTCACAATCTCCACGTGAAGCATCCCCAAGAATCCGAGGCGGAATCCTCTTCCCAATCCAGCCGACGACTCCGGCTCGTACTGCAAGGCCGCATCAGTGAGCTTCAGCTTTCCGAGTGCGTCTTTCAGCTCGTCGTACTGCTCGCCGTTCTCGGGAAAGAAGCTCGCGAACACCATCGGGCGCATCTCGCGATACCCCGGGAGCGGCTCAAATGCCGCCGGGTCGGTGCCTGCGAGCGTGAGCGTGTCGCCGACGCGAATCTCTCCCGGGTCCTTCAGTCCGGTTGCCACATAGCCAATTTGTCCCGCGTTCAACTGTTTTGCCGCAACCAGTCGCGGTGCGAAGTAGCCAACCTCCAGCGCATCGGCGCGGCCGCGGGTCGCCCACGCCATGATTTTGTCGTTCTGCCGAATGGAACCGGACACGATACGCACGAAGGCGATGACGCCTTTGTACGCGTCGAAGGTCGAGTCGAAAATGATGGCCCGCGTCCATGTGTCATGCCACCGCTCCGAAGGCGCCGGCACCTTCCGGATGACGCGCTCGAGCAGCTGCTGCACGTTGTGTCCGGTCTTTCCCGAGATTTCCAGAATCTCCGATTCCTCCACACCCAGTAAATACGACAGCTCCTCTTTCACCTGCGCAGTGCGCGCGTTCGCCATATCCACTTTGTTCACCGCAGGAATAATGGTGAGGCCTTGCCGCTGGGCCAAATGGAGGTTCGCAAGCGTCTGCGCTTGCACGCCCTTGGTGGCATCCACCAGCAGGATGGCGCCCTCAACAGCGGCAAGCGAGCGCGAGACTTCGTAGGAAAAGTCCACATGCCCCGGCGTATCGATGAGGTTGAGTTCGTAGTCAACGCCGTCGAGCGCGTAGTGCATGCGGACCGGCTGAAGCTTGATGGTAATGCCACGCTCACGCTCCAAGTCCATCGTGTCCAGGTACTGCTCCTTCATCTGCCGCTTCTGGACGGTATCGGTCAGCTCCAAAAAACGGTCCGCAAGCGTGGACTTTCCGTGGTCGATATGCGCGATAATACAAAAATTCCGTATCTCTTGAGCCATAACAGTTCCGCACTATACCACGTTTTTCCGCACAGAAAAAGGACTTGCGTCCGCACTCCAAAATCTCCTCTAGCGCGCAATCTTCGCGGAGAGCGTGAGGTCGCGCGGAAGCGTGGTGTGGAGGCGCCACGAATCCGGCCACTCAATCATGGCAGGCTCAGCGTGCTTCACGCTCACGCCGCCCGTTTTCTGGATGGTCACCTCGACATCGCTGAAATCGAGCCCAGGCTGACGCTGGAGGTACAGCGTGTAGTCGCTGGACACAAACTTCGCGGGGACAACATACTCGAGCTGGACGGAACCTGTTGTTCCAGGATCCACTGACATCCAAAATCCGAATCCGGTCTTCCCCGATTCCTCGAACAGCGTCGCACCACCAGCCCCCTCCCGGTAGGTATCTTCGAGCTTCTGGAGGTCGCCGTCGCGGAGCGCGGTTTTCTCGGTCGCGTAGTTCAGGAGCGGTCGGTATGCCGGCTGTTCATTGCCGGTGATACCGCGAAGCACCGCACCGCTGGGAACCAGCACGCGCACCCATGAATGGTTCGGCTTGTTGTAGAACCCGTAGTCGCTTGCGCCACCATTGTGCCGCCGCGTGAGCGTGAGCCGGTGCACCATAGCGCCGTCCTCAAGCCAGCTTTCAAGCTTGGCTGAAGTATTGGTGACCGCATCACTCTTTGCTCCTTTCACATTCGCAATATTGACCATGAGATAGTCGCCGCCCGTATCCCGCACTGAGCCGTCCCATCCTTCGGCGACAACAAACTTCTCGAGCGCATCGTTGTCGAAATACATCATCACATCGCGCGCATCGAGCGCCTCCTTAAAGAGAACGAGAATCTTCCCCCACTGCGCCGCGGGGGCGCGTGCCAAACGGTCAAGGATGAGCGGAGCGAGATCAACGATGATTTGCTTCGGCTGAGCCGTCTTCTTACTCTCCACTTCCAGCTGAAGCATGGGAAGCGCGTTCTCCGCAGTCAGCACGAGATCATACGCCGGCATCGAGATGGGTCCGGTGATTGCGAGAATGCCGGCGAGCACATCGGGCTTGATGCTAAGCACGCCATCAACCGCGGCGCCTCCGCCACGCTCCCAGTACGCCATCGTCTTCTTCGCAGATGTTGGCCAGTCCGCCCACCATCCGGCATCACGCATCCCCCAGCTCGGAGTGATGTGCTGTAGCTGGAGGGGCGGCACGATGAGATCTTTAATCTGTCCGTCAGGATTGTATACATCATCGGCGCGAAAATCTTTCACCTTCCCGTTCTCGAATGTCAGAATGCCGTAACTCCCCGGAAATCCCCCCGTCGGTCGAAGCTCGCTCGAGTTCGAAAAGAGGACAAGATATCGCTGCGGGCGATCGGTCCCCGTCAGTCGCGAAAGGAATACCGTCGCGGCGGCGCCGCGATCAACAAGCGCGCGAAGTGCGGGGAGCCGATCTTTCAACGCGGTGAATTGCTCGCGCTGACCTTCCGGAACTTCTGCATCGTCGATGCCCGCAAGGAGCTGCTGCGCGCGATCGATGTCATCCCGTGCGCGAGCAAGTCCCTCCTGGAGCGGGAGGAACACCTCACCAAATGTGGTGCGCCCGGTCCCCTTCTCATCCAAGAGCCCTCCGGTGTTCGACATCGCACCCAATGCGTCAGAGAGCGCAATGCCCGCGTCAGAGAGCAGCCGTCCGGCGTTAAGGAGATCCTGCCCGACACGCAACGACGAGAACCCTGGCACGCGCGCCAAGAAACCCGTAAACGCGGGTCCGAGTATGTCGAGCTCCTGACCAGCTCCATCAAATGCATCCCGCGCACGCTGAAGGTCGTCGTGCGCTCGCTCCACATCGAGGCGCTCCATACTGTCCTTCGCACTCACCAGATATCCAATGGCAGCGCTCCCCTGCTGGACCACCCGCCCCTTTACGCTCATGCCGTACTGACTGATATAGAGAAGCCCAACGATAACCACACCAGCACCAAGAAACCACGGCGCAAGGCTCAGGACCGCCTTCCACTGACCTCCGGAATTGTGACCCGGCAGAGATACGACCGGTGAGCGTCGGGAGCGGGAAAACGCATCGACGGGAACCATGCGCGCAGGAGCGTCCTCGCTCGTCAACAGCGCGCCTTTAAGCTCGCGCACGATATCATCCGAAACAACGTCGGTGAGACGACGGGGCATACCTATCCAGTATACCACGCCGCTACGTCGTGCTCTCCGCCACCGAGCGCAACACCGCAAGCGTCCGCTCAGCAGCCGTGCTCCATGTGAACCGTGCGGCGCGCTCATACCCTTTTGCGGCCATCCGCGAACGAAGTCCGGCGTCTTGGAGCACAGCCTCAAGGGCTCCCGCGAGACCGTCGACCCGATACGGATCGACGAGGATACCCGCATCCCCTACCACCTCAATGAGCGACGACGTTGCAGAGGCAACCACCGGTGTTCCGCATGCCATCGCCTCCAGCGGAGGAAATCCGAACCCCTCCAACAGCGACGGGTATGCGAGCACGGAGGCGGCTGAAAGCGCGCATGCGCGGTCCTGTGCATCAATGGGTCCGACGAAACGGACGCGATGAGGATCCTTCGAGGTGCGGATTGCCTCATACAGCGGACCCTCGAGCCAGCCATCCTGCCCGACAAGCACGAGGTCAACTCTCCGCATATCGCCTCGCCGCCGAAGCGCATCCCACGCGCGCACAAGCGCTGGCAAATTCTTCCGTGGCTCTCGCGTGCCAAGCGCGAGAATGAACGGGTTCACAATTCCATGGCGCTCTCTCCACCTCGCGATGTCCTGCTCGCTTGCACGGCGGAGCTGTGGATCGATGCCGGAGTGCACCACGGATATCCGCTCCTGCGGAATACCATAGAGCTGCACCAAATCGTCCGCGGTCGCCTGAGACACCGCGATTACGCGATCTGATGCCCGCGCGTGCGTTCGGGGCCGCATCTGTACATCGTGCCACCGTCGCCGATGCCACGACAGCAGGTAGGGCATGCGCTCATACGAGAGATCGTGCCACGTCATAACCCGTCGACAATCCGATGAGAGTTCTCCGAGGAGGAAGTGCGGAAAGAAGAATGCATCTGCTCCGCCCACGAGACGATCTAGATGCGGCCGGCCGGTAAGCCATGTCCTCGCCCACAACACGCGATTCGAGGTGCGCGCATCGTAGAGGGAGACATTCGGCAGGTCCATCCACGGCCTGCGTGCGAGCTGATGTCTGCCGGCAAAAAACAGCTTCCACTGCACCGAGCCGTCGAGTGGGAGCAGATGTGCGAGCAGCTGCTCGGTATACTCTTCGATGCCGCTCACGCGCCCCGTCCCCAACACTCGGATATCGATGCCGATGACCATGGTCTAGTACCGATTGTTCGCGAGTACGGCTTCCATTTTCTTCTGAAACACAGGAATATCAAAACGCTCGGCCTGTCCGCGGCATACGGTCGGAAGCCACTTCATACGACTTGAACGATCGACAGCGGCCATGAGATCTTCGACCGTCTGCTCCTCGAAAAACACTCCCGTAATGCGATCGATGATGGTCTCCTTCGCTCCCCCACCGCGAAACGCAATGACCGGCCGACCGGCCGCCATCGCCTCCAGCGGTACAATGCCGAAATCTTCCTCTTGCGGAAAGAGGAGCGCTCGCGCGTTCCCGTACAGCTCATTGAGCCGCTCGTCCGAGACGGACCCCAGAAACTCAATCGTTGGCCCCGCAAGCGCCCGCAGTCGACGCTCCTCCACACCAGTCCCGACGATTTTCAGTGGCCACCCGAGACGGTTGAACGCTTGAATGGCAAGATCGAAGTTTTTGTATGCCACCAAACGACCGACCATCAGCCAATAGTCCCCCGACGCGTGGCTCACGGTAAACTTCGAGACATTCACGGGAGGATACACTACCGTCGCGTCCTTCCCGTAGTACTTCCCGATGCGTCTCCGCACATAATCAGAAATGGCAACCCACTGGTCGACACGCTGAGCGGCTTGCACATCCCATACCCGCAAATACGAAAGCGCCAGCGGAGCGAGCTTTCCGATAGGCAACGGATACCCGAACCGTTGGACGAACCGCTGGCTGTCGTCCCATAGAAATCGTGGCGGCGTGAGGCAGTAGCAAATATGCCGCGTCCCCGGAGCGGTCAGCACTCCTTTCGCGAACGACGCCGACACCGAGAGCACCGTATCGAATGCTCGCGTATCGAATCCTTCGACCGCGAGCGGCATGAGCGGTGAATACAGATGGTGCCATCGGCGCGCCAACGGAAGATGCTGGATGAACGAGGTGCGAATCGTCCGCCCTTCGAAGACGCCGCCCGTGAGTCCACGGTCGTACAGCGTCGTATAGATAGGTGCGCGCGGGAACATCGCGAGCAGCACCTGCAGTACGCGCTCGGCCCCTCCGTACTGATTCAAATATTCGTGGATGATGGCGAGCTTCATGGGAACACGCTACACCGCTGAACGATCTCTGAATAGTCGTACCACCGTCTTCGCGATAATGCGCGCATCGAGCCACCACGACCAATTCTCGATGTAGAACGTATCGAGCGCAACCTCCTCCTCGAACGGCATATCGCTCGCGCCTGACGACTGCACCATCCCCGTCGCTCCCGACTTGATGGCAAGCACGCGGCGGTGGTGCCGCTCGTACTTCGCTATCTCGTCAGGTTGGTGGGGTCGCGGGCCGACGAGGCTCATGTCGCCGCGCAGTACATTCCAGAACTGCGGGAACTCATCGATTCGGTACTTGCGAATAACCCGCCCGACACCCGTCACTCGAGGGTCATGTTTCATTTTCCATAGCGGCCCGCCATCACGCCGGTCGTTTCCCAGCGCACGAAGATACCCGTTCAACTCGTGCGCATTGTTGATCATCGAACGGAACTTCAGGAGGTCGAACTCTCGACTCCTGCTCATGCGCCTGAGACGTACGAACACCGGCCCCTCAGTCTCCCACTTGATGGCGAACGCAACAACCGCGAATACGGGCGCAAGCGCCACAAGCGCACCAATACTCCCGACGATATCCGTCGCTCGCTTGAATACTCGGCCCCACCCGTCGAGGGCCGTCCTGCGGAGCTGGATGAGTGGGATGTGCCCGATGGAGTCGACATCGTAGTGCGTCGTCAGGGTGCGGTAGATGTTCGGGACGAATTTGAACATCACATGCCGCTCATGGCACAACTCAACAAGCTGCACAATACGCTCCGCCGGATACTCCGGTGACGCCAAGATGACCTCTTGGACGCCAGGATCCTCAATAATCGCCACAACTGCGGCGATATCGGGATCGGTGAGTGTGCGCACCACGCGATAGCCGAGCGAAGGGTCGGAACGCATTGTATGCGCGAGCCGCGCAGCAACATCGTCGTTCCCAATGAGCAGAACACGGTGCGCCCCCAGATCGTAGCGCACGGTCAGCCGTCGATAGATGATGCGCATCAACAGACGTCCGGTCAGAACAGCGCCAATGGCCATGGCCCAGTACCCAAGGACCAAGAAGCGGGAGTTGAACGCTTCCGCGCGCACGAAAATCGCCAAAATGACCACCATCATCGCCGCGCTGGATGCCACCATAATACGAACCGCCTCCTGCGGAACGGTCATCCGAAGCTTCATCGCATACAACCCACTCACCGCATATACCGCTACGAAGAGCACGGATACCGCGAGAATAAGACCAAAAAAGCGGTCGAACGGGAGCTGCGGTCCAAAGAGTACCGGACGCCACTGGTCGAGAATCTCGGTACGCACGAGGTACGTTAAAACACCTCCCGCGATAAGCATCAGGAAATCGGCGGGAACCCGTATGATATTGAAGATGAAATCCCCCTTCTTCATGCGGCCACAACCTAGCACAAATACCACCCCCTCTCAACGCGACACCCGCCCTTACGGGCGGGTGTCGGTCGATGCATGCGATAAGCCGAGTTCTGTGCCCGCTCTCCTCCGGAAAGCAGGTGGCGGTCATTTCTCTGCGATGCGTGTCGCCACGCACCTGTAGCGTACGAACTTTTCGAACCCCGACAATCCCTTACGGGATGTCGGAGAACGCTGTACTTGCACCCGGGTAAGGATTTAGCCGTTTCACCCGCAGTCTTGGACCCGCGACTGCGATTGAGCTCTGTCCCTGATAGATCAAGAACATTGGGTTCGCTCTCCCGCCCCTTTCGGGGCCGGACGTCTCTGCTCGCACCTCTTGGCTTACGCCAGACAGGGGTTACCTGCTACCTTTTTATCCTTGTTTCCAAGGAGAAGTGCTCGGACTTTCCTCCCCATACAGCTCGAAAGAGATTGTACGGGGCGACAGCCTGCATGCACCAACGAGTCCATTATACCACAAACGGGGCCCGTATGGAAGGGCCCTCTGCGAACGCGAAACGCCCTTACGCATGCGGAGGTTCCTGCCGGTCTTTCGCCAAGACGGCACTCTCACGACCATCGTCCTCGTCCATTTCGGCTTCAATTTGAGCCAACCCCTGAAGATCGTCGCGAAGAATGGCATCCGCTTCTTCGGCGACCTTCTGGTCGGTAGCACTCAGCCGAGCTTCAAGTCCGTAGGTATCAAGCGCGACCCTTGCTGCCTCGATCTGCGGCTCCATGCCGTCCAGTGCGGAACCGTAGAGCAGCGTGTCTCGCTCTAAGCCGTCGGCAAATGCCGCGAGAGCTGCAACGCGGGCTTCATCCTGCGCCGATGGTTTTCCAGCATCCGTATCAGCGCTCCGTTGTGTACGTTTCGTCACCATGGTGGTTATGCGTTATCAAGGAAAAATTGCTTGTCTCGCTTCAGTTGCTGCTTCTGCGCCTTCGAAATACCCGCCCCCTCAATGTACGACGATACGAGATCGAGAAGCTCCTCCGTGGTTGGTAGTCCGCTCGCGCCACTCACCTCACGCTCTCGCTCGACATGCGTGATGAATCCTTGCTCATCTTCAATGCGCACAAGGCCGAGGCCGTTCCACGCTTCAATAAATTTCGCCGTGTCCCACTTGCGCAACTCAATCTTCTCGCTGGCGGGCGCCGGAACCGTCTCTTTCGGTCGTGCATAGGTGCGCAACGCATCGAACTCGGGGAACTTCATGCTTGCGGCGACCGCATCCCTCTTCAGCTCCCCTTCGCGAATCTTCGCATGAACTCTCCCGAGCTCTGTACGATTCATCTCTACAGCCCTTTCCGCTTGGCGAATACGCCGATTGATTTCTTCAATCTGTTTTCGGATGCGGTCGACCTCGCGTCGAGCATCCGGCCTCACCGTCCAGCGACCCTTCCTTCCAGCCGATTCCGTCTCCACGAGAAGCTTCATGGCCTCATCCCGCTTCTGAGCAAGCGCCACGCGAATGTTTTGCTGGACATCCATGCGACTTGAAAAATCATGTGCGAGCCCGCGATACGGAGCGAGCTCTTGTTCGTATCTGTCGATGACGCCACGCGCAAATGTCCTGTGCCGCTCAACATGAGTTTCGCGCCAGATGTTCCACGCTTCAGCTTTTGCGGTAAGCTCCGCAACCCGTTCCTGCCACTCGACAATCCGCTCGCCGTACCACATCTTCTTGAATAGCCCCGCTCCGGCGAGTTTCCTCTCATATTCTTTTAGTCGATCCTCGGCAAGCTGGAGCTTCCCCTCGGCGCGACCCTGAAAATATCCGTTGATTGCGGCGAATGGTCTTGCCCGCTGACCGTCCAGCCAGATTTCGATTGCAGGCTTCTCCTCCATCCACTCCCAGAAACGCGACAGGAACCCCTCCCTCTTCGGCTTTGGCCCCACCTCTACGGGCGCGGTCTTTTCCGTAGAATGTTCTGCGCTGGGCTCCTCGGGCCTCAGCTCTGCGGCAGCTTTCTCTGCGGCAGCTTTCTCTGCGGCAGCTTTCTCTGCGGCAGCTTTCTCTGCGGCAGCTTTCTCTGCGGCAGCTTTCTCTGCGGCAGCTTTCTCTGCGGCAGCTTTCTCT
>JADLBM010000023.1 GCA_020847715.1 Candidatus Yanofskyibacteriota bacterium | reverse complement strand
TGGCCCTTCGGAGGCCACCGCAACGGCTGCGGCAAAGGATGTGACTATTCTATACAAGGATGAGTTTTTGTCAATCCCTTGACCGAGCTCAACGGATTTGAGCGCGAACCTATCTACTCTATGCCTTTTGAACAAATTGTCAACGGCCGTCAAGAGAAGGTTATCAACAGGTCCGTGGTACGCAACGTCTTCCTGCGCGACCACATCCGCCCCCACCCGAAGGATGATTTGCACCACTCCCGGCTCCGGCTGGTCGATGTGCAGCGTGACTGAGTTGTCGGATGCGGAACGGTTAGCCATACCGCTTGATGCTTTGTACAAACCCCAATGCCACCATAATCGATAAGAGGTGACTGCCTCCGTACGACAGCATGGTCATCGGAATGCCGGTGATTGGGAGAAGCCCCATATTCACCGATGCGCTAATGAACATGTGCGCGAATATGACCGTACCAACACCGACACAGAACAGCCGCGCAAAGTTGTTGTTCGCGTGGCGACCGATACGCAGAACGCGCCACACAATGAACACCAGCACCGAAAGAGCGCCCAGTGCGCCGATTGCACCGAACTGTTCGGTGAGCGCCGCGAACGCGAAGTCGTTGTACGGTTCCGGTAGGAAGCCAAGTGTCGCCTGACTCCCCTTCCCAAGGCCGCTACCCCAGAATCCGCCGGAACCGATGGCAACCTTACTCTGAATGATGTGGTACCCGTATCCGGTCGGGTCAGCATACGGGTCGATGAAGGCACTGATACGGTCGCGCTGATAAGGAGCGAGCGCCCAAATCCACGCCATGTACGCCCCAACCATGCCGACCGCGACCAGCAGGAATAGATGCCGCATGCGCATTCCGACCGACAACAGCATCACGAGCCAGACAATCATGATGATGGCCGCGGAGCCGAGGTCCGGCTGACGAAGCACGACGACGGCCGGAATTGCCGCATAGAGACCAGACACGACGATGTGCCGAAATTGCCGGATGTGGACATGCCGCTGACTGAAGTACTTCGCCATGAGAATGACGACGGCCAGCTTCATCAGCTCGGACGGCTCAAACTGGAATCCCCCAATCTGAATCCATGCACGAATGTTGCGAATCTCGGAAAAAAGCAGCGTGGACGCAAGGAGCGTGAGCGCGCCACCATAGAACACCAGCACCGGAAGCGTGTGGTTCTTGAGGTAGCGATAGTTCACCAACGACATGAGCGCCATGAGCCCGATGCCGACGGCGACAAGAATGATTTGCCGCCGGAAGAGCGTGTGATCGGCCCCTCCGATGCCGTAGAGATTTAGTGCGGCGATAACTCCCATGGCCAAAACACCCGCTACCAGCGGGAGGTCGAGTCCGGAAAGCGCCTCGGCAACGGTCCGCCTAATAGCTTTGGAAGCGCTCCTGAGATCCATAGGCACGAATGAAGTTGTCGTTCGCAAACACGTTCGTCGTCACGATGGCTTGCGCACGAACTGCACTGGGGACCGCAAACGGCCATGCGACAGAAATCGCACGCTCCTCACCCGCGATGAGCGTGCGAATGATGGTAGTGTTCGCGCCAACGACCACACCAGCACGGTCGTAGAGCAGCACAGTAACATCCACCTCGTTGAAATCGAAGCGGCTCCGGTTGAGCACGTTTGCAGTGTACTGCACACTCCCTGACGCCGGAGAAAACTGTTCGCCCCGCACCGCGAACTGTACCACGCCCGCTCCGTCAATTGTCAGCGCTCCCCACTCGACATCAGCAGGAACGAATGAAAGCTCGGCCTTCGCAGGAGTTGCCGGAAGGCTCTGAAATGGGAACAGAAGGTATCGCGGTTGGGCCGGATTCACATAGGTGAACCCGCGACGACTTGCGAGCACGCCCCCCGCTGCATCGCGTACGACCAGCTCGTAATCAACGCGCGACGCTCCGTAGGCGCCGTTGGGATTCTCCAGATGCGCGAGGACATCGTATCCTCCTGCTCCGGTCTTGATGATGAGCGGCTCGATATTCTCGAGCGCCTTCACTGGCGAAGGACAGAGCACGCCGCAGGCGACGCCTCCGCAATCAACTCCCTCCTCTCGGCCGTTTTGGACGCCATCACTACACGTCGGAGCGGGGACGAACGCACGGTAGAAAAACCATGCAATACCGCCGATAATCAAAAGGTAGATGCCGCCAAAAACTACCTGCTTCGCGAACCTGTTCATGCGGCCATTGTACAGCTTTCCGTCACCTACCGCAAAAAAGGCGGGGCATGCATGCCCCGCCTGCCTATCAGTCGCCGTACTTATTGAGGTAGAAGACCGAGAGGGTCATGGCGTAGAGATACCTCTCGGTGTAACCTCTCGTATTGTGTTCGGAAACACCGATGGAAACCTGGCGCCCTGTGATGAAATAGCGCGGGTGCATGGCCGTCCATTCGTTGAACCGCGTCATCAGCCGCTGGGGGCAGGTAACCTGATTGTCATCGGTACAGGAGAAAATGATGACGCGCTCGGTCGGCTGCGGCCGTTCGGAAGCGTGCGCCTGCTTGGATGTCGGCATAAACATCACCAGGAGGAACAGCGCGACGCCAAGACCACAGATGGAGAGCACCTGTCTCCACGACATGACCGGATTCAGGCCGTTACTCATGAGTCGCTCCTTTCAAAGGACAGTCCTATATACCACGATATTCCAAATACGTCAAAGACCCCTTGCGGGGTCTTTGAGCTGCGGTCTTGAATAAGGCGGCCATCCTACCGCGTTTGCCGAGAAAGAAAAAGGCCGCCGAATAAGCGGCGACCAAGACGGATCAAAGGAACACTACTCGCGGAAAGAGGAGCCTCCACCGTGGGACACGGAGAGCTCGCGGAGACATCACCAGTTCCGCCGCAACAGTCTCCAGTTCGCCCGTGCGTGGCTGGATCGTGACAGCGATCTGCGGCTCGCGACACGTCCACGCGAGACCGATGACCGCCCGGACCCACTGGACGAGCGTGAGTACTGGGCTCGCAGCGAAGAGTCCGCCCGGCATTGCCCGAGCCATCTCAACCGCCTCCTGGGCTGCGATGGCACGCGCAGCATCCCCATTCAGTAGGAACCGCACGTTCTCGATCTTCCCGGAGAGCTCCTGGACACCAGGGATCCCGGACGTATAGCCGCAGGTAAAGCAGTGTCCGGCGCGCCCGGTGCGACTCCCGGAGCGAAAGACAACACCGTTCAGAATGTCGCCACAGCGAGGACACTTCATACACACCTCCGTAGTTACTATACTACAATAAACCGAATATTTGTCAAACATACACAAAAATCCCCCAAGGGGGATCTTTGTTTGCGGTCTTGAGTAAGGCGGCGACCTACTTTCGCCCAGTAAAGGACTATCATGGGCCCTGAGAGATTTCACTGCCGTGTTCGGAATGGGAACGGGTGGAGCACTCTCGGTATTGCCACCTTA
>JADLBM010000022.1 GCA_020847715.1 Candidatus Yanofskyibacteriota bacterium | reverse complement strand
GGCCCGCTTTCTGTGCTTGTTCTCGCTAACTCCGGAAATCCATCGGATCGCGCCCGCTTGTGATGGTTTCCACTTCGCGTCGCTTAAAGGAGGCCGAATGCGTGTATGACACGTACAGAAGAGTGATGATTGCCGAAACCAAGAGGGCCGCGAGAACGGCATCGCCGGGTCCCGTCTGAACCGTACCCACCTGTCCGGTTGCTCGATTCACGAGAATTGTAAGCTGTCCCGTCCGAGCACCGATACCATCTGCGGTCGCTTGAACGCTAATAGTTGCCTGAGACTGACCAGCAGGGAATGATGCGCTCTGTACAGATGCCCGAAAACGCATAACCGCTTCTTGGCCAGGACCGAGGGCGCCGACCTCAAGGCCGCCCGTCGTGATGGAATCAACGGATGATGGCGTGCCGTTCACCGACGTTGACCCAGCGACATAGGCAAGACCGGAAGGAAGCGCGGCACGCACAACCGCATTCCGCACGATGCCGGTGTTCCCGGGAGCGCTTGAGACGCGAGTGATAACTTCAACCTGCTGATTCCCGGCCACCGACACTGTAGCCGCCTCGGCGCTCCCCGTGGATGCATTCCTCCCCGAAACGGTGAATCCGATATCTCCCGGGATGGGGGAGGTCGCAGCAACTTGAATGGCAACGTTCGTGCTTGCCTGGCCAAACCAACCCACGAGCCCCTGGTTCATCTGCCACTGGAAGTTGTAGGTACCGAGCTGAGTTGGAGCAGTGATTGAGAATACAAACGCCGCATCCTGTCCCGGCTGAATGGGAGCGGTCGGAATGGGAACAAATCCAATACCCCATGTGGTATTGTCCGTGGGGTTCTGGCTCTTGATGCGATACGCATTGCCATAATCTCCGGGGCTCCCGATCTTATCCCATGCCTTTGTCCCCGTATTACGGAATGTGACCGTGACCTGTGCGGTCGCGCCCGGACTCATTGTCGTCGGAACATTCTGGGAAATGAACTGTGCGTTATTTCCAGTCCCGATAGGCGTTGCCGTTGCAGTCACCGTAGCGGTCGGAGTCGCTGTTGCGGTCACGGTAGCCGTAGGCGTCGCTGTGGCGCCACCGCAATTCGCCGCGCTCGTTGTCACAATATAGGAGTTTGTTGTTCGGGTATCTGGACGGTATTTTGCCCAGTACTCATAGGTCTTGCCAGCCTGCACCAGAGTATCCACGTATTCCCAGTAGGCGCCCCTGTCTACCGGCACCAGCTCCTGCATCTGCGTGGTCACACCGTCCACGCGCTTATTCATACCGTTACTATCAATAGGCTGGCTTCCCGGAGGAGCGAGTTTTGACCAGCGAAGCGTAATCCGCGGTACAGTGACACCTGTGCAGAATCCCGCGATTGTTCCCGCTGCTGGCGCATTCACGTCGGGCGTACCGGTCGGAGATGCCGATGGAGTCGGCGTCCCGGTTGTTGCTCCAATAATCTTCGAACAGGTTAGCGCCGTATAGCCGCGCGAGCCATCAATACACCGCGCGATGTGACCCCAAAATGTAGCCCCACTCGCCGGAGGAGACGCGCGATGCGTCTGAAACCAGGAATCAGCAAACCCGTCGGTGCGATTACACCAATCGGCTTCGGTGGTAGGAACTGTCGCCCAGCTCCACTTTGTATAGTCGTCAACATGCGCCGGATTCTCGGAGAAAAGCAGATTGTGCTCCGTATCGTACTTCGCGCCTCCAATTCGGACGGCGTATGCGAGACTTCCCAGTCGATTGCACTTCGGAGGCTGGTTCGGACAGAACACCGTACCAAAGCACCCCTGCTTCTGAGAGTCGAATTCATACACTCCTCCTCCCGGAGCAGGGGACCAGATCTGGACATACCCGGCTGGGATCGGCTCTGCGGCAAAGAAGCGTCCGATCTCGAACGTAAAGCCGAGACGCGCCCACACAATCAGCAGGATACTAAACACCGTGATACCACCAAGCATCACTCCACGGTTCGCCCGATAAAACGCACCCATAGCATTCGCGCCTGATGCAACACGATCTCGAATCCGTTGAAATAGTTCGTTCATGGGTTAGCGTCGGAAATCGAACAGATCTTTGTCGTCATGGGCGCCCTTCGCGAGAGCTCCTGCTTCATGGCGACGATACGCATCGGTGCTCGTGTATCCAACATATAACAAGGTAATGATTGCGGAAACGATAAGCGCGAGGAGAGTGGATTCACCCGGGCCTGTCGGAACCTGGGTAACAGGGGTCGTGGGCGTCGTGATGATGACTGGAAGCTGGGCGGTGAGTGTCCCAATGCTGTCGGCGCTCGCCTGGGCTGTATTCAGGACTGTCGTCGTTCCCGCGGGAAGCTGGCTTGCCACAGCGACACGCGCCGAGAGAAGGACGGTAATTTCTTGTCCGACTGCAAGCGTTCCAAGACTGAGCCCGCCGCTCGTAAGACTGTCGGGAGCGGGGGAGCCATTCACGCGCACCGAGCCGGCGAGCGCGGTCATGCCCTGGGGAACGATATCGCGAAGCAGTACATTCGTAAGTACCGCATTCGAGGTATTGCGGACCCGGAGAATAAACTCGACGGTCTCTGCGGGGGCAGCATACACCGGAGACGCCTCGCCGGTTTGACCACGACTCGTATTCCGCCCCATTTTTGTAAGCGACATGCTGAGATTCTGGGGCGCGTTCACGACATTCACAAACGCGACGTCGTTTACCTCAGCCGCATTGGAACCACGCGCATACCCCGTGTTTGTCATAACGGTCGAGCCCTGAGAGAAGAACCCTGCCGCGGCAACGGACGCACGGAACCGGACGGTAACCGTCCTTCCCGATGCGAGATCGCCTAGGTTTAGCCCAGATGCGACGATGCCATCTGCGGCGGGTGCTCCATCAACAGTTGTAGATCCTGGAATATAGGTAAGCCCTGCGGGCAAGCTATCGCGAACCACTGCAGACAGTACGGAGCCGATTCCCACCGAAGAAACGCGCAGCGAGAACTCGACGGTGTCCGAGGGGTTCGCATTTACAGAATCAGCTTCTCCGCTTCCTTGAGTCACATTCCGCACCAGCTTCTGGAGTGTTAGTGCGGGCGCGACAGGCGTCGAAGTCGGAGTTGCGCTTGAGGTCGGCGTTGGGGTTATGCTTGCGGTAGGCGTGGGAGTAAGCGACGGGGTTGGTGTTGGCGGAGGGTACACAAAGACGGTGCACGAGGCCATGTTGCCCCCGCTTGCCACAACCACCACTTTTGTCCCTATCGTTGCGAACGTGACCGCGTATGTCGCTCCGCTCGCGCTCGTCGACAATCCTCCAATCGTGTACCAGGCATAAGTTCCCGTTCCACCCGAGGCGGTAAGATTTATGGCGTGTCCGGCCGTCACCGGCTGTGTTGTCGGAGAACAAACGACCGGCGGGAGCGTGCTTCCCGTGGGAGTGGGGGTTGGAGTCGCGCTCGTCGTTGGCGTTGTCGTGATAGTCGGCGTCGGAGTCGGAGTCGGAGAAGGAGGAGTGCTCCGTGTCGGAGCAGGGGAAGCTGTCGGCGCGACACAGTTCGTTCCGTAATCGATAACTGCGCCAAGGGCAAGACCACCACCGGAATCACGACACTCACCGGTCGCCTCATTCTTGAAGCATCCGTCAACCTGAACGCGACCGCACGAGTATCGATTTGCATTATAGGTGACGGTAACTTGATGATGAGACCCGGGAGCAAAGCTCGCG
>JADLBM010000021.1 GCA_020847715.1 Candidatus Yanofskyibacteriota bacterium | reverse complement strand
AGGGAGCCGGTAATACCTGAAGACCCCTATTTTCCTGGGGGGACACGGTAGGATCGGTAACAGGGAGTAAGTCGTAACAAGGCAAGGCTAGCGGAAGCTGGTCTTGGATCACCTCCTTTCTATCACTTCTTTCTCCGCAAGGATGCAAAGGATGATGACAGAGAAAGGTATATGTAGTCGATATAGGGTGTACGTCGCAGTGCCTCACGGTGCTCCGGCGTACGAACTATGCTGGGTCCGACAGCGAAATCGGAGTTCTGTATGGTGCTGGAACACAAACGCACCCTGAGCTGATTGACTGTGTGAAATTAGAAACCAAAGAGCGCCCCTTGGGCGCTCTTTGTGGTAGAATGGAGTATATGCTCTCGACTCCGCAGGTGCCGCAGCTTTCGCAGGCACCGATACCCGAGCTCCGTATGCTCTGGGGCGATACTCCGCTTCGCTTCGAGGCGTCGCCGCTGGCGCTTGTCGTACTGACTATGCTGGTCGGTATTTTCGTTGCGGCAGTAACCGTGGCGCTGGTGTATCACTGGCGGCGGTTTCCGTTCGAGCATGAGACGTTCCGCCACGCAGAGCAGACCTATCTTATGGGAGTCTTTGTATTCTTTGCGATTGCCGTTATCGGCATTCTTATTTCCTAGTCATGTTTATTCCCATGGAAGAAGGGGAGGAGCTGGTACTCAAGGTGCATCGCCATTGGCTGTTCATTGTGGCTCGCATCGTTGGCTTGGCGCTTCTGCTTCTTGCGCCGCTCGCGATGTCTGCGGTGTTCCACGCCTCCGGAGTGCTGGGTGAGGCGGAGATTTCCGGCCCTGCGCGGATGACGCTCTGGGCGCTCTGGGGCCTCGTGCTGTGGGTCGTGTTCTGGCAGTTCTGGACCACCTACTATATGGATATCTGGGTGGTGACGAATCGCCGTATCATCGATATCGATTACCAACGGCTCTTCGATCGCAACATCGCTATCCTTCAGCTCGATCGCGTGCAGGATGTGACCACGCACGTGCAGGGGATTCTGGGAACGCTCTTCAAGTATGGCAAGGTCGTCGTGCAGACGGCTGGCTCCGACAAGGAGTTCGTCATCGACCAGATTGCGAATCCGGAAGCATTGCGGGATGCCATCTCCCGCCAGCTCTCTCGGCGATAGCCTAGCGCACGTTCGTCGCGCAATTGACTTGGCGCCACCGTGCGCCGTCCAAATAGAACAGCCAGGCGGTTTTTGGGCCGGGCGTTGCAAAGGTTGCACGAAGGCGCCCGTCGGCGAGAATCGCGAATGAGCCCTCATCGACTGCCCAGTGGTACACGGTGCCACCGGGGATGCCCGACGCAGAGAACACAATGGGGCGGCCGACGGCTCCGGTGGGGGCATCCGCGCTGCAGGCAATCTGGTCGGCGTGGCTACCGGAAACATCGAATGCGTACTGGGTGACCATGCCCGACACTCCGATGTAGATACCGACACCGAGCACGGCGACCGCAAGAATGGCGACGAGAACGGGATTCATATGGCGACAGTATACCATGGAGCCATAAGGCTTGCCATTCTATTATTCCGATGGTATGGTGCGTCGCGTGAGAGGAGGGCATCATGCGGGGACAGCGGTACGAGTGCATCGAATACGATGGCACTACGAAGCCGGTCCGGAGGTTCGTTGCCATCTGGGTTCCTGATGCGAAGATCCTGTTTCACTGGGATGTCCCGTTCGGGAGGAAGCGTATTGAGGAGGTGGAGGCTTTTCCATTCGATTCCGGAAACTTTTCGGCGACCCGTGGCGAGCCGTGCGTGGTAACCTACGCGGAGATCAAGGCCGCCAAGAACTTCCTGAAGCAGCGGAGCCGAATCAACGAAAGTCTTGAACCGCTCCGGCTTGCGCAGCGACGGTTCGCGGAGCGGCACGAGCGCAATGAGTACCGCCTCGAGGTGGCATTGCGAGGTCTTGCGCGGTGAGATGCATGAAGGGCGCCTTCCGAAGTGGAAGACGCCCTTTTTACTTGCCAGAGGAGACTACCGGAGCTGGTAGGTGATGGTGACGTTGACGGTGATTTCATTCTCGCCCGCCGGCAGTTCCGGCGCGGGAGCTGAGGAAACCTTTACGTCCATCGCGCCGCCGCGACCGTAGATAATCGGGGGCAGGGCATCGCCGCTCTCGCTGAAGCTGACAATCTTTCCGAGTCGGATACCGAGCTGGCTCTTGAGTCCGTGCGCTTTCGCATTCGCATCAGCGATGGCCTTTGCTCGTGCCTCGTCTTTGAGGCGGTCGGGCTCGTCGATTTCGAAGCGGAAATTGTTGACCTGGTTTACGCCCGCATCAACAACCCCATCGAGAACCGTGTTTGCCTTGTCCATATCTCGAATCTTCACGGCGAGCGACTGGGTGACTTGGTAGCCGCGGATACGGGTACGACCGTCGGTGTAGTCGTACTGCGGGTAGATGCTGTAGCCGCTGGTCTTGATGTCGGTTTCCTTGATGCCGACGCCCTTGAGGTAGTCGACAGCCATCTTCGAGCGGCGATTCGCTTCGGTTTGGGCGGACGCCGCGGTCGATCCTTCTACGCTGATAGCGAGGTCAGCCATGGCGATATCGGGAGTTGCGCTTACGGTGCCGGTCCCGCTGACCGTGATGACATCGCCGACATTTCCGGTCCGAGAGAGCTGGTCGATGGATTGTCCGAGCCAGACCGCCGAGAGCGCCAGTACCGCTACCACGAGCCACCCGCCAATCTGCAGCTGCTTCTGGAATTTCTCAATCATACAAGAAGAGGTTAGTGTTCAGTACTATGATACCATGAACAACGATATGCGATCCGCACAGGTAACACCCCCAGGCCTCCAGATTGTTGCCCACAACGTGCGGAGCATTTTGAATGTCGGGGCCATCTTTAGAACGGCTGACGCGGTAGGGGCGGGGAAGGTCTGGTTGACCGGATTTACTCCGGGGCCGGATATCCATCCCGAGCGTATCGCAAAGACGGCGCTTGGTGCGGAGCTGACAGTGCCATGGGAGCGGGTGGGGCGACTCGAGGATTGCATCCGAACGCTTCGCGAGCAGGGGATACGCGCTGTGGCGCTTGAACGGTGCGAGAGCGCTACGGATTATCGTTCGTATCACTCAGATGTTCCCGTTGCTGTCGTTGTCGGGAATGAAGTCGATGGACTTCCGGTAACGTCGCATAATCTATTCGATGCGGTCATTGAAATACCGATGCGGGGCAAGAAGGAATCCCTGAACGTTGCGATTGCGCTGGGCATCGCGGTTTACGAAATCACAAGGGCATGGAAATAAAAACCGGCCCGGTGCGGGTCGGTCGACTCAGTGAAGCCAGATGGTTCGCGGAACAATAACGACTCGTGAGCCGCGCCTCCGGCTTGAGCGAAGAATGACGAGAGCGCCATCGACGCTAGTCGTGGTCAGGAGGTCGCCGTCAGGCCATGTGCAGTAGTCGCAGAGGTACACCCAGCGTTCATTCATACTGTGGTCCGGATGCGTGGCGTGCGCGGTCCAACGGAGCGGAATGGAAATCCAGCGCACGCGTGTCATTCCGAGACATGATTCGCAGTGCGCCCGTCCGGCAGGAGCGAACTCGAATTTCGCCCAGCGCCAGCCCTCGAAGGGAGGTTCCCGCATGCGGCCTCCTTTATTATGCGACACGGTTGACGGTCGCTACCGAGATGGCCATACTCGAAAGAACATGGTTACGCTACCGCGGAAAACGTTCGAGCGCAATCTTCTTACCGAGGGGTACTTCCCGCTGGTTGGTGTCGACGAGGTTGGGATGGCATGTCTTGCGGGGCCGGTCGTCGTATGTGCGCTCGCGGTCGAACCAGGGTTCTACGCAGTCTCTCACCCGACACTGGCGAACCTGCGCGACTCCAAGGCGCTCCTACCCCATCAGCGGGATCGATATGCCGAAGCGCTCATGCAGCAGCCGGGTCTCCAGTGGCGCATCGCTTCTCGTAACCCCGTGATTATCGACCACATGAATATCTATCAGGCGAGTCGAGATGCGATGCGGGAAGCCGTGCACGAACTTGTGGGTGGTGTTGGACAGAACGGTATCGGGCCAATCGTCCTCGTTGATGGCAATAAGACTGTCTCAAATCTTGAGTTTCCCCAGCGGGCCATTGTGAAGGGCGACCGGAAGGTCTGGGCTATTGCCGCGGCCTCTATCATCGCGAAAGTGCATCGGGATCGCCTCATGGTTGAGTATGCCCGCGAATATCCCGCGTACGGATTCGAGCAACACAAAGGGTACCCTACCCGTCTGCACTATGCTCGCCTCAGACAGCATGGCCCCTGCATGCTTCATCGGCGGTCGTTTCTTCGAAAGTTGACACAGACTTTGTAGTCTGTCATTGTTTGTCATTCTCGCTGGGCGTTCTTTTCCATGTAGCGCGGAGGTTGCCATGGTTCGCCTGTTCGTCGGCTTGGGGAGCATCGCTCTCCTCGGGACGTGTCTCCTCATTGTGCTCGTGCGGGCCATCTTGAATCCGCGTGCGCTCCTCCGCTCCTTCTCTTTCAGAGGACTCGCATGGTCGGCGCTGAGCGCGATAGGCGCTGCCGGCGCGGTGTTGGCGTCACTGGCCCTGTCGTGGATTGCGTTCGGTATTCGTCCGCATCGACTGGACATGGCGCGCGGCGACCGTGGCGCATACGGCATCATCCATGACGACCGATTCATGGCCGAGGGTGTGACCGTGCTCAGTTTCACCGCTGTGTACGTCCCATCCAGGGTCATCAGCGTCTTTGGTGTCCCGTGGCCGGTTCCGGAAAGCGTTGAGGTTGAAGTCGTGTATCGGCGGAAGG
This sequence comes from Candidatus Yanofskyibacteriota bacterium, assembly GCA_020847715.1. Classification (GTDB taxonomy): domain Bacteria; phylum Patescibacteriota; class Minisyncoccia; order 2-02-FULL-40-12; family GWA2-44-9; genus JAGOPO01. The sequence goes on along the minus strand of JADLBM010000021.1, from coordinate 64,367 downwards.
GCGGGCCTCGGGAGACATGGGAGCATACCTACCTCATCTCGTGCGAGGAAGATAAGGGGTGCGTTCCCCTCTATCAGCTGACCGGCATCCAGCTTTGCGCCGAGACGGATGAGGGGCGACGTACGCCGGCCTGCGGACCATTCGTGTTCTTGCGAGGGCAAATCCTGCCCTCCCTGAACGGGCGCCCGCCTGTGCCCTCGCCCCAGTCTCCGGCGCCTCCTCAGCAGCCGCAGAAGCCGAAGAAAGATGAGCTGGGGCTCGCGCCCAGATCGCTCATCGCGAGCACCTCGCCCCGCCTGTTCATAAGGGCGGGGCGTTTTCTTTTTCCCGCATGGTAAAATGATCGTATGGCAAAAGTCGCGATTAACGGTTTTGGGCGCATTGGTCGCGCGTTCTTTAAGCTGGCGCTCACGAAGCCGGAGCTGGAGATTGTCGCCATTAATGATCTCGGGAATCCGGAGAATCTCGCATACCTCCTTCGTTTCGATTCCGCGTACGGTCGATACCAGCATGAGGTGGCTGTTGAAGAAGCTGATGGGAAGACGTGGCTCGTGGTGGGTGGTCGTCGGTTCCTGTTCCTGCAGGAGCGAGACCCCGCTGCGCTCCCGTGGGGCGAGCTCGGTGTCGATATTGCCGTTGAGGCGACGGGTGTGTTTGAGTCGTACGAACAGGCTCGAGTACATATCACCGCCGGTGCGAAGCGGGTCGTGTTGACCGCTCCGGCGAAGGACGACGATGGGCCCGACGCAAAGACCGTACTGGTCGGACTGAATACCGACGAGCTCAAAACATGCACGCTCTCGAATAATGGCTCCTGCACCACGAACTCCGTTTCACCGGTTATTCAGATTCTTCAGGAGGGCTTGGGTATCAAGAAGGCGTTCCTGAACACCGTGCACGGCTATACCGCCACGCAGACGCTCATTGATGGACCGACGAAGGGTGCTGATTTTCGGCGCGGGCGCGCGGCGGCGGCAAACATCACCCCTTCAACGACGGGGGCCGCGATTGCAGTTGCTCGGGTCGTTGACGGCATGGACGGCCACTTCGACGGCATCTCGTTGCGGGTGCCGGTCCTCACCGGCTCCATCTCGTCTGTGACATTCCTGGCAAAGCGCAAGACGACCGTCGAGGAGGTCAATACAATTCTCGAGGCCGCGGCGAAGGATCCTCGGTGGAGCGATATTTTTACGGTCACGCGCGACCAGCTCGTCTCAAGCGATATCATCGGTGATTCGCATGCTGCTATCGCCGATCTTTCTCTCACAAAGGTGGTAGACGGCGATTTCTGCGCGGTCTACTCCTGGTATGACAATGAATTCGGGTATACGAATTCATTGGTGCTGCATGTTCTTGAGGTTGCGGGGAGTCTTTCGTAGGCGAATAGCGAATACAGATTGTCGGAATACATTTCTGAAAAGAAGATACAGGAGCTCGAGCTGAAGGCGAATGAGATTCGTCAGAGTATCCTTGAAATGCTGGTCGCCGCAGGCTCGGGGCACACGGCGGGTCCACTCGGCATGGCCGATATCTTTACGGCCATGTATTTCCATGTGCTGAATCACGACCCGAAGAATCCCGCCCTCGCCTCTCGTGACCGACTGGTGCTCTCAAACGGCCACATCACTCCGGTCCGGTATGCGGCCATGGCGCATTCGGGGTACTTTTCCGTCGACGAGCTCCTGACGCTCCGAAAATTTGGGAGTCGCTTGCAGGGCCACCCCGAACGAGAGCGTCTCCCCGGTGTTGAGACGACATCTGGCCCATTAGGGTCTGGATTGGGTCAGGCGGTTGGCATGGCGCTTGCAGCACGGATGGACAGTGCGTACTGGCGCACCTACTGCTTCATGTCTGACGGCGAGCAGGACGAGGGCGTCCTCTGGGAGTCGGCTATGTTGGCAGGGAAAGAGCGACTTTCCAACCTGACGGGCATCATTGATCGCAATAACATCCAGATCGACGGCATGACCGAGCAGGTCATGCCGCTCGAGTCGCTTCGGGCAAAGTGGGAGGCGTTCAACTGGCACGTCCTCGAGGTGGATGGGCACAACATCGAAGCATTCGTTGACGCAGTTCAGCAGGCGAAGGCTATCTTTGAGAAGCCAACCGTCATCATCGCGCATACCATTCCTGGGAAGGGTGTAAAGGAAATCGAATTTGATTATACATGGCATGGAATTCCTCCGAAGCCTGATGAAGCGAAGCGGTTCCTCGCGGAGCTCCGCACACTTCGTGGTACCATACAGAGTGAACACCAATAGCCATGCTGCGTGATTTGACCATGATTTTCTCGGTACTCGTTTCCGTGTTCTCGCTGGGATTCGGCGTGTACAAGAACATCGAGGCGGGGAATGCTCGCGGGTTTGCCTACGAGCAGGCGTATCGCATTCTCGGCGCGGTGCAAGACGCGAATATCGGGTCGGCAACGAAGGCGACCATCGTGGATGCGGCATTCGCCTCGCTCGCAACACCGCCGCCGGTTGTTGACCTTTCGCGCTCAAGCGCAGACGCTCCGGTGCCCGCTGAGGCATGTACCGAAACGGTCAAGACTCGCTGCATTGCACTTGCTCAGTCGCTTGCGCAGGCGAACGCACTCTGCGCCCGAGAGCAGGAGCCGGGGAATGCGTGTGCGAACGCTTCGCAATTTCGCATGAGTATCGACAATGCTGCCTGCGTACAGTGTTTCATTCGCTGATATGGAGAAGCGCATTCTATTTCCCGCCGTCATGTTCCTCTTTGCCGGAGCTTCATTCGCGTTTGGCGGATGGCAGTATCTCCAAGCGCGGGCGGCGAGGCAGGCGTCACAGCAGCGCACTGCATTCATGATGACGACCATTGAGGAGAGCGGAGTTTCGCGAACACAGAAACAGCAACTCTATGCAAGCATCATGAGCGGCTTCCCTGCTGCTCCGAGCGTGCTGGGAGTCGACTTCTCGGGATCGTTTGCGAGTCCGATAGGTGGCGATGCGTGTACTACCGAGGGGCAACGTACGATTTGCCGTGCACTCATTGCGCAGGGAGCTTCTTCCGATGTGCAAGCAGCGGTGTGCGGTGTATGTCGGCCGAGTGGCGAGTGATATCGTATTCCATCGTATGATGATGCAGCGTGAAAGGAGGTGGGGAGCATCATGAGTACCGGTCTTCTGTTCGGACTTATCGGTGTCGCCGTGTTGGTAGTTATTGGAATTATTTGGGGACAGAGCAAGTAGTCTGACCGTCCCACGATGGCATTTGTCATGGCGGGACGCATGAGGGTAGTTGCTCTCTCACTGTATGGATGCGCACACAAACACAAGCGACTTCCGATCCGGTACGCTAGACATGGTTCCGACGCGTGACGGATACGGAAAGGGCATTGTCGACGCCGGCGAACGCGACGAGCGTATTGTCGTGCTGTGTGCCGATCTCACCGAGTCCACGCGGAGCCACTGGTTCGCCGAGCGCTTCCCCCATCGGTTCATCCAGATCGGTGTCGCCGAGCAGAACCTTGCGGTGGTCGCATCGGGACTCGCCGCGGCAGGCAAAATTCCGTTCATTGCGAGCTATGCGACGTTCAGCCCAGGGCGGAACAACGAGCAGATTCGAACGAACATCTGCCTGAACAATGTCCCCGTGAAGATTGTCGGGGCGCATGCGGGCATTAGCGTTGGCCCTGATGGCGCAACACATCAGGCGCTGGAAGACATCGCCCTTATGCGGGTGGTGCCGAACATGACCGTTGTGGTTCCCTGCGATGCCAATGAGGCGCGGCGGGCGACGATTGCTATCGCCCAGAACGGGGTTCCGTCGTACCTCCGGCTTGGTCGTGAGAAAACGCCGGTCATTACGACGCCAGACGCACCTTTCGAGATCGGAAAAGCCGTGACACTCCGAGAGGGCTCCGATGTTGCCATCATTGCGTGTGGAGCACTTGTGTATGAGGCGTTGATGGCAGCCGATGCTCTTTCCCGTGATGGCATTGAATGCACCGTTCTGAATAATCACACCATCAAGCCGATGGATGAGAAAGCGGTCTGTGCCGCCGCGAAAGCGTGTGGTGCGGTCGTGACGGCCGAAGAGCATCAGATCGCCGGCGGTATGGGTTCTGCGGTTGCCGAGGTGCTCGCGCGGTCGTATCCGGTCCCTATCGAATTCATCGGTATTCGCGATCGGTTCGGAGAGTCTGGGTCTCCCGCGGAGCTGATGAAGGCATTCGGCCTGACGACTCCCGCTATCGAGGAAGCGGTTCGGAGTGTTCTCAAAAGGAAGAGATAATACAAACAACCCCTCCGGAATGGAGGGGTGTTAGTTTGCTTCTGGCTTCGGGGCTTTCATGAGTTCCTTGAGCTTCGCGAAGTCCGCCTCGAGGAGCGTCTTTGCGTCCGGATCGCGAAGAGCGCGTTCGGGGTGGAAGGTCGGAAGCAGGCGATAGCCGCCGAGCGGGAACGTGCGGCCGTGGACATTCTCGACGGGGATGCGGAGGCCCACGCCGTTCAGGGCAAGATTTCCTAGCGTGACCACGATTTCCGGATTTACGGTTCGGATCTCTTCCTTGAGGAACGTGGCGTGGCTTTTAATCTCCTTCGGCGTCGGGAGCTTGTCTTCTTCGGGGCGGTATTTGACCACGTTGGTTACGTAGACCTTCCGGCGATCAATGCCGGCATCGCGGAGCAGCTTGTTCAGCATTTTTGCGTGCGGTCCTCCGAGCGGGGTGCCGTCTTTTTCGCCGTGGATTCCCAGCATCTCACTGACGACGACGACCTTCGCTCCAACGGAGCCTTTTCCGAACACGAGTTTCCGGCCCTTAAACTTCTCTTTGAGGGCCTTATTGACCGAGGTAAGTGTCTTGGTATCGGTCATAGCAGTACAGAAATCCTACCATACCGTTGTGTTTTTGGCAAGGTTTTTTGCAGGAAACCGGCCATTGGCCGGTTTCCGTTGGGGTGGGCGACGAAGGAATCGAACCTTCGACCTCTGTCTTATCAGGACAGCGTTCTACCACTGAACTAGTCGCCCGCAGCTGGGAAATCATAACCCAAAAGCTGGTATTCTGCAACTTTTTCTGGTAGACTCTGGTTTTTGGGCCCATAGCTCAGCTGGCTAGAGCGCCTCATTTGCAATGAGGAGGTCACCGGTTCGAATCCGGTTGGGTCCACATCTGTCGAGGTATCGTAGACTATGGTCTCACACGACGTTCCCTTCTCATCGCAGTATACGGACCTCGGCGACCATGAATGGCGGGCTCGCGGGTGCGGCATTACTGCTTTGAAGATGGTGATGGACTTTTGGCATCTTCGCGATACGCGGTCGCGAACCGCAGCGGTTGATGAACTCCTAGAGCGCGGGCGTGCCATCGGCGCGTACGTGCAGGGTGTTGGATGGTCGCATCGGGGGCTTGTGAATCTTGCGCGCGCGTACGGGTACGAGGGGTGTAACGTCGATCATGCGGAGAAGGGGCCATCGCCTAAGACTGCGCCTGAGGCGTGGGGCGCACTGTGCAGCGAGCTTGCGCATGGTCCCGTTCTCGCGAGCGTGTACGCGGGACTCGATCCTCATCGTGGCGGAGGGCACATCATCGTCGTAACGGGATTCTTCGAGGGCCTCGTCGCGTTCAATGATCCTGAGCAAATGGACGAGCGCGAAGGGCGGCGGCTGATTGCGCTCGAACCATTCCTCGCCGCCTTCAAGCGGCGCTTTATCGTTATCCGAATGTCGTCGGGTTCGTCTGGGCTCCCGATTGTCTCGGAGGCTGCTCGGGGGGAGCGGTAGCTGTTGTTGGCTTCTTAAGTTTCAGAATGCCGATGCTCACGGCGAGGATGAGCGCAATGCCGCCCAATACGTACGGAGCCGCCGAGACGCTTTGCTCAAGGAGCGATGGGGTGCGCACACGGACCGCTGCGGGCGGAGCGACCTTTTCATATGCGCCGTCATGGTTTGCGTAGACGACGACGCGGTACTCGCCATCCGCGAGGCCGTCGAGCGTGAGACGGTACTGCTCAGGCGATACAGTTGCGCTTTTCACGAGGGTACCGCCTGCGTCGAAGACATCGATGCGGTATCCGGTCGTTGTCTGACCCGATGGCGCTGACGGCCAACTCACACTCGGCGAGCCTCCCGTGTTCGTGGTGCTGACCGTTGCCGGTGAAGAAGTGGGCACGGTTGTTACTGTCGGGGACGGCTGGGATGGCGCGGGGGTTGCAGTGGTTTCCTTTGGCGTAAGGAAGTCTACCGTTGTTCTACCCCTGTTCCCCGATCCGTCGGTCGAGGTAATCGTCGCGCGGAAGTATGTGTCCGGCGTGAGGTTTCCGACTGTGATGTAGTGCTCCAGCTCAAGCGTCGCGTCGCTATTACCGCCAATGGTGATGAGGATGGGGGTGAGCTGTGCGACGACGGTGCTGTTCGCGATCTCATTGGTTGTCCATGCAAATGTGGCACTGGTGGGGGTGATGGTAACGGTGCGGGCATTCGTGATGATTGGAGCCGTAGTATCAGGCGTTGGACTTGGTGTTGGGCTGGGCGCTGGAGGCGGAGAGCTTGCGGGTACGGCGCTCGCTGTTGGGCTTGGCGACGACTCTGTGCTGGGAACGGTGAAGGTTCCTGTAGTCGATGATGCATTCCCCCAAGTGTCCCGTGCCGTGAGTGTATACGGGTACGTCGTTCCAGGGATTACCGGTAGCGTTGCGGTACAGGTCTGCACGCCGGTGAGGCACGAGGCGTATTGTCCCGTCCAGTCGAGGGTAGACGAACCATACTGGACGCGACGGTCGACCGGCTCGTTTGATGTGAAGCTGATGACGACTTGTGTTGGGCTCGTTTGTGTAATGGTGACGTTGGCGATCTGTGGCGGAGTCGTTTCGGAGCTTTCGTAGAGGGCGTAGAGGAAGCTAAAGGCGGTATCCTCGTCGCCAAGGCGCGCGATGCCGTTTGTGTAGGCGGGGAGCGGCGTGCCGTTATGCGCCAAGAGTTTTTGTGCGGTTGCGTAGTACAGCTGCATCGTGGGAACGGTGCTGGTGATGCGCATCCGGTACGCTTCATTTCCGTGAACCGCGATTTGCGCAGGGAGCGCGACATGGATTCGGGTCCCCGTATCGCCATCGGCGAGGGCGGGGACCGTGAGGGTGCGCTCAGCGACGAGCGCACCGGCGGGGTTGTAGAGTGAGAATGTTGCGGGGCCCGCCGTATTCGTGTTGCTCAGCCAAACATCAAGCCCGCTGAGGTATTCATTCAGGGGCAGAAATATCTCAGATGCCGTTTCCGATGAGGCGAGCATGAGGCTCTGCGCATAGTCGGGAGCGAACTCCGTGTATGGCGCGGCAGTTGCTACACTGACCCATCCAAAGACGGCGAAGATGGACACGAGAAGCCATTTCATTGCCACTAGTATACCACGATACAACACGCGCCCCATCGGGGCGCGTGTTGTATGGGAATGCGTCTTAGCGAGTGACCGAGATGGTCTCTCCAAGCTCTGCATACGGGGCCTGAACGGTGATGCGGCCATTCGCGGCGCGCATGATCTCATATCCGGTCGAGGCGACAGAAGCGCCTGCTGTCGGGTCGGTGACCATGGTCGAGACGTAGTCCGGCACCAAGCATCCGCCGAGGTTCGTGTTTCCGGAGCCGGAGCCGACAACGGTGAACGAAGACGGAATGGAGGACGGGCATCCGCTGCCGCTGGTCCAGAGACCGCGGTTGTCTGCCATGCGCTGACCGACTGCGTTCAGGAGCGTGTTCACATTGCTCCAGCGCTGCGTGTTGCGGGCTTGAGCGAACTGACGAGCCGGGTTCAACGCAACGATGACGACCGCCGCCAAGATGGCGATGATACCGATAACAACGAGGATTTCGATAAGGGTGAAACCCTTCTGGTATTTCTTCGCGGGCGTAAGTTTCACGGGCGTAAGTTTCACGGGCATAAGTAGTATGAGTTAATACGAAGAGTTAAATACTGTTGTTGCTGCGACGCCATGCATGGAGCGTCCCAGCTATCGACCGTTCCCCTCTAGTATACCGCGTATCGGGCCGTTGCTTATCCACACTGCAGCTATTTCTTCTCGTTCCAATAGATGGGGGTGTAGTAGTCCGCGGTGAGCGGGAAACTCGGGGGAGGTCCATAGAGCAAATTTGCGTCGTAGATGATAATGCGATTCTGGTATCCGGTGCCATCGGTGTATGCAAAGCCGTACCGTTCACGGGATGCCATCATGCCGTAGAGGGTAATCGTCTGCCGGACATGGTACGGGCCGCAACGATTCTGGTTTCCGGACGGGCCCTGGTAGTAGTATCTCCCGATGCGCCCGTTCTGAGCGACGAGTGCGGCGTCGATGCGCAGATCGGTTTCACTCTGGAGGCCGGCCGACACGTTCCCTTGTGCGATGAGACTGAGAATGTCCTGCCCATCGTAGTTGGTGTACCGGAGGTCGTTGTTGACCGTGATGTGCGCATAGTGAGCCGAGTTCTCAGGGAAAATACCGGCAGCGATGGAGAGGCGCGCAGTGTTGATGGTCCCATCAACCCAGACGGAATCTTCGAAGAACAGGAGGCCGTTCGATGGGAATGCATAGTTTCCCAGAAGAGTCTGCGTCTCGACGGTCCACGTTCCCCAATCTTTCTGCCCAAGGACGCTCACGCATCCATTGGGCGCCCGAAGAACCTTCGTCACCTTGTAGAGGTCGAAGGTATCGTTCGTTTTGAGGACGACGTGGTAGCCGCTGGCTCCTGATGACGCGCGGTAGAATCCAGCAGACTGCGCATCGGTTTTGATGTTCGCAAGATCTTGAGTGAGTCCGACGAAGTCGATGGGGGCCACGGGGAACTGCCGACCTGCCATGAACACATCCGAACGGATGGGAACGGGTGATGGCGGGTAGGGGTCGACGGGGGCGGTGTGCGTGTGGACACCAAACTCATCGCCGCCCGAGTGGTCTGGATCGTTGAACTTCGCGACGCTACTTGTGACGAGGTTATGCGCGACTCCGTCAACGCGGACGCCGAGGTTGGAGTGGATGGGGCCGTAGATCTCGGTCCCCGCACCGAAACGCACATAGTCCCCGATTACTGCGGAGTACTTTGCGAATGAAGGAATGGCCATCTTTGCCTCGATGATCTTGCTGATGGTCGAGTTCGCTGCAACCGTTCCTGTTGAGGTGATGCCGACGACGGTCGAGCCGACCGGAGGTGCGGCGATCTCGAGGGAGAATGAGCCGACCTCGTTTCCGTCCTTATCAGCAAACGTGTGAATGTAGGGGCCGGGCTGTCCCGTGCCGTCTTTGTAGTCGGTTTTCGCGTGGGCGAGGTGCCACCGATAGTATTCGATGCCCGCTTCAGCGGACATGAACGCTTGGGCGCGGTCGGTATCGCGAAAGACCGCTTTGATGTTCGCGTCTGCCCAGAGCACGAACGCTGAGAGCATGATGAGCGATACCGCACTGAACACCAGCACATACATCGAGAGCTGGCCGGATTCGCGGGTGGTGTGGTGGGGCTGTGTCATATGTCGCCTCTCAGATTGCGGATGGTCACGGTGATTGAAAGCGTGGATGGGAGCGGTGGCTGGCTGGCGTCCTGATCTGTGGTGCCGCTAATGACAAGAAGACGGATTGCCGACACATCGACAGGAGCGGCGAGCGGTCCCGTCTCGGATGGAAGTCCCGCGGGATAGTAGGTGAAGATTGGTCCCGGGACGAGCCAATGGACAGCCTCGCTCACGACCTCGTTTGCAGGGGGGTACTGTACAGGCTCGGTTCCCGTCGGTTCGGTCACCCCCTTCTTGAGTGTGGTGCCGTCGAGGAAGTAGCGCACCTGCTCGAAGGAGTTGTCGCCGTCGATATCACTGAAGAATGTGAATGCGCTCGCAGATGCGATAGCAATCGGGTACGCTCCGTTCTCGCCGGGTCCCATGGAGCGTATTTCTGAAATCATGGTGCGCAGTGTGAGATCAAGTTCCCGTTCGGTTTCCAGGCGGGTATTGAGATCCGATCCGAAGTCGGAAATGTCCATCGCGAAAAGCGTCACGAATCCGAGCGCGAGTGTCATGAGCGCGATGCCGACGAGGAGCTCGATTAATGTGAAGCCGCTCTGTTTCATGGAGAGAGCGATAGGACGGTACGGGTCCATGCACCATCAACGGAGAGCGTTGTTGTAAGCGGCTGATATCCGGAGCGGGTAATCTCGACGGTGAAGGCTCCCACACCCATGCCATTGAAGTACGCCTGTCCTGATGGGACGCATCCCGACGAGAATCCGAGCGAGATATCCTCAAGAGTTGGGGTTACCTGATCGTTTGCGGTGCTCAAGTATGCGCGGTAGCGGAAATATTGGTTCGAAGCGAGGAACGCAGGGATTGCTTGTCCTGATGTTGTGAAGAATGTTGTTGGGGAGCCGTCAGGGCCGACCCATGTCCATGTGGCGTTGTCGTTGTTTGCGGCGACTTGGAATTTCAAGCTGTCCGCTCCCGTCTGGGCCGGCTGAGTTCCCGGGTTCCATTGGAGATCCTGGAAGGTGACGCTCGATGTGCCGAGATCAATAGTGCCCGACTCGAGCCACTCAAGACTCGCGCTCGCGTATGAGCCGTTCGCTGCGAGGAGGGTGAGCTGCTCCGGATTCGAAACATCAAGGAAGTCGCTTGCGAATGTATATGAGCCGGGAGTCCAGTGTGTTTGGGTGAGCGATCCTCGTCCCGTTGTTCGTGTTTGGTCGTATGCAGTGCCCGTGACCCGCACCACCGCATCGTTGAGCGGGTTTCCGGCGTTGTCGGTGACCGACACGAGGAGCGCATCGCCGGAGCGTGACGCGACGAGCCATGTCATCGCGTGTGCTGTTGCGGGATCAATAGCGAGAGAGAGGGAGGCGGTGGCGCCTGCGATATCGCGAGTAGCATCCGTCGGCCGGAGCGTGTAGGTGTCCCATCCGATATCACCCAGCGATGCTGTACCTGATGCGGATGTTGTGTGAGTTGCCGAATATCGCGGCGTGTCAGGACTTGTGCCGATGAGTTTATTGCCGGTCATGAGGAAGGAGAACCCTTCGGCGGGCGTGCAGACCTGATCGCGCGCCCGTACACTCAGCGTACTGAGGCGATCGATGGCGAGGCTTGCGATGGTCAGTTGCTGGGTGGCGACCGTCGCATCGGGCTGGAGCGGGTTCGGCGGCGAGCCGGGAGGATACGTCTGGTCGCTACTGTATCCGGTTTTCTGTGCCGTGATGTGGTATCCGACCGAGCTCGTGGCGATATCAACGAGCTGGAGGAGTCCATCGTTGTTCGTCGTATCGGTCAGGTCGACTGCGGGCACGACCGATGCATTCGTGACGTGGACGGTTGCTCCGGGGACCGGAGCTCCGGCGGCATCAAAGACGCGGATGAATAGGTTGCCGTTCTTGCTCGCGCTTTCGAGATTTTTTGGGGCGATGTAGGTCGCCATCGAGATGATCTTGTATCGGGAGCAGGCCTCACAGGTCACCTGAAACTGCACGATCTTGTAATCGGCGGGAGCTGTGTCGTTCGGAGAGCCTCCGAGGGTTCCATCGAACGGGTCATCGATGTTGCGAACATAGGTGTGGAGCTCAAAAGGAATACCGCCAACGGTGACGGTTGCTACCTGCTGCAGCTTTCCCTGCGGGACGCCTCCTTGGACGCCGATGTCCTCGTACCGCATGTTCCGCGCCATCTCCACATGGGATTCGATAATCGAGAGCGCAGCGCTGTTGTAGTGCGCCGCTTGGACAATTTCGAGGACATTCGCATACGAGAAATACACGCCGGTGCTCACGATGGCGAGTATGGCGAGGCCAATCAGCGTCTCGACGACGGTAAATCCGGCGGCAGAAGCGTGGCGGACCGGGCGTGTCATCGGCCGAGCGTTTGGGTAATCTTATAGATAGGAGTCATGATGGACAGCGCAACAAACGCGACTACGCCTCCCATGACCAGCAGCAGGAGTGGTTCGAGGACGTTGCTCAGGCTCTTCGTCGAGCTGTCGAGCTCTCCTTCGTAGAAATCCGCGAGGAAGACCAGCGTCTCATCGAGCTTTCCGGTGTTCTCTCCGACCATCGACATTTGTGAGAACGTGGGCGGGAACAGGCGCGGGTGGTCGATCATGGTCTTACTCATCGGCTCGCCACGCTTGACCGCTTCCGCGATTGCGCGAACCTCATCGCGATACACGAGGCTGCCGAGCGTATCGGCCGTGATCTCGAGTGCCTGCACGATCTTCACGCCGCCTCGGAGAAGCAAATTCAATGTCCGCGCCATGTTCACGATGTTCACTTCGGTCGTAAGGCGGCCGATGAGCGGGAGCGCGAGGAGGAAGCGGTGCCACGCCCTGCGGAACGATTCGATGCGAAGCAGGAGCCAGAACGAAATAGCGAGGAGAACAGCTCCGCCGAACACGAGTCCGCCGTAGGTGGAGAGGAACTCCGAAGTAGCGATGAATGTTCGGGTGGTCCACGGGAGCTCGGTGTTGAGACTTTTCAGAACGGGCAAAATTTTTGGAAAGATGACGAACGAGAGGATGCCGGTGATGCCGAGCGTCGCGAAGAGAATAATAATGGGGTACGCCATCGCTCCGCGGATCTTTTTCTGGAGCTCACCCTTTTTCCCAAGTTCGGCGGCGAGGTAGCGGAAGTTCTCCGAAAGAGTGCCAGATGTTTCGCCGACGCGGACGAGGTTGATGAAGAACTCGCCGAAGATGGAGCGGTAGTGCTCCATGCCGACCGAGAGATATTGTCCGTTGCGGACATCGGCAATGAGGCCGTCGAGGACGCGGATGAATGGCTTGCTCTTCGTCTGCCGCTTGAGGATTTCGAGCGCTTCAAGGATTTGCATGCCGGATCGCGTCATCATGTCCATATGGCGCGCGAACAGCATTTTATCTTTTAGCGAGAGCCGGAAGAATATGTTGTTGAGGTCGGAGAGCTTACTCATGAATAACGCGAAGGATTTCTTCGATAGTGGTGAGGCCAGCGACCGCCTTGCGGAATCCGTCTTCAAGGAGCGTGGTCATGCCACTCTTGATGGCGATCTTCTTAATCTCGCCTGCATCCGCGTGGCGCATGACCGCTTCTCGGATGAAGTCGTTCATTTCAAGAATCTCATAGATGCCCATGCGCCCGTGATAACCGGAGTGGTGGCACACGTCGCACCCTTTGCCCTGGAAGAAGTCATGGTGGTCATCGAGAAGCTCCGCGGGGATGTTTTCTTTGAGTGCATTGAACTCGCCTTCGGTGATGCGGCGAGCGACCTTGCAGTGCTGGCAGATCATACGGAGGAGCCGCTGTCCCATGGCGACATTCACCGTAGAGGCGACAAGGAATGGCTCGACGCCCATATCCAAGAGGCGGGGAAGCGTCGTGGCGGCATCGTTCGTGTGGAGCGTTGCCAAGAGTTTGTGGCCGGTCAGTGCCGCGTTGACGGCGATGGAGGCGGTCTCTTCATCGCGAATCTCCCCGACCATAATGACATTCGGGTCTTGCCGGAGGATGGAGCGGAGGCCGGTAGCAAATGTGAGGCCGGTCCGAGTGTTCACTTGGATCTGGTCGACGCCTTCGAGGGAGTACTCGATCGGGTCCTCTAGGGTGATGATTTGAATTTCGCGGGTGTTGAGCTCCTTTAGGATGGTGTAGAGCGTGGTCGTCTTTCCAGAACCGGTTGGGCCAGTTGCAAGGATCATGCCGTAGGGCGTCTGAACGGCGCGGCGTATCTTTTTCCGGTCCACATCGGTAAGCGCGAGGTCGTCGAGCGAATCAATGGTGGTTTGCTCTGCGAGAAGACGGAGCACGGCATTCTCACCGTAGTAGGTAGGAACGATACTGACGCGCACATCGAATTGCTTCTCCGGATCGGCGATGCTCATCCGGAACCGGCCATCCTGCGCCGCTTGATGCTCATCGGTACGCATGCCGCCAAGCACTTTGATGCGGGTGACAATGCCGGAGTGGAGACTTTTGGGGAATACGAAGATGTCGTTCAGGATGCCGTCGATACGCATGCGAGCAACGAGGCGATCCTCGTACGGCTCCAGGTGGATGTCCGAGGTGCGGGCCATATACGCATAGCTCATCATGTCATCGACGATCTGAATGATAGACACATCAGCTTCCGGAAGTTTCAGGAGTCGTTCCACTTCGTCTTTGAGCTTTTTGGCGCGAGCAACGAATCCAGCTTCGTCGGGTTGTGGCTTTTGTTCCTCCTCCTTTTTCTTTGTTGTTTCTTTTACGGGTTCGGTTTCGGCGGCCTTTCGCGCGGGCGTCTTACCCATCGCCAATTCTGCGATGCGCGTGGCGATGCCATCGGCATTCGTTTCGGTTTTGATGAGGTGTTCCGTCGCTCCGAGCTCCGTCGCCTTTTGCATCCCATCGGTATCTTCGGCGCTGAAGAGTGCGAGGATGGGGAGGTCGCCGGCGGGGTGGTCGGCGCGGATGCGCTCGATCGTGGCGAACCCGTCAGGCGTTCCGGCGAGCGGGAAATCAATAACGACCAGTGCCGTCGGTTCTGCGGCGAGTGCGGTCAGTCCCGATTCTCCTGTGTCGGCGTGGACCGGCGTGAGCCCGAGATTTGCAATCTTTTCGGCGAGCAGTTGCGCCATCAAGGCGTTATCTTCGATAACAAGAATGCGAGTTCCCTTCGCTGGTGCCATACCCTTCTAGTATATCATAGGAGGCGGACGGCTCCGTTCCCATTCCTGCACAGATTCGATAGAATGAAGGGTATGAATATCTCCAACTACTGGGCGGTCCTTGGGGCGGCTGTGGCATATTTGATTATCGGTGCGGTATGGTACGGCCCAGCGTTCGGGAAGCGGTGGCGGAAATTGCAGGGACTCAACGATGAGGCGATGCGCTCAATGCCGCTTACCGCAGGGCAGGCGATGGGTATTGGGTTCGTGACGGCACTTGTTATGGCGTTCGTTCTCGCGCATTTTTCGGTCGTGTGGGGGGTACTGACGATCGGCGATGCGCTTGTGCTTGCCTTTTGGATTTGGCTCGGCTTCATTCTGGTGACCCAGGCCGGTGCATGGCTCTGGGAGGGGAAGCCATTCGCACTCGTGGTGCTCAACGGTGCCGCATCACTCATCTCGCTCGCGGTTATGTCGCTCATTCTCGTTCTCTTCCAGTAGGTCTGCTAGTATTCGCTCATGGAAACCGCCACGCTGATGATGTTCGTGCTCCTCACCGCAATCGGTGGAGTTTTGGTTGTGGTGTTGCGCGCGGTCATGGCGCGCCGGACGTCCGAGCCGGACCAGTCGGTACTCATGCTTGCTCAGCGGCTCGATGCTCTGCACCAGCAGGTGACACAGCAGCTTGAGCAGAGTCGGCAGGCGTCCGAACAGGCGACCCGCTCCGTGTTCTCTCAGGTGCAGTCGTTCACGCAGGGGATGACTGAGTTGCGCGAGACCGTGCACCGCGTGCAGGAATCGGTGAAGGACGTTTCCTCGTTTCAAGAGATGTTCCGTTCGCCGAAATTGCGCGGTACGTGGGGCGAGCTTACCCTCGGTGCAATCCTTCGGGAATACTTTCCGCACGGCGGCTTCGAGGAGCAGTATGGATTTGCGTCTGGCGAGATCGTTGATGCCGTGCTGAAACTTCCCAATGACCTTCTCCTTCCTATCGACAGCAAGTTTAGCTGGGAGAACTTCAAGAAGATGACCGAAGCGGAGGGTGAAGCGGCGCGGCAGGCCTACCGAAAAGCGTTCGTGTCTGATGTGAAGAAGCGCATTGATGAGATTGCGACGAAGTACATTCTCCCCGGCGAAGGCACCGTTGATATGGCGCTCATGTATATGCCCGCTGAGAGCATCTACTATGAGGTTATTCAGAACGTGACGAGCGACGACATCGCCGAGTATGCGCGCAAACGCAAAGTCTACCTTGCATCGCCGAATACGCTCTACATCACGCTCTCGGCTGTTATTCACTGGTTCAAAGATGTGCAGCTTCAGAAGCAGACGCGGGACATCATGAAAAAACTGGAGACGGTCATCAAGGACGCGGGGACGCTTGCGACGGACTTCCGGAAACTTGGCGATCACCTGTCCGATGCGCAGTCGGCATTCGAGCGTTCCGACAAAAAGCTGGGGCACCTTGTCGAGCGGACGCAGAAGGTCATCGAGCTCGCAGATGAGGCGAAGCAATTGGAATAAAGAAATACCCCGCCATGGCGGGGTGTGAGCTGATTGGTGTATCAGCTCGGAATCGAGATCGACCAGACCGTCACGGAAATGGTAAGGGCGGCTTGGTTTGCCCTGAACCATGCGCGTATGGCGGGAATCGCCGCCTTTCCCTCTTGCTGGCTGGCGACTCGGGCGCCGAACCCGACCTGTCCGGTAGGGGTGGTGACTTCGATGAACTCGAATGCGTGGTCGTCGACGCGGTAGGTGGTCACCTGAGTCCCGTTCGGGTAGCTCGTTGTTGTGCCTAGTGCGCGCTTGCCCGAAACTTCAGTGTACGCTCGGAGTAGGGCGCGCCCTTCTTCCAGCGCCGCTACGACGTCCGTTTCTGGGGTCTCTCGCGGATCGACATTGATGCCAACCCAAATCAATTCTCGCATGGGAGCCTCCGCTGGTGACTATACATCAAAAATCTGGTAAGTCAATTGATTTCTTCGTACCGATTTTCTACACTGGTCAACGTATCTCATTAAGTGTCTGCACGTCTTTTTTATTCGTTATGGAGTATACGTTGCTTGCATTCGGTATTTCGATAGCGGCGCTGGTCTTTGCCGGTCTTCTCGCGCGGTGGGTCCTCCGTCAGCCCGTCGGCACTCCCGCGATGGTCGCGGTATCTGATGTTATTCGTGAGGGCGCGAACGCATTCATGCGTCGTCAGTACCGCACCATCGGTATCATTAGTGTCTTGCTGGCCGTCGTGCTCCTACTCGCCTACGGCCTCTCCGGTAGCTGGAGCCATGGATGGCAGACATCCGCGGCATTCCTCTTCGGTGCCGTTTCATCGGCGGTGGCGGGTATTGTTGCGATGACGATTTCCGTCCGTGCAAACATTCGCGCGGCCGGTGCCGCCCAGCGGGGGCTTCCGCAGGCGCTCCAAATCGCACTACGTGGAGGCGCCGTCTCGGGCATCATCATCGTGGCGATGTCGCTGCTCGGCATCAGTATTCTTTTCCTGATTTACGAGTGGCTCGGATTCGATATTAAGGATATTCCGTCGCTCATCGTTGGATACGGGTTCGGCGCATCATTGGTCGCGCTGTTCGCGCAACTGGGTGGCGGCATCTTCACCAAGGCTGCCGATGTGGGCGCTGACCTCGTCGGGAAGGTTGAGTCCGGCATTCCGGAGGATGATCCGCGTAATCCTGCAGTCGTCGCCGACCTCGTAGGTGACAATGTTGGTGACTGCGCTGGTCGTGGTGCCGATCTCTTCGAGTCTGCGGCGGCCGAAAACATCGGCGCCATGATCTTGGGCGTTTCGCTCTATCCGGTATTCGGCATCAAAGGCATCATGTTCCCGTTGGTTCTGCGCGCGTTCGGTCTGATCGCGACGGTTGTCGGTATCTTTTCTGCGAAAGCGAAGGCCGATGAGAACCCCATGAACAGCCTGAACCGTGGCTACTGGGTTACCTCGGTTCTTGCGGCGGTTGCATTCTACTTCGTCACACAGAATATGCTGGGCAACCTGTGGTTCTTCTGGGCCGGCATGGTTGGCATCGCGACTTCCATCGTGTTCGTGTACCTGACCCAGTACTACACGGAATCGCAGTACCGTCCCGTTCGCGAGATCGCCGAGTCTTCGACAACCGGGCACGGCACGAACATCATCTCCGGCTACGCGGTCGGCTTGGAGTCCACGGGCGCTACCGTTGTTGCCATCAGTGCCGCGCTCCTCTCGTCCTACTGGTTGGGCTCGCACAGTGGCGTCGCGCACGGTGGCCTGTATGGTACCGCTGTGGCGACGATGGGTATGCTCGCGACGGCGGCATACGTACTCGCGATGGATGTGTTTGGTCCCATCACCGACAATGCTGGCGGTATCGTCGAGATGTCGAAGGCATCGGAGGATGTTCGCCGGACTACCGACAAGCTCGATGCGGCTGGCAACACGACGAAAGCGCTCACGAAGGGATACGCCATCGGCTCCGCTGCGCTTGCCGCGTTCCTGCTCTTCAGCGCGTACCTTGAGGAGGCTCATTTGACGGTCGTGAACCTCGCAAATGTGAATGTCTTCATCGGTGCGCTTCTTGGCGCCACTCTCGTCTTTGTCTTTAGCTCGCTTGCTATTCGCGCTGTTGGAAAGGCCGCCTACTATATCATCAACGATGTTCGCGCGCAGTTTAAAGAGAATCCCGGCATCATGCAGGGGACCTCGAAGCCGGACTACGCTCGTGCGGTGGACATCACTACGCGTGGCGCACTGAAGGAGATGATCTTCCCGGGCGTACTCGCCATCATCGTTCCCATCGCAGTCGGCATTGTGTTCAAGGCGGAAGCGGCCGCAGGTCTTCTGATGGTCGGAACCATCGCAGGAATCCTGATGGCGACACTCATGAACAACGCTGGCGGCGCGTGGGATAATGCAAAGAAGTACATCGAGGAGGGCCACTACGGCGGGAAGGGCTCTGACACGCACAAGGCGGCTGTCACGGGAGATACGGTGGGCGATCCGTTCAAGGATACCGCCGGCCCGTCGCTCCATGTGCTCATCAAGCTACTGTCGACGCTGACACTCGCGCTGGTCGCACTGTTTCTCTAGGGGCGGCATTGACCGCGTTCACTCCCACACCGCCCGCATGGGCGGTGTGGTATACTAGCGGCATATGGCAGACGCTCCGCAGATTCGGGTGGGCGATGTGATGACAAAAGACGTGTTGGCTATTGATGCCAACGACACGCTCGATGTCATTGCGGGCCTGTTCGAGAAGTACGACTACGACGGTATGCCCGTCGTTGACCAGCAGCATACACTGCTCGGTATCATTACGGCGTACGACATGGTGGTGCAGTCGTCCGATGTGCACATTCCCACGCTCATCAAGCTCATGGAGCAGATTGGGCGAGAGAAGGGCGACCGACGCATGCTCGATGCATATTTCGGGAAGCTGAAGGACATCAAGGCGACGAGCATCATGAACCCGAAGGTGGTATCGGTCCGCCAGGACGCGACACTCGAAGAGGCTGCGAAAATTTTTGCCGACTACCACAAGGTGAACCCGCTCTGCGTTGTCGATGAGCAGGGCAAGCTTGTCGGGGTACTAAGCCGGTACGATGTCATCAAGTTCTTCAACGAAACCTACCTTCAGCGCGTTGTTCAGCAGGTGAATCCGGGAACCGATCCGTTCAAGGAGTTTCCGACCAAGTCGGGGACCGAAGTTGAGGAAGCGGTACAGAAGGTGGAGCAGGAATTCCTGCTCGTGAGCCGCCGCCGTCCGCTCATCTGGAAGTATGTCGCTATTGCGATGTTCGCAGCCGGTCTTGTCGCGGCGACCGCGCTCATCATCCGTATCGTGCAGAAGAGCGGGTAGGTTGACTCATATCTCAATAAAGTGGTATAATAGGTCCATGAGGCATTGGGCCTCTTTCGCTCGTTCACAGTATCGACAGCGAACACAGATGCCCCACCGAGAGAGGGGTAAGGAGGTCGTATGGGTCGGGTCAAGCAGCGATACCCAGTCGAACTGATCGTGACACATGTCGCGCCGCACGAGGACGAGCTCCGCGCCATCGCCATTGGCAGGCGCTGGGGAACGATCCTCCTGCCCGGATTCGCCGATGCTCTCATCGGGTTGGTGGATGCCGGGCTGCACTCCAAGCGGCGCTGGAATGGGTGGGACTACCTCATCCACGAGAGGACCGCCTGTGTGGGCGTGCTCGGCGGGCCGTTCGACGAGCATGAGGAGGTGTTCGGCGACAGCGCCCGCGACAACGCGGCAACGAAGATGGCTCGCTACCTCGGTGTTGCCGAGTTCGCGGGACTTCAGCGGATGCTGGCGTACTCCCTGGGTGCCGACCGCGACGCGCATGACTCGCCCTTCGAGCTCGCTTCGCTCATCAAGGCGTGCTGGGGCGCGGAGATGGAGCTCGCCGATGTCGTCGGCATGGACGCCATCATCTTCGACGCCTACTTCCGGCTCGATTCGGGAGAAGCGACAGCGCCGATCCCTGATGGTGCGTTCCAGCGGCTCATGGCCGACTGGGTCGTCTTGCGGTTCGGTTCCTCCGCTCCGTCGGAGTTCCGTTCGGTGTTGGACGCCGCGGAAGCGTTCGGTGTCGTCGGCGATCTGGGCATGGCGCAGATCTTGGAGTTCGCACTTCGTGAGGGGAAACTCTCCACGAAGCGGCCGTTCGATCTCGAAAGCATCTGGGAGGCGCTCGTGGCCGCCAAGGTGCCCTCCGAGCGTGTCCGCTCCATCGTCTTTGCGTTTCTGACCGCAAAGCATCACCAGCAGACCCAGTACATGGCGGCTCGCGCCGCCTACGCCGCCGAGGCGAAGCTCGTAGAGGGCTGTCCGTACAAGATCATCGTCGTAAAGACGGACAACTCGGAGATGAAGCACGCGGTTCGCTCCGCCGACACCGATGTCGATGTGCTCATTCAGGTCCGGTCGAGCGGGAGCATCAACATCTTCGATCTGCACCAGCGACTCCCCATGGAGTACGTCCTCGCTCGCCTTCGGGAAGAAGAGCGGCGCGCGAAGGCCGACCCCGGCGAGCCGATCAACCTGGATGTTCTGCGCCAGCCGGGGACGCTCAAGCGAGTGCCCGAGTGGTTCGGATTCTACGGGTGCCACAACGGCACGCTGACCGCGCCCAACACGCCGGTCACGCGTCTGTCGCTGGGGCGTATCGTGGACATCGTGCGGGAGGGGCTCTCGAGGGCGTTCGCAGAGCAGGGTGTCGAACCCCGCGCACGAGCGCGCGAGCGGCGCGCAAAAGAGCGCATCGCCAAGGCGATGCTGAAAGCGTCGTAACGTCAGCTGACGGGCAGGCCCGAGGGATACTCCCTCGGGCCTTTTCTTTATCGTTTGAGTGCTTGGAGGAGGCGTACCTCGCAGTCTTTAAAGATTGCTGTGAGCTCGTCGTGTTGGGCGGGAGTGAATTTTTTGAGCACGAATTCCTTCACGAATTCGTCGCGCTTCTTGTCAGATTCGTCGCGCGCCTTTTCGAGTGCGCGCACGCCAGTACCAATGCGGATGCGGTAAAATTTATTCGTCTTCAGTGCATCGATGACATTCTGTACGCCGCGGTGACCTCCGGAGTTTTTCTCAAAGGAGAATTTGCACATGCCGAAGGGGATGTCGAGGTCGTCGTGGACAATAACGATATCGTCGTTTGTTGCCTTGGCCCACGGTTTTGCTTTGCGCACGGCGTCGCCCGACTTGTTTACAAAGGTGGTCGGTTTGAGGAGCCAGCTCTTGATGCCTTCTATATCTATCTTTGCGACATGGCCGAGGACTTTCGTGTTCTCTGAGAATTTCTCACCTTTGTATTTCTTATTCAGCCAGTCCAAAAACTGCCACCCCACATTGTGGCGAGTCTCGAGGTATTCCGGATCCGGATTGCCGATGCCAACGATGAGCTTCATATGAGACGCATGATAGACGATGCGGTGAAAATGACAAATACGACGACCCGCTCAGCGCGCTTGAACCGAGCCAAAATATATGGTATTCTGCGCCGTCAGCTCATATTTGCCCTTCGTATGGACCAACCAATGACCCCGCAGCAGCCCGCGACCCCGCGGCCCGCAAAGCCCTTGGAGGGCGCCGGTTCCACCTTTTTCGGCGAGCTGTTCGAGTTCGTATGGGAGACGGTTCGCGTCGTGCTTATCTCGCTGGTCATCATTCTTCCGGTTCGTTACTATCTCATCCAGCCGTTCTTTGTGAAGGGAAGCTCGATGGTTCCGAACTTTCACGACAAGGAGTATATCCTCGTCGACAAGTGGACGTATCGTCTCGGACAGCCCGAGCGTGGCGATGTCATCATCTTCCGCTATCCGGGAAATCCGAAGGAGTATTTCATCAAGCGCATCATCGGATTGCCGGGAGAATCGGTTCTCGTCGGGAACGATAACACGGTGACCGTATTCAACGAACGCTACCCGAACGGGTTTAAGGTTGCCGAGGCCGGCTACCTGCCGAAAGAGAATCCTACGTATTGTCTTTCTACTTCGACATGGTGCGGTTCGAAGGTGAAGCTCGAGGCGAACCACTACTTTGTTATGGGTGATAATCGTGAGCACTCCAGTGACAGCCGGTTCTTTGGGCCCGTCGACCGTTCGTATTTTGCCGGTCTGGCGTGGCTGCGGTTGTGGCCGTTCACGAAGATCAGCTTTATTCCTCGCACCGAGTATCCGCAGGTCATCCAGTAAATCCAGCCTCATGGCTACAAAAAAGAAAACCAATATTCCGACACTGCCCGAGGGCTTTTTCGATATCACCCCTGATGAGCAGCGTTTTTGGCACCACGTGTGGCGTCGGGCGAATGGTCTTCTTGCTGACTACAGCTTTACGCGTATCGATCTCGCGCCTGTCGAGCAGGTTGAGACATTCACGCGGCCGGTTGCGGGGAGCGATCCGGATCTCGTGAAGCGCCTTGCGACCGGAAAGAGCCATGGCATGCATCTTGCCCTTCGCGCATCCCTCGCCCCCTCGCTCATGCGAGCCTACCTTCAGTACGGCATGCATGCATTGCCGCATCCGGTGAAATTGTTCGCGAACTCGCCGATCCTTGTGCCGGTGGAACGCGGGCATGAGATGCATTGGCAGTTGGGGGTTCAGACGGTCGGCGACGATTCGGAAGCAGTCGATGCGGAGCTGCTGTTCCTCGGGTGCCGTATCATTGAAGCTCTTGGTCTCGGTTCGTTCACGGTACGCCTGAATACGATTGGTGATGTGGCGGGCCGGCAGTCATACCTCCGCGCGCTTCGTGATTTCTTCCGCACGAACGGGCGGAAGGTGAGCGCGAAAGTTGCTGCGGCTGCAAAGGAGCACCCGTTCCAAGGGCTTCGATTGCTCGGAGTGGAGAATTCAGAGCTTGCGCGGGAAGCGCCGCAGTCCGTGGACTACCTGAGCGAAGAGGCGCGTGCTCACTTCAAGCACTTGCTTGAGTTCCTCGATGAGGGACAGGTCCCGTACGTTATCGACCACACGCTTGTGACGGTCGACGAGTATGCCTCGCACACGGTGTGGGAGTTCGTGCTGGATGCGACAACCGATGAGCAGGGGCAAGCTATCGTCGGGCAGACGGTACTCCGTGGTGGCCGGATGGACCGCCTCTCCGAGCTTCTCGGCGGGCCTCGCACGCCGGCGGCCGGATGGGCGCTCGATATCGACCAGATCGTAACCCGAATGAAGGCGAAGAACGTTTCCATTCCAGAAGTCGGCGCGCGTCCAAAGGTGTTCCTGAGCCAGTTGGGCGAGGCGGCAAAGAAGCGCTCGCTGATGCTCTTCGAGGAAATCCGGAAGTCTGGTATCGAGGTTCGCTACTCGCTCTCGCGCGATACCATCAAGGGTCAGCTGCGCATCGCTGCGCGGTACGGGGTTCGCTTCGCGCTCATCTTTGGGCAGAAGGAGGCACTTGAGGGGACGGTAATCGTGCGGGAGATGGACACCGGCATTCAGGAGACCATCCCGCTGGAGAAGATTATCGATGAATTGAAGAAGAGGTTGAAGAGTAAATAGGAGGTCACCGTATGATTGAGGACGTATTCTGCAAGATTATCGCCGGCGAAATACCGGGGGAGGAGGTCTATCGAGACGACGAGGTCGTCGTTATCAAGGACATTCATCCGCAAGCACCGGTGCATTTGCTGGTTATGCCAGTGAAGCACGTTGCGGGTATCGAGGAGCTTGCGGAGCATGATGGGCATTTGCTGGGGAAGCTCGTTGCGACCGCGCATCGGGTTGCGGCGGCGCAGGGCCTTGTGAAGGGATACCGACTCATCATCAATGAAGGGGAGCATGGCGGAAAGTTGGTGCCACACTTGCACGTGCATCTGCTTGGAGGGAAAGCATTGGGGCCGAAGATTGTTGCCGAATAGCAAAGAGCGAGGAGCGAATGGAGCCGGTACCGTTCGTTGCTCGCTAGGCACTATTCGCTTAGCACATGAAAGGAGGTATGACATGGTAGAAGTAAAACGAAAGCCGAACGAATCAATGGGCAGCCTCCTGCGCCGATTTTCGCGTTTCGTACAGCAGTCGGGTGTGCTCATTCGTAAGAAGAGCTTGAAGTATCGCCCGAAGAAGCTCACGGAGCGACAGGAAAAGAACAAAGCCATCATGGGCATGCACCTGCGCAAGTTGCGCCAGAACCTCGAGAAGCTCGGCAAGTATAACGAGGATGCCTTCGATGAAGCCAAGCGCCGGTTGAAGCAGGAAATCGAACTGTAATCAGTGAATAGCGATGAGCGGATAGTCAGTAGCGAGAAGCAGAACTTCTTCTCGCTACTCGCGATTCGCTCCTCAATCCGAAGATGTCACTCAAAGAAACGATCAAGGACGATATGAAGACGGCGTTCAAGGCGGGAGATTCGGTCGCGCGGAGCACGCTTTCGATGCTGCTGTCGACGATCCAGAATCGCGAGCTGGACAAGCGAGCAAAGCTAATGAAGGCCGGCGCGACGACCGAGGCTGATGTCGCGGAGAAGTCGGTTCTCACTGACGAGGAAACGCTTGAGGCCATTACGAGCGAGCTCAAAAAGCGCCGTGATGCCGTTGCTCAGTATGAAGCGGCGGGCCGCCCCGAACTTGCTGCGGGTGAGTCGGCTGAAGCGGCGGTGCTGGCAAAATATCTCCCAGAGCAGCTTACCGAGGAGGCCGTACGCGCACTCATCACCGAGGCGATTGCTACGACTGGCGCTTCTGGCGCGAGCGATATGGGTCGCGTTATGGGCGCAGTCACGCCAAAGACCAAGGGTCGGTTCGATGGCGGCAAGGTGAATCAACTCGTAAAGGAGATGTTGGGGTAGCCCGATGATTGACCTGGTGCTTCACAATCGCACCACGCTCCGCACGTTCGGTCGTGCGTTCTTTTCGCGCGTCGCTGCGAGCGCAGAGCCGCACCTGAAGATTCCCAAGAGGCATCGTGCAGAAGTTGGCATTACGCTTATCGGGCCGCGTGCCATGCGGAAACTGAATCGGACGCGTCGTGGCGTAGACGCGCCGACCGACGTGCTGTCTTTTCCACTCCACATGAAGCCCATTTCAGGCTATACTGCACTATTATTAGGTGATCTTTTCGTGTGTCCCGACATTGTGCGCGTCCATGCGAAGGCGTCGGGAAGGTCAGTGCGGCATCAGATGGAGTGGACCGCCATTCACGGCCTCCTTCATCTGGCGGGGCATGACCACGAGAAGAGCGCTGCGGCGGCGAGAAGAATGTTCTCCCTCGAGCAGCAAATCCTCAATAGCCTCGACGTTCAATCCTAGGTATCCGTTATTCCTGTGTCCCACCCCTACACCATCTGCGGTATCGATATCGGCAACACCGCCATCAAGGCGGTCATCGCTCGAGTCGAACCGGGGGCGACGCAACCAGAAGTCGTTGGCGTCGGTTCGGTTGCCTCAACATCCGCACTTCGGGCGGGAGAGGTAGTCGATATGAAGGAAGCTACGGATGCGACGCGATTGGCAATCCAGCATGCGTCGGCCATGGCGGGCGTTCCTGTGCGCCGTGCATACCTTGCGGTCAATGGGCTTCACATCGGGACGCAGGTATCGAAGGGGACGATTGCAGTCGGTCGCGCCGACGGGGAAATTACGGCCGGCGACATCGAGCGCGTTATCTCAACCGCACAGGTGGTGTCGTTGCCACCGAACCGAGAGATTATTCATGTTATCCCGCGGGAGTTCATCATCGACGGAACGGAACACGTTCGCGACCCGCTCGGCATGAAGGGCGTACGACTGGAAGCCGATGTGCTCATCGTGCATGGCCTTTCGCGTCACCTGAAGAATATCGCAAAGTGCGCAAATGAGTGCGGAGTCGAGGTCGCAGGGTACGTGTTCGCTCCGCTGGCCGCGTCGATGTCGGTTCTCGATAAGCACCAGAAAGAGTTCGGCGTTGCACACCTTGATTTCGGAGGTGGCACTGCGTCGTTGACGGTGTGGGACCAAGCGGACATGGTGCACAGCGCCATCATGCGCGTGGGGAGTCGGCACATCACCAACGACCTCGCGATTCTCCTGAAGACCTCGCTTGAAACGGCGGAGCAGATTAAGCTCCAGCTTGGCATCGTCAATGAGCGGTGGGATCGCCGGAAGAAGCCGGAGCTCGTTGACCTCAGTGCCTACATGGAGGAGCCCTTCACGGTGCAGCGGAGAGACCTCATGGGAGCAATCGAAGCGAGAACGCGAGAGTTGCTGGATATGGTTCAGGATGAGCTCAAGAAGGCCGGAAAGGACGGCCTCCTTCCTGCGGGCATCGTCGTATCCGGTGGCGGCTCGAAGCTTCCCGGATTCGCCGCGTTGGTGCGCGATACCCTGAGTCTTCCGGTGCGAATCGCCAAGCCCGTGGGAGTTGAGGCGTTTGATGCCGCAATGGACCCGTCGTTTGCTGTTGCGGTCGGGTTGGTGGCGTGGGGGTTCGCGCGCGAGGTCGGTGAGGGGTACCGTCCCACCGAATCGTCGGCGGTTGGCGGCTGGGTAAAGGAAGCCGTGGCATGGTTGAAGAACTTCTTGCCGTAGGGTAACTTATCAACAGGGTTGTACACAGGGGAGGGAGCGCTGTTTGCGCCCCTTTTTCATTTGTGATAGGACCAAGACGCACATGCCACAGGTAAAACCACAATTTGAAACGTTCGCGCGGTTGAAGGTCGTTGGTGTCGGCGGTTCCGGATGCAATGCGCTCTCGCGCATGATCGAGTCTCGCATCCACGGCGTCGAGTTCATTGCGGTGAATACCGATGCGCAGGCGCTCCACAACAGCCCTGCGGCAATCAAGGTGCATGTCGGGAAGTCTCTCACGCGGGGATTGGGTGCCGGTATGAATCCTGAAATCGGTCGCCAAGCGGCGGTTGATACGAAAGAAGAGATCCAAGCCGCGTTGCGCGGCGCGGATATGGTCTTCGTGGCCTGTGGGCTTGGCGGCGGCACCGGCACCGGCGCCGCTCCAGTCATCGCAGACATCGCTCGCGAGATGGGTGCGCTGACGGTCGCGGTGGTGACGAAGCCGTTCATGTTCGAGGGCAACGCTCGTATGCGCATTGCCGAAGAGGGGCTCACCACGCTCCGCGAGAAGGTTGATTCCATTATCGTTATTCCGAACGACCGCATCCTGAGCATCATCGATCGGAAGACTCCCGCTCGCGAGGCGTTCCAAATCGTCGACGATGTGCTCCGGCAGGGCGTGCAGGGGGTTTCCGACCTCATCACGCGGCACGACCTCATCAACGCAGATTTCAATGATGTGAAGAAGGTTATGGCGAACTCCGGTTCGGCGCTGATGGGTATCGGTGTCGCCGCCGGTGACGACCGTGCCATTGAGGCCGCCAAGCTTGCCATCAATTCGCCGCTCCTCGATGTGTCCATCGAGGGGGCCAAAGGTGTTCTCCTGAACATGCGTGGCGGTGAAGACTTGGCCATGGCGGAAGTCGCAGAGGCTGCCAGTATCATCACGCAACACGTGGATCGCGATGCGAACATCATTTTCGGGCTCGGCTACGATGTCGAAGGCGAGCTCAAAAAAGGCGAGGTCAAGGTGACAGTCATCGCCACCGGGTTCTCGGGCGGATTCCAGCCTGCGCGTCCGTCGCTGGTGAACCAATCGCCCCGAGCATCCGCTGCGGACATGAGTTTCTTTGGAGGTGAATCGGTACGGCAGGAGCCAACGCATCGCCCGGAACAGCCCGCATATCCGGCGCCACAGCAGGCCGCACCCGTGATGACGCGGGAGACCATCACCGATCCGTCCGTTGCCGAAGACTACGATCTCGACATTCCCGCCTTCATCCGGCGGAAGATGAAATAAGCGGTTGCAGGGAGTTCCTATTTGAAAAAGCCCCCGCGCTCTGGTGAGTGCGGGGTGCTGGCTACTTGAGCTCGTACGTGACGGTGAGGGTCGCCATGACGTGCGCTCGGGGATGGTTGAGGCTTATCGGATGGTAGGCAATCGAAGTGCTTGCTCCAGTGATTCGGATTGGGAAGCCATCCTCCTCGCGCTTGCTCTCCCAGTAGTCGAGCTGTGATTCGAGGTCCATTACTGCCTCGTTGAGTGTTTCTCGATCTTTGCGGGTTGAAAAGATCTTTACCTTCACGGGCACCTCCGAGTTCATGTTGTATACCACACATTTATGGCGAATGTCAAATAGCGTCTTTTGTACGGGAAAATTGGCACAAAATTATCCACATTTGCCTGGTTGTCGGAAGGGCCTACAATGGAGGTCCAAACCTTCCTGTAGGAAGGACCTTCACAGAACGTCCTCGCGGTTCGACCACACCCTTGGGTGTGGTCGCTGGTCCCCGTGAGGTGTTCGATCCACCGCCGCATGGATATCACACCGCCGTCAGTCAGGTCAGTGCGTTCGCGTACCAATGATCGGAATCGGGAGCAGACTCCCGAACGCTCCGGTGCCACGACCGGGTTCACGTGGGAGCGCCGGTTCGGTACCGGCGTGCACCCGTATGAAGAGATTCAATGGGAGCGTCGCGACGCACGCATTACGAAGTCTGACGGCACGGCGGTGTTCGAGCAGCTGGGAATCGAGTCTCCGGCGTTCTGGAGTCAGACCGCGACCGACATCGTCGCAAGTAAATACTTTCGCGGACAGCTCGGTACTCCCGAGCGCGAATCGAGCGTTCGGCAAATGATCGATCGCGTTGCGAAGACCATCGGTTTCTGGGGCGTGAAGGGAGGCTACTTCGCTTCTCCTGATGATGCGGAACGGTACACCGAAGACCTCACATGGCTTCTGGTGAATCAGCATGTGTCCTTCAATTCGCCCGTCTGGTTCAACGTCGGAGTCTACGACAAGCCGCAGTGCTCCGCGTGTTTCATCTTATCCGTTGATGACACGATGCAGAGCATCCTCGAGTGGTACCGCGATGAGGGCATCATCTTCAAGGGTGGCTCCGGTGCTGGCGTGAATGTCTCTCATCTTCGGTCGAGTAAGGAGCCGCTTTCGAAGGGCGGGTTCAGTTCCGGTCCGGTGTCATTCATGAAGGGGGCCGACGGCGTGGCGAACACCATCCGTTCCGGCGGGACGACACGGCGCGCCGCAAAGATGGTGGTGATGAATGTCGACCATCCGGATCTCAAGGACTTCATCGAGAGCAAGCGTGTTATTGAGGAGTACAGCAAGGCGCTGGTTGCAAGCGGCATCGCGAACTCCCTCGATGGCGACCTTTTCTCCCCGTACACCCTGTTGCCGTACCAGAACGCGAACAACTCTGTGCGGGTTACGGACGAGTTCATGCGCGCCGTCGAGAACGATGAGATGTGGGAGTTCAAGGCGGTCACGACCGGAAAAACGCTTGAGCGCGTCCGGGCGCGGGAGGTCATGCAGTGGATCGCTGATGCCGCATGGCACTCCGCTGATCCGGGGATGCAGTACGACACGACTATCAACGCATGGAATACCGCTGCGAACACGGGCCGTATCAACGCATCGAACCCGTGCTCGGAGTACATGCACCTCGACAACAGCGCGTGCAACCTCGCTTCGTTGAATGTGCTTAAATTCCTGCGTTCAGACGGCACCTTCGATACGCACCTGTTCCGTCATGCGGTGGACACCATGATTCTCGGGCAGGAGATTATCGTGGGATACTCCAGTTACCCGACGGAAAAGATTGCGAAGAACGCCAACGACTTCCGCGAGCTTGGTCTTGGGTATGCCAATCTGGGCGCGCTCCTCATGGCGATGGGGTTGCCCTATGACAGCGAGCAGGGCCAGCTCATGGCGGGGCAGATTACATCGCTGATGAGCGGTCAGGCGTATCGCATGAGCGCGCAGATTGCTGATGTGAAGGGCCCCTATGCCGGGTACGCGGCGAATACAGAGCCGCAGTTGAAGGTCATCGACATGCACCGCTCGCATGCGGACGCACTCTACGAGCGAGCCGTGCAGGCGGGTGTCGGCGATCGTGGATTGCAGGCCGCATCCCGTGTGGTGTGGCATGAGGCGCTGGAGCTTGCCCGCGAGTACGGTGTCCGCAATTCACAGGTGTCGGTACTTGCGCCGACAGGCACCATCGCATTCATGATGGACTGCGCGACGACCGGCATTGAACCCGAACTTGCGCTTATCAAATACAAGAAACTTGTTGGTGGCGGCGTGCTGAAGTTGGTAAATACCCAGGTACCGCAAGCGCTCGCCAATCTCGGTTACACCGAACAGGAGGTTGGAGCCATTACCGATCACCTGATGGAGCGCGAAACCATCGAAGGCGCGCCGTTCCTGAAGGACGAGCATCTTCCGGTCTTCGATTGTTCGTTCAAGCCGGCGAACGGCTCGCGGAGCATTAGTCACATGGGGCACCTGCGCATGATGAGTGCGGCTCAGCCGTTTATTTCCGGAGCCATCTCGAAGACCATTAACATGCCGCACGACGCGACCGTTGAGGATGTGTACGATGCGTACATGCAGGGATGGAAGCTCGGACTGAAAGCGGTTGCAATCTACCGCGACGGCTCGAAGGGTGTTCAGCCGCTCAATACAAAGAAAGACGAGAAGACCGAAGCGGGTGCGGCATCGGATCAGAGTCTTGTGGAGAAGGTGAACGGCTACACTCGCATCCATCTTCCTGATGAGCGTCCGGCACTCACGCACAAGTTTTCCGTCGGCGGGTACGAAGGGTACATGACTGTTGGTCTCTACCCGGACACCAAGAAGCCTGGCGAACTGTTCCTCATCGCGGCGAAGGAGGGAAGTACCATTAGCGGTTTACTCGATACCATTGCAACGCTGGTGAGCATGTGTCTGCAATCGGGGATGCCACTGAAAACGCTGGTGCGAAAGTTTAAGGATACGAGTTTCGCACCTGCCGGCTTCACGAACACGCCGGATGTGCCGGTTGCGAAGAGCATTACCGACTATGTGTTCCGCTACCTCGGGATGCGCTTCCTCGATCGTGAGGATCGCGAAGAATTATTTGGGCCGGCTCATGATGATGCAGCACTTGCGCCGCAGGTGGAGGTCGTGTCATTCGCTCGGCCACAAGCGACCGGGCAGGAGTTTACCGCTCCTGCAGCCGTTGGAGCCGCGATGCGCCCAGCCGCGCTGACGGCAACGAATGCTGACGCGCCGGTCTGTCAGTGCGGTACGCTCATGTTCAAGGCCGGGTCGTGCTACTCGTGTCCTAATTGCTTCGCGACGACAGGAGTGTGTAACTAGGTTCCTGATGTAGGGAAGACCGCCGAAGAGGCGGTCTTCTGTTGCGTTTTTGTTTGGAAATGGCACAGTCGGTACGGAGGTGCCGCATGATGCGGGATGTGATTGGCGCAGTTGTGCGTGTCATGTTCTTCGGTTTCCTCACACTCGTGACTCCCGTGCTCTTTCTCGCCGCATCGTTTCAGATGCGGTATGTGTGGAACGGCGCCCCAGACGGCGGGTCCGTGGTTACGGGCCTCGTCATTGGCATTCTGTTCGGTGTTCTGGGGCTCTGGGGTCTCGTTGTCGGTCCATCGTGCCTGCCGCGGATATGGTTCCTGATTGTTGCGATTGGGAGCACGGTCTTCGGTGTTATCAGTTGGGATGTCGCTGTGTCGGCTGGGCAGTTCGTGCCAGTTGCCGGAGTGCTCTTTCTCGTCCATAGCCTGTGGGCGTGCTACATCTATTTCCGTTCGGCACCGGCCTCCTCGTGAGGCCTTTTTATTTGCGCAGCCGACTGCGACGCGCTAGGGTGCGCGCATGCAATCGAGTGTTGAACGAGGAAGTGCTGAAGCTAGGAGGCCGAATGTGCATCGGTCAAGCTATGTTGTGGCTGTTCTCGGTGGGTTTATCGGCGGCATTGCGCTCGCTTCATATGCTGTGATTGGTCCGATGTGGGGGTGGCTTCTCCTGCTCATTGGCGCGGTGTGCATCGGCATTCGGAAGCCGCGGTGCGTCCTGTTCGGGGCGCTTATCCTTGGCGGTGCGCTGGGCATGTGGCGGGCATCCACCGTTCTCGCGAAGCCGTCGGTGCTGTGGGATCTCGCTGGTGACAAACCAAAGGTGACGCTGACCGGATATGCCACGACGGATTTCGAACCGACCGCGAATGGAGGCCGATATTTCTTCCGAGTGTTTACTGTGGAGGGCGATACCGGACGAGTTCGTGTCGATGACCGTGTGCTCGTGCTCGGACCGGAATGGATACGCCCACGACAGGGGCAGATATTCTCGATATCTGGGACGCTCCAGCGTCCGATGAATATCGGTGATGAGTTCGACTATGTCGCGTATTTGGCAAAAGAGGGGGTTCATGCGCGGATGTACTATCCGGAGTACGGCGCTCCCGACGATGGTGCGCTGTCGCGGTCGTTCCGATGGCGAGTGGGTGTCGAGCAGGCTCTCGCGGCGGTGCGTGCGCGCATTGCTGAAAGCATCGGACGAGCGGTGCCACAGCCAATGGCATCATATCTTGCGGGTATCCTCGTGGGCGCGAAGGGTCTTGTAGCGCAGGACCTGAAGGATGCGTTCGCTCGCACGGGGACAAGCCACATTCTTGCCATTTCGGGCTACAACATCACCATCATTGCCGCCATTGTTGTTCGGATGTTGCGCCCGCTTGGTCGGCGTAGGGCGTACCTTGGTGCGGTCTTCGGTATTGGAGTTTTCGTAGTGCTCGTCGGTGCGGGTGCGTCAGTCGTACGCGCGGCCATTATGGGACTCCTCGCACTGAGCGCTCAGCAGGTCGGGCGCGCCCAATCTGCAGGGAGCGCGCTCATCGCGTCTGCGGCGGTGATGTGTGCCGTGAATCCGATGCTCTTGCGGTGGGATGTCGGGTTCCAACTTTCATTTCTCGCGGTCCTCGGCATTGTGTATGTCGAGCCGCTCGTTCGTCCATGCATTGTCCGCGTTGTTCGGTGGGAGCCGCTCGCCGCCCTCATTGCGACGACGACCGCGGCACAGGTGATGGTGCTACCACTCCTCTTGTACGATTTTGGAACGCTCGCGGTGTATACCCTTCCGGCGAACATTCTCGTCCTCCCGCTCGTTCCGCTCGCCATGGCGCTCGGACTCGCGACGGCAGTAACGGGTCTGCTCGTTCCGGTGGCAGGACAGCTCATTGGGCAGAGTGCGTGGCTGGTCGCGGCGTACCAGCTTTCCGTCATCCGGTGGTTCTCGGCGTTGCCGTATGCGGCGCTCGAGGTCCACATCAGTGCGACGCTCGCGGGGGCCCTGTATGCAAGCCTTGCCGTAGGGCTCGTGGCCGTGTATCGTAGGCGCGTACCATCATCAACGGCGTGAGCCGTCTTTCTATGACTACGAGTAAACCGAATCCGAAGGAACGAACTCTGGTGCTCCTGAAGCCTGACGCTGTTCAGCGCGGTATCGTCGGGGAGATTATCGACCGCTTTGAGCAGAAGGGAATCAAGCTTGTCGGTATGAAGTTCATGAAGCTGTCGGACGCTATTTTGGATCGGCACTACGCAGAGCACAAGGGGAAGCCGTTCTTGCCGAAGCTCAAAGCGTTCATGCGGAAGCTTCCGGTCGTTGCGCTGGCGCTTGAGGGACTTGAGGCGGCGCGTGTGGTGCGTGCCATGTGTGGTCCTACGGATGGGAAGAATGCTCCGGCGGGCACAATTCGTGGAGATTACAGCATGTCTCGCTCGACCACCGTTGTGCATTCATCGTCGGATGCGAAGGCGGCAAAGCGGGAGTTGGCAATCTTCTTCAAATCTGCGGAGATCATCTCGTGGGAGCGTCCGGATGCGGACTACTTCTACGCCGCGGACGAGCTCAACTAACGCGGTTCTGGTCATTGCTTGCGGGGCGATATGCGGGGAGTACAATTGGAGTAGCTCGAGTCAGTATCTGCATAAGCCTTAGGACAACTCATTGACTCAGGGAGACTCATATCAGCCCCGATGCCTTGCTGTGTCGGGGGTGCGGTCACCCACTCGCATACAATGCTGAGTTGCTTATGCGGGCATTGCTCGAGCCATCAATACACCCCCATTCTGGGGGTGTATTGATGGCTGGCCTTACTCAGTTGTCACGCCGTCGAAGTGCT
The DNA here is from genome assembly GCA_020847715.1 of Candidatus Yanofskyibacteriota bacterium. Taxonomy (GTDB): domain Bacteria; phylum Patescibacteriota; class Minisyncoccia; order 2-02-FULL-40-12; family GWA2-44-9; genus JAGOPO01. The sequence goes on along the minus strand of JADLBM010000021.1, from coordinate 30,289 downwards.
CCTCGACCACATCGGCCTTCGTGGGATGCACGGTGCCGTCTTTATGTTCGGGCGGGGAGTAGATGCTGTAGAGTTTCAGGTCCACATCTCCCGTGTTGATGAAGTTGTGCTTCGTGCCTGCAGGCACAACAACGGCCCACGCGTCTTCGATATTGTGTTCGACGCCGTCGAGGATGGCTTTCGCTGTGCCTTGCTCGAGTCGCAGGAACTGGTCGAGGTGATGCGTCTCTTCCCCAATCTCTTCACCGGGCGGAATCGACATCAGTACCAGCTGTGAGTTCTTGCCCGTGTACAATACCTTCCTGAAGTTTGTGTTCTCGATCGTCGCCTGTTCGATGTTTGTTGTGTATCCGTTCATCGTGTGAGTGGTATAGATAGTACCTCTTCAGTGTACGCCCTTCACGGGTACAAAAAAGCCCCTTCCGTGGGGAAGGGGCTGCGCGTTATTTCGTGAGCTGAATGCCGAGCTGTTCCGCGATGTGTCGGATAAGGTGAATGTTCGGCGTCGCATCGCCCACGCCGTACTCCGCGAGCTTCGACATGTGCTCGCGCAGCTGGCGCTCAACGTTCGCAAGCTCCTCGCGGTCTTTGTGCGTGGCGATGCGCGCGTCCGCTTCGCCTTCCCAGATCGGATGTTCGCCGTTGAGAATGCAGCTGGTTAGCGCCTCAATCCGATTGTGGAGCATCCTCCGTTTGAGCCACAAGGGCTCGAGCGCATTGGCGTGCCGTACACGCTCCGTGGTAACGCGTTCGTCGATGGCAGGCGATGCGATCGCGTAGCCGAGCTGTCGGAATGCATCGCGCAGGAACAATTCGTGATGATGCTTCTTCGCCCAAGCGCACACAGCCTCGTCCCCGACAATGACTTCGGTGCACAACGGCTTATTGAGTGCGTTCCAAGGATTCCGGGCACGCAGAGGGATGTTGAGCCCTTCCCAGCCGGTGACTGGGCTCGCATGGGCATTGCCGCAGATGTTCCCGGTAGCAACGTGGACGCTGCGATTCATCATCGCGTCACCTGCCCACACGTGCCTGTCGACGGTAATCTCGACGCGTGGGAACAGGTCACCATCACGCCTCGTGAGCAAGAGGCCGGGCTGTCGGACGATACCGAGAAGGCAGGTCTTGCTGACGGTGTAGTCTTCGTCGCGCGGCGTGTAGCCGAACCCGACGCATCCCTGAAAGCTCTCGTGACGATGCACAACGAGCACGGGCGCGCCGATCGCCTGGCAGACGAGGCGCTCAAGCTCGCGGAGCGTTGTTGTTGCCGTATCGTAGAAAGCACGGTGCGAGTGCCCCGCGGGTGGCCGCTCCGGCCACATCCTCTCGATGAGCTCATTCACAGACTGAAAGGTGCGAACCTTCTGTGCCGACATGATCTCTCCTTTGTGAAATAGCAGGCGCATGATGCCACGGGTGCCTGGAAAAAGAAAGGGGCGCTCCTGGACTCTCACCGTATTCTAGGGTATGCTGACGCGGCAAAACAGATACTCGGGCTGTCGTATACCGGTAGTACGCATGCATGGGGGTTCGAGTGAACGGTTTCACTCGAACGGGAATCAGAGCATTGAAAAGCGGTCGTCACTAATGTCGGGCTGTCGTATACCGGTAGTACGCATGCATGGGGTGCATGTAGACCGGGTTCGATTCCCGGCAGCCCGACATTGGTGATGACTGATTCCCAGGTCGCGGAGCGAATGTAGACCGGGCCTGCCTGCCGGTAGGCAGGTTCGATTCCCGGCAGCCCGACAATCACAAACAAGAACGTGCCAAGTGGCACGTTCTTGTTTGTTGTCTTTCTTGCACGGCATGGCATACTCTCCTCGGAGGTTCGTTATGGGACACGCGTTACGGCGGCGAAAGAAGGTCGCCTTCGACCACTTCGATGCGGCGCGAGACGTGTCGGTATTGTTTACTGTCGCGCGGCTTGTGCGGGCGGGCCACCTGGACTGGTTCGGGAGGCATGAGCGGCGTTCTCTTCTGCGGATGACCAAGAATCGGCCGGCTCACGATGTGCTTAAGGCTATGCTTTCTGGCAAAACGAGTAAGCTGCGCGGCCGAGCTCAGAAGCTGTACAGTCACATTGCTGCGCTCGCGCGTCTCGCAGAAAGGACGGCGAAGTAGGCAGGCCCCCGGCATGTTCCGGGGGCGTTTTTGACTTATCAACTTCCCTCGTATCATCGGGCGTATAATGGTCGCAATGGTCGATACATATGAAAGGTAACTTTATTTGCGCCTCTTTGGAGGCGTTGTATTTTTTATGAAACTGTTTGTACGAAAAGGTCTGTATGTTCTTGGTTTAGGCGTTCTCATCGCCGGTGTCGTGGCATTCCAGCTGGGTGCATTCACGTCAGATGTGGTGAAGGCGGATGGGTGCTCCGTATCACGGCACAGTATTAATGGTGTGCCGAATGATAACGGAAGCCACTCATGGATAGATGTGACGGTTCCTGCAGGATGCACAAAGATTAAGATTAAGGCGTGGGGAGACGGTGGAAATACCTACTTTCCTGTCGGTAGCGGTTTGGTAGGCATTGTAGATTCTGCTAATGGTGGAGGAGGCGGACATGTTATCGCAGAGCTGAACGTTACTCCCGGAGAGACCCTCAGACTTCTTGCCGGAGGGCAGCAGTATAGCGTCGGTGGGGGAGGCCATTATTCCTATGTCTGGAGCGATGGGCATAATCAGTACATGGTTGTTGCTCCCGGCGGCGGAGGTGGAGCAGGTGCGGTTGCAGGATTTACTCAGCTTGGACACGGTGGCGAAGGTGGTGCTTTTGCCGGGGGAGGTAATGGAAGGAATGGCGTTGCAGGCGGGCAAACCGCTGGCGGTGGTATTGGCGCCGCTCTGAACGCTGGTGGCGCAGGCGGGTCTGGGACATCGCCCGGTCAAGCAGGTGGTTCGAACTTTTCCTTTACCGGCGGAAATTTGGGGTACTATTTGGCCGGTAGTGGCGGAAAAGGGTATGGTGGCGGCGGAGGCGGCGGATCGCTCGGTTCCGGATATCCGAACTATGTGAATGGCATGGGAGGTGGAGGAGGCGGTGGCACAGCATATGTGAATCCGTCATATCGAGACGATGTTGTGTTTCAGGCCTTTCCCGCTTCTGGGCGGAGTCCGGTGAGGACGGCGGATGTTGATTATTCTGCCGGTTACTATCCCCCATACACGGGGTACGGCGGTATCGGGGGTCCCGCAGTGTCATATCCGAATCATGTGGGGGGAAGCGGTCGTGTCGTGGCAGTTTTTGGCGAAGACTTGACGGTGAGCGAAAGTGTTTATCCGGCAAGAGTAGGCCCCAGCTCGTTCTGCCTCTACGGGTTGAATTCCCCTCAAGCGATGAAATATAATTACCCGTACCAGCCGCCGACGCAGTGTACGGGAAGAAGCATGGTTTGCAGAGCCGCGTTTGACGGCAATGTGGATGATTACGTTTGTCGGTATGAATGCACTGAAGCTATTGATGACGTATATCTATTCCGCGGGGTCTGCATAGGTCAGTAGGTCTGCCGCTTGGATGCCAAAACCGCCCCTCGGGGCGGTTTTGTTGTGGGGGGAGAGGCAGAGTTACGCGGTCTTTGCGAGAGTTTTGATGCAGTCGGTGCAAAGCTTGATGCGCTTGCCATCGACGCGGGCCCACTGGAGGTTGGGCTTCTTGCGGCTCTTCCCGGTCGGGTTGTAGTTGCCGCGCAAAAGGACACGGCTGGTGACCATGCGGGAACCTTTACGGCACTTTGGGCATTTGACGGCCATAGAAGTGAGGGTTTACAGCTAACTCTTCCGATGTCTGGCTATGGTATAGGAAAAGTGGTATTTTGGCAAGAGACCCCATGGAATCCATCGGTATCACTGTTTTTCGTGTCGTCGCCCTTATCTTCTCCGTGGTTATCCACGAAGTTTCGCATGGCCTCATGGCTCGCTCGCTGGGTGACCGTACGGCCGAGCGCTTAGGGCGCCTCACGCTCAATCCGCTGAAGCACATTGATATGTTCGGTTCCGTTCTCCTGCCGGCGTTTTTGGTGCTTTCCGGATCGCCGTTCCTGTTTGGATATGCAAAGCCCGTTCCCTACGATCCGAGCGCGCTCCGCGACCGCATCTACGGTCCAAGCAAGGTCGGCGTTGCCGGACCAATGGCCAACATTCTTCTCGCCCTGCTTGCCGCTCTTGCAGTGCGCCTATTCGGCGGCTTCTTCTCGCCGCTGGCCGTTTCTCTGGTGCTCTACATTGTATGGATTAACCTCGTGCTCGCGGTGTTCAACCTTATTCCGGTGCCGCCGCTGGACGGCCACTGGTTCCTCATGTCGGTGCTTCCGGCGCGGTTCAACGCTCTCAAGCTAGCACTCTATCGGCACCAGTGGTTCTTCCTTGCTGTGGTTGTCTTTGTGATATTCCCGCTCATATCGCCCGTTCTCATGCATCTCTTCGGACTGTTGACAGGCGCTCGGCTCTTCTGATACACTTGTCCCTGCAACAATTTCGTGTCCAGTGAGAGGGTTTTTTGTTTGGACTTTGTAGAGACAGAGTCCAAACAGTCAGAATTGCGGCCCAAAGGGCTATGGCAATTCTGACTTGCAGTGACTTTCAAGAGCTTTCAAGACCATGCCGACCTTCAATCAGATGATGCGCCGCCCACGGCGGACCGCAAAGACCAAGACCAAATCGCCTGCGATGGCGCTGGGTTTCAATACACTGAAGAACCGTCCCATCTACTATCCGGCTCCGTTCAAGCGCGGCGTATGCGTAAAGGTTACGACTACGACCCCGAAGAAGCCGAACTCGGCGCTTCGCAAGATCGCCCGCGTTCGCTTGAGCAACGGCATGGAGGTCACTGCGTACATCCCGGGTATTGGCCATAATTTGCAGGAGCACTCGGTGGTCATGATTCGTGGTGGTCGCGTGAAAGACTTGCCGGGCGTCCGCTACCACATCGTTCGCGGTATGCTTGATGCCGCTGGCGTTGAAGGCCGTCGTCAGGAGCGCTCGAAGTATGGCGTGAAGCGACCGAAGACCCCTGCGAAATAGTCGTTATCCATTTCATCAATGCGTCGTCCAATCTCAAAACGAAACGTTCTCCAGCCGGACCAGAAGTACTCCAGTATTCTGGTGTCGAAGCTCATCAACCAGATCATGAAGTCTGGAAAGAAGTCGCTTGCGACCCGCATCGTCTACTCGGCGCTCGATCGCGCTGCTGAGAGCACCAAGAAGACTCCGATGGAGGTCTTGGATGCCGCTATCGCCAACGCCGGTCCGACCATGGAGCTCAAGAGCCGCCGTGTCGGTGGCGCGAACTACCAGGTTCCTATCGAGGTTCGTCCCGAGCGCCGTGTTCAGCTCGCGCTCCGCTGGATGATCGACTCTGCTCGCAGTGGGAAGGGTCGCGATATGGAAGTGAAACTCGCTGACGAATTCATTAGCGCATTCAACAATACCGGCAATGCGGTGAAGAAGAAGGCGGACACGCACCGCATGGCGGATGCGAACCGCGCCTTCGCGCACTTCGCGTGGGGGAATAAATAGAGAGCAGATCGATGGCCGACTACCCGATCAATAAAATTAGGAACTTTGGCGTCATTGCGCATATCGACGCTGGGAAGACGACCACGTCTGAGCGCATCCTGTTCTACACGGGTATTAGTCACAAAATCGGCGAAGTACACGAGGGGGAGACGGTCATGGACTGGATGGAGCAAGAGCGCGAGCGTGGTATTACCATTACCGCTGCCGCGACCACCGCGTTCTGGACCCCGACCGATGCCGTTGATGCTGAAGCCGAGAAGGTCAAACTGAACGTTATCGATACGCCGGGACACATCGACTTCACCATTGAGGTGAAGCGCTCTCTTCGCGTGCTCGACGGCGCGGTCGTCGTATTCGATGGCGTCGCCGGTGTCGAGCCGCAGTCGCTTACGAACTGGCGGTATGCGGACGACTACAATGTTCCGCGCATCTGCTTCATCAACAAGCTCGACCGCTTGGGCGCGTCGTTCGAGCGCTCATACCAGAGCATCCTCGACCAGCTTTCCCCGAACGCGGTCCGTTTCCAGATTCCCGATGGCCACGAAGACCACTTCAACGGCATTGTGGATCTGCTCACCATGGAATACGTCACCTTTGAGGGCGATCGTGGCGAGCGCGTCATCAAGACGAAGGAGATTCCTGCAAGCCTGCAGGCAGACGCCGCAAAGTACCGCGCCGAGCTCATCGAGAAGATCGTGGAGCATGACGATGCGGCCATGTCCGCTTACCTTGAGGGCAACGAGCCGGATGTCGCGACGCTCCGCCGTATCGCCCGTAAGGCCGTCATCGCGGGGAAGATCTATCCTGTCATGACGGGTTCTGCGCTCAAGAACAAGGGCGTTCAACTCGTGCTTGATGCGGTTGCCTACTACCTCCCCGCACCGACCGACATTCCCGCCATCAAAGGCATCGACCAGAATACAGGCGCAGAAATCGAGGTGCATCCCAATGAAGATGAGCCGTTCCGCGCGCTCGCCTTTAAGACGGCGACTGACCCCTATGTCGGCTCGCTCACCTTCTTCCGCGTTTACTCCGGAAAGCTCACAGCCGGCTCCTACGTACTGAACACGCGCAGCGGACAGCAGGAGCGTATCGCCCGCATTGTGCGTATGCACGCCAACGAACGGCAGGAAATCAAAGAGATCTTCGCGGGCAACATCGCCGCGACGGTCGGCATGAAGGACACCAAGACGGGTGACACCATGTGCGATCCGGAGCATCCGGTTGTCCTCGAGGGTATCGAAGTCCCCGAGCCGGTTATCTCGCTGCGCATCGAACCGAAGACGAAGGCCGACCAGGAAAAGATGGGGGTTGCACTCCGCAAGCTCGCCGATGAAGATCCGACGTTCCGTATGGCTACCGACGAGGAGACGGGGCAGATGATTATCCGTGGAATGGGCGAGTTGCACCTCGAGATCATCGTGGACCGTATGAAGCGCGAGTTCGCCGTCGAGGCGAGCACCGGCCGACCGCAGGTTGCGTACAAGGAAGCCATCACCGAGCAGGCGCAGGCCGAAGGGAAGTATGTGAAGCAGACCGGAGGTCGCGGACAGTACGGTCATTGCTGGTTGCGCATTGAACCGCTCGAGCGTGGGAAGGGTTTTGAATTCGAGAATGAGATCAAGGGAGGCGCCATCCCGCAGGAGTTCGTTCCTGCTATCGAAAAGGGTGTACGCGAAGCGGTGGACCGCGGCGTTGTCGCCGGATTCCCGATCGTGGATGTAAAGGCCACGGTGTACGACGGCTCCTACCACGATGTAGACTCCAACGAAATGGCGTTCAAGATCGCCGGTTCGATGGCGTTCCAAGAGGCGGTGAAACGCGCAAAGCCGGTCATCCTTGAGCCGATCATGAAGGTCGAGGTTATCGTGCCGGACAACTTCCTCGGTGCGGCAACCGGCGACCTGAACTCTCGCCGCGGACAAATCCTCAATGTGACCGACCGTGGCTCGCTGGGCCTGAAGGTCATCGATGCTCGTGTTCCGCTTTCAGAAATGTTCGGCTATGCGACCAGCATGCGCTCGTTCTCGCAGGGGCGCGCCAACTTCAATATGGAATTTAGCCACTACGATCCGGTGCCGGCGAACATCGCGGCACAGATCCAAGAGGGTAAGAAGTAATCCATGGATATTAAGCAGGTGCGACAATTGGTGAAGGAGTACGGCTCGGTGGTGCTGGTCGAGGAGGGGCACTTACCGCTCGTCGTACGGGAATTGGGGCAACCCCGACGCGAAGCGGTCGGGGCTCCGACCGAAGCGTCGGAGGAGGTGCCCATCGCCGCTCGGTGGCCGAAAAGCCGGCCCGCGGCGCAAGCGCAGGATGCGGTGCTCGAGCGATTGAATAAAGAGATCCTGGCATTGCGAGAGCAGATAGCCCAGGAGGAGGCGCAAGGGGAGGGACAGCGATAGTTGACTTCGTGAAGCATTCCGTATAAAATGAAGAACACTAATTGTGCGATGCCGCTAGACCACTGGCGCACACCACGGCGACACTGGTCTGGTGAACCAACGGCGCATCGCACGTACTAAACCCTATGGCAGACGCATTCGATCGTACAAAGCCACACGTTAACATCGGCACCATCGGCCATGTTGACCACGGCAAGACCACCCTCACGGCAGGCATCCTGCACGTGCTGGATATGTATAAGGATGAGGGCTATGGTTCTCGCGTTGAGGCCATCGACTCCATCGACAAGGCTCCGGAGGAAAAGGCTCGCGGTATCACCATCCAGCTCCACCACTCGGAGTACTGGACCCCGAACCGCCACTACGCACACATCGACGCTCCGGGACACGCTGACTACATCAAGAACATGATCACGGGTGCCGCCCAGATGGACGGCGCAATCCTGGTCGTTGCCGCCACCGATGGCGCAATGCCGCAGACCCGCGAGCACATCCTGCTCGCCAAGCAGGTTGGTGTTCCGTACATCATCGTCTTCCTGAACAAGGTTGATATGGTTGATGACAAGGAAATGCTCGACCTCGTTGAGGCTGAGCTGAAGGACCTTCTTGCCAAGTATGGCTTCACCGATTCCCCGATTATCCGCGGTTCCGGTCTGAAGGCGCTCGAGGGCAAGTCGAAGGACGACGAGTACGTGAAGGCAGTCAAGACGCTCATCGACACCTGCGACAGCTACATCGCCGAGCCGAAGCGCGAAACCGACAAGCCGTTCCTCATGCCGGTGGAAGACATCTTCACCATTGAAGGTCGCGGCACGGTCGTCACGGGACGCATCGAGCGCGGTATGTGCAAGGTGAACGATGAAGTCGAGGTCGTCGGTCTCCGCCCGACGCAGAAGACCGTCATCACGGGCATCGAGATGTTCAACAAGTCGCTCAACGAAGGTATGGCGGGCGACAACGCCGGTATCCTTATCCGCGGTCTGAAGAAAGAGGATGTCGAGCGCGGACAGGTGCTTGCGAAGCCGGGTTCGATCACCCCGCACACCGAGTTCGAGGCAGAAATCTACGTGCTCACGAAGGAAGAGGGTGGACGCCACACGCCGTTCTTCAAGGGCTACAAGCCGCAGTTCTACTTCCGCACCACTGACGTGACCGGCGAGGTGTTCCTCCCGGAGGGTGCCGAGATGGTCATGCCTGGTGATACGGTGACCGTGAAGGTAACGCTGATCGCCCCTGTCGCTATGGATGAGAAGCTTCGCTTCGCTATCCGCGAAGGCGGTAAGACGGTCGGCGCCGGTGCGGTTACGAAGATCATCAAGTAATCACACCTCATTCGTTCTTTGCCATGGCCAAGAAAACCGAAAAACAGGAGCAGCGCATCCGCATCAAGCTCCGCGCATACGACAACAAAATCATCGACAAGTCGGCGCGGCAAATCGCGGATACCATCGAGCGGTACGGTGGCAAGCCGGTAGGTCCGGTGCCCCTTCCGACCGAAATCTCGAAGTTCACGGTCAACCGCGCGTCGTTCATCGACAAGCACTCCCGTGAGCAGTTCGAGATGCGCATCCACAAGCGCCTCATCGACATCCACGGTCCGACTCCGAAGATTATCGAGTCGTTGACCAATCTGGCACTTCCTGCGGGCGTCGACATCGAAATCAAAATGTAATTCGCTAGGGCGAATTACCCTGAGCGAAGTCGAAGGGTTACCGAGTACTCATGGCAAAGCAAAAGACCCCGTTTGGGGTCTTTTGCTTTTGCTGGGGGATTCGCGATTCCGGCGCCCCGCTTCGTTGCCGCTGCGATGCGCGCTCGCCGTATCGGTAGTACGGCTCACTGCGCTTCTCGCTCGCGCATCGCGGAGCATCCGGACTCGCGAATCTATTGTAGCGAAAGGCAGTAGGTGTAACATATGGGTATGATGAAACGCATACTTTCTCGCGCATTACGCTGGCTGGGTCACAATTGGTTTAGGGTCGGCATACTGCTATCAATACTTCTAGTGGTAGTCGTCGCCTCTGCTTCGTATCAGGGGTACCAAAATAGAAAGAGCGAAGAGGCTAATAAGAAATATGCTGCTGATAGAAGAAATGATTGCTTGGCGATTTACAAGACTGAGGGTGCCAAGTGGAGCAATGTGAAGGGTTGGCGGTATGGCGAGGGAAACGACACGTGCTACATCAGGTATAGCGACCCGAAACCAAAAAGCGATGCGAAATGTGACGAACTTTACCCTTTGAACGGTGGAGGATTATCTTTCTGGTGGCGGGAAAATGCGCTCTGCAAGGATGGAGAGTTTGAAAATACTTTCTAGCGCTAGCTCTCGACCTGCACGAAAGGAAATCGCTCGGACCTCGTCGGGGCCGAAGCCGGATTTCATCGCCTCATCTGCGGCCAAGCGCGGGGCCGCTGGGTGACTGGATCGAGCGCTCACTCAGACTAAAAAAATATGGTGAGTACTCCCTGGCAGCAATTAAGACATGAACATCGGAATGATACTTTCAAATACCCCAAATATCTTGTACCATACGTTCATGGATAAAGAGATGATTTTCTTCATAGTAAACCTCCTGCTTGCCGCAATCGTCGGTGGGTTGTCAGCCGTATTCACCATCGGTCAATATAAGTCTAAGGTTGACCGAGCCGAAAAGGATATTGAAGGGGTGCAAAAGGAAGTAAAAGAAATTCGCGACAAAACAATAAAGTGTGAGACGATGCTAGACAATCAAGGCCCTCTCACGAAAAAGAAAAGCCCTATCTCCCTCACGGAACGTGGAGAGAAAGTGCTTACCGAAAGCGGTGGTCGGAAGTTTGTTGACGATAATATCACCGACCTTCTGAGCAAGGTTGATGGCGAGAATGTAAAGACATCCTACGATGTACAGGAAGCATCAAAGAAGGTCATTGCTACGCTTGAGGCAGACGACCGCATGACGGCAATCAAGGACTACCTTTTCAAAGAAGGTCTTGAGTTCAGTGATGTTACTGAAGTGCTTGGTATCTACCTCCGAGACAAAATCATCACCACCAAGGGCTGGAACGTGAAGGACATTGATGAGCAGGAAAAAGCAAAAGCTGCCCCTACCGATGGTCAGTAGATTTCACCCCCTCTCTTGCCACATCCCCGCCACCATTGAAGCGATATCCTAGTATAGTGGCACACAAACAGCTCACTTCGGTGAGCTGTTTGTGATGTTGTCTGGGCTTAACGTGACCAGTGGCCTAAGACCCACTCCCATTTTCGGGAGATGTAGTCGTAACGCCAATGCGCCCGTATCCATTTCCTCGCCCCAATCGGGGGGAGTGTCTGGATATTTTGCATCCGCTCAATCGGCTTGATTGGGCGGACAGGCCGTATTTGCCTTATGGTTTTTATTGCCATATGTGCACAGTTTTGTTTTGCGCAGGTGTCAGGCGTGCTATTCTTCTGGTGTCTTCCCAGAAGCAGTAATCCTCGCTTCACGAAAGAATTCCCGAGTCGCATTCGCGTGCGGCTCTCTTTCGTTTTCAACGCCCACTTGGTACGCATAGATTGTACGAGCATGTTTTTCTCCCCTCAATGTGGATAATGGGTAGTAATCATCCCGTGGGCGGGGATTGACTTTTGGGGTATTGACTTATTCAATAAAATAGTGTACCATGGTTCCAGACGGGATGTGGAATCCTGTCAGGAGGATATAAGCCGTGCGCGAGCGTTTCATCACGTTCCTGAAGTGCGTGAAGGACGACTTCGTCAACTGCTGGTTCAAGGGTGAGGGGCACTGCCAGAACCCCAAGCACTGGCGGTAGAGCAGGGCCCGAAGCTGGGTCTAGGCGGAAGTGGAAACACTTCCGCCTTTTTCTTTCGAACGAATGGCCGCTCGTCCGCGTTGCGGTGGCATGCCGCATGTGGTATACCTTGCGGCGGAGGTGGAACATGGCGGATGCCAAAGGCGGACTTGAGGCGAAACTCGGGGACGAGAAGTTCTTCGGCAGACAAGCTCGCGAGACGCTCATGAAGCTTGTTGGGCTGCTCCACATCGATGTTGGTGCGCTTGTTTGTGATTGGGACGCCGTATATACGGCAGCGGAGGAAGCGCTTGGGCTCTTGGCGCAGGCGGCATACCAGCATCCTGACGATGAGTGGGCCAAGAGCGCCAATGCATTGGTTCCGGATCTGGCGCGGCACTACTCGCCGCCGTGTCCGGGCAAGTTTAACGAGCCGCCATTTTGTGACGAATATCATGTGCATCGAGTGGGGTGTGGTCGGCCGATGGATGTCTGTACGCTCTGTGGCAAGATCAACGCCGAGCACCGCCGCACCTGAACACTATATGACCCCCTCGTTGCCACGAGGGGTTTTGTTTTTACGCAGACCGTGGTATACCTTGCGGCGGAGGTGGAGCATGAAGTGTAGCATCTGCAAGGAGGAGTTCGGGGAGCTCATCAATTCATTCCCACATCTGGCGGGGAGACATCCGGAAGTTCTGCGAGCGCGCCTGCTTGCTGCCGATGCGCGGATGGCGCCGGTGTTTTCATCGGCCGATCCGGTAAGCGGGTCGGTGAGCGATGGCCCTCGTATCGCTCCGGAGGGGCAGGTGTGGGTGTGCATGGCATGCGGCAAGATGAGTCGCGATCGCTACAGCGCACAGGGACCGGGAGACAGTCCTGGGTGGGATGAATCCTGCATGCTGAATTCCGTTCTGCTCAAGAAGGAGAAGCTGGTCATCCAGGATGGGCGAGTGCGGGAAGTTCGATAGGCCGGCCGTCCCTCCGACGGCCTTTTTTTCGAATGGCCGCTCGTTTTCTGCGGGGATGGCCGGCCATTCGTTTCCGAGCGCATGGGCGCGAGGACGCTCCAATGCGTTGCTGCGTTGCGGTGGTATGCCGCATGTGGTATACCTCGCGGCGGAGGTGGAACATGGCGGATGGCGAAGACCCAGACGATGTCGCCCCAGATCTTGCTGTTGTCGAAGAGTTCGTGGATCGCATCAGTACCGGCGTCCATCGCGTGCTCACGACGTTCGCCGCGGGTGTGCGGGAGGACGCGGGCGCTCTCTATACTCGGCTCAATCGCGAACCCGAGGTTCAGCTCTGGATTGCGGAGCACGGGTTTCGGAGTCTTGCCGAGGTGCCTCGCGAGCGAGTCCTCAATGAGCTCATCCCCGCCATCTACGCACAGCATCGAGACCGCAATCAGAGGCACTGAAAGTTCTTGGAAAGCGCGGCAGAGTCTTTCCGGAGGTTCGCATGGTGAGAGGTGAGCAGTTGAAGAAGTGCATCCGCAAGGGGTGCAACGCCTTCGCGCGGTACCGAAGCAACTACTGTGGTGCGTGTTGGGACGGTATGCACGCAGAATGGCAGGCGAGGCGGGAGGAGCGCGACCGTGTGATTAGCGCCACGATGTTCGCGGAGGTACTTCTCGCGGTGCTGGTCCTCTTCATCGGTGCTCTTTTGGTGAACTCGCTAATGTGATGCGCGCATCATCCAGCTGGCGGAGGTAGAACAGTGGCACAGCAGAGGGTTGATACGCGGTGGCTTTCCAGTACGGGCGGAGCGAAACGCTTAGCGCCCGCGACGTACGTTGTCAGGGCGGGAACGAGGTGCCTTGTCCTCAAGGTGGATGTTGCAGGAAGTAAGGACACGAAGTACATCGCCGCTGACGAGGTGGGCAAGTGGGCTTGCGACCACGATGGTCCGGTAAGCGAGTGCGGGCGCTGCGTCGACTGCGGAGTGCCTCTGCTGTAGAACATGAAGCTCCCGACCCCTCGCATCCGCGAGGGGTTTTTGTTGGACATTGACACAACTAGATAAGAGGTGTATGATTTATTTTAGGAGGGTTCGATGAATCCATGGCTGGTGTCCGGGTTGGTTCTCGTGTGGGCCGTGTTGGGCATTCTGGGTTGGGCGTGGTTCAATTACATGCTCAACAGAGTGTATCCGCTCAGAGCGGGTGGGGCGGTGGAGCGGCACGTCAAGGTTTTCGCGCTGCTGGTCGGGATACTTGCCGGGCCGATTGCCATCTTTAACACGGCGGCCGAAGCCCGCAACTTTCCTGCAGCTCATCGCTGGGGTCTCCGTTTCTGGTAGTCCGCTCTCCGGACCGACGCACACGCGCCGGTCCTTTTTTCGCGATGGGCATTGACTTTTCTAATAAAATGGAGTATAATCGAATCAGGAGGTTGTGCCATGTCCTTTGAGAAACTGTGGTGGTTCGCGTTCAGCTTGGGCCTCATCTTCGTGCTGGGGTTCCGGGCCGCCCATGAGGCGTGGTGTCGCCAGACCCCGTTGCCATTTTGGGTTCTGTTCCTCGGGTTCTTCATCGCGTTCTTCACCGCCAGTCACACGAACTTCGGTGCGGGCTGGCAGGAGTTGACTGACCGAGGGTCTCCCGGGCATCCCTACTGCGAAAACTGGGTCGCGCCGCATCCGCTAGCCGGCGGATTCGCGAGCGGCATGCTCGTCGTCTACTTCGTCATGTTCCTGCACTACGCGTTCACCCACTGACCCGTTCCCGACCCCTCTATGCCCTTCGGCCGAGAGGGGTTTTGTTTTGTATTTGACGAATCAAGAAACCGTGATATTATGAAACCGAGGTGAAGCATGAATCTGTGGTGGCTGCTGTGGCCGTTGACCGGTTACCTGCTGTGGGCGTGGGTCAATCACATCATCACGGTGGGCTTTTGCCAGGATGGCGGCTACGTGAAGTGGCTCGCTCTGTGCCTCAACGTGCTCGCCGGTCCCATCGCTCTCCCGGCCGTGTTGCGGGAGTTCTTCAGGTGTCCCCGAGAGCATCGCTGGGGTCTCCGTTTCCGCTAGTCCGCTCTCCGGACCGACGCACACGCGCCGGTCCTTTTTTGTTTTGACAATAAGTAAGAACAGTGGTACAGTCGGTTCTCATATTCGCTGAGGAGGGGTAATGAAGCGGGCGAAGCGATACGTCGCGTTGATGGTCGTGGTGTTGAGTCCCATCCTGATGGGTGCGGGGAGCTGCTTGAACCCGCTCGCGCCCGAGCAGGACACGGGCCTCAAGTTCTGCAGCAGGCGTGGACTCTTCCATTGCGGTACGGTGGCGGGGCCGCAATTGCTGCAGGAGCAGGGCTTCACCGGCTATTGCACGGTCGAGGACCCGCGGGGCGGGATGCAGGGCGCCACGGTCGGCTACTCGGGGTGGACGTCGGGTGGGGGCATCACGCCCGCGACGTGGTCCTCGTCGGAAGCGTGGAACTACTGGTGCGGAGCGAGCGGCGTCGGCGGACGGGGCATCTGCAACACGGTCACGACCTGCTATCGGGAGTGAACCGTCTCCAGCCTGCGCATTGCGCAGGCTTTTTGTTGGGGGCTTGCATTCTTTTGGGGGTTCGTGTATAGTCGTTGGGCTGACTTGAGCCGGGCGACCGGCTTCCCAGCAGGGGTTTCCGGCAGGAGTTAGAACCGGCCTAAGACACCCCGACCGTGCGGCAGGTCCTTCAATGGATACCCTCGCACGTGGCTTCGCCGATGTTCCGGCTAGGCCGGAATTTGTGTTGTTTATGGCAAAGACACCCGCAAAATTCATGCTTGCCACTAAACTGGGGATGACCCAGGTGTATGGCGAAAAAGGCGAGCTCATTGGGGTTACCCTGCTTCAGGCCGCTCCGAATGTGGTCACGCAGGTCAAATCCGTTGAAAAGGATGGCTATGCGGCCGTTCAGCTGGGTGCGGGCACGAAGAAGGCAAAGAACCTCGGGAAGGGTCTCCGCGGGCATTTCAAGGAGTTGGGGAGCTTCCGTTGGACGCGCGAATTCAAGGCAACTGCGGTCGGTGGTAAGGATTTGGCCGTCGGCGATTCCGTCGATGTCTCGATCTTTGCTCCTGGCGATGTGGTAAAGGTCGCGGGGCTTACGAAGGGAAAGGGATTTGCAGGTGCGGTGAAGCGCCACGGATTCCACGGTGCTCCTGCATCCCATGGCCACCACCATGTGCTTCGCCACGTCGGTTCCATCGGTCAGCGCTTCCCTCAGCACACACTGAAGGGTACGCGCGGTCCGGGACGCGACGGTCAGGAGCGCATCAGTATGCGCGGCTTGAAGGTCATCGTTGTCGATGCCGAAGCCGGTGTGCTCGCCGTGAAGGGTGCGGTTCCGGGTGCGAAGGGCGCCATTCTTGAAATCACCGCCTAGTTCGGCAGGCTCACTACCTCGTAACTCTCATGGATATCAAGGTCTACAACGCGAAGGGCAAAGCAGACGAAACGGCCACCGTGTCCGATCGTTTGTTCGCCGCGCCGATGAACGCAGACCTCGTCTGGCAGGTTGCGACCTCGCAGATGAGCAATCAGCGACAGGTGCTCGCCCATGCGAAGACGCGCTCCGAAGTTCGCGGCGGCGGCAAAAAGCCGTGGCGGCAGAAGGGCACCGGCCGTGCACGGCATGGTTCTATCCGCTCTCCGATTTGGATCGGTGGCGGTGCGGCGCATGGACCCAGC
The DNA here is from genome assembly GCA_020847715.1 of Candidatus Yanofskyibacteriota bacterium. Lineage (GTDB taxonomy): Bacteria > Patescibacteriota > Minisyncoccia > 2-02-FULL-40-12 > GWA2-44-9 > JAGOPO01. The sequence continues at coordinate 13,914 of JADLBM010000021.1, read as the reverse complement.
AAGGACGTCAACTTTTCCAAGACCATCACCAAGATTGCCGCTCGTAAGGCGCTTGCCGTTGTGCTGTCCGCGCGTGTCCGCGACGGACACCTCCGTGTTGTTGATGCGCTTGCGGTTTCGACGGGCAAGACCAAGGACGCTGCTGCGCTTATCGCGTCTCACACCAAGGGATTCGATGGCTACCGCGCAGGCGGTCGCGTGTTGGTTGTTCTGCCGGGCGGCTCGGATGACGCACCGACGGTGCGCGCGTTCGCGAACCTTCCGGAAGTTACCACCATCCGTGCACAGGACCTGAATGCGTTGACGGTGCTGGCGTTCCCGTTCGTGCTTACGACCGCCGGAGCGCTTGCGGCCGCAGAGAAGACCTTTTCATTGAAGAGCTAACACCATGGCGCTCAACCTTTTTGGAAAATCAAAGAAGCAGTCGAAGGCTCCGGTATCCGAATCTCAGGTCACTGAGGTGAAGGAGATTGCGACCCCCACGATCACCGCTCCGGTGGGCTCCGTGCTCAAGCGGTATTTCGTGAGCGAAAAGAGTGCTCGCGGATTTGCCATGAACCAGTACACATTCGAAGTTGACCGTCGTGCCACAAAGACCGAGGTGCGCGACGCGGTCGAGCGCGGGTACAAGGTTGATGTCGTGTCCGTGAACATGGTTCGCTTGCCGAAGAAGAGCATCACGCTTGGTCGCCATCGTGGCACCAAGGGCGGTATCAAGAAGGCGATTGTCACGCTCAAGAGCGGTCAGTCTATCGCGCAAGCACAGCCGTAATCCATGAAAGACTACAAGCCTACAACTCCGTCGCGTCGGCACGCACAGGGATACGACTTCAGCAATCTGACGAAGTCTGCCAAGCCGCTGAAATCCCTCACGGGTGGCCGCCACCGCAAGGTTGGTCGCAATAATCAGGGCCGTGTCACCTCGATGCATCGCGGAGGCGGCGTGAAGCGTCTCTACCGCTGGATCGATTTCAAGCAGAACAAATTCGACATTCCGGCGAAGGTCGCCGCTATCGAGTACGACCCGAACCGCACTTCGCGCATCGCCTTGCTGAACTACCGCGATGGGGAGAAGCGCTACATCCTTGCGCCGCAGGAATTGAATGTTGGCGATACCGTGGTGACCGCGGAGAAGACTCCGGTCCGCCCTGGCAATCGTATGAAGCTGCGCAATGTACCGCAGGGTACGCTGGTGCACAACATCGAGCTCCGTCCCGGACAGGGAGGACTCATCGTCCGCTCCGCAGGGACCGGTGCGATGGTGCTCGCCCATGACGGCGCGCTTACGCAGGTTCAGCTTCCGTCGTCCGAGATGCGCCTCGTGCTCGGTGAGTGCTATGCATCCATTGGGCAGCTGTCCAATGCCGAACACATGACCATCGCCCTTGGAAAAGCCGGACGCTCCCGCTGGCTCGGTCGTCGCCCGAAGGTTCGCGGTACCGCCAAGAACCCGGTTGACCACCCGTACGGTGGAGGAGAAGGCCGCCAGGGTCGTGGTACGCGCCGCCCGAAGACGATGCACGGCAAGACGACCGGCGGACACAAGACGCGCAATCCGAAGAAGAAATCGGCGAAGTTCATCGTGCGCCGCCGCATCAAATAATCCACCATGTCGCGATCACTCAAAAAAGGCCCGTATGTGGATGCGAAGCTCCTGAAGAAGGTGTCTGCCTTGAAGGCGGGCGAGAAGAAGATTATCAAGACGTGGGCCCGCGCCAGCACCATTATTCCGGAAATGATTGGCTTTACCTTCGGTGTTCACAATGGTAGGGTGCACATCCCTGTGTTGGTCACTGAGGATATGGTCGGTCATAAGTTGGGCGAATTCGCGCATACGAAGAAGTTCGCACGCCACGGAGGCCGCATGCAGAAGGAGCAGGAAGCCGCTCAGAAGCAGAAGGAGATCGATGCAGCCAAGGCCGCGAAAGAGCCTGCCGCCGCTGCGCCCGCTAAGAAATAATCAATCGCATGACCCAGGTGAAGGCACAACTGAACGGACTCCGCATCGCGCCTCGCAAGGTGCGGCTGCTGGTCGACCTCATCAAGCGCAAGAACGTGCAGGTCGCGCTCGATCAGCTTACCCATGCGCCGAAGCGTTCCAGCGAGCACCTCGTGAAGCTCTTGCGCTCAGCGGTTGCGAACGCGGAAAACACTTTCAAGCTCGACCCCGAGACCTTGGTCATCAAGGATATGTGGGTGGATGAGGGCATGAAGCTCAAGCGGTTCGTACCGAAGGGCTTCGGCCGCGCAAATCCAATCGAGAAGAAAACGAGCCGCGTATGCGTCGTGCTGGAAGGCGGCGAGGCAAAGCCGAAGAAGGCGACCACCAAGAAGAAGGCAAGCGAGAAGGCGGCAACTGATTCGAACCTCTAAACTTCAACCATGGGACAGAAAGCATCACCGGTATCAATGAGGTTGGGCATCAACAGGGACTGGTCGTCTCGCTGGTTTGGCGGCGCCAAGTATCCGCAGTTCTTGAAGGATGATCTTGCCATTCGCGAGTTCTTGGGCAAGCGCCTGAAGAACATGGGCGTTGATTCCATTCTCATCGAGCGTGGCAATAACGCCATCCGCGTGACCATCAACTCCGCTCGCCCGGGTCTCATTATCGGCCGCGGCGGTGCAGGCATTCAGGAGCTTAACCAGAAACTTGGCAAGCTGCTCAAGTTCAAGGTGCCGTTGCAGCTCGAAGTGCAGGAAGTGAAGAATCCGGACGGTTCTGCTGCGGTTATTGCCGAGCACATTGTGGACCAGATCGAACGCCGCACGCCGTACCGCCGCATCATGAAGATGACCATCCAGAAGGTGATGGCGAGTCGCGCCGTGAAGGGTGTGAAGTTGCAGTTGTCGGGTCGCTTGGACGGCGCCGAGATCGCACGCGTTGAGCATATGGAAGAGGGCTCGCTCCCGCTCCAGACGCTCCGTGCCGATGTGGATTTCGTCCGCGCGACCGCACACACCACCTACGGTACCGTCGGTATCAAGGTGTGGGTCTACAAGGGTGAAGTCTTTGAAGCAGAGAAGAACGCATAACGAACGCTGAAACTTTTCGACCATGTTGCAACCAAGCCGCGTCAAACGAACGAAAGTCCACAAGGGTCGCCTCAAAGCGAAGGCGTTCCGTGGCACGACGCTTTCTTTTGGAAGCTTCGGGCTGAAGGCGGAAGAGTCTTCGTGGTTGAAGGCCAACCAGCTCGAGTCCGCTCGCCGCGCCATGTCTCGCATGTTCGCGCGTGGTGGCAAGATTTGGACCCGCGTGTTCCCCGACAAGCCTCGTACTGCCAAATCAGCTGAGGTTGGTATGGGAGGCGGTCGCGGAGGACTGAGTCACTTCGTTGCGGTCGTTGAAGCAGGACGCGTGTTGTTCGAAGTCGACGGCGTTACCGAGCAGGTTGCTCGTGAGGCGCTTCGTCTCGCGGCGCACAAGCTTCCGATTAAGACGCGGTTTGTGAAGCGCACATCGTAGACCATGAAAAAGCACGACCTCACATCCAAGAATGCAGCTGAACTTGAGACGCTCCTCCGGGAGTCTCAGGCGAAGGTCGCACAGATGCGCTTCGATCTTGCCGACAAGAAGCTCAAGAAGACGAGCGATCTTCGGGAAACGCGCCGCCTCATCGCACGCATTCTGACTGCGCTGAAGCGTTCCGCATAACATCACCATGACTACCGAAACCGTACAATCCAAAGGACGCACGCTCAAGGGCATTGTTGTGAGCGATAAAATGACCAAGACGGTCGTCGTTGAAGTGCTGCGCCTGAAGAAGAATGAGAAGTATAAGAAGTTCTACAAGGTCAGCGCGCGCTATCAGGCGCACGACGAGAAGGGTGAGTACCATGTCGGTGATACGGTTCTCATTCAGGAAACCCGCCCGCTGTCGAAGACGAAGCGATGGGTTGTTATCGAGAAGGTAGTGACGGCGTAATTGTTCCACCATGTTACAGCTTCGATCCATTGTCACTGTTGCAGATAACACCGGCGCCAAACGCGTAGGCGTGTTCAAGGTGCTCGGCGGGTCCCGCCGTCGGTATGCCCAAATCGGGGATATCGTGGTGGTCTCGGTGAAGTCCGCTGAACCACGCAAGGCGGTCAAGAAGAAGGATATTTTGAAAGCGGTCGTTGTTCGTCAGAAGGCTCCGTGGCGCCGCGCCGACGGGACCATCGTACGGTTCGATGACAATGCGGTCGTCATCGTTGACGGCAAGGAGCCGAAGGGCGGTCGTATTTTCGGTCCAATCCCGCGCGAGATCAAGGAGAAGGGATTCCAGACCATTGCGTCGTTGGCGCAGGAACTTGTCTAACCACCAGACCATGAAGATCAAGAAAGGCGACACTGTTATCATGTTGAGCGGAAAGGACCGGGCAAAGACCGGAAAGGTTCTTCGCACGGACCCGAAGGCACACAAGGTCATTGTGGAAGGGCTGAACATGGTGAAGCGCCACCTGCGTCCTCGGAAGGCGGGCTCGAAAGGGCAGATCGTTTCCGTTGAGCGGTGGGTCAGCGCGTCTGCGGTGGCGGTCGCTAGCAAGGATACCGGCAAGGCGGCTCGCGTTGGCTGGCAGCTGGGTGCGGACGGCAAAACAAAGGTCCGTATCGATCGCAAAACGAAGATTCAGATCTAGCGAGAACTTTACAGAAGATAAAAAGTAAGTATACTAAGCATTCCATGTCACGTCTCCACGACAACTACACGACCAAGGTCCTCCCCGCGCTGCGGAAGGAGTTTGGTATCGCCAATGTCATGGCGGTTCCGCGCATCACCAAGATCACGGTGAACGTTGGCGTCGGCCGCATGGCGAAGGATGCCGGAGCGATCGAGCGCGTCGAGCGCGACCTCGCGGTGCTCACGGGGCAGAAGCCTTCGCGCCGGTTGGCCAAGCAGTCCATTGCGAGCTTCAAGCTGCGCCAGGGCACTCCGGTCGGCGTTGCGGTGACGCTGCGCGGCAAGCGGATGTGGGATTTTTTGGAGCGTTTCATCACGATTTCCCTCCCGCTTTCCAAGGACTTCCGCGGTATCGATCCCAAGAACTTCGATCGCGAAGGAAACTTGAATGTCGGCATCAAGGAGCACAGCATTTTCCCGGAAGTGAATGTGGAGAATGTGAAAGATATTTTCAGTATGCAGGTGACCATCACGACAACGGCGAAGAACCGCGAGCAGGGCATTGCCTTGCTGACGCTGCTCGGTTTCCCGTTGAAGAAATAGAACACCATCATGGCAAAGACCTCTACGATTGCACGCAGCAATAAGAAGCCGAAGTTCAGCAGCCGAAAGGTGAATCGGTGTTTCAAGTGCGGCCGTGCACGGTACTACATCGGAAAGGTTCAGCTGTGCCGTATCTGTTTCCGCGAGTTGGCCAACCAAGGACTGCTGCCGGGTATCCGTAAGTCGTCCTGGTAATTTCTTCCCCTATGGACCCTATCACTGACATGCTTACTCGGATCACGAATGCTCAGGCCGTTGGCCACGAGCGCGTTGAGGTTCCGTTCTCGAATGTGAGACTGCAGATTCTGCAGCTCTTGAAGTCGGCCGGGTATGTCGGCGACGTTGAGCGCCGCAAGCGAAAGGCAAAGAAGAGCGAGATTGAATACCTCGACGTGGCACTCCGGTATGCTGACGGGGCGGGAGCCATCTCCGGTCTTCGCATCATCAGCCGCCCGAGTCGCCATATCTACATTAAGGCAGCTGAGATCAGGCCGGTGCGTTCCGGGTACGGCATGGCGATCGTCTCGACATCGAAGGGCATCATGACGTCGCAGGAGGCGAAGAAGACCGGATTGGGCGGAGAGGTTATGTTTGAGATTTGGTAGCACTGAACACTATGTCTAAGATCGGAAAAAAGCCAATTCATATCCCGAGCGGCGTCACGGTTACCGTGAGCGGTACGCTGGCGACGGTCAAAGGTTCCAAGGGAACCCTGACCCGCACCATTCCTGCGGACATCGCAGTATCCGTTGAAGGCGACACGGTCGTCGTCTCGCCTGCGCGCGAGAACCCGAGCCGCGCCGAACGCGCGCAGTGGGGCCTGTGGCGTGCGCTTGTGAACAATATGATCATTGGCGTCAGCACCGGCTGGACCGAGTCGCTCGAGTTCCAGGGAGTCGGGTACAAGGCAAATCTGAAGGGCCGCGACCTCGAACTTTCGCTGGGCTACAGTCATACCATCATGGTTCCGGCACCGGAGGGTATCACCTTTGTCACTGACAAGACTTCCATCCGTGTCGAAGGTATCGACAAGGAGCTGGTGGGACATGTGGCATCGAAGATTCGCACCTACCGTCAGCCCGAGCCGTACAAGGGGAGCGGTATTCGTTACGCGGACGAGGTCATCAAGAAGAAGGCTGGCAAGAAAGCCGCAACCGCAGCGTAACGCTGATACTCGAACATGACCGACATCAATATCACAAAGAGAGTCAATCGTATCCGCCGTCAGGTGCGTGGGCGCGCGAAGATTTCCGGCACCGCCGAGCGGCCTCGTGTGACCGTATTCAAGAGCAACACCTCTGTGTATGTGCAGGCGATTGACGACGTCTCCGGAACAACCGTGGCGGCCGTGAATGATGCACACCTCAAGGTGAAGGGAGCAAAGTCCGTACGTGCGACCACGGCGGGAGAGAAGCTCGCGGAGTTGCTCAAGGTCAAGGGTGTGACGACGGTTGTATTCGACAAAGCCGGATTCAAGTACCACGGGCGCATCAAGGCAGTCGCTGAGGCGCTCCGTGCGGCAGGCATCACGCTCTAATCATATGGACGAGAACACTACGAACAATCCAGCACCTGTAACGACTCCTCCGGCAGCGCCGGTCGCTGAGCGACAGGAACCTATGCGCCCGATGCGCGGCGGTCGGTTCGGCACGCGCGGCGGTCGCAACGGCCCGGGACGCCCGGGAGGCCGTGGCCCGCGTCGCGATCGTCCGATGGAGAAGCCGGAGTACGATCAGCGCACACTTGATATCGCTCGCGTTGCGCGTGTGACGAAGGGTGGTAAGCGGTTCTCGTTCCGCGCGACGGTGGTCGCCGGAAATGGGAAGGGCCGCGTTGGCGTCGGCCTTGCAAAGGGGCGCGATGTTCAGCAGTCCATCCAGAAGGCCTACCATCAGGCGAAGAAGAACCTCCTCACGCTGGTGATCAAAGACGGCACCATCCCGTATCAGGTAGAGGGAAAGTACTCGAGCGCGACGGTTATTCTGAAGCCGTCGAAGTCGGGTATTAAGGCGGGCGGCGCGGTCCGCGTCGTCGCACAGATGGCTGGTATCGCCGGACTGACCGGAAAGCTCACTGGCCGCACCAACAACAAGATCAACATCGCACGCGCGACGATCTCGGCGCTCGCCAAGATCCGCGCAGGAGCGGTGAAGAAATAATTTCGTCATGGACCTTTCCTCGCTCAAATCAAAGACTCCCCGAAAGAAGCATAAGCGCATTGGCCGTGGCGGTAAGCGCGGCACAACGAGCGGCTCGGGGACGAAGGGACAGAAGTCTCGCGCCGGCGCAAGCGTGCGCCCGGGCTTTCGTGGCGGCGACAATCGCATCTGGCAGTTGTTCCCGAAGCAGCGCGGAGCCACGAAGAAGCATGGCAACAAGAGCCCGCACAAGAAGCATCGTTTCTTCTCGGTGAAGAACACAACGGCGTTCGAACTCAAGCTGCGCGCACTGGATGTGTTCAAGGATGGTGAGACGGTCTCGCTCGCAACGCTCATCGAAAAGGGGCTCGCTCCGCAGGGGACGACTCGTGTGAAGATTCTCTCGACTGGTGACATTAAGCGGAAGCTTATGACCAGCGGGGTTATGCTGTCTGCTGCAGCCAAGAAGAAGATCGAGGACGCAGGCGGTACGGTTGGCCTGTAGTGTGCAGTGCGGAGGTTGTGTGATATACAGAAGAGGTTCTATGAATTACATCACCCAGATATTCCGTCGCAAAGAGCTTCGCTCGAAGGTCCTCTTCATCCTCGCGATGACCGCTATCGCTCAGGTGCTGCACAATGTGCCTATTCCGGCCGTTGATGCATCACGCCTCCGCGATTTCTTGAGCCAAAACACGCTGTTCGGTTTGGTGAGCACCTTCACAGGCGGCTCGCTGTCGACGCTCTCTATTGCGATGCTCGGACTCGGGCCCTACATCACGGGCAGTATTATCATGCAGCTGTTGACCATGATTTTCCCGTCGCTTGAGCAAATGTACAAGCACGAAGGGGAGCAGGGTCGCGCAAAGTTCAACCAGTATAGCCGCCTCCTGACGGTGCCGTTGGCATTCCTGCAGGGGTACAGCTTCCTTGTCCTTCTTACGCGACAGGATATCCTCGCCCCGATGGGTGGCATGCAGATGCTTGGCACACTCTCTATCATCGCCGCGGGTTCGGTGTTCCTGATGTGGCTGGGCGAGCTTATTTCTGAGAAGAATCTTGGCAACGGCACGTCGTTGCTTATCTTGACGGGCATCGTTGCGAGCGTGCCACAGCAAATCCAGCAGGCTATTTTCACCTACTCGGCTGATCAGCTGTTCACCTACGTCGCGTTTGTGGTGGTCGGACTCGCAGTCATCGCCGGTGTGGTCTATATCAGCGAGGCGCAACGCAACATTCCCATCAACTATGCGCGGCGCGTGCGAGGTGCGCGGCAGTACGGCGGCGTGAGCACCTACCTTCCGATGCGCGTGAACAATGCCGGAGTCATTCCCATTATCTTTGCGCTGTCGCTCCTTTTGTTCCCGGGCATCATCGCGAACTTCTTCGTCGCATCGCATGTTCAGACGGTCGCTCGTGTGGCAACCATGGTGAGTAATGCGCTCCAGAACCAGCTGTTCTACGGCATTCTATATTTCACACTCGTCGCGCTCTTCACCTACTTCTACACGGCTATTACTTTCGATCCGAAGAGTATCAGCGAGAACATCCAGAAGCAGGGCGGCTACATTCCGGGCATTCGTCCCGGCCAGCAGACCGCAAGTTTTCTGAACCATCTCCTGAATCGTGTCACACTGGTTGGTGCGTTGTTCCTCGGGACGATTGCAGTGCTTCCGAACATCGTGCAGGGCTTCACAGGCATCACCGCATTCACCGTTGGTGGCACCTCCATTCTGATTGTGGTGTCGGTCGCCCTCGAAATCATGAAGCAGGTGCAGGCGCAGCTGTCGTTGTACGAGTACTAGTTCCGTGAGTGTTCGTCGCTCCGCAAGAGCCGCACAACAATCCTCGGTGCGGCTTTTGCTTTGCTCTGGATTGGTTATTTCACCCAATCCCATCGTTGTCGCTCTGCTCCTCGCTCTCCGTACCCTTCAGTACGGCTCGCTCCGGTGCTCGCTTACGCCTCGGCCTTGGGTGAAACCCCTCAATCCGTGTGACTCGACAAACATACCGATTGTGGTATAGAAATGTATCCCTCGGCGTACTGCCTCGGGATCTCGGGCCGCGTTGGCTCTCGAGAGGTGAGAGATGCTGAAGGCGATTTTCGCAAAGCATGTGCGTGCCGGGGACTCTGTTTTGATCTCTGGCGGGGCGCGTGCTGAGGTGGAGTGGGTCGAGCTGTGCGGGACTGAGGTCACGCTCAAGACGACCGATGGTCGCAAGCTTCGCCTCAAGGAGTACGACATCGTCGGGCTCGGACGCCGGCCCTTGCCGGAATGGAGGACCGCGGATGAGTGCAGGAAGCGAATAGAGCTTCTCGCTCGGACTACCATGTCCATCGGCGCTCTGAGCCAAGCGGAGTTCAATAACCACATTGAGCATCTGCGAACGGCTATCGACGAATACGAGTTGGGAAAGGGCATGTAATCCGCCCGCAGGCGACCCGTACGGGCCGCCTTTTCTTATTCTGAAATTGTGATATAGCAGCGGTGGAGGTGGACGATGTTTGTGAAGGCAATCGCATTTCGAGACGTTCGTCGCGGCGACATGGTGTCGGAGAACGCGGACTGCGGATGGTACGAAATTGGCCGTTGCGAGACCCTGCCAACCGGTATGGTGCGCCTCCACATCGCCGGCGGCGGTTGCCTCGAAGGTCCAGCCGGGCAACTCATTGGCCTGTTCCATCGGCCGTGGCCGGAGGCCATGCTCTCCGAGAGCAACCCATTAGGATACGCACAAGCGGCTACCTTGGAGGCGCTTGCGGTACTGGGCTTTTCGGACTCGAGGGAGTGGGGTGATCTCGACAATCGGCTGGGGATGGTCCTGCGAGCCATCGAGGCCTACGAGCTGGGCAAGCCCGTGCCTGGGAAGAAGGTCGGCTCACGCTGGGAGCCGGTCAGCACGGAGCCGGACCTCACGGCCGGCGGGTGCTGAACACAAGGCGGGGGAAGCACTCCCCGCCTTTTTGTTGCGCGTACCCGTCGCGCAACAATCCTGAGGCCAGCAGGCCGTAGGATTGTATCAGAACGGGCAATTTGACAAAACAACTTGAATATGCTATTATTAACTCACGCTACGATAGCCGCTTGGGGCGGCAATCGGTTGAAAAATGAGGGAGGAGACCATGACGACCATCATCCCGATCTCCACGCCCGCGGTCGCGCCCACCAGCGCTCCGCAGACCTCCACCTCCACCGAGAGCGTCGCCGAGATGGCGAAGTGCTCCCGCACGGGGTGTGGCTGGTCGTTCGGGCAGGGGGAGGGCTTCGTGCCCGAGCTCAAGAAGCTCTACCAGCAGGCTCGTCCCGCGGACTTCGCAGGAGCGGACCAGCTCAGCTGGGAGGACCTTCGCAGGAAGATGAAGGCGAAGCCGCTCACCCGCGAGGAGATCCTGAAGGCCGAGCTCTGCCGCCGCTGCGGGCAGCGGATGGGGTTCAGGACCTTCCGGACCGAGGGCACCATCGCCCTGATGGAGCGCTGGGTCCAGGAGAACAAGACTCGGGACGAGCAGTTCCGGTCTCAGCGCTCGCTGGGGCTCGCCATCGCGAACCAGGACCGCGGCATCAACGCGATCCTCGCCGAGGGCCACCGTGAGCGCCGCCACCACAAGAAGCTCTCGCGGCGCCAGCAGCGCGAGGCCGCGGCGCTCAAGCACCGCGCCCCCAAGCCCGAGGAGGGCAGGGGCAAGAAGAAGAACAAGAAGGGCGGGGACAAGCAGAAGGGCGGCGGCAAGGGCAAGAAGAAGTAGCCTAGCGCCGACGCTCCCCCACAGCCAAAGAAGGAGGAGAATGGATTGAAGACACGATAGGGCGCAGAGGGGCGCCCGTGATGGAGAATAAGGAAGGGCCACCGGCCCACCACCCTTACGAGGGAGTCTACGGACTCCCTCTTTATTTTGTTTGACGTCGTCGCTTAAGCGGTTCTGAGTTACATCCACAGAAGAGGAGCGGCCGTTCGTCAACATTTGCCAGTCCTTCCCGTTTGGTACTATGAAGGCATGGAGGCAACTCTACGGCCACAAGCAGTCTTCTTCGTCGGGGCGCCGGGCTCAGGGAAAGACACTCAAGCAGGACTTCTCATCGAGGAGTTTGGTTTCATTCAGGTTCCGAGCTCGAAGCTCATTCTTGCGAAGTTCGCTGCAAATCCGGACGACCCCGTCATTCGTGAGGAGAAGCGGAAGTTCGACACGGGAGAGTTGAACTCCGGTCCGTTCGTTGCCGAAATCATGATGGAGTTCGTGCGACCGGTCGCTGCACAGGGGAAGGGACTCATCTTTTCCGGCTCTCCTCGCACCGTGTTTGAAGCGGAAATCGAGGTGCCGGAGATGGTGAAGGTGTATGGCGCGGACAGCGTGCTGGTTATTAATCTGGTCATTCCCGATGAGGTCGCGAGCAGTCGTATCGCGACGAGACGCCTATGTCGTGCGCATAACCATCCGATTCCGGCAACGCCAGAGTTTGCGAGTCTCACAACCTGTCCGAAAGACGGCAGTGAGTTGTATGTGCGGGAGCTCGACGATCCGAGCAAGACGGGTACTCGGTTTTCTGAGTATCGAAAACTCACTGAGCCAACACTCAACACGTTCCGCGCCAACGGTGTCCCCATCTTTGCCATCGATGCTAGCCAGAGCATTCAGGCCATTCATCAGGAAGTTGTCGGCGCGCTGGAGCGGCGCACCACTCCCGCACCGCGGCAGTAGCCCCCTCAACCCCCGGCCTCCCCGCCGGGTTTTCTTTTTTCTGTGGAGGCTGAACCTCCGCAGAACACCATTCCCATTGACTTATTGTAAGCCGAAAGACATATTAGCCATGGCTGGAGGTGACCGATGCTTGGGTGGTTGCGGTCGTTGTTCAGGGTCCGGGCGGAGAATCCTGCGGTTGTTGTGCGGAGCAAAGCGACTGTGCCGCCATTGGCGCGAGAGCCGCGCACCTGCGGTACGCTATCTGCGGCAGAGTTTGCCACGTTCAAGAAGTTGCTCGCATGTCCCGACTGCGGGTCCGACGAGATACATGAAGCCTCGAGCGGATGCGGCGGACAAATCACCGGGAATATCTACTGCAAGAACTGCGGCGCCATGTTCGATGTTTCTCCATTCGAGATGAGCCGCATACGGGAAGGGCGCAGTCAGTGACGCATGACCGCCACCAAGAAAGGTGGCGGCTTTTTTGTGAAGTAGCGTCTGCGGAAGTGGGGAGGGGAGAGAGCTTGGCCTGGCTAGAATAAGATTTTTGATGTATAGTTTTCGGACATGATTACACTGAAGAGTCCTCAACAGGTTGAAATAATGCGGCAGAGCGGCGCGATTCTCGCCGCGATATTGCGCGAGCTTTCGGCGATGCCGAAGGTTGGCGTGACAACGGGCGAGATTTCCGCGCGCGCGGCCGCGCTCATTCGCGCGCATGGCGTTGAGGCATCGTTCTTGCACTACAATAACTATCCCGATGTGATTTGTCTCTCCGTGAATGCGCAGGCGGTTCACACGCCGGGCTCGGACTACGCACTTCGCGACGGGGACCTCCTCAAGCTCGACTTTGGCGTGGTCAAAGACGGGTGGCAGTCGGACTCGGCGGTGACCGTGCTGGTCGCGAGCAATCCGGCGGCGCCCGAGCACGAGCGAAAGCGGAAGCTCATACAGGTGACGCGGGAGGCGCTCGATGCCGGTATCGCGCAGTGCCGTCCGGGCAACACGCTGGGAGACATTGGGCACGCCATCCAGGCGCGCATCGAGCGCGACGGGTTTACGGTTGTTCGCGAGCTGGGAGGGCATGGCATCGGGACAAAGCTCCATGAGGAGCCATGGGTCGCGAATTTTGGAAAGCCAGGAGACGGCATCACGTTGAAAGCGGGCATGGTGCTCGCGCTGGAGCCAATCACCAGCATGGGGAAGTGGCAGATTCGGGATGGCGCGGATGGCTTCACCTACGACATGAAGGACGGCTCACTCTCCGCGCACTTCGAGCACACGGTCGCCATCACCGAAAACGGGCCGGATGTGCTAACGAAATAGTGGCCCCGTTAGAGGCTCGCACACCCACTCTATGCCGGCAGATGCCCCATTGGGGCGTCTGCCTCTAACGGTATTGACTGTTTTTAGCGTATCTGATAACCTTGAAAGCACGAAATGGTTACTGCCGTACATAGCCTAAAAGCTACGCCCTGCGTTGGTTAGTGCGCGCCAGAACGGCCCGACACCGACCACGCCGCGCGAGCGGCGTTTTCGTTGGCCGAGAGGCCAATGATCCCGAGTCAGCAGACGAGGGGCCACCAAAGAAAATCGAGAGAAGTAGATCGGCACGCGAGGGCTATCTCCCCACGGGGAGGTAGCCCTGGCAGGCCGATATGGCCGGAGCAATGAAAGCAGCTTGAAAACTTACGGGTAATCAACTCCGACGAAATGTCGGAGCCCCGACCTGTTTTTACAGCGTCGGGGTTGCATTAAGTAAATCACCGTATATGCGATCCTGACTTTATAAGGGATCGTAGTTACATAAATGCGGACTCAAGGGCGCACGGAGGATGCCTAGACACACAATGGCGACGAAGGACGTGGCGTGACTGCGATAAGCTT
>JADLBM010000020.1 GCA_020847715.1 Candidatus Yanofskyibacteriota bacterium | reverse complement strand
GGAGATGCGGAGGGCGTGAGGCTTCCTGCCGTTGCGAGAGATGCAAGCACCAGCACCGCGATGAAGGCGGTGGCGGAGGGCTTGTTCAGTGTGGCACGGAAGTTCCTCATGTGCTGGAGATGGGGCTCAGGGGGATATCAGAGGGAGAAGGGGTAGGAGGAAGAGCCGAAGGGGGTAGTTCGGAGGGAGACGGAGAGGGGGTAGGCGAAAGGTCGGGAGAGACGAGAGGAGAGGGACTCGGCGGGAGTTCAGAAGGAGACGGAGAGGGGTCGATGACTGATGGGGTCGGGGTTGGGGTCGAAACAGTAGACTGCTGATTGAGTAGCTGCAGAAGTTGGTCCTTGGTCACACAGACATCGTCGAGGCACAACTGCTTCGCTCGGATGGAGCCATCGGAACCAAATGTGATACCGAAAAGATCGCGGAATGCATCAATAATACTGGCGAAAAGACCCTGAAAATCCCAGTGGAGCCAGTTGGTGCCGAGGTCCGCGGATGACGCAAAACTCCGCGAACCGACAAGCTCTTCCATGCGGAATGTTTTTGAGGCAAGCTCCTGAACCGATCGAGCAAGGAGGGATGTAAGCTCTTGATATTCAACACCACGCACAGTGATGCCGTCGTCCTCGTAAAACACGAGCCTCGGTTCAACCTGCTCCACCTCTTCAGCGACAAACCCAAGTCGTTCAACATCGGTCCCGTTGGCCTTGTACGAAACAGGGCGGAGGCGCATCAGCTCATCCAGCCCAGCATCCAAATCGCGGATGTCGTGCTTGAAACGCAACGACGAAACTAAACAGGTGGTAGTGCTGTTCTGACTGATAACACCGTTGTCATTACAGAGAGCATTCTGAGTCCCCGCGATCGTCGGGAATGACGCCCTGAGTGTGCCCGAGATAGAGGCGAGGCCAATCAGCTCAAAATTCCCGGATACGGACGCGGAATTCCAGAGGTCGAACTTACCGGAAATGGACGAGGTTCCTGCAACCTCAAACTGCGCGTCGACGCTCACCGTATTTACGCCGACATTGCCGCCAGCTCCTCCGGCGTACGGAGGGTTCAGAATAAGCGAGCGCCCTCCAACGCCCTCGCGAGCGGATGTAAGATATGACGCATCAATGGTGTTGTCGTATCCAACTTGAAGAACGCGCCCCGTTGATGCTGCGATGCGCACGGCTGCGGTCAAGTCCGATGCATACGACTGCCCCGACTTTGATATGTGGACTAGCGATGTTGGCGCGCTTGTTCCGATACCGACATACCCCGATGACGCAATGGACACGAACGCCTGCGACGCCGAGCCGAGAATGTCGAGACGAGCGGAAGCACCAACAGAACGGAGCGTGAACTGTGCATCGCTATTGGTAACTGAGTTCAGTGTGAGGTCGATGTTGCCGGAGCCAGAGGCGAGAATGTTTCCGGCTACATCAAACTTCTGCTCGGGACTGGTAGTCCCGATACCGACATTGCCGGTTCCAAGGATGCGGATACGCTCGCCGGCTGGAGTTCCGCTTGTAAAGAACCGTATCGGAGCGTCGGCTCCGGTGCTGAGAATGAGGCCCCCCGAGATGTTCGTGCTCGTTCCTACAAACCCAGCATCCCCAGAGTTCGGCGTTGCATCGGTATATCCCGAACCTCGAACACCCACGATCAGCGCATCAGCGATACTTGGCCCATTCCGAAACTCGCTATATGCAGTCGCAGATGTTCCCGCGTTCTGATTGCTCACGATAACCCCCTCGTAGAGCGCGTCTACAGAACTTGAGGCAAGGATCGTGCCGCCGACCGTCAGCATTTGCTCTGGTGTCAGGTCACCAATACCCATATTCCCAGCGGCGGTCAGGACGCTTTTTATTGTCGAAGCGCCCGTATTATTGTTGGTGGCGAAATAGAGATCGCCAATAGGCGTTGAATCACCGTCTAGAATGTGCACACCAACAGCTGCTGCGTCTTGGCTTCCAGCAGAGTAGAAGAAGAGATTTGCGTAGTTCCCTGCAGTGCTGTCGAATTGCTGAATACCGACAGCTGTATTATCCCGAAAGTTCGCCGCGTTACTCCGAGAACCACGGAACAGTGCCACCAAGGGGTCGCCCGTACTTGTCACCACCGTAAGAGCGCGCGTTGAGTGTGATATCGATGCAAGTCCGGAAATTTCGAGCTTCGCCTCGGCGGTGGTTCCGGTGCCAATTCCCACATTCCCCGCCTGCGTTAAAATCATATTAATCGTCTCGCTGGTATTGTTTGCCGTTGAAAAGACGAGATCCGCTTGTGGCGCAGCATCGTGGTCATTAAATCGCGCGAATACTCCCGCGCCCCTCCCTCCAGCACTATTGAAGAACGAGATGCCGGCGAAGTTTCCATTCGTAGCGGTCGTTTGGATAATCGCAATTCGTGCATTGTTCCCGACAGTTGCCGTGTCCGTTGCTCCTCCAGACACGATGAGAACATTCGAGTTCGTGGGTCCGGTTCCCGGGTTTGTGATGCGCATCGTGGTGTCTCCGGCGCCAGCTGCATACGAAATCGACGCGCGCCCGCTGACTATCTCGAGAAGAGAATCTGGAGCCGCAGTCCCGATGCCGACATTGCCGGTCGCGTCGAGCACCATCCTTTCCGTCAGTCCCGAGGTCCCCGTCGCCCAACGGAATTCGTTCCCTTGGAAATAGAGGGGGCGATAGCTGGCGCCTCCAACGGACCTGATAAACGCCTTGAGGTTCGTCGAATCGAATCCGGAGTGGAGTGCCGCGCTGACGTTCGTTGCGGAAGTGGGACCGGTAATCGTCTCTCCCGATCCTGCGACTGATAGGGTGTTCCAGAGCGTTAGGATTCCAGATATCGACGCAGTACCTCCGACTTCTAGCTTATGCGTCCCCGGCGTTGCTCCAATCCCAAGATTACCTCCAACCTCCAACACCATTCTTTCAGCGGGACTACCGGACCCCGTCGCCCAACGGAATTCATTCGCTTGGAAATAGAGCGGTTCATATGAAACGCCGCTCTTCACTGAACGAATCAACCCCTTATCATTCACTGGATCGTACATGATTGTGACGCCATTCGTCAGCGTTGAGGCGGATGTCGGACCAGTAATGGTGTTTGTGCTCCCGTATGAGTTGATATCGTTAAAAACCCGCGTGACGCCTGAAACCGACGCCGTCCCAAGGACCTCGAACTTGGCGTCAACGGCCGTCGTCCCGATGCCAACATTGCCGCCATCAGCGATAGTCATAACTGCGGTTCCATTATCGCGGAATGTAGCAATCGGTAGCGCAAAAGTGCTATTGTCGACGAGAAGCGCGGCGGAGGTGAACGTGGGAAGCGTCGTGCTCGGCTGTAGAAATGCCGCGACACCGACGAGTGCTGTAGGCGCCGCTCCCGAACTCTGTCCAACTCCGAAAAAGGCGCCGCCCACATTGTAGCGTGGGCTCGCGCCGTCGCCACCAATCGCGAATACTCCGTAGTGGTCTCCTGAGCCCGTCGACCCTCCGGTCGTTGAATACGTCCCGACGGTCGATCCGGTACTGCTATTGGTCGCAACGTTGAATGCAGCGACCGTTCCATTGATGAGCCCGGGTGCGATTGCCGTTGTTGTTGCGGCGGTGTTGTATGCCTGCAGTGCGGTTGTAAAGCTGCTGCCGGTGTACCCTGATCCAAGAGAAACGATGAGCCCCCGCTGATCGTTCGCGGAACTTCCGGCAGACGTGAATACGAAACTGGACCCGGCGACACTTCCTCCGGGAACCGCGGGGAGTGTTCCTACGACATTCAAGAATCCGTTCGGAGCGAGGATACCGGTCACCGCCGTAGCGCGCGCAGTCGTTGCCGTATTCACGGTAACGGTTGTCCCATCATCGGTCACCGTGCTGTCTCCCAGCGAACTCCCCGACGGCGTCCATTTCGGAATAGCATTGAGCGTTCCCGAACCAGTGGGGACCGCCGCTCCCCCTACGTACAACTGCGAGACCGACGCAATCGAGGATTCGAGGTTCCCGCTCAAACTCGCATTCGTGGCAAACAGATTCGACCACTGCAGCGCTGAGGTTCCCAGCGAGAATACCCCGGTGGTTCGTGGGGTGAGGTTTGAAGCGGCAAATCCGGAGAGCTCAAAGTCTCCCGACACGCTCGCATTCCCAACAATGTCCAGCTTGGTGGTGGGTGTTGTGGTCCCGATGCCCACGTTCCCCGAGTTGAGGCTCCAGATGTCGGTGGAGGAAGAGGCCCAAGCGAGCTGGTTGTTCATGTACTTGAGCTGGGCGATGAGGGAGC
>JADLBM010000019.1 GCA_020847715.1 Candidatus Yanofskyibacteriota bacterium | reverse complement strand
GCCTTCTCTTCAAGATCCGAAGCCACAAATATAGCCGGAACATTCCGCGTCGAATGCTGAGTGTCTTCTCCGCCGGTTAGCGGGTCGAGCAGCTCTTCTGCATTTCCGTGATCCGCGGTAATCACAATCGCCGCGCCCTGCTGCTTCCGAAGCTCCTCGACGAGCCGCTTCAAACAATCATCTGTCACTCGCATCGCCCTTACCGTCGCGTCGAGATTCCCCGCGTGTGCAATCATGTCTGGGTTCGCGAAATTGATAACGAACAGCCGCGCCTCGTCATGCGCCCGCTCCAATACCGCATCAACAATTTTTTCGGCGGACATTTCTGGATGTGCAAGATATTCACTGCCGGTCATCTGTCGGGAAGTCACAATCACCCGCTGCTCACCAGGAAATGCCTCAATACGGCCCCCGTTGAAGAAGTTGGTGACATGCGCTTCTTTCTCTTTTTCCGCTATTCGCCATTGGCCAAACCCCGCATTACTAATTACCTCACCAGCAGTGTTCGCAAGACCGAGAGCAGGATACGCAATCGGAACCGTAAACTCCTCGGCATACTTCGTCATCGTGGCGACATGAATTCCAATGGGTCGATGGATGGGATCGAAATCCTTAAACGTCTGCGCGAAAACGAACGGCGTCGCAAGCTGCCGCACTCGATCATTGCGAAAATCAAAGAACACGACCGCATCGTTGTCGTGCACAACGCCAATGGGTGCGCCTTCTGCCACAACCGTTGCGGGCTCAAGACTATAGTCCGTCTTTCCGCGTGCATACGACTCTTTGAGGTACGCGCCGACATCCGTGATTGGGGGCGCATCACCCAGTACGACCGCACGCCACACACGCTCCGTGAGCTTCCAGTTGAGAACCCGATCCATTGCGAAGCTCCTCCCCTGTACGGACGCGACGCGCGCCCCAAATTTCTTCAGGTATGGCTCGAGACCATGCAGTACATTAATAGCATCCTGCGGAGGCGCATCCTGTCCGTCAGCAATGAAATGAACAAAAATACGGCGGGCGCCTCGACGATACGCCAACTCCATGAGTGCGATAAGGTGATCGGTGTGCGCATGGATTCCTCCAGGGCTCGTACATCCAATAAAGTGAACTGCGGAATTTTGCTTGACTGCATAATCGATTGCATCTGCAAGCACAGGATTCTGGAAGAATGCTCCCGAACGGATTTCCGTATTGATATGCGCAAGGTCCTGGATGACGATGCGTCCCGTCCCGATGGCGGAGTGCCCGACCTCTGAGTTCCCCGGCTGACCCCACGGAAGCCCAACAACAAGTCCCGCGGCGGCAAGAGAAACCGCTGGGTACCGCGCAAGCAGCGAATTGAAATAGGGCATTCCCGCCTCGGTAATAGCATTGCCTGGGCCAGGCTCCGCGAGCCCGAATCCGTCGAGCACAATGAGAAAAACCTTTTTGAACGGAAGTGGCATCGGTGCGGAATTATTCCTCGGTTGGGGTACGAATCGGCATGAGCGCCGGCTCCGGAGAGAGCGCATTCACATAGAACCGCGCATACACCACGCGTCGCCCGGGATCGCACTGCCCCGCAGGAATCCCGAAACATAAATCCCATGCGACAGTTTTCGGCCATATGCCCCCTTCTGCATCAGGAACCGTGTATCGGAACGGAATCGCAGTTGCAAAATCGGGAACGTTAGAGAGGAGCACATCAATCGTCCCAGAGAACGTCCCGTGATACCGCGCGTAGATATCTACCAGAACGCTCGAGGCGTCGGTAGAGCCCTCGTCATCATTCACCACAATGCGCTCGGGGTAGAATCCACTTCCAATTGGAGGACTTCCGCCTCCACCCGCAGCTGTCGGAGATGGTGTGGGTGTCGGCGCGACGGCACTATCAAATATCATTAGGCGGTTATTGCTTTGATCAGCTACCAGCAATCGACTCCCCGTCGCGTCGAATGCGAGGCCATAGGGATTGCTCAGCGAGCTCTGCGACGTAGCGCTTCCAGCCGATGTGAAATCGGATTGTCCATATACATCGGCCGCATCCTCGCCATCGGTAATGGCCGCCACATCGAAGAGCATCGCGCGATTGTTCGCAGAGTCGCCAACGAATAGCCGGTCGTTCACTGAATCATACGCGAGCCCATTCGGAGTGTTCAGCGTGCCCGCCGTAGTGCCACCCGCCGCCGTCACGAAGTCCAGCTGGCCTAATACGTTCACCGCATCCTCCCCATCGGTGATAGCCGCGACATCGAACACCATGACGCGGTTGTTCGTTGTATCAGCGACAAAGAGCCGATTTCCGGTTGAATCGAGTGCGAGCCCCGTAGGCGTATCGAGCACCCCTTGAGTGGTCCCGGCTGCTCCCGTCACAAAGTCGGGCTGACCCAATACATTCACCGCGTTCTCGCCATTCGTGATTGCAGCAACATCGAACACCATGACGCGATTATTCGACTTGTCAGCGACGAACAGACGATTTCCGGAAGTGTCATACGCAAGACCAACCGGCCGATTGAGGCCGCTCTGCGTCGTCCCCCCCGCCGATGTCTTGAACGTCGTCTGCCCCAGCACATAGTCGGCTACATGGTCGAGAAGCTGGTCGCTCGCATTCAAGTTGAAGACAAGAACGCGCCGGTTGAACTCGTCGGAAACGAAGAGGCGGTGATTCGTCGAGTCAATGACGGCGCTACTCGGCGTATTAAGCCCCCACGCGTTCGGCGCATTGTAATCACCAGCCGATGTGTAGTGTGGCGTGTCGCTCCCATCAATCTCTCCGAGCAGATTTGTTGCATCCTCTCCATCGGTAATGGCGGCCACATCGAACACGACGACACGATTGTTGAAGTAGTCCGGCACGTAGAGCTTATTCCCGCCTGCGTCGTATGTGATTCCATTTGGTTGATTGAACTTCGCCTGCGTTGTCCCCGTCGTCGCCGTCACAAAATCAGTTTGTCCAAGAACATTTGCCGCATTCTCCCCGTTGGTAATAACCGCTACATCAAACACCATCACACGGTTCCTGCCTTGATCGGCAACAAAGAGCCGGTTCCCAGAGGCATCGTATGCAACACCTGAAGGGATGTAGAGTTTTGCCTGGGTTATTGCCGTGGCAAGCGTCGTGAAATCCGGCTGGCCCAACACATTCACCGCATTCTCGCCGTCGGTGATAGCGGCCACATCAAACACAATGACACGATTATTCGTTGTGTCGCTCACAAATAACCGGCTACCGGCGGTGTCGTATGCCATACCCGTCGGCTGATATAACTTCGCCTGTGTGGTCGCGCCGGTTCCCGTCACAAAGTCGGGCTGGCCCAACACATTCACCGCATTCTCGCCGTCGGTGATAGCGGCAATATCAAACACGAGTACCCGCGAGTTTGAGCGATCGGTCACGAATAAGCGGTTCCCGGCAGAATCAAACAAAACGCTCGAGGGTCCGTTGAATGTGTTTTGCGCCACCCCGAATGCGGTGCTCACAAAGTCAGTCTGCCCCAGTACATTCACTGCGTTTTCGCCGTTGGTGATAGACGCAACGTCGAATATCATGACGCGGATATTATTCTCGTCCGCGACAAAGAGTCGATCCCCAACAGAATCGTACTCAATGCCTCTTGGCGCATTCAGCCCGCTCTGTGTTGTCGCGCTGGTGACCGTCTTGAAATCTGGCTGGCCAAGCACGTAGTCCGCGGTGTGATCAAGAAGTACGTTGCTGGCATCCAAGTTAAATACCAACACTCGATTTGAGCTGGTATCAGCAATAAATAGCCGGTGGTGCACCGCGTCCAGCGCAGAACCGCGCGGAATCGAGAACCCCTGCGCGTTGGGCGTATTGTTTGTATTCGCCGAGGTGTAGTACGGAGTATCGGTGCCTTCAATCTGCCCAAGCATATCAACGGCGCTGTATCCCCCAACCGCCTGCGCAGAATTGGGAATGTGCACCATGAACCGACTCAACTCCGGGTCGGTATATGCCGCAAATACAACCATAAGCAGAATGCCTGCCCCAAGCACTGCGAGTGGATTGTGAGCGCGATGATGGAGTGTCATAGCGTGCTAGATGGTAAGCGACCGCGTAATCCAACCTTTTCCGACCTCAATAATGTTGGTTGTTCGCCTTGGAGGGACGACGCTCGCAGACGACTGCGTCGTCATGCGATACGTCCCCCGCGGCACAACGAGAAAATATCTTCCTCGTTCATCCGATACCGCAAATGCGACACGCTTCCCCGTCATATCGTCGAGCGTAATGAGCGCAAACGGCATTGCGCGCCCGGTTGCCGCATCCAGAACCACTCCGAACGGGTGCTCTTGGATACCCCATAACCGCAAACTCGCGGTACCCAGAAACAGGAACAGCGTCCCCAGTGTGAATGGATTTGGCATGAGAACGAAGTTAAGCGGTACCATGACAAGTCCGACCCAGAATCCAGCATCCGCAAGAGCCGCGACCGATGCCCCCAGCGCAACGGAAGGAGACTTCACCATGAGCGGCGCGGTTGAGGGGCGCTCGGGGTCCATCGGGATATCGAAGTTTACCAGCGTGCGGTCGTCAACCGTAATGAGGTCGCCGTAGTAGAGGTTGTTGTAGATAAATGTATCAATCGTCACCGGCGCGCGAGACGGAAAACGGTAGTCAGACGCGCTCGCGACGATGGCAACCTGTACATTCTGCGCCATCAGAGACTCCGGCGTGGTAAGGAATCCGTATCTCCCCTCGCGGTCAGCGATACGCGTCTCGAGGACTCGCTTGTTTCGATCCAGCAGTTGCACTCGTGCGAATGGAATGGGCCGCTTGGTGTTCGCATCGTACACCGTTCCCCACGTATT
>JADLBM010000018.1 GCA_020847715.1 Candidatus Yanofskyibacteriota bacterium | reverse complement strand
CTCCCTTCGCCCGTCACCCGCAAAGGTGACGATACGACGGATCGAGACGAGGTTCACCTTAGATAATGTCTAACACTACCAAGGGTATTCTCCAGCGCACGCTGGCTACCCTGACGATGGCGTCTACCGTGGTGTCGCTGGCAGGCTTCGCGGCCTTCCCGCTGGCAGCCTCGGCAGCCGCTCCCGCGGACTTCGGCCTCAAAGAGGGCGATGTCATCCGCGCAACTGGCGATGTAGACCTCTACATCGTCAACGAACTGGGCTACAAGCGCCTGTTCGTGAACCCGGCTATCTTCAACCTCTACGGCCACCTCGGCTGGAGCAAGGTGAAGGAAGTCGCTCCGGCAACTCGCGATGCGTTCCCGACCTCCGGTCTGTTCCGCAATTGTGAGTCCGGCGACGCAAAGGTCTACGGCCTCGATGTTATCAGCGAGGATGTAGCCAACCTGCGCTGGGTCAACACGTCCGGTGCACAGGCCGTTGCAGATGATGCGAACTTCTTCAAGAAGGTGTTCTGCATCAACAACGCTGAAATGGCACTGTACGGTTCCGGCGCGGCCTACACGTCGGTTCTCCAGGTTCCTGATTACTCCCGCCAGATCGGTTCTGGTCCGGTATCGGGTGCCGTCAGCTTCAGCGCCAATGCCAACCAGGGCGGCAGCATCATTGCTGGCGCAGCCCAGGTTCCGGTGTTGAACTTCCGTGTCAGCAACGGTGCCTCCGGTGCCGTCTCGCTCGATATGCTGAAGTTCGTCAAGACGGGTGTCGTGTCTGATGCCAACATCAGCAACGCGTACCTCGCCATGGGCGGCAAGATCGTTGCTCAATATTCGGGTCTGTCCGGCGGCGTCCTGTCCTTCTCGGGCACGGGCATCACGGTCCAGCCGGGTCAGTCGGTTGATCTCACGCTCCGCGTGGACATCTCGACCGGCACGAGCAATGGCAACACCATTGGCTTCAACCTGAATGCGGCGTCCGATGTCACCCTGTCGGGTGGCGCGTCCGTCGCGGGTGCGTTCCCGGTCGTCGGTGGCTCCTTTGTCACCACGAGCGTGAGCAACCCGTCGCTTGCTTCCATCGGTTCCTTCGCCTACCAGACCGTTGGGTCTGAAGTCGATGCCGGTACGCAGGCGTTCCGCGCAGGCGCCCTCTCCTTCGCCGTGTCCAACAACCCGGTCAAGGTGCAGAGCATGCGCTTCACGATCTCCGGCTCGGTGACAAAGAGCACCGATCTGAAGAACGCAGTGCTGAAGGTTGACGGTGTGCAGGTCTCCTCGACCGCCATGGTCGACGGTGACTACCTGTACTTCGATATGGCTTCCAACCAGCCCGTGCTGAACACCGGCACGCACCAGGTTGAGGTCTACCTCGATGTCCTGGGCACCCCGAACCGCACGTTCAAGCTCGAAATCCTGCGCCCGTACGACTGGCTCGTGTGGGACACGCAGTACAACACCAACATCTCTGGTGGCACCCCGACGGGTACCGCTACCACGGTGTCGGTGCGCGCCGGTACCTCGACCGCAACGCTTGCCTCGGACACTCCGACCGGCTCGCTCGCCAAGGGTGCCAGCAACGTGACCATTGCCAAGTTCCGCATCTATGCGGCAGGTGAGGGTCTCCGGGTGAAGTGGCTCCCGTTCCAACTCGATGTGACCGGTTCCGTGTCCGCTCCGTGGACCTCGACTGTCACGACGGTTGACGACGATATCCGCAACATCTCGATGGTCAGCGATGATGGCTCGCAGATCGGTACTACGATCAACACGCCGTCGTCCTGCACCTATGGTACGGCGATCTCGACCACGACCACCTACAAGTGCTCGTTCGGTTCGTCCTCCAGCAACATCAACTACATCATTCCGGCCAACACGGCCCGCGTGCTGTCGTTGAAGCTCGACATTCAGTCTTCCCCGGATGATCTCAAGACCATCAAGGGTACGTTGCTTGCCCCGGCCAACTCTGTGAGCTGGACCGGCAGCAACTATGAGGGTCAGGTATCGTTCCAGACCGGCTCCTTGCCGGCAGGGAACATCGGTGGCTCTGCGCTGAACATCAGCCAGACCCCGTTCCAGGCAGCCGTCAACAGCGCGGTCGGTACGCAGGTCTTCGTGGCCGGCACCAACCAGGCGAAGTTGGGGAGCTACTCGCTCTCGGCTTCCAACGCTGAAGGCGTGAACGTGACCTCGGTGACCGTCTTGGCCTACAACGCCAATGGCGCGAACCTCAAGGTCCAGAACCTGCGCGTGAAGAATGGCTCCACGGAGTGGAACTTCAACGTTCCGACCGTGACGGCCTCCAGCTCGTACACCTTCTCCAGCCCGTCGGGCCCGACGCTGATCCCAGCCGGTGGCTCGCTGGTCTTGGATGTCTATGGTGACGTGCTGACCAACAGCGTTGCAGGGACCTACAATCCGACTCGCTTGACCGGTGCAGTTGGCTTCGGTGCTTCCACCAACGCCAGCCAGACCGTGTCCGGCACGCCGGTGACGGGTCAGAACGTGACGGTCTCCGCTGGCGGAACCGTGACGACGACCATGGATAACTCGACCCCGCCGGTACAGCAGATCGTCCTCGGTGCAACCGATGTTGCCCTTGCGACCATTCGCTTCGCCGCGGACAACGTTGAGGACATCCGCATCAACAGCTTGGAAGTGTTCGCTTCCAGCTCGGCCAACGTGTTCGGTAACCTCCGCCTCTTCGACAGCAGCAATGCTATCGTTGGCAACGGTACCGCGCTCTCGGCCTCGACCTCGGGTGCAATCAGCGGGTACACCTCGAACTTCTCGTTCGGCTCCTCGCTCATCATCCCGAAGAACACGACCCGCACCTACACCCTGAAGGGCGACGTGGCTGACTACAGCTCCGTCCCGGCTGGACACCTGAAGGCACACACCTTCCGCATCCACGCCGCAAGCGATGTAGAGGCGTACGGTAACTCGTCCAACCAGGCGAGCACCGTTTCCGGTCTGGCCTCGGCTCTTGCCGCCAACACGCAGACGACCCTGCGCACCAAGCTGACTGCCGCCCTCGCTCTGATGGGCAGCACGACGCACACCCGCAGCGCGTCGGATGACGTTGCACTGCTCACCCTGTCCGTTGACCCGGCATTCGGTGCAGAGTTCGCCTCTGTATCGTTCACCCTGTCCGGAAGCGCCGCTTCCAACAGCGCCGGCACGATCGATCTGATCGACTACGACACGGGTGTCAGCGCAGCGAACACCACGCTGTCGACCGGCACGTCGTACACCGCCAAGTTGGTCCTGGGTACCCAGTACCTCATCTCGGGTGGTGCCTCGAAGAAGTACAAGGTCCGTCTGAACACCGCATCCGCGGAGGATACTGCCAACAGCACCGATTCCCTGTCGCTGCAGATTGCGACGGCCGGCGCTCTTGAGTGGGAGCTCCAGGGCGGTTCCGACGAGAACCTGTACTTGCAGGCCAAGGATGTTCCGCTCACGGTTGATGTCTCGTACAACTAACCGTTAGTGTGAACCCCTCGTAGTCCTCGAGGAGCTCGACTCCCAGCGGACTGCGCCAAAAGACCCCTTCGGGGGTCTTTTGGTTTTGGTACAATAGGAGAGATGCGCCATTCATATAATCGAACTCTCGGCATAGCTTCATTTGTTGCTGTCGTTGCCCTGGTGGCGACGCTCTCTGTGCACACACTGACATCTATCTATCAGGATATCGGACGCCATATTCGGATCGGAGATATTATCTGGAGTACGCGCCGGATTCCGGAAACGAATCTGTTTTCATATACTGCTCCCGACTTCCCGTTCTCGAATCATCATTGGCTGGGTTCGCTGGCACTCTTTGCGGGAGACCGCCTCGTCGGCCTTCGGGGGCTTATCGTGGCGAAGGCGCTACTTCTCGCGCTTTCGTTCGGGCTCGCGCTTGCGGCGTCATGGAAGCAGCGGATTGCTCTTCCAGCGTCGGTGGCGGGCGTTGCGGGGGTGTTCGCGCTCATCGAGCGGACAGATGTGCGCCCAGAAGTGCTCAGCTTTGTCTTTGTGGCGTGGTTCCTGTTCGTGCTCTACCGGAAGGAGCGTTCGTCTGCATTTTTTTGGACGCTTCCCGTTATCCAGCTTCTCTGGGTGAACACGCATATTTACTTTTTCATGGGCCCGTTCGTTTGGGTCGCCTTTCTTATTGGGCAAAGCATCGCCGCGCGATCGTTTCGCGATTGGTGTTCCTCATTCATTCGGTCGCGCTATGCAGGAATGACGGCGCTACTGGTGTTCGCGACGCTGCTGAATCCGAGTGGGATCCATGGTGCGTTCTACCCGCTTGCAGTGTGGGGAAACTACGGCTACTCTATCGCCGAAAACCAAACGCCGTTCTTTCTGTTGCGGCTCGGATATCCCCCCATGACCACGATCGCACTCGGCGTATTGATGGCAATGGTGGCCGCTTCGTTCGCGGCGAATTGGCGGCGCGTTCGAGAGAATATCGGAGGGATGTTTCTGGTGGTTGTTACCGGCGGTCTCGCGTTGGCTATGGTGCGAAACTTCCCGCTGTTCGCGCTCTGCGCGCTTCCGGTGACGCTTAAGAACATCGGCGAGCGCGAGTGGCGGTGGGGAGGTCGCGGTCTTCTCGGGGCGGGTGCACTGGTTGTGGGGCTTATCGCGGCGAGCGCGGCTGCAGATCAGGTCTATCCGCAGGCGGGACTGCAGGGAAAGCACTTCGGGCTTTCTGTCCCCGCCGGGTATCAGGAGTCGGTTGATTTCTATCGCCAAGCCGGTATTCACGGGCCGCTCTTCAACAACTTCGATGTCGGCAGTTTTCTCATCTGGAAACTGCCGGAGGAGCCGGTCTTCATCGATGGCCGTCCGGAGGCGTATCCCGCGGACTTTATCCAGCAGACGTACATTCCTATGCAAGAGAGCGCTACCGCGTGGCGGGCGGGCGTCGAGCGCTACGGCATCAACGCGCTCTTCTGGAATACAAATGACATGACCCCCTGGTCACACACGTTTGTGGAGCGTATCACACATGACCCGCAGTGGGTGACCGTGTATCACGGGCAGGGCATTCTCATCATGGTGCGCGATGCGCCGCAGAATGCCGAGGTTATTCGGCAATTTCGGCTGAAGTAGCCAGGAAGAGCTTTTCGTACTGGCGGATCATCTCGCGGAGGGAGAAGGTGGTGATGACCTTCTGGTGCGCGGCAATCGCAAAGTCCTGGCGGAGCTTGTCGTCGCCCAGGAGGCGGACAATCATGCGGGCAATTTGCTCGGCGCTTTCCGGCGCACAGACAAAGCCGCTTACGCCGTCCTCTATCATCTCCGGCACTGCGCCGACGGCTGTTGCCACCACGGGTACCCGCGCCGCCATCGCCTCCAGGAGCGCCCAGGGGAACCCCTCTTTGAGCGAAGGGAGCACAAACAGGTCGAGGCCCGGGAGGTATCGCCGTGCATCGTGTACGCGCCCGACGAAGAAGAAGCGGTCTTCGAGCCCGAATTGACGGACCATGCGCTCCAGCTGGGCTCGCTGGTGGCCGTCTCCGATGACGACGAAGCGAACATTCCCGCCGACTCGTGCCGCGGCGCGAACGAGGGTCGCGATATCTTTTGCAGGGTAGAGATTCGCAACCGTGCCTACGAGCCAGTCGTACGGGTTCGCTCGGAGCGGGTACGGAATGCGGGCGTCAATGAAAGCGCGCGCGTGTTCCGGCGATTCGACGGGGAGGTAGGGGTCGAGCCCGTTGTAGATGCACAGGAGCGCCTGGCGCGGCACAATACCGAGCCGCCGCGCCTGTTCAAGGTCGTGCGTGTTATTGAGCACGATGTAGTCCTTCCATCGGGCGGAGAGCTTTTCAAGCCAGCGATACGCCGCCTTCTTCCATGCGGGCCAGGGGTCGTTGAAGGTCCAACCGCCGATGCGGTATACGACGGCGAGTCCGGGGAACGCCGCGCGGAGCGGGCGCGCCGCAAGTGCGCCGACGAATCCCGCCTTGCTGGAAATGCAGAGAACAACATCGGGGCGGAACGCGGCCATGAGGCGGCGCAATTCACGGACTGCCTGAAGGTCGTGCCATAGGGAGATGCGGCGCACCAGGTGGTGTGCGACGGCATGGGTGACCGATGGCGGAAGGATGTTCGCGAGATCGCCGTGGCCGGATGCGCCCCACACGACGTGGAGCGTAAAGCGGTCGGCATCGATGTGGTTTGCCAGCTGGGAAACGAACTGTTGAGCCCCGCCGGTTTCGCCCTGGGTGATGACAATGAAAACCCTTTTTTTCTGCTGCTTTTCTGTCATAATTGTTTTCGATACCAGTATCACCATGATAGGCGATACTGGGCAAATGGCAATGCGCCGCCGCATCCTCATTCTCTCGACCGCATACCTTCCGCTCATCGGCGGGAGCGAGTTGGCGGTCCATCATATCGCACGGCACCTTCCAGGCGTTTCGTTTGATGTGCTGACCGGTCCGGTTCCCGGCTCGCCCTCGGTTGAGCGTATTGGTGCGGTCACCGTGCACCGTGTGGGCAACGGACCCCGCCTGCTGCTCCCCGTGCGGCTCGCGTGGCGCGCGTGGCGGCTCATGCGACGAGCTTCGTACGACGCGGTTCATGCGTATCAGGCATCTCATGCCGCAGGCGCGGGATGGCTCCTCAAGACGATTGCTCGCGTTCGGGTGCCGCTCATCGTGACGCTCCAGGAGGGCAAGGAGCTCTCTCGGCAATCTTGGTTCATTCGGTTCAGCCGCCGACTCATGCTTCGTCGCGCTGACCGCGTCACCGCCATTAGTGCGCATCTTGCGGCGTACGCACACCAACTTGGATGCCG
Source organism: Candidatus Yanofskyibacteriota bacterium (assembly GCA_020847715.1). Classification (GTDB taxonomy): domain Bacteria; phylum Patescibacteriota; class Minisyncoccia; order 2-02-FULL-40-12; family GWA2-44-9; genus JAGOPO01. Next base: position 25,001 of record JADLBM010000018.1, on the reverse strand, counting down.
TCAGGTCGAGCTCATTCCGAACGGTGTCGATGTCGCGGCCCTTTCTGCGGAGGTGAGAGTGCGCAATCCGGATCCAACCATGCTCTCGGTGTCGCGGCTGGTCCCGAAGAATAATCTCGAAGGAGTGATTCGCGCATTCGCTCGTGTTCGCGACACCGTTCCCCAGGCGCGGTTGCTGGTCGTGGGCGACGGTCCGTTGCGAGCATCGCTTGAAGCGGTCAGCGTATCGCTGGGGGTGCGGGACGCTGTGAATTTCATGGGAACCGTTTCACACGACCGCCTTCCCGTACTGTATGCGATGGCCGACGTATTCGTGCGACCGTCGCTCTCCGAGGGGCTGGGGAGTGTATTTCTGGAGGCGATGGCCGCTCGGGTGCCGGTTGTCGCAAGTCCGGTCGGCGGCATTCCGGATGTGGTGCGCCACGAGGAAACAGGATTGCTCTGTGACCCCCGCGACATTCACGACATCGCGCGGCAGACGATTCGGGCAATGACCGACGCGCCACTGCGAGAACGCATCACGTCGACCGCGTACACGCTTGTACACGAGCACTATGACTGGGCGGTTATCGCACGGCGCATGGCGTCCGTGTATGATGCTCTTCTGCGCGTATGAAATCTCTCCTTATTGCGACGGGTATCTTTGCTCCTGATATCGGCGGTCCGGCCTCCTATGCGCGAGCGCTGGGGACGCGCCTTGCGAGCGACGGTGTGCGGGTGACGGTGCTGACCTACTCGTCCGTGTATTCGCATCGGCCTGACGGCGAATTGCCGTTTCGTGTGTGCCGTGTCTGGAAAAAAATACCGTGGGGTGTCCGTCATGTCGTATTCGCACTCCGCTGTGCATTCCTGGCTCGGTCCGCTGACGGTATACTGCTCCTCAATGCATCTTCAGCGGGAGGGGTTGCCGTGTGGGCCGCGCGGCTTCTGGGGAAGCGCGTCATTGTCCGCATCGCGGGGGACTACGCATGGGAGATGGCCGTTCAATCCGGTCGCACGCACCTGGGTATTGATGAGTTCCAGCGGTCGCCAAAGCACGGACGCATCGGCCGCCTCGATCGGCTTCAACGGCGGGTGTGCCGTGCCGCGAGCGCAGTGTTGGTCCCGTCGAAGTACCTCGCCGACCTTGTGGTTGGGTGGGGTATCCCGCGCGAGCGCGTGGTAGTCATCTATAACGGAGTCGACCTTCCCGTCGTCTCGGCTTCAAAAGAGGAGGCACGGAAGCATATCGGTATTCCCGGGAGCATCATTGTATCCGTTGGGCGTCTCGTTCCGTGGAAGGGGTTTCGTATGCTCATCAAGCTCATGCCGCAGCTGTTGCAGGTGAATCAGTTTTTCCGGCTGGTTATCGTGGGAGACGGGCCTGATATGGCCATGCTTCAGTCAGTTGTTCGCAACCTCGGGCTTGAGCGGAAGGTGTTTCTGGTTGGCCGCATGGCGGCACAGGAGCTTGCCTGGTATCTTGCGGCGGCGGACGTCTTTGTTCTGAATACGGGGTATGAGGGATTCTCGCACCAGGTGCTTGAAGCGATGCAGGCAGGCGTTCCCGTTGTCACGACGACGGCAGGAGGGAATCCGGAGGTTATCGTGCAAGGCGAGAATGGGTTCCTCGTCCGTTACAACGATGAATTCAACATTGCAGAGGCGATCAAGACGATTTCCCGGCAGGTTGAGCTTCGAGAACGAATCATCGAGAACGGGAAAACGACCGTCGCGGCATTTAGCGTCGAGGCGATGTATCGGCAGACGAAGAATCTTCTCGAGGAGAAATTTGAAAACCGAAAATAGAAAACACCAGTATGGAGCTTGCAGAGATGGAGATATACAATAAAAGTAGAGAAGTTTCGCGGCTTGCGTGGCCGCTGTATGTTGAGTTCGATTGGAACACGAAGAAGATCATTGGAGATCAGTGGATTGAGGCGATAGATTCTATTGGCGCGAATATTGCAGAGGGAAACGGGAGGTACCATTATGCAGACCGGAATAAATTCAACTACAATGCGCGGGGTTCACTTGTTGAGGCTAAGCACTGGACTGCACTGCTTGCCGAGCGAAGCATTATTCCCAGCGGCGCGACAAGTGATATACAGGGGAGGCTTCAGGATCTGCTCATTAGCTTGAATGCGGTTATCAAGAGTACGAAAGAGCATGCCGGCCGCTAGTTTCGAGTTTTTGGTTTTCTAGTTACTTCTATGAATGTATTGATGATCACTGGAGACAGAGCTCTTGCCGCAGGAAAGCGCGGTGCGCTGTATAACACGCTCGAAGAGCTCCATGCGCACGTCGACCGCATTGATGTGATTTGCCCTCGCGTTTCAGTGCGGCGGTATGACATGACCGTATTCGGCAACGTTCATATTCACCCCTCGCCGCTTCCGCTTGTCCTGCAGTGGGTATGGATTTATTGGAAGGGGCGGCAATTGCATGCCCGTATGCCGTTCTCCGTTATGACCGTCCATGAGTACGCTCCAACTTTTTTCGGCGTCGCAGCGCGATGGCTGAAGCGGGCGACCGGTGTTCCCTATGTATTGGAAGTGATGCACATTACCGGGCTGCCGCGTGCCGGAAGTTTCCGAGAGCGGCTCTATCGCTGGCTATTCCTGCGCCTCATCGCCGGGGAGGCGCGTCCAGCCGCCGCGGTACGCGTCATCAACCAGCACGAGACTCCCGATGCGCTCGCGGCTGCTGGCGTACCTCGCGAGCGCATGGTCTATGCTCCGGCGTTCTATATCGATCACGATGCGTTCAAGCCGTCCGATACGCCGCCCCAATATGATGTTGCGTTCGTGGGGCGTATGGCCGCAAACAAGGGCATCCCGCTCTTTCTTGATGTGCTTGAGCGCACGGGCCTTGTTGGCGTTGCCGTGGGAGACGGCCCGCTCCTGCGTTGGGCACAACGCTCCGCGCGGCGTCGGAAGCTGAAGGTTCACTTTACGGGTTTTGTACCCGACAGCGCATCGGTTGCCGGGGTGCTGAACCGTTCGCGCCTCCTGCTGATGCCGTCGGGAAGCGAGGGAGGTCCCCGGGTCGTTCTCGAGGCAATGGCGTGCGGCGTTCCGGTCGTGGCGACGCCGGTTGGCATCGTTCCCGATGTGTTGCCGCCCGAGGCCATCGAAGAGTGGGATGTGGCGGCGCTTGCTGATAAGGTGAAGAATGTATTACGCGACGCAACGCTCTACGCGCGTCTGCGCGAAGGCGGCCTCGCTACGGCTCGACGATTTGAGCGGCGGGCGGCCATCCGTGCGTACGCCGAAGCGCTTCTTCAATTTCGAGTATGACCTACGAGTTTGATCGTATCTACGACGAGAAGCTGAAAGAGCTAGCCGCGAGGAGCGGGCGCATTTTGGATGTCGGCGGTGGGCGCCCGTTTCAGAAGCGGTTGTCGGGATACCGTGAGCTGTTGTCGGGAAAGGAGTATGTCACCATCGATATCGACCCTACCACCGGACCCGACGTCGTTGGGGATGCGCACGCGCTCCCCTTTCCGGACGCGTCGTTCGACGCGGTCCTCCACAGCTCGGTACTGGAGCACCTCCATAGCCCATGGATTGCGGTGCGCGAAATGCATCGCGTGCTCAAGCCCGGCGGGCTGGTGTTGGGCGTTGTCCCGTGGGTGTATCCGTACCATGCCCGAAAGGGGCACTACGCCGATTACTGGCGGTTTACCCGCGACGGGCTGCAGCAGTTGTTTTCCGGATACTCACATGTCGAGGTGAAAAACATGGGCGGCTGGTTTATGGCGGCGGGCCGATTCATTCCGGGATATTGGCGGCTCCGTCCCGTTCTCGAACCGATACTGTATGGGTTTGATCGCTTCGTGTCCGCGTCCCGTAGTACGACGCCATTTCACATGATATGGGCAATCAAATGAAGAACCTGCTCATTATCTGTCAGAAGGTGGACGAAGGGGACGACCTGCTCGGCTTTTTTGCATCCTGGATTCGGGAGTTCGCGGCGCACACCACGCGGGTGACCGTTATCGCGCTCGGTGTGGGGGCAGCTGATATGCCGGCAAACGTGCAGGTGCACTCATTGGGGAAGGAGCGGGGAGTGCCACGCTGGAAGCGATGGTGGGATTTCGTGCGTCTGCTTCGGCGCGAAGTGCCTCGGCATGATGCGGTATTCTGCCACATGTCACCGGTCTTCGCGCTCGCCGCGTGGCCGTTCACTGCGGTGTGGCGGAAGCGGCTGGTGTTATGGTATCTCCATCGTTCGACGACGTGGCGACTTCGGCTTGCGGCGCGCCTTGTCGACCGCATCGTGACAGCAGATGCACGGAGCTTGACGCTTCAAAGTCGCGCGATTCTATCGGTTGGGCACGGTATTGATGTTCGCCGTTTTGCATATCCCGAGAGAACGCCGCCATCGGGGAGGCCGCTCCGTATTCTCTCCGTCGGGCGGCTGTCGCCCATCAAGGGGTTTGAGACGCTCATTCGAGCGGCGGCCCGCCTTGCGAATGACGATATCGACTGCGAGGTGCGCATTGTCGGGAAAGCCGTCATGGCAGGTGACTACGCTTATGCGCGCGAGCTCTCCGCACGTGTGGCGCGTCTAGGGTTGCAGGAGCGAGTCCACCTGTTCGGATTTGTCCCCTATCGCGATATGCCGACACAGTACCGCTGGGCAGATATCGTGGTCGGGTGCACACCGCCGGGTGGCATTGATAAGGTGCTTCTTGAGGCGATGGCCGCGGGATGCGTTCCGCTGACATCGAACACCGTCATGGCTCACCAACTGGGAGAGGATGCGGGGGCAACCGTGTTTGCGTGGCGCGATGCCGATGAGCTTGCCGCCAAGGTTGCCGGGATTGCGGATATCGGTGGCATGAGCGAGCGCATGGTAGCGCGTGCCGGAATGCAGACCGTTGAAACGGTGGTTCGCGCTATTCTATCCGTCCTATGAAGATACTTCTTGTTGCGCCTCCGGCGGGTTTTTGGGATCAGGTGCAAACCGCATTGAACGGCGTGGCAACGGTCGGACGTTTTGATACGCGGCGGTTCATGCTTGCCGGCGGTGTGGGGAGTCATGCGCGCTCGCTCTGGCGAGGTATCCGAAGCGTGCCCCCGCTCAAGCGGCTCAACTCGTGGTGTATTGGCCGAGAGTTGATTCGGGTCAGCGCGGGGTACGACGCAGTGCTTCTGTACAAGTTTGGCGATGTGCCCTCCGCGGCGATAGCCCATCTCCGCCGGAATGGTACGCGGGTTGCCGCCTGGCAGATTGACCCTCCGAACGCTCCCGATATCGAACGCGCGTGGCGAACCTATGCTCCGCACGCCGATGTCGTCTTTCATTTCGACGGTGCGCTGGCGGCATCTCGCCAACCGTGCCGCATGATGCATCTTCCTCTTGCCGTCGATGTCGAACGGTTTGCTCCGATGCGAGCAGTGGCGGAGCGGCACGCGTACGATGCGAACATCAGTTTCATCGGTGCTCCCTATCCGGAGCGGGTCCGTCTTCTGGAGCGCGTCGCGCATCGGGGATTGGCGCTCTACGGCTGGAGCGGGTGGCGTGCCACGTCTCTTGCGAGTTTGTATCGTGGCCCCGTGACGGTCGACGAGGCGGCGCATATCTATGCGCGGAGCAAGATTGCAGTGAACAGTAACTGGACGCCGCCGATTGCGGGAGTGAATCTGAAGACGTTCGAAATACCCGCGGCGGGCGGGATGCAGCTGACCGACCTCCGCGCAGACCTTCCGGGACTCTTCGTGCCGGAAGAAGAAATTGCCGTGTTCCGGAATGACGATGAGTTCGAGCAGCAGGTCGAGCGGCTCCTTACTGACGACGCCGCACGCGAGCGCATTCGCGGCGCGGGTGTCGCGCGGGTCATACGCGATCACACACTGCGTGCGCGGGTGGCGAAGATAGTCGAGGTGCTGGAAACTCTCCGCTGATATGCGCGTACTCTTCTTTGGCCGGTACGACCCGGCGTATAGCCGAAACGCAGTCCTTCTTCACGGACTTCGTCTCTCCGGAGTCGAGGTCATCGAGTGCAGCGTCGAGGCGTCGGCTCGTTTCTGGCCGTTCCGTCTCCTGTGGCGCTACCTCCGGCAGCGTCCCGTATTCGATGTGATGCTCGTCGCGTTTCCCGGCCAGGAGGTCATGCCGCTCGCGCGGTTCCTGACCAGAAAACCCGTCGTGTTCGATGCGTTCACTTCGCACTACGAGGGGTATGTCCAGGATCGCCGCGTGGTCGCGGCGGGCACCTGGCGGGCACGCTGGTACCGATTCATCGACCGGTGGGCATGCCGGCTCGCGTCTGCTGTGCTGACCGACACTCGCGCGCACGCCGCGTATTTCGCGTCCGAGTTCGGGATTCCAGAGCGCATGCTGTACCCGGTGTTACTGGGTACAATGCTTTCGGGAGCGGGCGGCGTGTCACCAGCGGCGGGTCCGTTTACGGTCCACTTTCACGGGTCCAACATTCCACTTCAAGGCATCGAGGTTATCTGGGGCGCAGTGCGGCGACTCTGGAACGAGGATATTCGATTTCAGATGTTCGGCCCATTCACGGTGCCGCATGAATTGCTTCCGCATGTGCACTACGAGTCGTATGTTCCGTTTCCCGAGCTCGCCGAGCGAATCGGAAGGGCGCATGTGTCGCTGGGTATTTTCGGGACATCTTCCAAAGCCCAGCGAGTTATTCCGAACAAAGTATATGAGGCGCTCGCGGTCGTGCGCCCCGTCATTACCGCGGACACTCCGGCAATTCGGGAGCTGCTGACGAGCGCGTCCGCGGTGCTCATTCCTGTCGGCGATGCGGATGCCCTTGCGCGTGCCATTCTCCGATTGAGGAGCGACGCACAGCTTCGGACGAGCATCGCTTCCGCGGGGCATGAGGCGTTGCGCGTGCATGCGGCACCCGCTATAGTTGGTGCACATGTACGAGAGATCTGTGAACGACTCACACTACCAGCATAAATCGGTTGGATATGGCATGGGGCATACCCGGCGCGACCGTATATTGGCGCTGGCGCAAGGAACAGGACTTCGCATCCTTGATGTCGGGTGTGCGCGCGGCGTTCTGGGGAATACACTCCGGAAGCGAGGGAATTGGGTTGGCGGCATTGAGCTGTCGCGTGAAGCGGCTGCGATTGCCGGCACCCAGCTCGATGCGGTCTGGTCGTTCGATATTCAGCAGGAATGGCCCGCAGAGCTGCAGCGGGGTGATATCGATATCGTCATTATCAGTGAAGTTGTCGAGCATGTATTCGACCCGGTGTTCGTGCTCAAGCGGGTGCGTGCCGCGCTCAAGGAGTCCGGTGCGGTTGTGCTGACGACTCCGAACTTCATGACATGGACGAATCGTCTCCGGTTCCTTCTCGGAGCATTTCAGTATCAGGAACAGGGCATGTTTGATTTCGGTCACATTCGGTGGTTCACCTACCGGTACCTGCGGGAGGTGCTCGCGCAGGCGGGGTTTCGTATCGCCGCCGAGCGCCACATTCTATTCCCGGGAAAGCTCGCCTGGTTGGTGCGGCACTGGCCGTCACTGTTCGCGTTCCAGTTTGTCGTTCAAGCGAAGCCCGTATGATTCTTATTGCCGGATTTCCCTACGTTCGCGAGCGCTACTTCGCTACGTTCCGCTCTTGGCCGGGCCCGGTGCCGGTTCGGTTTCTTCTGCCGCGGCGCTGGACGGCAAAGAAAGGGGCGGTCGTGTTTACGCCGCCGACCGATGCGAACATCACCAGGACTACTGCTCTGTTCCATCATTCTCGTCTGCCGCTGTTGGGGGGCCTCCTCAAAGGATGGATGCCGGCGTTCCCGCTCCACCTCTGGCGTATGCGGCGCGACGTTCGGTTGGTCTACGCGTGTAGTGAACCCATCCTTCTTTCAACGCTGTGGTTCGCCGTCTGGTCGCGCCTCTTGGGTAAACCGTTCGTATGCTTTACCTGGGAGAACATTCCGTACGAGAACAAGTTTCGGGGTCTTTCGCGCGTGGTGCACGCTCTGCTTCTGAAGGCGAATCTTGCACTCACGCACACGCTCATCTGCGGCAACACCGCCGGCGAGGCGATTCACCGGCGGTATACGCGGGCACCGATAGCGGTCATCCCCATGAATGGAGTTGATCCCGTGCAGTTTCATCGGGAAGCGCCGCGGTCGTCGAGTCTTTCGTCGCACACGCTTTATACATTCGTGGGAGCTATCGGGTATCGAAAAGGCATTCATCATATTATTCGCGCTCTGCCGGATGTCCTCCGGAGCGTGCCCACCGCGCATGTACTTATCGCGGGGAGCGGCGAGTATGAGCGAGAGATTGACCGCTGTATTGAGGAGGTTGGCGTTCGTGAACACGTCACCCGTCTCCCCTGGGTTGATCAGAAGGATCTCATCCGACTGCTGTCGGCGTCCGCGGTGTTTCTCTATCCCAGCATGCCGCACAAGGGGTGGGCCGAGCAGTTTGGCTATTCGATGGCCGAGGCGTCGCTCATGGAGCTGCCGGTTATTGCGACCCATTCAGGGTCGATTCCCGAGGTTGTGCTCGATGGCGAGACCGGTATTCTCGTCCCGCCGAACGACACCCGCGCGCTCGCGGACGCCATGATTCGTCTCGGAACCGACGAAGCGCTTCGGCGCAGGTTGGGCGAGGCGGGGAGAGTATATGTGAGCGAGCACTTTTCACATGCGCGAATCGCCCGGCAATGGTACGATGCGCTCACCGCTCGATGACCGATTCTCTTGAACACGCATATCGCGCCCACCACCAAGGCCGCTCGCGCGAGGGCTTTTCCATCCTTGAGGATGAGCGCGGCGCGCTCTTTGCGCGCATTATCGGCACCGGGAAGCGCGTTCTGGATTTGGGCTGTCGCGACGGAACCCTGACGCGCCATATCGCTGCCGGCAACGAGGTGGTCGGCGCTGATGTCGACTCGCATGCGCTCGCATCCGCCGCCGCGACGTTGAACATCCAAACCGTGCAGTTCGACTTCAATGCGCCCGAGTGGCCACTGGAACCGGCATCGTTCGATGTTGTCCTCGTGGCGGAAGTTCTCGAGCACCTCTTCTTCCCTGACCGCGTTCTTCGACGCATCGAGCGCCTCCTGAAGCCGGGCGGTATGCTGGTCGGGTCGGTCCCCAACGCATTCTCGCTGAAATGTCGGCTCCGGTACCTGAATGGGTCGAAGCGCGGTACGCCGCTCGCAGACCCGATGCACATCAACCAGTTCGGATGGGACGAGTTCGGGCGACTCTGTTCGGGAGTATTCGACAGCGTTCAACTCTACCCGCTCGGCCGGTGGCAGCGCCTCTCACGGCTATCGCCATCGCTCTTTGCGTTTGGTATCGGATTCTCCGCCGTGCGGAGGAGCGCATCGCTCTAGCGGAATGCGTAGTGCTGGCCCGGGAGTGCGGGGAGATCCTCAATAGTTGCTCCGACGGAAGCCGCAAGCGCTCCGATACGTCCTGCATTCGGGAGATGCGCGTTGCTGTCTTGGTAGCCCAGTAATAGGTGGCGCGCGCCGAACCATGAGCGCTCGACAACCATATCCTGCAGTTCGCGCGGCGACTCGCTGATTGCCCAGGTGGACACGAAGAGGTCGGCTGTCGGCGGCACGGCCTTCACGAATTGCAGGGGGATGATGGTGATTCCGCCGTGCAGGAGAGTGGTGTCGGAGTGCTCCATGAGGCGAACCGTATCTTCTCCGAGGATGGCTGCGAGGTAGAGCCACTGCACAACGGCAAGCACCGGAGTATCGATAATAACCCAGGTCGGGGCACAGCCCTTCATTCGCCGCCAGAGCTTCGCGAGGTTCCCGTACCCGCCGCCCCACTCAACTACGGTGCCGATGGTATCGGGGCGCACACTGGTCGCCTGCAGGAAGCGGGCGATATGGTGGGCGTGGTGAATTGAGTTGTGGGAGGTGAGCAGCTCGGCGTTCGCGAGGCGGGGACTTCCCAGCGCATTTTCGCGCACCATGGTGCGGAGCGTTTCCGGAGGCCAGAACGCGCGGAGCGCTGCAAGTTCCGCGGCGAGATTCGCGCCTCCTTTTGTCATCACCATCGTTGCACTGATGACGGGGTCGCGGAGAAAGTCCCAGGGTGGGCGAGGAAGAAGAGAGCGCTCAAGCCGCTCGTTGAAGTCGCGCCAGAGGCCGGTCGTCTCTCCGGTGTCATGTGTGCGGATGCGCGCATAGCGAGTCGCGCACTGTGCCGCGAGTTGTTCATAGTGGAGCCGTTCGGCGCTCCCTGATCGTTCCAGTCGCCACTGCGCGGGTGCAAGCGCTACTCGACGAACGAGTGCGGCAGCTTTCCGGGCGAGGCGATTCACAAGGGCATGGTTCATGGTGTGCGATGAGTGAGTGTCGGTTGGTATCCGTCGGGCCATTGATGCGTCAGCGGTGGAGCGTAGTAGTCGGCACTGCCAAGATATGCCGCCCACCAGGAGAATGTCGAGCCCCCTGCGAGAATGGCGTCCGCATGGTGGAGCATCCAGAAGTCGATGGCCCATGCGGGAGCATCGATGCGAGCGGGATGAACGGTGAACGGGGAGTGTGCGGCGCACGCCGCGATGACGCCCGGGTCATCGGATGCGATGAAGACGGAGCGAGTCCCGCGAATGGTCGGAAGGAGCTCGAGGTAGCGTTCAATGGGGACTGCGATGCCTCGCTGGACGAGGTCGCCGCGCCGGATGTGAAGCGCTACCCACGGAGAGCGGCCGGCCGTTGCTTCGCGAAGAGCTTTGTCGATACGCGGCTGATAGGCGAACCACGCACGGACGCGGTTGCGGTGTTCGCGGAGTTTTTCGAGTGAGGAGTCGTCTTGCAGGTATCCATAAAGGTTGATGTTGTCATGCGGGTGTGTCCACAGTGCGCCCATGGAGCCGCGTCGCCACAGGCCAAATGGGCGAAGGAGGCGTTCCCGCCATCCGGTTGCAGTCATATCGGAGAGTTGGACCGTGGGGAGCCCGAGCGTGCGTATGCCTGGGTGGTGCTGTGGGAGTGTGAAGATGGCGTCGCCGGACCACGCGGGAAGCGCCCAGGAAAATCCATTGAGCTCGGCATACAATCGCACCCCTGCGTACTGGAACAGCTGGTTCCCGAATCGTCCAAGCGTGCCAAGGTTGCGAAAAGTAATCATTGCGCTTGTGCGGGAATGCCGCCCGCTCCTGCGGCTTCTGGGGAAGCATTGCGGCGGTACTGGTGGAGGCCTGAAATGAGCGCAAAGTTTGCAAAATCACCGATGAGCTTCGCGATGATGGCGCCCCGCAGACCGTAGAAGCGAACCCCGATGTAGGTTGCCAGAAGCTGGATGAACGGGAGGCCGAACTGGAACACGGCGATACGGCGGACGCGGGCTTGCGCCAAGAGCGATGAAAGCGGCAAGAGGGAGCCGACCGCAACCAGCGAGAGTGCATACAGTCGGGAGTATGGTATGGCAGAAATATACTGCGGGAGGAAGAATCTGAACACGAATGGGGCAATGAAGAAGTAGAGGAGTGCGATGCCCGCGCCGAATATACTCATTTGGAGCGCGCGGAGGGGAATGGAGGTTCGGAGCGACTCCGATGCCCGGTTGGCGTATTTCGGGATTGCCATGGTGGGGATGTAGCGCAGGAGTCCGGCGATTTTGTCGGGGCCGAGCATCGCGTAGGTGTACATGGCAAGGTCGGCACTGCCGAGGTAGTGGAAGACGAGAATATTGTCGAGTTGCAGCATAAACGTCGCCGGAATAGATACCAGCGTGAGGTTCCGCGCATATCTCATCGCATCTGTATCGACGGGCGAGGAACGATTCGCCGCCCGGTATGCACGTATGAACCCGATGCCGTGTCCGATGGCGTAGGACGCGAAGAAGAGGATGGCGAGCACTCCCGCTGACGCACCGAGGAACAGTGCCGTGGAGAGGATGCCGACGTAGATAATTGTGGCAAGTGTTTCATAGAATGCCTGGCTTCGGAAATCGCGTTTTCCGCTGAAGTAAGCGCTGTAGGTGTTCAGGAGCGCGGTGAGAGGGTAGACGAGCGCTGCGGCCAAAAAAGCAACGCCAAGGCCGCGGTCACCTTGGACGAGGTAGAACACACCGGTTCCGGCGATGCAGAGCGTGGCGACGCTATTCCACGTAAGCTGTGCGGGGATGGATGCGAGGAATGTCCGCTCGGCGCCTCGAGCAACCCCTCGGGTGACCGCGATGTTGGCGCCGGTCAGCAGGAGCGCTCCCCAGAAGGTGACGCCCGAGATGATAAACCGATAACGGCCGTAGTCATCTGGGGTCAGCAGGTTTGCGAATGCGATGGAGAGCCCGAAGGTGAGCCCGAGCATGAGTACCGTTCGGGCGTTGAGCCAGAAGGAGCCGCGGACGATGTATGACATATCAAGACGCAGGTGCGTGCTGGATGCCTTGATGGCGCGCGAGATGGCGGTGCGGAGGGTCATGCGTGGGGTGTGTGACGGGGTGTGAGCGCGCGGCCGATGAGCGAGAAGAGGATGCGCGCGGTTCCGGGGATACGGAAGGGGCGCGGGCTGATGATGATCATGTTGTGCGCCACCTGCACACTGGTATACGCTCCGGTGCGCGCCGCTTCGGTTCGTACCACATCGAGGTCGATATAGTCGCCGTGGCCGAAATCTTTGGCGTCATCGATGGCGATGATGTGACGCTTGGCGGGGTGGGCGAACACCGCGCGAAGCTCCGCCATGATGGGCGTATCTGCGATGCCCCGGGCGGTAATGCCGCCCGAGTAGTGCGCATCGAGCCAGAACAGCGCCGGCTCACGGAGCTCTGCGAGCGCCTGTGGCAGGAGAGCGGAGCTGTCGCCACAGCGAACCTGAACGTGCGGATAGGGGAGCAGGAGGCGTCGCGCATTCTCGCAGAGCTCCGGCTGGAGCTCGATGGTGATGAGGCGCGTGAAGACGTTACGGAGTGCGAGCACCGTTCCACCGTTGAATGTGCCGGTTTCGACGAATGTCGTGAGGTGGTGGTGACGGGCGAAATATTCCAATAGCCACCGCTTCACGGGTGCGGGCGGCGGGACGAGCGTGGAGTCCCGGCGGAGCATCCAGCGGGCCATTTTTCGTATCAGGCGCAATGATTCTCTGAATGTCATGCCGTGCGGGGATGATGTCCGAATATACGCGCAATGGAAGTAAGCCCCTTATGGAATAGGAATGCCGCTCGATTCAGCATGGACGCGGTCAGTGTGCGAAGCGGTGTGGCATGATTCGCCCAGGAGAGCTCCGGAAGTGTTTGGCGAAAGGCGCGGAGCGCGAGCGGCATGGCTCGCTGGGAGAGGTGAATGGAATCGGAAAAGTATGTCATGTCGGTGAGGTCATTGGCATCAACAAGCTCGTGATAGATGGAAACGAACGGAATGCCTGCACTGCGGCAGTGGCCGGCTAGGGTGGTGTTGAATAGCCGGGTTATTGCGTTTCGCTGTGCACAGGTCCCGTAGGTTGGATATGCGGGGTCGGTGACCGTGACCGCGGTGGACGGTGTTACGCCCCACGCGATTGGGGCAAATCCTTTTCGCTGGAGCTCCTCGAAGACCGAGAAATACTTTTCTACGCAGTCGCGGACGACCTCTTCGATCGGGCGATTCTTCTGCTCCGCTTGGCGGAGCAGATGTGCGCGGCAATCGATCTCTCCGAAGCACAGGAGAACTCTGCTTCCGGCGGGGAGGCGGTCGAGTATTGCAAACAGATTTTCTCTGCCGCGGTTTGTGGTTCCCTCGCGGTGGAGACTGTACGCCAGCACGGGGCCGAGGCGATAACTGCGGAAAAACGGGAGGCGGCCAAAGGAGCGACGGGGAAATGCCGGTCCCATCGCGTCCCAGCCGGAAAAAAAATTCGCATGACTGTCGCCGATGCAGTGAATCATAGCAGGAGAAACTCCAGGGATTTCCTCATCAAACATCATCCTAGCAGAGGCAGGGAGAGATGCAAAGAGGCGGCGGGCCGGTGGCGGCGGGCCCTGTTTTAGGGTAGGATGAGCGCTATGTTTCAGCGAATCCGCGCGGTCCTTGCTCGACGGTTTGTGCGGCATGCCGCGCTGTTGCAGGTCGGCACGGTCGGCGCCATGCTCGTGCAGGCCGTGGCGAATATCGTCATTGCGCGCCAGCTGGGGCCTGACCAGTTCGGGCGCTATGCGATTGCAATGTCCCTGGCCGCCGTCGGCAGCGTGCTCTTGGGTGCGGGCGCGGCGGATGCGATGGCGCCCGTGGTGTCGCGCGCACGGCACGAAGATGATGAGCGAGGACTTCGGGACGCATTCCTCTTTCTGGGGAAGTTCGTTCTCGTATCCGGGCTTGTCGTCGTCGTGCTCGGGTGTCTTCTGCCGATTGTTGCGGAGCGACTCTACACCGATACGGCGATTGGGTGGTTCGCCCTCTCGGTGCTCGTGGCATCCGCTCTCTCGACGCTCCTGTTTACTCCCGCACAGCTCGGACTGCAGGTGTTCGGTCGCATCGGAGGATTGTCGGCGCTCACGTTTGCCGACCAGGCGATTCGGCAGGCGCTTGTGGTTGGGCTGGTCATTGCGGGGTTCGGCGTTGCGGGTGCGTCGGCGGGGCATTTGGTCGGTGCGGTTGTCGTTGTCGGCGTTTCTGCCGGTGCGTGGCACCTGCTCCGGAGCGCCGCTCCCGCACTCCCTACGATTCCTGCGTTTTGGGTAGAGCATCCGACCGATGGTCGGCGCTACATTGCCCCTGCGCTCTGGGTGTTGGTTGACCGCAATGTGGCCATGCTCTACGGCGCGGCCCCGGTAGCGCTCGCGGGGATGTTCTTGGCAACCGCCGATGTGTCGTATGTGAAGGTGGCGTTCGGATGGGTCACGCTCGCATTGAGTGTACTGGGTCCTGTATCGGTACTCCTGAACACGGAGCTTGCGCGCATCCAGGTACAAGAGCCGGAGCGGCTCGGATGGCACTTCACGCGCGTCACACTTGCCGCGGTGTTCGCATCGTCCATCGTGACACTCGGCGCTGCGGTGGTGGCGCGTCCGATATTCCTTCTGCTCTACGGGGCCGACTACCTCCCCGCGGTTCCGCTGGTCTACTGGCTGATGCCGTTCGGCGCGCTGTTCGGATTGGGCGTTGCCTTGGGCCCGATGTGGCGCGCGCTCAACCGAGTCCGTGTTTCTATTCTCATCAACTGCCTGGTGCTTGGCGCTGGCATTCCGCTTGGCATGCTCGCAATGAGTCGATGGGGCGCGCTTGGCGCAATCGCCATGGTCACGGGGTGGTATACCGTGAGCCACGTTGCGTCCTTCGTCTACCTCCTCCGAGCGTTGAAGGCGGAGCGGTAATGCGGTAGAGTAAACGGTACTATGCAAGAAAGCGCACTCGCAAAATGGCTCCGCTGGCTCGTATACGCAACGGCGCTCGTTCCACTGGTCATCTTCAGTCAGTATCAGTCGCCGTTCCATTTCGGGAAGGTCGTCGTGTTCCGATCAATTGTGCAGGTGATGGTTGCACTGTATCTGCTCCTGATATGGCGTGACCGCAGGTACCTTCCGAAGGGACACCCCATTCTGTGGGCATTCATCGCATTCACGGGAGCATTTGCGCTTACGACGCTTACATCGGTGGCACAGCTGCAGAGCTTCTGGGGCACGCTCGAGCGCATGGGCGGGCTCTTCACGTTCGTGCACTATCTAGTGTTCTTCGTTATCGCCGGAGCGGTCCTCCGCACGCGGCGAGAGTGGCAGGTGCTTTTGAATATCATCGTAGCGGCGGGAGTGGTTTCCGCGTGCTACGGATTCCTCCAGAAAACTCACTGGTCCTTCATTCTCGGTTCTGGTGGGCGTGTTCGTCCGTTCGGGACGATTGGGAATCCCGCTCTGTTCGCTGGGTACGAAATCCTTGCGGCGTTCCTCGCGCTAACGCTCTCGTTCCTTCGGAGTGCGACCGACGGATGGCGAATGTGGTATCGAGGTGCTGCTGGCATCATGTTGCTTGCGGTTGCTTCGACCGCAGTGCGCGGCTCCCTTCTTGCGGTTGCCGCCGCATTTCTCGTGTTTGCACTTCTCTGGAGTGTGCTGAATCGGAGTCGAAAGGCGAAACTCATACTGCTCGGTGGTATCGCGGTCGTTGTGCTGTTCTTCTTCTCAGCGCTCGCACTGCGGAACACTTCTCTCATTACGAATTCGCCCTACCTCACTCGTATCACCGCGTTTTCGCCGCAGACATTTACGGTTCAGACCCGTTTCTGGGCGTGGTCGGCTGGATTCAAGGGGTGGAGCGAAACGCCAAAAACGGTATTGCTCGGTTGGGGGCCAGAGAATTTTAATGTGCCGTTCAGCAAGTACTTCAATCCGAAGTTCTTCACGGGCCCCGGCTCTGAGACATTCTTCGATCGAGCGCACAATATGTTCATTGAGGTGTTGGTTACGATGGGGCTTGTTGGATTTGTAGCATACGTAAGCCTGTTCGTTGCCGTGTTTTGGACGCTTGCGCGGTTCATGAGGACCCCTTCTGTAGCACAGGGGACCGGGAAGCGGGACGATGGGGATCAGCGCGATCTGCGGGTTCTTGGTATCGGCTTTACCGCGATGACCGTCGCGTACATGATCCACAATGCGTTCATCTTCGATACATCTGCCAACTTCATCACCTTCTTCACGCTCTGCGCGTTTGCCATGCACATTTCGCAGTATGGACTCACTGACGGTAGGGCGCAGGTTGCGGGTCAGCGCTTGCCTCCGCGGAAGCCGTGGACGGGGGGCCAGATCGTTGCCGCAGGGGCGCTAAGCATTGTTGTGGTGGTGATGGTGTATACAACTAACGTGGTTCCCTCTATGGCGAACTACGCAAGTACGCGTGCCATTGTGGCGAGCTGGAATGGAGATTGGCCGACCGCAGTCAAGAAATTCCGCGAGGCTATTGATTACGATGTCGCGGGCCGGTATGAATATCGGCATCGGTTTGCCCAGTTCCTGCTCGAGCTCGGAGCAACTGAGCAAGCAAAGAAGATCAGCGATTTTGCGCCGACGGTACAGATGGCCATTGAGGATGTGAAGAAGAACACCGTGGAGAACCCACGGGACTATCTGCCGTTGCTGTACCTCTCGCGTCTCTACATCACGCTGGGGAAGGAGGATCCGAAGAGCCCCTACAATGATAGTGCGCTCCAAGAGAGCGCGAAGGCGCTCGAAATCAGCCCAACGTTCGTGCGTACCTACTACGAAGTTGCGCAGGCATACCTGAACAAGCAGGACTTCGACGCGGCGTTCACATGGTTCAAAAAAGCCAGAGACCTCCAGCCGGAGGTGGGAATTACCTATTGGTACATGGGCGTGGTCCGCTCACAGGAGGCGACACAGCGAAATGACGCGACCATGCTCCGTGAGGCGCTCGGATACATGGCGACGGCGCTCGAAAAGGGATACGCCCTGAGCGAAGGAGATACGCAAAAACTGGTGAACCTGTACCTCCAGATCGGCGACCTGAAGACCGTTGCTGCGCTGTTCGAGGAGCTCGTGAGGATAAACCCGAAGAACCCACAGTACTGGTCCTCTCTCGCGACCGTCTATGCTCGCGTGGGCAGAACTGCAGACGCTATCGCCGCTGCGCGTCAGCTTCTGGTGCTCTCGCCCGGCGATGCCGCTGTGAAAGCGCAAGTCGACGCGTTCATCCGGAATCTCGGAGGCACGCCATGAAGAAGGTTCGAGCGGGAGAGGTCCAAGGTTCGAGCAGGGGTCTTATTCGAGCCTCTTTGCCAGCGTCGTCAGCATACGCTGGATTTCGTCCAGTGAGGACAATGCTTCCTTGGCGCGAATTCGGTAAAGCCGTTCCGATATCATAAGCTGCGTCTCCAGCTCTGCTGCAGAACCGTTTGCGATGCGAAGAAATTGAGCGAAATCCTTTTTCGTGCCGCGCTTCTTACCCTCGGCGATGTTTGAGGGTATAGAGACCGATGCGCGTTGCATCTGAGATACGAGTCCGAACTGCTCAGCGGGAGGAAGCTCTGAAGTGAGTCGATAAATCAGCGGTACAAGAGCGAATGCCTTTTGCCACACAAGGAGATCTCGATATGTTTCCATTTTCAGTTCTTGTTTGACATTTCCTCTCGAACCTCGAACCTCGAACCTTCTCCTACTTCCCCTCTCTCCGGAGCGCAATGCTGACCGTCTTGAGGACGATCTCGATGTCGAGTGCGAGTGACCGATGCTTGAGGTAGTACAGGTCGTACTGCAGCTTTTGGATGGCATCTGTGACGGATGCGCCGTACGGGTAGTTGATTTGCGCCCATCCCGAGAGGCCGGGCTTGATGAGGTAGCGTTCTCGATAGAAGGGGATTTGTGCGGCAAGTTGCTGGTCGAATTCGGGGCGCTCAGCGCGGGGGCCGACAAGCGACATCTGACCGTTCAGAATGTTGATGAGCTGCGGGAGCTCGTCGATGCGCGTCTTACGGAGGAAGCGGCCTACGCGGGTCACGCGGGGGTCGTTGGTCGCCGCCCACTGCGCTCCTCCCTTTTCAGCGTCGGTACGCATTGTGCGGAATTTGATGATGTCGAACGGGATGCCGCCGCGCCCGGTACGACGCTGGCGGAACAGGATGGGACCCGGCGAATCGAGGCGAATTGCCGCGGCGATGAACGGGGTCAAGAGGAGCGTTGGGACGCCAAGGACCACTGCCGCGGCGATGTCCATGATGCGCTTCGCGGTGCTGAGGCGTTTCTTAGAACCCTCCGTGATGTTTTCGAGGAACCACGCTTGATCGATGGCCCCCAGCGGCACACGGCCAGTCAGCCGCTCGGTGAGCGATGCGAGACTCATGAAATCCACCCGCTGTTGGAGTGTATCGTAGAGGAGTGCGACAACATCGCTCATCTCATATGCTGCCGGCGAAATAACGACCGTGTCGATGTTCTTCGAGGCGATGAGGTGGCCGATACCGTCGAGATTGTCGATAACGCCCCATGGCATCGGCTCGTCAGATAGTTGGAGCGACTCCTGTCCGAGGCGCACGCATGCGAAGAGGTGGTATCCCAGTTGGGGGTTTTTCTGGATGAGGCGGGCGAGTTCAATGGATTCGGGGTTGATGCCGATGATGAGAATACGCTTTTTCGTTCCGCCTGCGATGATGCCGTTATATGCGGAGCGAGCTCCTGTGATGAGAAGCGTGAATGCGATGAGGAAGAAGAACAGATTCGTCTTCGGCGCGATACCGAATCCGGGGACGAGGTAGAAGAACAGCACCGATGCGATGCTTGCGATGATGATGGCTTGGCCGAGTCGCGAGAAGAAATCACGGTCATTGCGCATGATGCGCCGCTCGTAGAGGTTTGCGATATACAGCGACACAAGCCACAGGGCAAGGAGCATCGAAAACGGCACAACGTGGACTGCCCATCGCGCGCTCCACTGGGCGCTTCCGTAGCGCGCCAGAAGGACGGCTGCGAGCGCGCCATAGAATGCGACGAGGTCTGCTGCGATGAGAGTAAGCCGCTTCACCATATCCTCATATTATATAGGAAAATTATGCACAAGTCAATTTCTCAGGTGCACCCCTTTTTGCTTAGGCGGTACGCGTCTCATATGCTACACTCGTAACAATGAGGCGCTTTTTTCTTGCGTGTGCTGTTGTGGTGTTCGCCGGTCTCGCGGCGCCCGCACACGCCGATACGCTCGGGCAGTCGAATGTGTTCCGGGTGAACGCGTTCTACGACGCATCAGGTGCAACGACCGTCGCCGCAACGCTCCGCGCCGTTGGCCAGAAAGGATACTTCTATGTTGATGATCGCTCATGGAGCGCGCTGACGCCAGAGGATCAGCAGCGATTCTCGGTGGAGCTGAATGCGCTGTCGTCCGCGTTCGACGGAGTGATATATCCGCGCTTGACCACGCTGTGGGGTTTCGAGAACACGCCGGGCGTGGACGGTGATCCGCACGTTGTTATTTTGCTCCAGCGCCTTATCACCGGCAGTGGCGGCTACTTCGAGACCATCAACAATTACACGAAGGATCGTGCGCCCGACAGTAATGCGCGGGAGATGATTTTCGTGAATGCTGAGAGCGTGCTGTCGGGATATGCAAAGAGTTTTACCGCGCACGAGTTTCAGCATCTCATCTCATTCAATCAAAAGGAGCTGCTTCAGGGCGTCGAGGAAGACGTATGGCTGAACGAGGGACGAAGTGAGTACAGTATTACCGCGGCAGGCTATAGTGAGCCGTTCATCGGGAGTACGCTGGAGCGACGGGCGCAGGCGTTCATACGCTCCCCATCCGACTCGTTGGTCGAGTGGCCGAACACGTCCGCTGACTACGCCGTGACATCGCTCTTCCTCCACTATGTTGCAGATCGCTACGGGAGTGATGGTCTCGCGTCAACGCTGCGGACGAGTGTTGCGGGCATCCCCTCATTCGATGCATGGCTTTCCGCGCGAGGCGCACCGGAGCGGTTCGGCGATGTGTTCACCGACTGGATGGTCGCGAGCATTCTGAATGACCGGAGTCGCGATCCGCGGTATGGGTATGCTACGGCGGGATTACAGGGCGTGCATGTGACGCCGACCATGCGGGCGCGGGTGGATAATGCCACGCCGCGTACGGATTTCTCCGTCTTCCTTCAAGAATGGCAGCCTGCATGGGTTACAGCGGATGTAGGCACCCTGGGAACTACCGGTGAACCGGTGAGCGTGCGTGTCGCGGGGCAGGGCTCATGGCGCGGTGCTGTCATCGCGGTCTACGGCGACGGAACATCGACGGTGATGCCATTCGTGGGAGTTTCTGGAAGCGGGGATATCCATATTCCGCGCACATCAGTGGGCGGAGCGGGGCTCTTCACGATTACGGCCGCGCTCACACAGGGCGTATCGCAGGCGGTTGGCACGCGCACACTGCTATCGCAATCCGCGACCGTCAGCGTCGCGCTCGGGAGTATCGATGCCTACACAGCGACCGCTCCTGTTGCGGCGACGCCATCGCTTGAGCCGCGCTATGTGCAGCCGGTTGATGGCGACCTCATTCGGCGCACGGGTCAGTCTGACATGTATGTTGTGTGGGGGAAGTACCGCCGCTATATTACAAAAGAGGTGTTGGCGCTCTACGGGTTCCAGGATCGCCCCATCCGCGATGTCCCCGATGAGGTGTTCTTCCGATACAGCGCATCGTTCTATATTCGCGAGGAGGGCGGAAAGAAGGTGTACGCCATTCGCCCGGAAGGCACCAAGCACTGGCTCAACATCACTCCGACACAGTGGGATGCATCTGGACGCGACTGGGGAGCCATCTTTACCGTCAACGAGCGCGAGGTTGCATACTATGCGACCGGTCGGGATATTGTGCAATAAAAAGGGGCGTGCGCTATGCGCACGCCCCGAGGGGACGCTACACTACATCCCCTTGAAGACCACCTCGAGCGGGTGCTCCGCGGCGACCTTGTTGAAGACCGCCTGGGCGATCTCGCCCGCCTCCCGCGTCTCCGCGAGGAGGGCCTGAGTCGCGAGGAGCTGCATCGCCAACACCATGCCCTCGGCCATGGGCTTCTCCTTCTTGAGCTCCTCGGTGAGGCTCTTCTCGCGGCTCTCGAGCCGCGAGGCCTCCTCCTTCATGTCGGCGAGGACCTTCTCGGCCAGCTTGTAGAGCTGGCAGCTCTCGTCGGTGTTCCGGCCCTTCCACGCGCCGCCCTGGAAGCGGACGTGGCGGGTCATGGACCCGACCGTCTTCTTGCCGGTCGGGTCCGAGAAGTGGACCACGACCTGCGCGCGGTTGGCGTCGCGGCCGCGGCTGATGACCTCGGCGACGTCGAAGCTGACGGACATGGGATCTCCTTCTTCCCCTCAGCAGAGCGAGGGTTTACGGGGGTATTCAGACGACAAGGAACGACTGTGCGCTACTATATTAGCATAGTTAGTAGTTTGTGTCAATATCTTGGAAATTGGCCAGAAAAGGGTAGGATGGGGGTACTATGCATACCGATATCCATGCAAAGAATGTGGAATTAAACGCCCCGCTACGGACTTTTATCGAGGAGAAAATGACTGATATTGCACATCTGCTGGGCGACAACGCCGCGGGCACCCACGCGAGCGTCGAGGTCGGTATTCCATCGCACCACCATCAGTCCGGCCCCATCTTCTACGCGGAAGCAAATCTCACCATCTCGGGCGGTCATCTGCTTCGAGCCGAGGCCACGAACCACGATCTCCACTCGGCCATCGTCGATGTGAAAGACGATCTCAAGGTGCAGATTAAGAAGTTCAAGGAGAAGCACATGGATGCTCAGCGCGGCGAGAAGGTCGAGTAATCTTCAAACGATCGAACGATGTCATGGCTTTCGAGTATATTCGGTGACGCGAACGCCCGCGCCGTGCGGGCGTTGCAGCCGTTGGTGGATGCGGTCAACGCGCTGGAGCCGACCATGCAGGCGCTGTCCGCAGACGAGCTCCGCGGCCTGACCGCGGCATTTCGCGCGCGCCGCGAGAAGGGCGAATCGCTTGATGATCTGCTCCCTGAGGCGTTTGCCGCGGTACGCGAGGCGAGCGTGCGGGTGTCCGGCAAGCGGCACTTTGATGTGCAGTTGATGGGCGGCATCGTTCTTCATCAGGGGAACATCGCCCAGATGAGCACTGGCGAAGGTAAAACGCTCACCGCAACGCTTGCGGTCTACCTGAATGCCATCGAGGGCAATGGCGTGCACGTGGTGACCGTGAACGACTACCTGAGCCGTCGCGATGCGACATGGATGGGGCAGATTTATCATGCGCTCGGTATGACCGTCGGTGTGCTGAACCACGAGGCAAGTTATGTGTACGACCCTGCTCACGTGAATCCTCCGGAACGAGAGTCGCTCGATGCCGAACGCGATGCCACCGGTTCGTTCCGCGTTGTCCACGAGTTCTTGCGTCCGGTGGAGCGGAGCGATGCATACGCGGCCGATATCACCTACGGAACGAACAATGAATTCGGATTCGACTACCTTCGGGACAACATGGTGCTGCAGGTGGGCGCCATGGCGCAGCGGCCGCGCAACACACACCACTTCGCCATCGTTGACGAGGTCGACTCCATTCTTATCGATGAAGCTCGCACGCCGCTCATTATTTCGAGTCCCGACGAAGAATCTGGTGCGCTCTACAGCGCGTTCGCACGGGTCGTGCCGCATCTGCAGGAAGGCGACGACTATAATATCGACGAAAAGCGCAAGGCGGTGTCTATCACTGATGCAGGCATCGACAAGGTTCAGGAGCGGATGGGTATTGCTGACATCTATGCCGAGGGCGGAACGCGGTATGTGCATCACCTCGAGCAAGCGCTTCGCGCGCAGGTGCTGTTCCGTCGCGACAAGGACTATGTCGTGAAAGACGGTGAAGTCATCATTGTTGACGAATTTACGGGCCGTCTGATGCCGGGTCGTCGGTGGTCCGATGGGTTGCACCAAGCGGTGGAGGCGAAGGAGGGCGTGGCAGTCCAGCGCGAGAGCCGTACGCTTGCCACGGTCACCTTCCAGAACTACTTCCGCCTCTACACGAAGCTATCCGGCATGACGGGTACCGCCCGCACCTCCGCCGAGGAGTTCCACAAAGTCTACACGCTGGACGTCGTTGTGGTCCCCACGAACAAGCCGATGATCCGACAGGATCTTCCCGACCGTATCTACAAAACCGAAGAGGGGAAGTTTCGCGCGCTTGCGGCAGAGATCAAGCGCCGCAACGAAACGGGTCAGCCAGTACTGGTCGGGACGGTATCCATTGAGAAAAACGAGTTACTCTCCCATCTGCTCACGCGGAGTGGGGTTCGGCACCAAGTGCTCAATGCGAAGAATCATGAGCGGGAAGCGGAGATTATCGCCCAGGCTGGTCGGCGTGGGGCGGTAACGGTCGCAACGAACATGGCCGGTCGCGGCGTTGACATTATCCTCGGTGGAAACCCTCCCGATGCGGCAGAGGCGGCGGAAGTTCGCGCGCTGGGTGGGCTCTGCGTGTTCGGTACTGAGCGGCACGAAGCACGCCGTATCGACGACCAACTGCGCGGGCGTGCCGGTCGCCAAGGCGATCCGGGCGCGAGCCAATTCTTTGTTTCCACGCAAGATGAACTGGTGCGCATCTTTGGCGGCGATCGTCTCACGAACATCATGAACACGCTGGGAGTGACCGATGACGATGTCATCGAGAACCGGCTCGTGAGCCGCTCGATTGCCCAGGCGCAGAGCCGTATCGAGGGCCATAATTTTGACGGCCGCAAGTATGTGCTGGAGTACGACGATGTGATGAACAAGCACCGCGAGACCATCTACGGTCTGCGCCGTGCGGTGCTGATGGCGGAGAGTAACAAGGAGCGCATGCTCGACTACCTCGATGCCCAGCTTCGTGCGCTGGTGCTCGCGCATGTGAATGCGGAGACCGGCGAGTGGAATCTCGAAGAAATCGCCGAGGCGGCACGTGCTCTTGCACCATTCGACTCCTCGCTTCACCGTACGCTTCTCGAGAAGGCGGACAGCGCCGCATGGCAGGCGGGCCAACCCGACGACCTTATCGCGTACCTGCAAGAAGAGGTCGAACGGCTCTACGAGGCACACGAGAAACGCGTCGGCACTGCCCAACTTCGTGCCATCGAGACAGCGGTCATTCTTCGCACCATTGATGCCGTATGGGTCGACCATATCGAAGCCATGGAGCATCTCCGCGAATCGGTTCAACTTCGCGCGTTCGGTCAGCGCGACCCGCTGGTTGAATATAAGATAGAGTCCCAGCGTATGTACGCGGGCCTGCTCGGTACGGTCGGTGATCGTGTCGCGAGCATTATTTTCAAGGTGCAAATTGAAGAAGGGCAGTCCGCGGACACGCGGCGTGTCGTACACGAAGGGCGGGGGACCGTTCCGGATGCCACTGGCGACGGTGCTGTCCATCACCAGAACGAGGAAGATTCTGCGGCGAGCGACCGTACAATCCACGCCGACAACATCGGCCGCAACGACCCCTGCCCATGCGGGAGCGGCCGGAAGTACAAAAAGTGTCATGGGAAATAGGAGCTGACAAATAGAGCCGTTTCCGTCCGCAGATTGCGGATAAAGGGAAAAACCCCGTGCGAAAAGCACGGGGTTTTTCTATGCCAAAATCCCGACTCG
>JADLBM010000017.1 GCA_020847715.1 Candidatus Yanofskyibacteriota bacterium | reverse complement strand
GCGGTGTAGGGCACGGGAGAGACGGTGTACCAGGTGAACTCGTTGGAGTTGATGCAGAAGACCTTGGCGAAGAAGGCGGGGTCTTCTGCGACGGCCTGTGCTCCGGTCATGTTGATGTGGTGGAGGGTGCCCGTGTCTTCGCCGGTGATCTCGACGGCGTAGACCTTGGGGTCGTTGGTCTCGCAGTTGCGGAAGAGACCGGAGGTGGGGAAAGCGTCGCGGACGGAGGCGGCAACGTTCTTCACGGCACTCCAGCCGCCGAGGTGGCCGTAGAAGGAGAAGATGACAGGGTTCAGGAAGAGGCGCTTGTAGCCGGAGGCGTTCACGATGTAGAGGTCGGGGTCGGCACTGCTCGCCGCAGACAGAACATCACCCTCGCGCAGGCCGTACTGTTGCGGTAGAGGCGGTAGCGTTGAAGCGCACGCGGAACTCGCGAGAACTGTCTCGGTCACCTTTCCGCTCCAGCGACCGGTGGAAACATCTTTCAGCCAAAGCGTGTAGGTTCCTGGCGCCGTCGTACAGCTGGGGGTGAACATCCAGCTCGCAACTCCTTGCGTGTTCGCTGGGAAATCGGGCGTGAGAACCGAAGATGCTCCCCCATTGAACGACACCCAGCGCTGGATGGTACCCCCTGCTGTGAAGCCGCTCCCCGCAAACGAGAATGTCTGTAGCTGCTGGCGCGCGCTCGCCGAACCGCCATCGATGGTAAAGAGAAGACCGCCAACCGGCGTTGCAGTGGGTACGGGAGTTTGCGTAGGGGTTGGGGTTTGAGTAGGAGTGGGAGTAAGACTTGGCGTCGGCGTAGGAGATGGCGTTGGAGTGGAGGCCGTTGTCACGACGATTGCCCGATTTTGGGAAAGGTCGCCAAACCACCCGACACCGCCTTGATTCATCTGCCACTGGAAGTTGTAGGTGCCCGGTGTGGTGGGAGCGGTAATCGTGAATGCGAAGGTTGCTGACTGACCGGGCTGAATGGGGGCGCTGGGGATAGGAACGAACGAGATTCCCCATGTTGTATTATCGGCAGGATTCTGGCTCTTGATGCGGTATGCGTTCCCGTAATCACCGGATGAACCAATTTTGTCCCATGCCTTTGTCCCACTGTTGCGGAATACGAGGTTCACTGATGCTGTTTGCCCAGGCGCAATGGTCGCCGGCACGGATTGCGAGACGAATGTCGCTCCGTTGGACTGCGGGGTTGCCGCCGCAACGGTAACGGTTTGAGGTCCGCACATCGCCCCGAACCCACCGACACCGCTTTCAAGTACTTGGAATTGCCCCGGATACGTCCCGACAGTTTGCGGAGCCGTGAGGATGAATGTATGAGAGAGCGTCTCCCCCGGTTGCACATCCCGCGGAAGAGCAAAGATGTTCGGAGATAGCGAGGGTGGAGTTGCCGACCATGGC
Organism: Candidatus Yanofskyibacteriota bacterium; assembly: GCA_020847715.1. Classification (GTDB taxonomy): domain Bacteria; phylum Patescibacteriota; class Minisyncoccia; order 2-02-FULL-40-12; family GWA2-44-9; genus JAGOPO01. Next base: position 22,691 of record JADLBM010000017.1, on the reverse strand, counting down.
ACCGTCAGAATGACGTAGTTACTCCTGCTCCACGGTTTGGTGCCGGAGTTTCTGAACTCGAGCGTCACGCTCCGAACCTCCCCTGGTGTCATCGTTGAGGGTATGGAGCTGCTTACACAGACCGAGCCGTTTGTCATCGGATTGATAACTCCGAAATATGCCTCAGCCTCGGGGAGCGGCTTGAGCTTGAACGGGTACGATGGGTCGTAGGAAAATAGCGTGAACTGGTACGAGAACATGGTTATCGCAGGGTTCGCGTTACTAATCACGGTCCGCGACGGAGAGCCGGGTAGCTGGATGCCACGGACAGGGCCCCATATCGAAGTTGGCATTGAGACGACCGTATACCCCGGAACGAGATCAAGTGGCGGCAACGGCGCCCAGAGAAAATACCCGAACACTCCGGGATTCCGCGGCAACGCAACAACGCTTCGAATATAATTCAGCCGCGCCTGATTCGTTGCCGGCACCGCAAAAGAGTCGACTCCGTTCAAGAAGTATCCGAACTCACCCAAGACGATTGGCTTTGTCGTTCGCCGCCGGATTTCGGTGGCGGCCGGGCCGACATAGCTGGAATCCTGGAGATAGAAATGAGGGGCCAGAAAATCTAAGAACGACTCGAGCGTATACGGTTGACCTCCGTTCAGGTTGTGTATGTCGTTCAGCGGAGCAAATTCAGGCGATGGCCACGCCCACCACCCTGGCTGGGATACGCCATGCTCCGTCACCTCGCCTTCGGTGATGGGGTGGTTCGCATCGAGACGCCGAATTTCCCGCGTCATGCGCAACAGGTAGCTGCCCACCTTATCCTGAAACCAATCACGACGCGGTGACACGCCCTGCCCGTTGAACGGCCAGTCCAAGAGTGACTCGTTGGCAATCTCGTACGCGAAAATGCCAGAGTTGTCCTTCAGATAGGGAATGAGGCTTTGCACATATTTCAGGTAGCGCGCCTCCTTGGCGGTCCCCGGTTCCACAAAACGGCCGTCTGCTCCGCTCGCCGCAGTTGCCCTCAGCTGATCAAGGGAACAGTTTGACCATGCGCCATTGCTCGCACGACATTCCCAGTCAAAAAAGTGTGAATTATGGAAAAGCTCCAGCGACACCCGAACTCCATTCTGCTTCGCGATATCGACGGCCTGAATAATGCGGTCACGATAGATGGGATTAATAGATCCATCGGCAAGGAACCACGGGTCCCATCCGTGGTACTGAACATTCGCATCAAAGTAGTTGAGGCTGGGCGTGAATAACCGGACCGTATTGACGCCGAGAACATCGTGGTAGTACCGAAACTCTTCCCCAATCTTCTGGGCATCGAAGGTATGCCAGAACATCTGCGGTTCGTACCACTCCATCCCATTCCCCAAATCGAGAAATTGCGCCTGCGTGTACTTGAACGGGTAGAACAAGTTCATCCCCTTCACAAAATATTCAGACCCGTCGAGCATAAACTTATCGCCCTGCACATACACAAAACCTGGCTGAGCTGCATGCACGCCAGCCGCGCATAAAAACAAGAAAAGCGCTCCACCGATAATGGCTCCGAGTACACGACTCTGTTTCATCTCCATAAGCATACTAAACAACAGCGGCTCGCACGAGCCGCTGTTGTCCACTCATCTTGGGTTTAGTAGTCCATTCCGCCCATACCGCCAGCGGGAGGCATATCCTTCTTCGGCTCCGGCTTATCGGTTACCACGGCTTCCGTGGTAAGGATGAGCGATGCAACTGAGACAGCGTTCGTGAGTGCGGTCTTCACAACCTTGAGTGGGTCGATGATACCAGCAGCGATCATATCCACATACTCGCCGGTCGCGGCATTGAATCCCTTTCCCGACTCGCCTGCGAACACCTGCTGGACGACCTCGTTGGAGTCCTTGCCCGCATTCTCCGCGATAGCACGCATCGGCTTCTCGAGTACCGCCTTGATGATGGCGAGCCCCTTGGCTTCGTCACCAAACTCGCTCATGCCTTTCACGGACTTATGCGAGAGCTCGCGTGCAGCCTCGAAGAGCGCGACACCACCGCCTGACACGATGCCCTCTTCGAGGGCCGCGCGCGTCGCGGAGACCGCGTCGTCAATGCGGAACTTTCGCTCCTTCATCTCGGTCTCGGTCAATCCTCCAACCTTAATGACCGCGACGCCGCCGGAGAGCTTCGCGATGCGCTCGTGAAGCTTCTCCTTATCATAGGAAGACGATGCCTTCTCAAGCTGCGCTTTGAGCTGGGCGATACGCTTCTCGATGTCGGCCTTCTTCCCCTTCCCGTCAACGATGGTCGTATTCTCCTTGGTAGCCTTCACCTTGTGCGCACGACCCAACATCGCCAGTTCGGCAGCTTCCAGCTTGATGCCCTTCTCCTCGGACACGACAGTACCGCCAGTCACGATGGCAATATCCTCGAGCATCTCTTTCTTCCGATCGCCGAATCCCGGCGCCTTCACCGCAAGCGCATTGAAGTTGCCGCGCAACTTGTTAAGCACAAGCGTAGCAAGCGCATCACCATCAACGTCATCAGCGATGATGACAAGGTCGCGCTTTCCTGCCTGTGACAGCTTCTGCAGGAGCGGCACAATATCGTTGATGCTGGAAATCTTTCGATCGGTGATAAGGATATGCGGGTCCTGAAAGACGGCCTCCATGCGCTCGGCATTCGTCACCATGTAATGACTCAGGTAGCCGCGGTCAAACTGCATCCCCTCAACAAGCTCCTTGCTCATTTCGGCAGACTGCCCCTCTTCGACCGTCACAACGCCGTTCTTCCCCACCTCGTTGAACACATCGGCGATGAGCTTGCCGAGCTCCGCATCATTCGCCGAAATACTGGCAACCTCTTTCAGATTCGTGCTGGTAACCTTCTTTTTGCGACTCTCGAGAAAATCAATAACCCACGCGGTTGCCTTCTCCATGCCGCGCTTGAGTGTGAGCGGGTTCGCACCGGAATCTACAGCCGAGAATCCCTCGGCAACGATAGCCCGCGCGAGCACGGTCGCCGTTGTTGTCCCGTCGCCCGCCATGTCGTTCGTCTTCGAGGCGACCTCCTTGATGAGTTCCGCGCCGACATTCTCGAATTTGTCCTCAAGCTCGATATCTTTCGCAACGGTCACGCCGTCCTTCGTGATGGTCGGTGCGCCAAAACCGCGGTCGAGCACCACATTTCGCCCTTTGGGGCCGAGCGTGACCTGCACCGCATCAGCAAGCTTGTCCACGCCGCGCTTGAGCGCCTCGCGTGCTTCTTTGTCATATTTGAGAAGTTTTGCCATGGTCGTTGAGGTTATTCGATGACCGCCAAGATGTCTTTCTCTTCAGCGATGAGGTACTCCTTCTCGTCTACTTTTATCTGGTTCGGGCCATACTTCGTGAACAGCACGACATCACCCTTCTTCACCGCCGGCTTCACAAGCTTTCCATCCTCGATACGCCCCGCTCCGACCGCAACAACCTTCCCTTGCTCGGGACGCTCCTTCGTCACCGTGTCCGGAAGGATGATACCGCCCCGCTTCACTTCCTGCTTCATCGGCTCGATCAGAATGTGATCGCGCAATGGTGTTATCTTCATACGCGTTTTTATTAGTAACATGATTCTAGCACTCTCATATTGAAAGTGCCAGTGCCAGAATCCTAGAAAAAAGCGTGTAGTGCGTCAATAGAAAAGACCGGCGCAGAAATGCGCCGGTCTGACGATTACGGATGACCGGGCGGCTTCACGCCGGAAGCTCCGATCTTGAGCTCGACCTCCTGCTTCCCGGTTACTTGGAAGTCGCGCACGACAATCTCGTACTCCTCAACGTTGCTCGACAGTCGCTTCGAGGTTCGCAGAACCTCGCCCGCGATGTCGCCCACCTGCAGAGGAACAGGGGTCGTGACGGCCGGGGATCCGACACGCGACGGCGGGAGCACGATGTACACATACACCGCATCGGGCCGCCGCTTCTGATTAAGCGACTCGACCAACGAGGTGAGGTTCACGGTACTCCCCTCACGACCCTCGATGCCGTTCACGGCCTCGGCTCCGCCGATGATGATCTTCCCGACACCGAACTGGAGGTCGCTCGGGAGCGGGATGTCCAGCGCGATGGTCTTACTGTCCTTCAGCGGCTGAGAAAGCGTGACCCGTAGCTTCACCGTCTCTCCGGGATTGGCGTTCGGCCGCTCCAGACTTGCGGAATCGATGGACAACTTCCGGTACTCGTCGAACACCTTCGCCGAAACGGAAACCTTCTTGATCTTCGCCTTCGAGAAGCGGTTTGAAAGCACCGAGTCGGTCTTGTCGCGCACCAGAGAGAACGGAGACGATCCGAACGGACCGCCACCGCTGATGGATGAGAACGAGTCCGAGAACTCGATGTCACCCACACCGTCGACTTCCACCTTCCCGCTGAGGAAAACGGTCATGTCCCCCACTTCTCGGGAATACGCTTGAAGCGCCGTGGTAATGCCGATGCCAATAATGCGCGGCGCGAATGTCGGATCAGCGATGCTGTGGAACTTGAACGACTTCTGCTCGCCCCTGCTCGTGATCATCGAGATCTCGACGGGAATGGCGTTCTCCGGTTCGGCGCCCAAGATCCCCGAGATGGCCGTCTCTCGATCCTGCGTGATGATGCCCACCGGAGCCGCTCCGTAAATGGGCGCGGCAAGGATGTAAGAGCTCGAGTACCGCTGCACCACCGTGAGTACCTTTGCGGGAACCAGACGGTATTCCGCGGGACCCAGTTGCATGAACGGATGCCCGAACATGTGAATCTGCGACCCGTTCACATGCGAGACCGTCCCGTACGAAGTGATGTCGAAGTCGCCCCACGCCAGCTGCACACCCAGAACACTACCGGGTGTCACCGGCATCACGTCTCCAACCGCAGCAACGCCACTCGTTGAAGGCCCATCGAGCATGATGCGCAGGGAGTCGTTCTCAGGCAGCAGCCTCCGCGCCGTCAACGACACGCTCATCGGCGTCGCCGGTGTAGTTCCTTGCGACGCCCCATCACCAACCGCCAGCACCTCGTGAATCGGCGTCAGGTAGCACACCGGATTCTTCTCCCAGCTGTCACCGTACGAGAGCGTGCCAACCTTATAGGAAACCCCGTCTCGGTCGATGTACATGGGGCTTCCTGACTGCCCGCCGGCGACGACCGGATTGGTCGCTCCATCGAGCTCAGCCGCAATCCAGTCGTGACCGGGACCAATCGTATTCCGCAAAACACCGAGCAGGCGGGCGCGGAATGGCTTTGGCCCGGTTGGATCCAGAGTGCTGATCCCGCATATGGATGTCCCGTACGGCAGCGTCGCGACCTCCGTTGATGTCAGCATCGGCTCTTCGGCAGACAGAGAAGCGGGCGCCAGGCCCGCGGCAAGCACGGCGCACAACACGAACGTCCAGAGCAGGCGCATGGCGTCCTCTTTCTGTACGATACTAACCCTCGTTATGAAGGTTCTGATTAGGGGTCGTTATACTCCCCGGCTACCCTCGCGTCAATCCGGAGTCGTGCTCCGCGTATCGCTCCATGCCGACACGGGCAAGCGCGACTCGGTAGCGAGCGAGCGCCGTCACCTCAAATGATCTCGGATGGAATTCGAGTTCACGGTCATCGGCGACTACGCGGCCTCCCGCGGCACGTGTCGCAGGGTCGCGCCGAATGCGCCCCTGTTGCCACCGCCGGAGAACATACTCCAGCGCATCCCCGACGATTGTGCTGAGCGCAAGCTCGACGAGCCGCCTTACCGCACCAAGCATACGGGAGCGGCGCACCGAGCGCCGCTCGAACAACGATCCTCCGGAGTGCGCGACAAAATCGCCCGTCCACTGATTTGCCTGCCAGAGCCGAGGCGTGTATCCCTCCGGATCGTACACAGGCACCAGCCATGCAAGCGCATGCGCCACAAAGATACTTCGATGTCGAATAGAGAGTCCGCCGGTCGTTATGTAATGATTGAAACAGAATTTTCCGGGGGCAACGCGATGGCGCTTCGTCCGCAGGCGCCCCAGGAGCGCCGCGCTAAGCAACAGACACGCGCGCGCCGTGTAGAGACGCCCCGCCTGCGCGATAACGAACATGTCCCAGTCACTCTGCGGGCCCGTGTTCCCAAGCGCGAGCGAGCCGCTCGCGGCGAGCATTCGTACATACGGAACCATCTGGAACCACCACGCCGACCGAAGCATCTGCGGCCATGCCTGTGCGCATGCAGCGTGCCGCGCAACGCGCATACGAACCGGATTGCTCGGGAATCCAGGAGTCCAGAGGAGCCCATCCGCAGTAACTAAGATTCCGCTCGCGAGAAGACCGTCGAGCACAGAGGCGACCTCGCCCATCAGCGGCGCCATGGCGCCGCCATCGAACCGAAGCGGTGGGATGAGTCGCTCCGTTACCTCGGCGAGCGATAGCGGCCAGCGCAGTGCGCTGTAGTACGCGACGGTCGCATACACGCTTCGCTCAAGGGATTCCATGGCCCACAGCATACGCGACCAGAACCAGAAGAAAAGGCCGTGCAGTGCACGGCCCTACCGCCCAAGCCACCGCTTCGCACAACCCCAGAGCAAGTCTTCGTCCAGGAATCTCCAGTCATCGTGACCGTAAATCCACCGGAGAAGCGGGAGGCTGGCAAGAATGACAGCAGATCGCCGCGCCTGACACGGTGACGCCCCCGATGCGATTGCCGCATCATACGCGCTCCGTGCGGACTGATGCGCCTCAACGACGAGACGCTCAGGAATCTTCTTGATGCCCCTCCCGAGCCACACAGCGAACACCAACTCGGGCACGACATCCTCCACAAGCACGACGAGATCTTCCTGCTCGCCGTCGAACTCACGTATCACGGCGGAGCATATGTCGCGGCACATGCTCATCACCTCAGATTCGGAAAACTCGAACCGATCCGGTATGAGAGGGCCCCGTTCATTCATGCAGTCCTCCGTGGAAATGACTATGCCGAAAGGGTTGAATTATGTCAACTTTTGTGACATACTGCGTGGTCATGGAGTCATCTGCTATTACACGCCGCGCAACAAGCGCACCGCGGACGCCCGGCATCTATATCTGGCGAAACGCACAGCGCGTACCACTCTACGTCGGCAAGGCCGTCAATCTTCGGTCGCGTTTGTCGTCGTACGCAAAGAACGCTGACCAGCGCATCCGCGCAATGTGCGCCGAAGCAACGACCATCGAATGGGAGCCTGTGGCGACTGAAATCGAAGCACTCATCCTCGAAAGCCGCCGCATTAAGCTTCTGAAGCCCAAGTACAACATTGTCATGCGTGACGACAAGCAATACGCCTATGTCGGCGTCACAGATGCGGCATTTCCTCAGTTCATCATCACCCACCAAGCACGCTCGCCCCGAAGCGGAGTCGCTTTCAAGCGCCTCATTGGGCCGTTCACCGACTCGACGGCACTTCGGAGCACGCTCCGCTGGCTCCGCGGCCTCTTCCCATACTGCACCTGCACCCAGACGCACCATGTGAGGTGCCTCAATGCTCACATCGGAACATGTCACGGATACTGCTGCCTCAAGCAAAAGAGCAGCGCCTCTGAACGCGCAGAATACAAACGAAGCATCACCGCAATCACGGATATTCTCGAAGGAAAGCGTGACGCCCTCATCCGCCGCCTCGAGCGCGACATGAAACGCGCAGGCGCCGCGCATGATCTGGAGCGCGCACTCACACTCCAGAAACTCGCCGGCCACGTGCGCCGCGTATTTGAGAACGCCACACTGATGCGCCGCACGCCACGGCAGGCGTCGCACACCGGAGCGCTCGCCGCTCTTCAATCTGAACTCGGCCTGACGCGGTTGCCGCATCGCATCGAAGGGTACGATATTGCCCATATGCACGGCACCCATGTGTCCGGCGCAATGGTCGTCTTCACCGACGGGAGCCCGTCACCGTCCGAGTATCGCCTCTTTAATATCCGCGGGCGCACCGGTGGCGACATTGCCCAGCTCCACGAAGTACTCGAGCGCCGCATGAAGCATACCGAATGGCCACTCCCCGATCTCATTGTCGTCGACGGCGGAAAGGCCCAGCTCCACGCTATTCTGTCGAGCATCGAAACTTCGGACATCCCCGTCATCGCCTTCACGAAGGATGAGCGCCATCACGGGAATCATGTTCTGTCGTCGCTGGATGCTCGCATTCGCATGCTCGCCGACATTCCTCGCGCCGTACGCGACCTCATCACCCGCGTCGACGACGAAGCTCACCGCTTTTCTCGGGCGCAGTACCGAAAACGCCATCGGAAAAGCTCGGTTGAACATTCGCGGTAGGAATGCTAGAATATGGGTCTGGTATGGTACGCAGATTCATCGTTCGCATTATCGTCAGCGCCGCGGCACTCTGGGTCGCTGACTTCTTTCTGACCGGCGTTGCGGTCACCGGCGGAATCGTGCACGGCTACCTGTTGGCAGGCCTCGTCCTAGGCGCCCTGAACACATTCATCCGGCCCCTACTGAAGTTCCTTGCATTCCCGCTCATTATCGTATCTCTCGGGTTCTTCACACTCATCATTAATGCTGGCATCCTCTGGTTTGTCGCCGATGCGCTGGACGCCGTCACGATTTCAGGTATCCTCCCCCTGCTCTGGGCAACGGCCATCGTATCGGTCGTTCATTTGCTCCTAAATCCACGAGCATCATAATCATCATCCCAACGACATGAACAATATCCTCACCTACGTACAGGTCGGTTCAGCGGTCCTCCTTATTATTACGATCCTCCTGCAGCAGCGCGGACAAGGCCTTGGCGCGGGCATCGGCGGAGGAGCTATGGAGTACAGCACCAAGCGCGGCATCGAAAAAGGCGTATTCTACGCGACCATCGTACTCGCTATTCTGTTCATCGGCGTATCGGTCGCGCGACTGATTCTCGGAGCCTAGTCCCGTCGCGCTCCACGTTTCTGAAATGCATAAATACGACAACCAGCTAGAGGATTTCTTCGGCATGGGCTCGGGCGGTGGTGGCCGTTCAGATGATCGCGAGAGCATCAAGGAAGTGCTGGCACGAAAACTCCCCTTGAAAAGTCGCCTCCGCCTTCTCCCGAAAGTTCTGAGCCGCACCGAACGCTACCTCGTGCTCTGGTGTACCCTGCTCTTCGTCGGCGCACTTGCATCCGTTCCGTTCACGACCTATTGGCACTACACCGAGTCGGTTCCCTCTTCGGGAGGTCGCCTTGTTGAAGGCATCCTCGGCGAACCCCGCCTTGTGAATCCGCTCCTCTCCCAGACCAATGACGCCGACCGCGATCTGGCGAGCCTCGTATTTTCCGGCCTGTACCGCATCAATGGCGACGGGAAGCTCGTTCCCGACCTCGCGAAAACGATGCCCGAAATCACCAGCGACGGCCTCTCGTACAGCGTCACCATCCGCGACGATGCGCGATGGCACGATGGCGTTCCGGTCACCGCCGACGACATCGTTTTCACCGTCCAAGCCGCTCAGAATCCAGACTACGGCGCCGTAAGTACAGTGCGCGGAAACTGGCAGGGCGTCACTGCGGAACGCGTAAGCGATCGCGTCGTCATTTTCAAGCTCAAAGCGAAGTACGCACAATTCCCGAACAACCTCACGCTGGGCATCATCCCTCAGCACCTTTGGGCGGACATCAAGCCCATCAACTTCAGTCTCAGCGAGCTCAACATCAAACCGGTTGGGTCCGGTCCGTACCGCTTCAAGTCGCTCACCAAGAACGACACCGGCCGCGTGCACTCCTACCGACTTCAGGCGTGGACCCAGTACTACGGCGGACGACCCTACATTGACGAACTTGAGTTCCGCTTCTTCGGCAGTGAAGATGAGCTCATCGAGGCATTCAACACGAACAAGATTGACAATATCGGCTACCTGTCCGGCTCGAATGTCTCGCGCCTAAAGTTTCGAAACCGCATCAACCTCGAACAGTTGAAGATGCCTCGATACTTCGCGCTGTTCTTCAATCAAAACCAATCCAAGGCGCTAAGCGATAAGAATGTTCGCCTTGCGCTGAATTACGCCACCGACCGCATACAGATTATCAACCAAAACCTCGACGGCAACGCATTCCTCATCAACTCCCCAATGATGGGCGGCATCCTCGACATCAACCCCGCCGTCCGCACCTACGACTACGACCTCGATCAGGCGAAGTCGGTGCTGAAAGCTGGAGGATGGACCGCGAACGACGCTGGCATCCCCGCAAAGAATAAAGACACTGCCCTTGAGCTGAAAATCACCACATCGACATGGCCCGAGCTCACTGCAGTCGCACAGCAGGTCAAAGAGCAGTGGGAAAAGCTGGGCGCGAAGGTCACCGTTGAAGCGGTTCCCATCAGCCAACTGCAAACCATCATCAAGGAGCGCAACTATCAGATTCTCCTCTTCGGTGAAATCATGAGTCTTGATCCGGATCCGTATACGCTCTGGCACTCCAGCCAGCGGCAGGAGCCCGGACTCAACCTCGCGCTCTACAAGAACGATACGGCCGACAAGCTCCTCGAAGAAGCCCGCCAGACCCTCAATCCGCTCGAACGGATGCAGAAATACGACGAGTTCCAGAAGGTCCTCATCGAGGACATCCCTGCCGTGTTCCTCTACAGCCCGCACTACCTCTACGGTCTCGATGAGCGCGTCCACGGATTCAACACGACGCTCATCTCGATGCCCGCCGACCGCTTCGCGAACATCGCGACGTGGTACCTGAACACCTCTCGTCGGTTCAAGTAAGCAGCCGCCCATGCGCGACGCAATCCTTTCCTTCGGTGAGAATATCCTCCGTGGAGCGGAGAATGTTCGTCCGCTGAACGCCCCCTTCCGACACATTATTCTGTGCGGGATGGGCGGCTCATCGGTACCGGGGGAAATCCTCAGCATGGCGCGCACCGACGCCATCGTGCACTGGAACTACGGTCTCCCGCTCGACACCCGTATGCAGGATCTTGTCGTGTGCGTATCGTGGTCGGGCAATACGGCGGAGACGCTCTCAGGGTATGCCGCGGCTCGCATTCTCGGGGCACCGGTTGTGGTTATCACGACCGGAGGGGAGCTTGCCCGTCGAGCAACGGCAGACGGAGTGCCTGCGGTCATCATTCCCGCCGACGCCCCCGCCCCACGCCTCGGCGCCGGGCGCATGACCGGAGCCCTGTTCGCCCTCTTCGGAATGACCGATGCCCTCCCGCAGGTACGTGCCGCAGACCTCGAAGCGGAAGGAGAGCGACTTGCACAAGCTATCGGACAACGCGTTCCGGTGTTCTACGCCGGATATCCGCTCCGTAAGATTGCCGGATTTTTCAAGGCAATGGTCAACGAGAATGCCAAGCGTCATGCGTGGGCATCAAACTTCCCCTCCGCTGAACACAACGAGATCATGGGCTGGCAGGGAGCATACCGTGATGCTGCGATTCCCGTGATTGTACGAGGTGCTGGTGACGACGCCTACGCGACCGACTTCGCTGCGTTTGTTGCTCTTTTGGAAGGAATGGGGTATACTGTCCCTACGACCAAGGTCTCTGGGAATGCCCCCCTCGAAGCGGCACTGAATGGCTACATCCTCGCCCTCTGGACCAGCTACCACATGGCAGTCGACCTTGGGGTTGATCCGAGTGACACGGCATTGATAGAGAAGTTCAAGCGGTTGAAAACTCAATAAGGGAAGTTTTACAAGCCCGCAAGGGCACAATACGCTCGGGTGGCGAAATTGGCAGACGCGCTACGTTCAGGTCGTAGTGGGAGCAATCCCGTGGAGGTTCAAATCCTCTCCCGAGCACACTTTGCCACTCCTTGTATCAAAGGAAGTGGCTGGCAAAGTGTCCTGAGCGCATAGGCGCGAAGGACTACAAAAGCACGGGACTGAGAGGCGAAGCCAAATCCTCTCACCCTGCACTCGAAAACGTATCACCCTAATTAATCAGTACGCCCGACGTGGCAGCGCTCACTGCGCCGCCAGTCATGTGGACTAACAGTATATTCTGCATGTCAGACGACTCAGAAAAGAAAGATGTATCAACCGGCGGATTCGGCCCGGGGCTTGAGCCTGCCGCGCCCGCCCCAACTCAGACCGCAACGCTCGCTTCGGCTCCGAAGACACCACTGCCGCAGCGCGCATACCATGCTGAAGGCAGCTCCCGTCCTCAGCGCCGACGTCGCCCGATGCGGCACGGGCCATCCGCTCCGCAAGGCACGACTGGCTCCTCCGAGAATGCCCCAAAGCGCACCGGCCAAGGGGAGGGCGCATCCGACGGTGCAAGCGCATCGTCCTCTTCCGGCTCTGGGAGCCGCGGGGGTGGCCGCCGCCGCGACCGCCGCATGAACATGCCGCGGAAGAAGCTCCCCAGCCAGCGCCGCCTCCAACCGACCCAGCTCCACGAGGGGCGCATTGGCGCGCCTGCCGGCATGGAAACGAGCGACACCCTCAAGGTAATGGCACTCGGCGGTTTGGGTGAAATCGGGAAGAACTGCTACGTCCTCGAATACAAGGATGACATCCTCGTCATCGACGCGGGCATCCTATTCCCAGACGAGAGCATGCCGGGCATCGACTTCATCATTCCAAACACTGCCTACCTCGAATCCAAGCGTGACAACATTCGTGGATTCCTGCTGACCCACGGCCACATGGACCACGTTGGCGCGGTTCCCTACCTGCAAACAAAGATGGGAAACCCCGACATCTACACCGCCGAACTCACCAAGAACATGGTGCTCAAGCGGCACTCTGAATTCCCGCACCTCCCGAAGCTCCCCATCCATGTGGTCAAAGACGGCGACCGCGTGAAAATGGGCGACCACTTCACGGTGGAGTTCTTCCATGTGAACCACAACATCCCCGACGACCTTGGCGTCTTCGTGGAAACGCCGGTTGGCAACTTCATCCATACTGCTGACTTCAAGTTCGATCCGAGCCCCGTCAACGACAAGCCGATGGACCTCTCCAAGATCCGCGCGTTCGGCGACCGCGGCGTGCTCGCGATGATGATCGACTCGACCGACGCCGAGCGCCCTGGCCACGGCGTCTCGGAGCAGACCATCTATGAGAACATGGACGTCATCTTCAAAGATGCGACCGGCATGCTCATCATCGGAACATTCAGCTCGATGATCAATCGCATGCAGCAGATCGTTCAGCTCTCCGAGAAATACGGCCGTAAGGTCATCTTCGACGGCTACTCACTGAAGACCAACGTCGAGATTGCCAAAGAGATGGGGTACATGAAGATCCAGAAAGGCACCCAGATTACCATGGACCAGATGCGCGACTACCCGCGCGAACGCATCACGGTCGTCGCCACCGGCGCCATGGGACAAGAGGGTGCCTCGCTCATGCGCATCGTGAACGGCGAGCACCGACACATCCAGATGCAGAAGAAGGATACGGTCATCTTCTCGTCGTCGGTCATTCCGGGCAACGAGCGCGCCGTGCAGTACCTGAAAGACATGCTCTACCGCGGCGGCGTGAAGGTGTACCACTACCAAATGATGGACATCCACGCGGGCGGACACGCGCGGCAGGAAGACCTCAAAGAAATGATGCTCCTCACGCGGCCGAAGTTCCTCATGCCGCACCACGGCCACTACAGCATGATGGTGTCCAATGGTGAGCTCGGAAAAGCGGTCGGCATTCCCGATGAGAACATCATCATCGCCGACAACGGGCAGATCGTGAACTTCACGGCCGACCAGTGGTGGTTCGATAAGAAGACCGTCCCCGCGAACTATGTCATGGTCGACGGCCTTGGCGTCGGCGACATCGGCAATGTGGTCCTGCGCGATCGCCAAGCGCTCGCTGAAGACGGCATGTTCACCATCGTGATGGTCATCGACCCAAAGACCGGACGCATGCGCACGAGCCCCGACATCATCTCCCGTGGCTTCATCTACCTGAAAGAGCAGAAAGAACTGCTCATGCAGGTCCGCAAGAAAGTGCGCCAGATCGTCGAGAACGAAAAGGCGCGGCCGCTCAACCTCACCTACCTCAAGGACGAGATCCGCGACCAAGTCGGCATGTTCCTGTTCCAAAAGACAGAGCGGCGGCCGATGGTGTTGCCGGTCATCATCGAGGTCTAAACTCGGAAACATCAACAAACTAACCGCTCGCAATGCGAGCGGTTAGTTTATAAGAAAGTCCCCGGCAATTCGCCGAGGACGCGCCAAAAAGATCGGCGCGGCCTCGGAGCGAACATATAAAAAGAAAACGCCCGACCCTGGGGTGGGTCGGGCGTGGAAGAACTACCGGCAAGAGTAGTTAAGCGGAATGTCCGCGCGGTAGCTCACAATGCTCCAGTCAAAGCTCCGAACGACGTGGAGCTCGGGACTGTTCATGTACCGCCGAAGTATGCTCGAGCCAGAAGTTACGAACACCGCATTCGTGACGGTGTGGCTCCCGTAGCAGAACAGGTTCCTGAACGTTCCCGCATCTTGGCTACCCGTGCCCACGCCCTGCGAGAACCGGTAGTCAGGCCACGACGAGTTCTCACCAGAAGGGCCCCATTCGCTTGACAGGAACACCGCGCCGTCATCCCGGACATACAGCATCGTGTAGTACAGCCCGGGTTGCACCGACAACGGACCAGTGATAGTGATCTTCGTGCCGGACAACAGGACCGAACCGGGAGCGGGCGACACGCTCTTTGGCATAAATGAGGTCACATCCGATGGTCCTGTCAGCAGGCTGCAAGCACACAGCGTCACCGCCAGAACGGCCACGAACAACGCTCGAATCTTCATGAGCATCCCCTTTCAAGAAGCTGGGATATGTATAAAATACATAAATGAATCTGTCAATGTAGCCCTTCGCCTTCTGGCTCAGGATGTTTTTGGACGGATACCGAAAACAAAAGCGCCCCCGATGTGCTGGGGGCGCTGATCGTCGGAGCTAGTTGCCGCCGATCATGAAGCCGACGGCGACGCCGGAAGTCTTGCGCTCCGGGTTATAGAAGTAGTTTGCGCCGAGCGAGAAGATCGTCGTTCCCTTTGTGAGACGGACGCTCACAATGGGAGCCACGAGCAGCGGGTCCAGCTTGCCGCCACCGTTGGGACCCGTGTACAGATCCATTGCGAGGCCGACGCCAAGCACATCCACCCGCCCGAAGTGGACCGCGGTGAAGTGGTAGCCGATGTCCGGGGCGACGACCGTCTTGCCGTCCACCATCGCGACCTGGAACAGGTCCACGTGGTGAACGAAGTCGGACTCCGCCTCGACGGGGGTCGCGGCGACGCAGGACACCAAGAACGCAGCGACAACCAGCAGCTTCTTCATTCACTCTCTCCTTGAAAGGTCCAGAGAGTATATACCATACATTTTATATTCTGTAAAGACCCGAAAACAAAAGCGCCCCCGAAGGGGCGCGAGAGAGACACTACCACGGCGAGGCGGCGCGCTCGGCCCTCCTCAGTACGGAGAGCAACTCGGGATTACACCCGCTCTGGATTGCCACCCGCGCGAGGTAGGCATACCCGCCTTCGACGGCTGCACCGATGCACCGGTGTTGATCGCTCCAGTCCGCCCGCGGCGTGAGCGTCCGGAAGAGCAGTTCGCGCGCCTCCACGCCCGACAGCGCACCCTTACGCATCTTGTCCATCTGCGTCTCGTCCACTCCGGAAAAAATGTACACCGACATCAGAACCTCCTAAGCCTTCGTCCTAGCCGCGCCCTGATAGAAGACGAGCCCCATCGTCTCGTAGTAGACGATGATGGGCGGCTCCCCCAGCTTCGGCGTGAACGCGATGCCGCAGAGCTGGAGCAGGGTCTCCCACAGCGTATACCGCTGTTGGCACCGCACCTCCATGCCCGGGTTCTGCATCGCGAGATTCACCTCGTCTGAATAGAGCCGGCGCATGCGCTGCTCGAGCTCCCACCGCTCATCATCGCTGATGAGCGCCGCACTGATTGGACTTCCGGGACGTCCGTCGAGGAACTGCATAGCATCCCCCTTTCACGGAAGGAGTCTATGGTACAACACAAAATGCAGAAAGTCAACACTCCCTAGTCCTCGATGAGCTGCATGAGGACCGCTTCGGCCTTCTCCATTTCTTCCTCGGATGACGCCAGCAGGCAGGCTCGAACGAGCGTGATATCAATGAAGTGGCGAATGTTGTAGGCCACGCAGTCTTCCTCTCGGTTCTTGCACTTAGCTGCAGTCCGATGGGTGTGAATACCGTCGCGTACCGCTAGCTGCGCGGCCTGCAAAAGCACATCTTCGGAGAGGTTCAGTACCTGCGCGAGAGGCGCGTAGTATTCCATCTCCTTGACGACCACGGGTTCGTAGTCCTCTGCGTTCTTGAGTTTGAGCGGGCGGGTCGGCATTGCGCGCATCATAGCAGAAAACGACGCCCCGAGAAGGGGCGTCAGTGGGCCATGCGGCGCGTGATGAACGGAACACGAGGATAGGACCGAGTCGCCTTCATGTCGGTGCGAACCCGAACGAGGTACTCGAGGTCCGGCACATCGCAGTCCTCACCTCCCCAGCACGCGCAGTCCACACCTTCGAGAACATCGGTAACGCCGACACGGTACCCGGTCGAGGTGCAAACGATACGCTGCACCGTCTGCGTGCCGGGCCACTCCTGAAGGACAACCCCCTCCTTGACGATCCACACGGTAACTCCGTCCTCGGTGCCATGCAGGTAACGGAACCCGTACCCAACCGTAGTTTTCCAGAACAGTGGCCACGGCCGCTGCACGAGAAACACCTGCTCATCGCGCACACCTTCGGTGGTCTGTGCGGATTCCCGAAACACCTTCGGACTCCCAAAGTTTCGATCGGCCGCATCTTGGAAACCGAGCACAAGCCCGACCACCAGCACCGCGACACCGACGGCGAGGAGCGAAATACCCCCAATCGTCCGCCGCCGCAACGAGATCGCCATACCCCACCTCCAAAGAACGATTTCCCTATGGTACGCTCCAACACCCTGTCGTCAATGCACGCTTGCCGCAAGGCAGGATTTCGCCTATCATCAACCCATGACGACACGCATCTTCAGTGGCATGCGGCCAAGCGGAAAGCTCCACTTGGGCAACTACCTCGGCGCCATCAAGAACTGGATCGCTCTGCAGGACGCGCCCGACACCGCGCAGTGCGTCTTCGCAGCCGTCGACCTCCACGCCATCACCACGCCATACGACCCCGCAACATTCCAGCAGAATGTCACCAATGTTCTGTTGGACTACCTCGCCGCAGGCGTTGATCCGAAGAAGTCGCTCCTCATTCGCCAGTCACGCGTGCCACAGCACACCGAACTCATGTGGCTTCTTTCCACCATCAGTCCCGTCGGCTGGCTTGAGCGCCTTCCCAACTGGCGCGAAAAAGTGGAACAGGTGCAATCGATGGGTGACCGTGGCGCGAGCTACCAGAACAACCTCTCCCTCCTCTCGTACCCCGTGCTCATGGCGGCCGACATCCTTCTCTACAAGGCAAATCTTGTTCCCATCGGCGATGACCAGCTCCCCCACATCGAGCTCACCAATGAGGTCGGCGCGAAGTTCAACCACCTGTTCGGGGACACCTTCCCGAATGTAAAGCCGTTCATCGCCGCCGGCGCCCGCATCATGTCGCTCCAAGACCCGACTAAAAAGATGAGCAAGACGGGCGACGACGGCATCGCGCTCACCGACACGCCCGATGAGGTTCGCGGCAAGATTAAGCGCGCAACCACCGACTCCGGCCGCGAGGTGACATTCGACGAAACCGCCAAGCCGGGCATCTCCAACCTACTCACCATCTTCAGCACACTCTCCGGCAAGACCGTCGGCGAACTCGAGCGGGACTATGCCGGCAAGTCCTACGGCGACTTCAAGGGCGACCTCGCAGAGGTGGTCGTCGGATTTTTGGCACCATTCCAGCAGCGCCGCGCCGAACTCGCCGCCGACCCCGCAACCCTCGCGCGAATCTTGACGGAATCAGAAGAAAAGGCCAGAATCATCGCGTCCGAAAATCTGGCAGAGGTCCATCGCGCGATGGGGCTCTAGAAAAGCGAGAGTGGTCATGACAAAGCGTGTCACGCGCGATTTTGGTGACTTGCCGGTCTTCGTCCGGCAAGCGCTCCTCAAGGGCATCGAGGGGGTGGACGACCCCGAGTGCACCGAGGTGCTGGTCACTGGCGTCCATCGTCAGACGCAGTCCTACGACCCCGTGAACGACATGCCGCCCATCGATGGCCCCATCGATCCCTTCCTCGGGTACTAGCCGTCAGCGAAGCAACGCCTCCACCTCCGCGACCATCTGGTCGAGGAGGTTTTTTGTGCGCGCTTCGACGACAAGCCGCAACACTGGTTCGGTATTCGAGCGGCGCACATTGCACCACCATTCGGGATACTCGACGGTCAGACCGTCGAGGCGAGAGAGTGTCGAATCGGCAAAATGCGTCGCAACCGCGTGTATACGCCGGTCCGCATCCTTCGCGTCGCGCACAGGAATGCTTATCTCCTCGCTCTTCGCACGAACATGGTACGGCACTACCAGCTCCGCCAGCGAGTGCCCACTCTTCTGCAGAATGTCGTACACTCGAAGGAGTGTCAGCTCAGGGCACTCCATGCCCCCAAACTCCCGCCAGTAGTAGTGCCCGCTCAACTCCCCACCCAGCGCCGCGCCGGTGTGCCGCATCACGAGAGAAAGGTAGAGCCGACCAACGCGGGAGACGAAGTATGATACGCTCCGAACATCGAGCCGCTCACGGACCGTGCGCGAGAACCGTCCATCGAACACGAGCGGATGCAATCCGAGTTGCTCTGCAAGTAGAAGGACGATAAAGTCCGCGGGAATTTCTGCGCCATCATCGTAGAACAGGATGCGATCGCCGTCGGCATCGCACCGCGCCGCAAGTCCGTGGTCGGGCGCAATAGGACCAAGCCGCTCAACGACCCGCCGGACCGATTCAGGCGCATCGAGCGAGAGACGAAGCTCGCTCCCGCCCTGCCATCGTGCCGCGTACGCGACCGCATCAGCGTAGCCAGGAACAATATCCTGATAGTCGATTACGCCGTTGCCTCGATGTACATGGTCGTGGCTGTCGTACACCTGCCGCAGGGTGTGTCCTCCGACCACTTCAAACACGTCTCCGTGGCGAGCAATCACCTTGAAGCCGTTCGCCTGCTCCGGATTGTGCGATGCCGTCACCATGATGCCACCGACGGCGCCGAGCGAACGGACGGCCCACACGAACTGCGGCGTCGAGACGGCCCCGATATCAACGACGCGTGCGCCGGTGTGCACTGCGCCGTCAATGAGCGCATACCCAAGCTCATCACTTGAGGGACGCGCATCACGCCCAACGACGAGAATGCCCGCCTTCAGCCACGCGGAAATCTTGGAGCCGAACAGTTGGGCGAATGCCATGTCAAAATCGACTCCGTACTCACCACGGATATCGTACGCTCGGAATATCTCCGGATTCATTTTGGTCATCCCCTTCCATCCATTATATCACCACCGGATCGTCCTCCTCGGATACAGCGCTCGCGCTCCGTCAGCGCAGCCGCCGGATGCCGGCGCAGAGCGGATGACCAGTCCGGCAAGCCGGCACCGGCGGCGGAGTGGCAAAACTGAAAAAGCGGACCCAAGGGTCCGCCGAATGAACTGCCAGTTCTTGTACGCCCTCAGAATGGTGGGCGCCCGTACGCTTCGTTTTCAGCAAACGGATCGCGGTTTTCAGCAAACGGATCGCGCGCATTCGGGAACATCGTCTGCTTCGTCCCGTCCGTGTAGACCACCACAATCTTTTCAATCCTTTTCGCCCTATTCCGAAAAGAATCCGAATCGTCCGATTGTTCCCGATAGACACCGCCGTCGACAAGCACCATGTCATCCTCCATTGGCAATAGGCGAATTGTAGTGTACTGTAGTTTAGCAAACTGTCAATTCTATGGCACTCTCCATCGGCATTGTCGGCCTCCCGAATGTGGGGAAGTCCACCCTGTTCAAGGCGGTCACGAACAAACAGGTAGATATTCAGAACTACCCCTTCACCACGATCGAGCCCAACGTGGGCGTCGTTGAGGTACCTGATGAGCGCGTAGAAAAACTCGCCGAGCTCTCAAAGTCAGCAAAAAAGATCCACGCCACCATCGAGTTCACGGATATCGCAGGACTGGTAAAAGGAGCCAGTCAGGGCGAAGGTCTGGGCAACAAATTCCTCGCCAACATCCGCGAGGTTGATGCCATCGCGCAAGTTATCCGCGCATTCGAATCGGGCGATATCATTCATGTGCACGAAACGGTCAACCCCGTCCGCGATATTGGCATCATCAACGCCGAGCTTATCATCGCGGACCTCGACACCGTCTCCAAGCGCATCGTCACCACCGAAGCGAAAGCACGCAACGACAAAGACGCCCGCGCACAAATCCCCCACCTGCAAAAACTCGCGGAATCGCTTCAGAGAGGCGCCCTTATCAGCCAGCTACAACTCACGGAAGACGAAACTGCACTGGCACGCGAGCTCGGCCTCCTGACCGCCAAGAAGTTCATCTACGTCATCAATGTATCCGACGCTCAGCTCGCCGAGAACTGGAAGCCATCGCCCGAACTGCTCGCGGCAATGGGCGGCTCCGAGTATGTAACGATGTGCAACAAGCTTGAGCTTGAGCTTTCTGAGATGTCGCATGACGAGAAGTCTGCATTCCTTTCGGAATTAGGACTTCCGGAAAGCGGTCTCGACCGCCTCATCCGAGAGGCCTACCACACGCTCGGACTCATCTCATTCCTGACCACCGGCCCCGATGAGACCCGCGCATGGACCTGCCACCGCGGCGACCTCATGCCCCGTGCCTCACGCGCCATCCACACCGATTTTGAGCGCCTGTTCATCCGCGCAGAGGTCATCAACTGGAAGGACCTGCTCGACTGCGGCGGCTACGGCCCCGCTCGCTCCAAGGGACTCGTGCACACGGTCGGGAAAGACTACCTCGTGCAAGACGGCGATGTGGTAGAGATTCTTATCGGAAAATAAAAGAGCGCCACACGTGTGGCGCTCGTCGGACTCTCGGAACCTACGCAGCCTGCTCTTCGGGAACATCGTACTTCTGCCAGGAGTTCACGAGGGTGTACCCGAGAGGGTGGCTGGAGTTCTGGCGGGCGCGCCAGAGCATGCCATGGAAATCCCAAAATGCTCGCTTCGCGGCTTCCAGTCGGTTCTGGAGGTTCACCTCCTCCCTCTTGAGTACATCGGGAAGCGGCATGTTGGCTCCTCCCGCGGCAGCCAGCACTTCCGGATACGCCTGGAAGAACGCAGCGATTGCTCGGCATGCCTCCCCCATACGACGGGCTCGCACGCGGAGCTCGGCATCCACCTGCGCTTGCGTAGGAGGGAAATACTGGAGCGTCCAGTAGGCGTCCGCCAGGCTGGCCGCGTGCTTCCGCTGAGCTTCGGCTTCCTTACTGAGGGAGAGAAGCTTCACCGACGCCAGGAAGTACGCCCTCATCAAGGAAGCCGCCGTCAAGATCGTCAGCGCGAAAACGACCGTGACGACGAGTGACATCATGGGCCTGCGAGTCCAACCCGCGCCGGCCAAAGCAGCCAGCAACCCGAAACCACAGTAGCCAGCCGCAAACCAGCTGCCACCACGCCCTGTGGACTCCTTCTGCGATTCGACCGACATGGGAACGCCCTTTCCGTTCTTTTCACCGCCCACTCGTAGAGCGGAGGAGGCGCTCGTATCCTCAAAGAACATAGAATGTATACAGATATTATATGTAATAGTCAACCCCATCGGAACAAAAACCCCGGCGGGATGCCGGGGTCTACTCACCGATCGAAGGACTTCTCATGTCGCTGCTGACTCCGCATCTCGTTCAGGAACGGGAAAGTGAGCGCCACCCAATCCCACACCGTGGCGAACAACTCGCTCGCCGGATGCATGAGCTCCCAGCTTGATGTCATCATCTGAAGGCGCCGCTCGCGATTCGGGAGCACTGGGCTCTGAGAATCCCACCACTCCTTGAAGAAATGCCGCGCGAGTAGCATAACCTTCAGCGCTCGCGTTGCCTCGCAGAAGATGAGGATGCGGTCGGGCTCCCACCCCTTCTCGCGGACGAGCATCGCGGCGTTCCGAATGTTGTCGTAGGTCGTGTACGAGCGGTCTTCGAGTACGCACTCGAGATC
This sequence comes from Candidatus Yanofskyibacteriota bacterium, assembly GCA_020847715.1. Classification (GTDB taxonomy): domain Bacteria; phylum Patescibacteriota; class Minisyncoccia; order 2-02-FULL-40-12; family GWA2-44-9; genus JAGOPO01. The sequence continues at coordinate 623 of JADLBM010000017.1, read as the reverse complement.
CGGAACCTGTGACCTCACGTACGACGCCATCACCGACGCTTCCGACATCCCGGGAAACGACCTCCGTTGGGTTTGCCCCCCAGTGAACACCACGCACGAGGGGTTCTCGTCGAGAAACGCGACGACGGCATCTAGGTACTGCTTCAGGGGCGAATCGAGATCGCACCCATACCCGTTGACGATGACCAACCGAGCTATCCGCACTCGCTACCTCCTTGTTCCGAGCGCTGTCCTCGCGCGGTCGACGAGCTGTGCGGCGACGAATCCGGGAGCAAAGAATACAACGGCGTCGGATCCAGGGACAATGGCCGAAAGGATTCCGGCCACTGAGCCGTCGCGGTCGAGTGCAGGCGAGCCACTCAGCCCTTGGCACAACACTCGATCGCGCCCGCGCGACGCATCGAGGACGAGCGTGTAGTCGCGCCCCAACTGTTTCCGCTCAGCATCTGTCATAGACATCTGCAGGAACGCCCTGACATACGCGCCAAGGGTCTCACTGCACGAGGGAATAGTCACGCATGTGGGCGCATCTGGGAGCGCAACCACTGAGGGCCAACTTCGCGCTATGCGCACATACCCCGCCGGGCGACGCTCAAGGAATGCCCCGACAAGAATGAGCACAT
>JADLBM010000016.1 GCA_020847715.1 Candidatus Yanofskyibacteriota bacterium | reverse complement strand
GGTTCCGGGCTCCCGCCCTCGCGGTGTCGACTTCTGTCGCCACATCGCTCCGGGCTTCGATTCCAGCCGACGGGAAGCATCAGCAGAACAAAACCGAGCCACATGGCTCGGTTTTGTTCTGTAGTGCTCTCGGCTGGAATCGAACCAGCATTTCCTCCTTCGGAGGGAGATGTCCTATCCATTGAACGACGAGAGCATGGTGCCCGGGGTCGGGGTCGAACCGACACGCCTTGCGGCAATCGATCTTAAGTCGATCGTGTCTGCCAATTTCACCACCCGGGCGTTTATTGTGAGGTGCCGGCGGGATTTGCACCCGCGTATGTCGGTTTTGCAGACCGATGTGTTAGCTACTTCACCACGGCACCATTTTTGAGTTCGAGGTAGTGTTGATAGACTGCAAACTTTCTCTCAAGATACTGCCCCTTCCTCATTCCTTTGTAGAGAAAGTCGCATATCTTCAGGCTGTCGCGAGTTGAGAAGCGCAACTGGAATGCCCGTGCGGAGCTATAGATCCTTCTCTCGCTAAGGCGAAGGCGCTTCCGTAGGGCCTCCTCGAGGCCCTTAAGATATCCTGGACTGCCGGATGTGAATATGACACTGAGGCGTTTCAGGATGCGCTGTTTTTTGCTTCCTGTTCCGCGCTCGAGGTAAATACAACCATCCCCATCAAGGTATCCTCTTACATAGTGGCTCAAGAAGGGAGGCGGGATTTCCGGGAACTGTATCGTGAGTGATTTGCGTGGGCGAAGCCCGTATATCATGAGGTTGTTATAGAGCTTATGGCTCCCGATGCGAAGGCAGTAACGTATTTTCCCCGGGTGTTTCACGCTTGGTTTTTGAACCACAATCGTGTGCTCAGAATTCATCCAGCGCCTGATACGCACAATGCTTTTCCTATCAGTGCTGGTTACCCTAAGGTATTTTCCTCGAAGATACGAGGCATCTTCTAGGCTGCCGTCGGCATAGATGTATCCAAGGACATAGGCCATTTCTGGGCCCCACTTCACAAAGAACTTTTCGTTGACGGGATATTTTACTCCCACCAAGCGAGTATAGGTGGTAATGAGCTACCCCGCAAGCTATAACGTCTGTTGTACCGTTTCTTCGGTCACGAACTCAAGCACATCGCCCTCTTGAATATCGCCGTCGAAGCTTGATGTGTCAATGCGTAGGCCGCATTCGACACCCTGCGCCACTTCGGAAACATCCTCCTTCTCCTGCTGGAGGTTGGTAATCTTGCCGATGCGGACGGGTGTTTCGCCTCGGGCGAGGTCCACCAGTGAGCCTTTCTTGATGGATCCGGTCGTGACCTTTCCGCCGAGGATGACTGAGCGGGATTCGGTCTTGAAGATGGCGAGCACCCGCAACTTTCCGAGTACAGTGCGCTTCGTCTGTGTTGGGAGGAGGGCGGCGAGGCCGGTGCGGACCGCTTCGATGAGCTCGTAGATGATGTCGAAGGACGAAATGGTGATACCGTCGCGTTCTGCGAGCTTCTGTGCGGCAGGGTCAATGGCGACACGGAATCCGAGGATGATGGCGCCTTTTGCGGCGGCGGTTTTCACATCGGCTTCACTGATGTTGCCAATGCCTGAACCGAGTACGCGCAGGGTAACCTGATCGCTCGGGATGGAGCTGACGGCCAGCTCAATGGCTTCCAATGAGCTGGCGACATCAGCCTTGAAAATGACATTCAAGAGAACACGCTCGCTTCCGGGTGCGCCGGAGCTCCGGTAGGTGTCGAAGGCGACGGGTGGGGGAGTGATGGAGTCCGCGGCAAGATCCTCGGCGGCCTTCTTCGCCACCGCGGTGTGGAACTGGCCGCCGACGCGCGGTGCTTCCGGCCATCCGGTGATGAGGACTGGCTGGGAGGGGAGCGCCTCTTCGAGGGGCGCTCCATGGAAGTCGTCCATGCTCTTTACTTTGCCGACGACATGATCGACGACGATCCAGTCGCCGACACGGAGCGTTCCGGTTTGCACGAGCGCGGTTGCGATATATCCGCGGCGCTTATCGAGGTTTGACTCGATGATGACGCCCGATGCGGGGCCGGTCGGTATGCTCTGGAGTTCTTGCAGCTGGGCTACGAGAATAACCATGTCGAGCAGTTCCGGAATCCCAGCACCCGTTTTGGCGCTAATCTCGATGGCGGGGGTCTGGCCGCCCCACTCTTCAACGAGCACGTCTTCCTGCGCAAGGTCTTGTTTCACCTTTGCCGAATTCGCCCCTTCTTTGTCGGTTTTGTTGATGGCGACGATGCACGGAATGCCTGCATCCTTGATGATGCGGATGGCTTCCTTTGTTTGCGGCTTTACCGATTCGTCGGCGGCGACGACCAAGATGGCGATATCGGCGACTTTCGCGCCACGGCTTCGGATAGCGGTGAATGCCTCATGCCCCGGAGTATCGAGGAAGGTGATGAGCTGCCCGTTCGCTTCGGCCTGATAGGCGCCGATGTGCTGCGTGATGCCGCCCGATTCACCAGCGACGACATTTGCCTGTCGGACGGTGTCGAGGAGTTTTGTCTTTCCGTGGTCGACATGACCCAGCACCACCACAACGGGCGGGCGTGTATCGGCGTGTTTGGCTGGAGAGGTCGTTTCGGCCATAGCGGTTGCGTGCGGTCATTGAGGGACCACAAAATCTACCACATTCTGCGGTTTTCGACAAATTTTGCGAGCTACACACTGAGGAGTCCGAGAGAGGATGTACGCTCCGCGGGGCTACTTATAGTGCGAACGGACCTGGAACAGGATGTACAGCGAGATGCCGGTGCCAATGAGAAGTCCGAAGAGGTCGAAGCGGAGCACCGCGTACACGCCGCCGGCGAGGGCGTTGTAGTACATGAAGCGCCAACCAGACGTGCTCCGTGCGAAGAGGCCGCGAATGGAGAGGGCGAGTAAGACAATACTGATGAGTGAGAACGCCAGTGCAAGCGCGCCGCTGTAGAATCCGTACCCTCCCATCATGCCGTACCCTCCCATCATGCCGTAGGGGAGTGCAGCTGCGCCGAATCCGATGAGCGCGAGGACTGCTGGAAGCGAGAGAATGAGGCCGATGACCGCAAGGTACGGTGCAATCTTTACGATGAACGAGCGGACGTTCTCCGGAAGATTCGGGAGCTTCGCGAACAGGCCCGACAGGAATGCATCGATCTCTTTCATAAAAATGAGTTAACTGATGCGAATACTATAGCACGATTCGATAGAGGAGGTGGAAGCGTAGGTGTGGGAGTATTCGCCCTCGGCTCCTGCCCGCTCTAGTAGAAACAATACTAGCTGCCAAATGGCAGCTAGTATTGTTTATGCGGAGACGGGAGGATTCGAACCTCCGGAGGGGTTTAACCCCCTCAACACGTTAGCACCGTGCCGCTTTAGACCACTCAGCCACGTCTCCAATATTCTATTGTCTCGGCAGGGCCTCGCTCAAAAAACTGTGGGAGCCGTGTCTGCCGGGGCGGCTTTTGCTTGCCCGCTGAATGCTCGCTTTCTCACATTCAGCCCACGTCTCCAATATTCTATAGTCAAGAGATTTTATCATTTTGTCGGGGATCTTTCAACCAGCGACGAAGAAATTGACTAGAAACGATAATGATGGTATTTATTTATTGTGTGGAGGTGAAAGATGCCCAAGCCTTTCGCGGAAGTTCTGTGGATCGTGCTCGCGTGGTGCGTGTTCCACGGGGTGCCGCTGGGAATTCGACTTCTTGTAAGCCGCGAGATAAAAGCTCGGCTTTCGGTGTATGGGAATGGGGCGATTCTGTTGGCGGCAACTTTCGCCGTATTCTTTGCCGGGATGTGGCTGGGGGATATGACGCAGGGCATCGTGCAGGCGGCGATGGGGCATCCCTTTACTGGGACACTCGCGGTCCTTGTGATGTTCGCCGCTTTTGTTTCGTGGCTGGTGGCGTGCGCGCTCCTTGGCGTCTCACATATTGTCTGTTTCTGTTCGAGCTGGGGTGAAAGCGATCAGGACGCTGCCAAGAACAAGTTCTGCAGACCCGTCTTTTAACGCTCCTCTAGTGGTATGCAGAAGCGCGATCGCACGATCGCGCTTTTCTTTTCGTAAACCTACCCTCGAGCCAGCGTGAGGGCGGTGACCGAGCGAGCACCGGCTGCGCGGAGGGTGCGGGCGCAATCCTGCAGTGTGGCGCCGGTGGTGCAGACATCGTCAATGAGGAGGATGGCAAGACCTCTCACGACTGATGGGTCTGGGCAGTCAAATGCCTCGCGCATGTTCTCGATGCGTCCGTTTCGGTCAGCGGTCTCCACTTGGCTGGCGGTGTGGCGCACACGAATGAGTGCCTCTGCGGCGCAGGGCATGGCGGCGATACCGGCAAGCGCATGTGCGAGGAGGTGCGCTTGGTTGTATCCGCGTTCGCGCATCCGCGCGTGGTGGAGGGGCACCGGAACGAGAAGTATCGTTGTGCGAATGGCGCGCGCCGCTTCAGGGGTGCGGAGAATAGTGTCCGCAAGCCAACAGGCGAGGGGAGCCGCGAGCGACCGGATGCTTCGATACTTCATGCGCCAAATGGCCTGTGCAAGAAGCGGGTGAGCGATGGGCCCGCCTGATATGACGCGAGTCCCGTCGGGGAGTATACGGATGGCCGGAGCGTCGGGGAGGGTGTGGCGGCAGGCGGCGCAGAGATCTGTGCTGACGAGCGAACACCCCACACAGCGTGCAGGCCAGAGCGTATCCCGAAGCCATCGGAAGAGGCCATTCATATAATCCACACAAGTGCGGCCCGCAGGACGCCTTGGGTGGGGTATACTAGATACGACGATGGCATTCAATCTCTTCAAGGCGAAAAGCAAGCTGGGCATCGATATCGGCACATCGAGCATTAAGGTTGTCGAGCTCTCCCAAGAGAACGGTCGCTGGAAGCTGGAGAACTACGCGATGTACGAGTTGCATAGCGCAGACGGGCATGCGGATACCGCAAAGACCGTCATGGATCTGTCCGACGACGAAATCGCGCAGGCCATCAAAGAGACCATCGCGACCGCCGGCATGAAAAGCCGCGAGGCCGTTGCTTCCGTGTCAGCGTTTTCTACATTTGCGACGGTCATCGAAATGCCGTACGTGAGCGAAGAGGATCTCGCGAAGACTATTCCGTTCGAAGCGCGCAAGTATGTTCCCATTCCGTTGGATCAGGTCGTGCTGGACTGGTCCATCATTGGGGTTGTTGACGGCACAGGGGGAACAGGGGAGTTGCCTTCCGGTCCGGTGGCGCCTGGGACGAGCGTTACCGTGGAGGTGTTTCTCGCGGCGGTACCAAAAGATGAAACCGCGCGCTACCAGCGCATCATGCGTGCCGCGGGCGTGAACCTTGTTGCGCTCGAATTGGAGAACTCGAGTCTCGTCCGAGCGCTCTTAGGCAACGACCTCTCTCCGACTGCCATTCTGAACGTTGGCGGGCGCAGCACCTCCATTCTTATTGTCAGCAAGGGGTACGAGCGATTGAGCCACAACTACGAGATTGGGGGATACGAGATTACGAAAGCGATTGCGAGCGCGCTTTCCGTGAGCCTCGAGCAAGCCGAGGGCTTGAAGCGGAAGTACGGGGTTATTGATAGCCCCGAGAACAAAGCGCGAGCCGCGATGATGCCGCTCATTGATATGATGGTGTTTGAGACGAACAAAACGATCGAGGCGTTCGAGCAGGCGCGGAAGTCTCGCATCAGTCGCGTTGTGCTCATCGGAGGACTGGCGAACATGCCAGGTCTGGCGCAGTACGTGAAGCAGCGCATTCCTCGCGATGTGCTCATCGGGAATGTGTTCGCGCGGCTCGTGCATCCGGAGGAGCTTGCCCCGCTGGTGCAGACGCTGAGCAACACGCTCGCCATCGCGGTCGGCTGCGCTATGCGAGAGACATGATATACTTGAGTGAGGAGTTATCCGTTATTTTGATGTAGTGCCATACAAAGGAGGGGTACAACTATTGCCGGAAACCGAACGCCGCCCGACGCTGGCGTCGTATACGAGCGGCAATTCATATTTCTATACCGCAGTCGGACTTGCTGTTTCGATGCTTATCATCAGCGCGACGCTTGGAGGGTACAAGGCGAGTCTTCGTCAGCAGATCGGCCGTCTCGATGCTCAGCTTGACGCGAGCGAGCAGCAGCGCGACAAGGCGCACGAGCAGGAGCTCATCGCCGCATCCAAGCAGTCTCGCATCATGCGGCAACTGCTCGCAGGGAAGTGGTACTGGTCACAGGCGCTCGAGCGTATGGAGCAGATGACACAGGCATCCGTGACGCTCACGCAGCTCGGAGCATCCGCAACGAAGGGGACCATCACATTTCGTGCGACTGCCGATGGATATGCGGCAGTTGCGCGGCAGCTCGCGGCATTCGTCGCCGCGACCGGCGTGAAAGATGTGTCGCTCCGTACCGTCAAAACGAATCCGCAGGGCGTCGTAGAGTTTGATGGTGAGCTTTCCATTGATGCGAGGGCACTGATTGGAAAACAACCAACCCCAACACCATGACGAGCGGCAAGGCAATTTTCGGAGCGTTCTCAATCGCCATCGCGGCGTTCTTCTTCTGGCCGACCGTTGTCGGTTCATGGCAGGAGATGCAGGCGCTTCGTGCGGCTCGGAATGAACGAGACCAGCTGGTGAAAGATCGGAGCGCACTCCTTGCGAAGGCGAACGAACAGTATGCAGCATATCAGGCAGTTCTCGCAGGGGAGGGAGGCCGCGCGTTCTTTTCGATGGTTCCGGCGAAGAAAGATACCGCGGAGCTCATCTCAGCCATTCAAGCTATTGCCGCCGATGCCGGTGCGCAGATTGGTGAGGTTCGGACCGCTGACACGCGTGGGAAGGCGACCGACCAGTATCAGACCCTCACACTGACCATTGAAATGTCCGGCTCCTACAGCGCGCTTCGCTCGTTCCTTTCCGGTCTTGAGCAGTATGTTCGCGTGCTCAGTGTCGACAGTATCGAGGTAAGCGCCGACATCCGTTCGCCCGGGATGCTGAGGTTTGGCATCCGAGCTGATGCATATTTCATCAAGTAAGCGCTATGGGAACCACAAAGCAACAATCATCGCTCCTCTACCTCATCATGTTGCTGGGATTCGTGTTGGGATTTCTCTACAACAGCCGCGTCGATCCTACCGCAAGTGTTCCGCCCATCGACCCACGGCATCAGATGGCATCTCTGCGCGGCCTTGAGAGCGCCCGCATCGACTCATCGCTCTTGTCGTCGGAGCAGTTCAAAGAGCTGCGCGTCTTCGGTTCGTTGCCGGTACAGCCGGTCGGGAATGGGAAGGCGGACCCGTTCCGGTAATCGCTCTGCCATGCCCGATAAAGTTCCACAGACACTCATCAACGAGCTTGTCCGCACTGGCCGCCTCACGAAGGCGGATGCTGATACCGTGGTCGCCACTGCGCTGCGCGAGAATAAAGATGTAGGCGCCGCGCTCATCGAGGCGGGCATCCTCAACGATGTCGATCTCGCGAAGTTCAAGAGCGACTTGTATCGCTTGCCGCAGGTTGACCTTTCGCAGACCGAACCGGACCCCGCGGCAATGGGTGAGATTAGTGAAGATGTTGCGGGATTCTATCGAGTCATTCCGTTCGGAATGGCGGATGGCGTCCTGAAGGTTGGCCTTGTCGACCCCGAAGACATCAACGCGCTCGAGGCGCTCAAGTTCATCGCCGCAGATAAAGGGCTGAAGCTGGAGAAGTATGTGCTCACCTACCGAGATTTCGCCGCGGCGTTGAAGCGGTTCAAGTCGTTGAGCGGCGAGGTCGGCAAGGCGCTTCAGTCGATTGCGGAAGAAGCAGGGCAGGCGGTGAGCGGTGGGGAGCCCGAGCTGTCGCTGGACCAGATTACCGCGGAGAGTCCGGTGACGAAGGTTGTCTCGGCGGTGCTCGTACATGCCATCGACAGTCGTGCATCGGATATTCATGTGGAGCCGTTCGATACCGACACGCGCATCCGGTTCCGTATTGATGGCGTGCTTCAGGCGGTGCTGACTCTTCCGAAGAATCTGCACGCTTCCGTGGTGACGCGTATCAAAATCCTCTCGAACCTGAAAATCGACGAGACGCGTGTTCCACAGGACGGTCGTTTCAGCATCTACCAAGGGAAGACGAAGATCGATTTTCGCGTGAGCACATTCCCGACGAAAGCAGGGGAGAAGGTGGTGATGCGTATCCTTGACCCGCTCTCCAGTCGCATCGATCTCCCCGGGTTGGGTGTCACCGGACGGAGCGCGACGCTCCTTCAGGAAGCCATCGACAAGCCGTACGGCATCATTCTCATCACCGGTCCGACAGGTTCCGGAAAATCAACGACCATTGCGGCGCTTCTGAAGCAGATGAATACCGAGGAGATTAATATCGTGACCCTCGAAGACCCGATTGAGTACTACATCGACGGGGTCAACCAGTCGCAAACGCACGAGGAGATTGGCTACACCTTCGCGAACGGGTTGCGGTCCATTCTTCGTCAGGACCCCGATGTCATTATGGTCGGAGAGATTCGCGACCGTGAAACGGCCGGACTAGCGGTGCAGGCTGCGCTGACCGGACACATCGTGCTCTCCACGCTCCACACGAACGACGCGCTTGGCGTTATTCCGCGTCTCGTGGATATGGGGGTCGAGAAGTACCTCTTGCCGCCGGTGCTAAACCTTGCGGTCGCGCAGCGACTCCTTCGTCGGCTGTGTCCGACTTGCAAGGTGAAGGATGTTGCCAACGAGGCGGAGGCGAAGATTATCACCGACGCGCTCGACACGATGCCCGCTGATCTCGCCGCGCCCTACCGGAAATCGCAGTTCGAACTCTATCGACCCAACACGAAGTCGCCGTGCAAGGAGTGTGGCGGGAAAGCGTTCAAAGGGCGCATCGCGATATTCGAGATGCTCCACATGACCGACGAGCTTGAGGGTATCATCTTGGGTAATTTGTCCGAGTCTGCGCTGCGCGAGGAGGCCGACCGACAGGGGATGGTGAGTATGTTCGAGGACGGCATCCTGAAGGTGCTTGACGGCACCTGCTCACTCCAAGAGCTCTTGGAGGTCGCGCAGGCGAGCGAGCAGGAGGAGGGTGGTCCGAAGAAGGCGTAATACGATGCAATTTTCATACCAGATCAAAAGCCAAGACGGGAAACTCCAGAGCGGGCTCATTGAGGCCCCCGATGAGAGCGCCGCCGTTGCAGAGCTCCATGGGCGCGGGTTCGTTGTGCTTGCGCTGGCCCCCGCCAAGAAGGGAATCTTTTCGGGTGGCGACCTGAACCAGCTCTTCAACCGCCCGAAGACGAAAGATGTTGTCGTGTTCACCCGACAACTCTCGACGCTCATTGAAGCCGATGTGCCGCTCGCCGAAAGCATGCGGACACTTGCGGGGCAGACCGAGAATCCCGCGTTCGCGCACATCATTGCGGATGTGAGCGATAAACTTGAGGGTGGAACATCGCTCTCGACGGCGTTCGCGGCCCATCCGAAGCTTTTCTCGCAGTTCTATGTGAAGCTGGTCAGATCTGGTGAGATTTCCGGACGGCTTCAGCAGTCGCTGCAGTACCTCGCCGACTACCTTGAGCGGAATCAGGCAATTGTCGGAAAGGTGCGCAATGCGCTCGCGTATCCGATTTTCGTCATCTTCGCGATGGTCGCCGTGGCGCTCATCATGGTGGTCTATGTGCTTCCCCAGCTTCTCGTGATTTTCAAGGAGTCCGGTGTCACCGATCTGCCGATTACAACGCGCGCGCTTATGGCGGTGACCGATTTTGCGAACAGCTACATCGTGCTTATTCTCGCGCTGCTCGTCATCACGGTCGTTGGCTCATTGCAGTGGGTGCGGACACCGGACGGGCGACAGTGGTGGGACGCTTTCAAGATTCGGATGCCGCTGTTCGGGGTTATCCTGAAGTCGCTTTACCTCGCGCGCATCGCAGAGAACATGGCGACGCTCATCAAGAGCGACATCGCCATTCTCGATGCGCTTCGCGTGACGGGCGACATCGTCGACAATGTGGTGTATCGCGACATCCTTCTTCATGCCGAAGAGCAGGTGCGCGGGGGAGGGAGTGTCTCCGAGGTATTCCGCCAGTATCGCGCACAGGTTCCGTCGCTGATGGCGTCGATGATTGCGATTGGGGAGCGCACGGGGAAGCTCGACTACATGCTCGGCCATGTGAGCACGTTCTACCGCACGGAGTCCGAGAGCCGCATCGACAACATTTCTGCGCTCATCGAGCCAGTACTGGTTGTCGTGCTCGGTCTGGGTGTCGCGGTTCTCGTCGCATCAGTACTGCTGCCGCTCTACTCGTTGGTTGGGGTGAGCTAGTGGGTTCTGTTGATAACGAGCTGTCGCTTGTGGTTCGAGGGATATACAATAGAAGCGTATTTACGTTACTCGTTTTATGTTCACACCCACCAAGTTCCTCCGGCGTGAGAAGGGCTTCACTCTTGTGGAGCTGTTGGTCGTTATCGCTATCATCGGTGTCCTTGCGACGCTGGTACTGTTGCAGCTCGGTACCGCCCGCGCCCGCGCCCGCGATACGAAGCGCATCACGGATGTGAACCAGATTCGCACCGCCGTCGAGCAATACTTCGAAGACAATGGCGGCGTCTATCCGACGGCTATCACGGCGGCGGAAATCGGTCGCTACCTTACGCGTGTTCCGGTCGATCCGCTGACCTCTCAGCCGTACGGGTACGCCTACAATCCCGCTGCCGCACCTTCGCAGTTCCAGATTTGGGCGACGCTCGAGCAGACCGCCGCGGCGCTGACCAGCGATGCCGATATCGATAGCAGCGGGTGGTCCGGCGACACGAACAGCGTGGGAGCGGGCGATTCCGATTGTGCAAAGACAAAGACCAGCTGCGTCTACGACCAAGGGATTCAATAGCACTGAAGCGCAGAAGAGGTGAGTAGCACGAGATACCATTCCGCCCTCCAAAAGGAGGGCGGAATGGTATACTGGGGAATATGGAGGCGATACTTGCTGCGGGTATTGGGTTGATGCTCGGGAGTTTCCTGAGCGTGCTCATCGGTAGATGGCCGCATTGGCGCGGGGCCGCTGCGGGGCGATCGCATTGCCCGAACTGTATGCACGTGCTGGCGTGGTACGACCTCGTTCCGCTTGCTAGTTGGGTGTGGCTCCGCGGAAAATGTCGCTACTGTGGCGGGCCCATCTCGACGCTCTATCCGGTGCTCGAGCTGACGACCGCAGCTGTTCTCGCCACCGCCGTTATTGTGTCCGGCGTTGCGACCATGTGGAGCCTCCTCGGCCTTGTGGTGCTCTTTGGATTGGTCGGGCTGTTCTTCTTTGATCTCGTTCACCACATGCTTCCGGATGCCATTGTCTATCCTTTGGCGCTTCTCGTTGTCGCGCGCATCGCATACTATCGTCCGGATCAACTCGTGAATGCGCTCGCGACCGGAGTGCTCCTTTCCTCGCTGCTCGCCCTGCTCTTCTTCTACTCGCGCGGCCGGTGGCTCGGGTTCGGGGATGTGAAGCTTGCATTCGTGATCGGAGCGCTGTTCGGGTATCCGATGGCAGTTGGCGTAACGCTGGCCGCCATCTGGGGAGGCGCCCTCGCCGGAGTCGGTCTGATGGTATTCCGAAGAGCGACTATGCAGACGGCCCTTCCGTTCGGGTCGTTCTGGACTGCCGCAGCAATCGCAACCCTTCTCGCTCCAAGCTGGATTGCGTACCTTTCAGGGCTGCTCACTCCCGCGTTCTAATGCTCAACACCAGTCATCATCCACAACAAGGGTTCACGCTGATCGAGGTACTCGTTGTCGCAAGTATCACCGTGTTCATCACGGGGTTGTTGGTCATAAACTTTTCCCGCACGCGCGTCGATCTGAATCAGACCGTTCTCACGATACAGGATGCGATTCGCGAGGCGCAGGCACAGGCACTGGCCGGCTCGCTGGTGCGGGGCACCTACCGGTGCGGGTACGGAATCCATTTTGCTGCGACGGGGTATACCCTCTACGCGGGGCCAGAGTCTGCGGCCGTTGATTGTACGGGCGCGCCGCGGGTATTCGACGCGGCGGCGAGTACCGTACTTCGGCAGGTGGTCCTCGCAAGTAATGTGCTCGAAATCGTTCCTCCGCTGCCCGATATCTACTTCGAGCCTCCGAATCCGACGACCTACCTGAACGGTGTCTCGAACCCGGGAGCGAGCACGACGGTTGTTGTGCGCCGAAAAGGAGCGCACTGTCCCTCGCCCGACTGTCGGACCGTTTCCGTTTCGTCATCCGGACGCATCCAATTACAATGACGCAGAAAGGATTCACACTTGTCGAAGTGCTGGTCGCGCTGACGCTCCTGAGCGTCGGTCTGGTGCCAGCGTTCATTCAGGCTTCGAATGCCCTCACGCTCTCGACGACCATTCGGAATGCGCTCATTGCGGCGAATGTCGCCCAAGAGGGGATAGAAGTGGTTCGTTCGATGAGGGATGACAACTGGTTTGCGGGGCGGGCGTTCAACGCAGGACTCGACGCGTGTACCGGCGGATGTCGGGTGGAGTGGAGCTCCGATGTTCCTCAGGATATCGGGAAGAATATTCCGCTGAAGTTCGACGCCGCGACGGGGATGTATCAGTACGGGTCCGGAGTGAATTCGCCGTTCCAGCGAAAGATCACAATTACGCAGGTATCTCCCGTCGAGCTTTCGGTTCTGAGCGAAGTTACATGGCGCGAGCGGAAGACGGACAAGCGTTTTGTTGTCGAGTCTCACCTGTTCAATTGGCTCCCATGAAATACCAGCACGGCTTTTCTCTCGTTGAGCTCTTGGTCGCCGCGACGATCTTCACATTTGTTGTTGCCGGCGTAACGGGACTGTTCATGCAGGCGCTGGACCTTCAGCGTCGAGCGACGGGCATCCAAAAGATAGAGGAGAACGCACAGTACCTGTTGGAGTCCATCGCGCGCGAGGTTCGCGTGAGCCGCGTGACGAGCGCCGACACGGTGTGCACGCCTCCCGACCCGAGCACGACGCATACGCTTACCATCGAGCACCCCGTGAGCGGGCCGATTACGTACACCTACACGAAAACATCCGGCGTTGGTGTGGTGACGAGGGATGCCGGCAGCGGCCCCGAGCAGATTACCTCAAGCGATGTCGACATTTCCGCGTTCGCGTTCTGCGTGAGCGGCTCCGGTCCTGGAGGGCGGCAGGCGCGGGTGACGATTCCTATGACACTTCGCTCGACTGCCGGCCGCGCGGGCGCGCAAGTCACCGTATCGCTCCAGACGACCATCGCATCTCGCGACCTTTCTCAAGATCTTGCACCATGACCGCCCAAACCTTCTCACAGCGGGGGAGTGTCATCATCTATGCCATGTTGACCATGTCGGTGATGCTGGCTATCGGCCTCACGCTCAGCTCGCTCTTCATCGGGAAACTCAAATCCGCGGCCGCCGCGCGAGACTCGGTCGTTGCGCTCTACGCGGCGGATAGTGCCGCCGAGCTGTGCCTCTACGAGGCGCGCTCGACAATAGATCAGAGCCCACTCTCTTTTTCGCTGGATGCGACCTATCAGTTGATAAATGTCGGCGGAGGCGGAGATATCACAGGAAACTGTGCAGCGCTGGGAAGTGCGTCGTTCCAGTTCCGAGCAATTGGGAAGTATCGAGGCACCTCCCGCGCGCTGGAGATCTCGCAGTAGGCGCTCTGGAGGGTGGGAGGCTTCTGTATTTTTGCTATGATACGGCCATGGATAAGGCCGCCGCCACGGAGCGTATCGCAAAGCTGCGCACGCTCATTGACCAGTACCGGTACGAGTACCACGTGCTCGACCGGCTTTCGATATCCGAGGATGCGTTGGATTCCCTGAAGAAGGAGCTGTTCGACCTTGAGCAGCAATACCCTGAGCTGATTACGCCCGATTCGCCGACCCAGCGGGTTGCCGGCACGCCGCTGGAGGGGTTCACCAAGGTGCCACACCCCGGGCGCATGATATCGCTCAATGATGCGTTCTCGGAGGCCGATTTCCGAGCATGGCTCGAACGGCTGGAGAATTTTTTGGGCGCGCCGTACCGTGGCGGGTTCTATTGCGACCTGAAAATGGACGGACTTGCTATCGAGCTGCGGTACGAGCGCGGCGTGTTGGTGCAGGCGTCGACACGAGGCGATGGCATGGTGGGGGAGGATGTGACACAGAATATTCGTACCGTGGAGGCGGTGCCGTTGCGCTTGAGAGACGCCGACCGCGCGGTGCCGGATGTACTCCTGGTGCGTGGGGAGGTGTTTCTGCTTAAGAGTGAATTTGCGCGCATCAATGCCGAGCTCGCGCATGGCGAGGAGAAGGTCTACGCCAACCCGCGCAACCTCGCGGCGGGGACCATCCGCCAGCTTGACCCTTCGGTGACCGCGGGGAGGAAGCTTTCATTCTATGGATACAGCATCGTGGGGACCGACGGCTCCTACGGTGGCGACTTCGCGACGCACAGTGATGAATATGACGCATTGCGGGCGTGGGGCATTCCCGTAAACCCGCATGGCGTTGTCGCCGCCGACATATCCGATGTGCTCGCGTTCTACGTAGCATGGGAGACGAAACGCGATGCGCTGGATTACGAGTTCGACGGCACGGTGATTTCCGTGAACGACAACGCGGTCTACCGTCGCGCCGGCATCGTGGGGAAGTCGCCCCGCGGCGCTATCGCATTCAAGTTTGCACCGAGGCAGGCGGAGACCGTCGTGGAGGATATTCAGGTGCAGGTGGGGCGAACGGGTGTGCTCACGCCGGTTGCGCATCTGCGGCCAGTGCATATTGGCGGCATCACAGTGAGTCGGGCGACGCTCCATAATATAGATGAAGTGCGACGCCTCGATGTGCGCATCGGCGATACGGTCATTGTCGGGCGGGCGGGGGATGTGATTCCGGATATCCTCAAGGTGCTTCCCGAGCTTCGACCCGCAGGAGCGAGAGAGTTCCAGATGCCGAAGAAGTGCCCTGTGTGTGGTACGGCCGTTACACGCGCGCAAGGGCAGGTCGCATTTGCGTGCCCGAATCGGGAGTGTCCAGCACAGCAGCGGCGGGGCATCTATCACTTTGTCAGTCGCAACGCGCTGAACATCGAAGGACTCGGGCCGCAAACGCTCGACCAACTTCTCGATGCGGGACTCATCACCGATGCGGCAGATCTCTTCACGCTCACGCCGGAAGATCTTATGAACCTTGAGGGATTCGCGGATGTTTCGAGTGCGAAGCTGGTGGAGTCCATCCGGTCGCGGACGGAGGTTCCGCTCGCGCGATTCGTTTATGCACTAGGAATCGAACATGTGGGGGAGGAGACTGCACGGGCACTCGCCCAGCATTTTCATACGCTTGCCGCGCTGGCGAACGCATCCGAGGAGGAGCTCACGGCGGTTCCCGATGTCGGCCCAGTGGTGGCGCACAGTATTGCTGAGTGGTTCGCGCGGTCATACGCCAAGCAGCTGCTCAACAAGTTCGAGGCGGCAGGTGTACGCGTGCTTTCCGAGAAGGCCGCGTCAAAAGGAAAGCTGTCCGGAAAAACATTCGTGGTGACTGGAACGCTGGATACGCTGAGTCGCGAGGAAGCCGAAGAAAAAGTCCGCTCGTTGGGTGGCAAGGCAACCAGCTCGGTGAGTAAGGCGACCAGCTATATTGTTGTAGGCGCAGAGCCGGGCGCGGCGAAAATTGCTGCCGCGGAGAAACACGGTATCGAGCAGCTCTCGGAAGAAGAATTCCTCGCACTCTTGAAGTAGTGCATAGTGTGTGGCATAATAGCGACGCACCGTGACGGTGCTATGCGGCATGCCGCCGCGTACTCCCGTGAGGGGAGGGTTTGACAATGGCGAAAGGGAAAGAGCTGTCCGAGCGAGAATTGGCAGCGCTGAGCGCTCTGAATGGTGCGCTTGCCGTCGCTGCCGTCTCTCCGGTGTCGGTGACTCATGTCAGGCGCTTCACGAAGGTGCGCGAGACCAACAAAGACGGGGTCCGTCGGTGCACGATGCGCTTGACGTTCGGTTTCCGGCGACTCGATGTTGATGAGTGCGGCACGGGGACGGCGGTCATAACACTTTGGCTTGTGGTCGCGGTAGATAGCGCAAAGCTGTGCTCCTCCTACTACTTCGTGTGGGCTCCGGTTGATGCCCATATCACGGTAACGCAGGGGAAGAACATGTTCCGCTTGCCCTTCGCTCGTCCCGTGAGTGCGGGCAGGGTTGGGGTCGGCGAGCGCTCGTACTTTGTCGCTGTGCAGGGAGTTTTGAGCGTTCGCAAGAAGTAGGCTTCCCGGTCGCCCGACGCCAGCACTTTTTCGCGAGCAGCGAAGCTGCTAGAATCAAATCGGCGGCGTGGCGAAGAACAACGCGCAGGGCCTGCAAACCCTGTACTCGGTGGGCTGAAACTCCCATCCGTCGCCTCCATCCTCATCTGCCCCGTGCACATCGCCCGGGGCTTTCGTTTTGATAATGCATACAGCATTATCAAAACGGGCAGAATCGCAGCGGCTGTGCCGCTTGAGCGATTCTGAGTTACCATAAAGAACCTATTTATTTCAGCCAATTTCCATGCTAGGATGCCGCTATGCTGACCGACCAGGAAGTGAGTCACATCGCAAAGCTTGCCCGCATCGAACTCACCGATGCGTTGCGTGAGCGCATGAAGAAAGACCTTTCGAGCGTTCTCGATTATATTGCGGTGCTCGAGAAAGCAGACACGACCGGTGTCGAGCCACTCTATCAGGTGACCGGTCTCCAGAATCGAACGAGACCCGACGAGCATCGCGGCGATTTTCCGATGGATACTGCGCTCTTCAGCCGCCTCGTCGAGCAGGCGCCGGAGCATGAAGGGCGATTCGTGAAAGTGAAAGCCGTGAAACGCACATGAGTAAAGATATTGGATACACCATCGCATCGGCCCGAGCGGCATTTCTGGCGGGTGCGTTGACGCCCGAGCGGTTGTTCGAGCACTACCAGCGCCGTATTGCCGAACAGAACGGTCTTCTGAATGCGTTTCGGACTGCTGATTTTTCATACGCCGATCTCGGGAAGGACGCATCGGTGCTCGCCGGTATTCCGTATGCGCTGAAGGACAACATGTTGGTTGCGGGAACCATCGCGACCGGCGGCTCAAAGATACTAGAGCGCTATGTGTCCGCATATGATGCGACTGCGTACGCGAAGCTTCGCGCCGGAGGCGCCCAGCTGTTGGGAAAGACGAACATGGACGAATTCGCTATGGGGTCGTCGGGGGAGAACAGCGCCTATGGAGTGGTGCGAAATCCATGGGACACCGACCGCGTGCCGGGCGGCAGCTCTGCGGGGTCTGCCGCGGCGGTTGCGGCGGATCTCTGTGTGTTTTCGCTCGGTTCCGATACCGGTGGCTCGATTCGACAACCGGCTGCGCTGTGCGGTGTGGTTGGACTAAAGCCGACCTACGGTCGCGTGAGCCGTCATGGCCTCATGGCGATGGCGTCATCGTTGGATCAAATAGGACCATTCACGAAGACCGTCGAAGATGCTGCGCTCGTGCTCGGCGCTATTGCAGGGCCGGACCCGCTCGATTCAACGACCGTTGTGCGCGATGTGCCCGAGTATATCGCAGAGATGAAGCGCGATATGACCGGTGTACGCGTCGGTGTGCCGAAGGAATACTTTGGCGAAGGGTTGAGCGATGAGGTTCGCGCGCGGGTGGAGGAGGGGATTCAGCTGCTTCGGGCGGCGGGGGCTGAGGTGAAAGAGATTTCTTTGCCGCATAGTGCATACGCCCTTGCCGTGTACTACATCGTGCAGCCGTGTGAGGTGTCGGCGAACCTCTCGCGGTACGATGGCATTCGATACGGCTACGCATCACCCGATGCGGAGCAGCTGCTTGAGGTGTACACCAAGAGTCGTGCGCAGGGATTTGGTCCCGAGCCGCTTCGCCGCATCATGCTGGGAACCTACGCGCTCTCTGCCGGGTACTTCGATGCGTACTATCTGAAAGCACAAAAAGTTCGCGCGCTCATCCGGCAGGATTTCGACCGCGCATTTGAGCAGGTTGATGTCATCGTCGGACCGACATCGCCGACCACCGCATTCAAGATAGGAGAAAAGAGCGACGACCCGCTTGCGATGTACCTTTCCGATATCTACACCGTCCCCGTGAACCTCGCCGGAGTCCCCGCAATCTCGGTCCCGTGCGGTCTCGGCGCTGCGTCGGGTATGCCCGTAGGATTCCAGATTATCGGAAACATGTTTGAAGAGGGGATGGTGCTCCGTGTCGCAAAACACCTTGAAGATGCTCTACGAACATCTACGGCAGATACTCACTGAGTTGTTCGCGACACTCCTACGGGAGGGGCCCGCATGGGACGCATCGCTTCCGGCGCGCGTTGGCGACTTTGTTCGTACGAACCCGACCGCCGGAAGCGTGACCACCCTCCTCTCGCAGATTGCGCTCGTGGTCTGTGTCGCGCTCGCAGCATTCATCGCATTTGTGGCGCGACAGAAGAGCATTGTCCGGGCGAAGCAGGGCGTAGCAACTCCTGTGGCGGTTCCGGAGACTTCGACCGCTCCCGAGGGACAAGCGGGTATGCTGGCTGCGCGGTGGTCTGCTATTGTTCAGCACCTCGAGTCGACCCGAGAAGGGGACTGGAAGCTTGCCGTGCTCGAGGCGGATAAGCTTGTCGAGGATGCGCTCGCGCGCGCAGGATTCCCCGGAGATTCATTCGGCGACCGCCTCACCAATATTCAACCCGGAACACTCCGCTCTCTCGATGGTATTTGGTGGGCACACAAAGTAAGGAATCGGGTGGCGCATGAGATTGACTACTTTCTCAGGTATACTGAGGCGAAGCAGGTGCTTGGGTACTTTGAAACAGCGCTCGTCGAATTAAATCTTCTCTGATCATCGTGGCACTCCTATCCCTCTCATCTCTACGGACTCGCGTTCTCATCGGCGTCGTCGCCGTTATTGGTGTCGTGGTATCCGGAGCTGTGGCGTACGGGTGGTATGTTGGCGACCGTATTGTGCCGCACACATGGATTGGGTCGGTGGAGGTTGGCGGCCTAACGCGTGACCAAGCGGGCCTCGCGTTGCAGGCGGCGCTTGATCGTCTCGGATCGGAGGGCATCCCGTTGGTTGTCGAAGGTGCTCCGCAGGCGGTGGACCTTGGGAACATCGGGTTCGATTTGAACATCGGACAGGCCGTGGATGATGCATTCAGGCGAGGTCATGAGGGGCCGCTCTTTTCGCGGCAGTGGGCTCGCGTTTCCGCACTCTGGCACCAAGAGCATATCGCCGCACCCGTCCGTGTTGATGAGCAGGCATTGCAGGCGCAAGTCGCGGAGGTTGCCGGTGCGACCGATGTCGAACGCCGTGATGTGCGTCTCGAAATCGAGGGGACGACCGTAGTGGTGCGCACCGACACAAAACCGGGGCGGGCGATCGACCAGCAGGAAGCGTTTTCCGCGACCCTTGATTCGCTCCGCTCGCTCGGTGGCGCGACGATCGCGTTGCAGTTGCGTGACGATCCTCCTCGTATCGATGCCACGACCGCTGAAGACGCGGCGGCCGCCGCGCGCCGCATGATTGCGCGACCGCTCACGCTCCAGTACGAGGATCTCTTTTTCACGATTAGTCGCGAGAAGCTTGGCTCGTGGGTCGTTTCCCGCGCAGACGGAAATCGTCTGCGCGCGGATGTCGACCGCACCGCTATCGGCACGTATGTTACGACGGTTGCCAAGGCGCTCAATGTCGATCCTCAGCCGCCGCAGATTACCACCGACGGCGGGCGCGTGACCGGTTTTGTACCTCCGAAGGTCGGGCGAGCCGTGAAGGAGGACGCACTGGTGCAGATGATTGCCGACTCCGTCACGGGTCGTGCGACGAACGCGAAGGGCGGCGATGTGCTCGTGGTCCCACTGAAGGCGACCAGTATGGCGCTCGAGGGGCTCGACGCATCATCGGGGATTCGTGAGCTCATCGGAAAGGCGACGACGCCATTTACCGGCAGTCCGAAGAATCGCATCAGCAACATTAAAAATGGCGTGAAGTTTCTCACGGGTACCGTCGTCAAGGCAGGGGAGGAGTTTTCGACACTTCAGACATTGGGCACCATCGACAACACGAGCGGGTATCTTCCCGAGCTCGTCATCAAAGGAGACCGCACGCTTCCCGAGTTTGGCGGCGGACTATGTCAGGTATCTACGACACTCTTCCGTGCGGTGCTGGATGCCGGTTTACCGGTGACTGCGCGCCGGAACCACAGCTATCGCGTGACATACTACGAAAAGGATGGCGCGGGACGGAAGATAGGCCCGGGCCTCGACGCGACCATTTACGAGCCGAATGTGGATTTCAAATTCAAAAACGATACCGCATATCCGCTTCTCATCATCGGGTATGTTATCGGCGACAAGGTGACGTTTGATCTCTACGGAACAAGCGATGGGCGCACGAGTCAGGTCATCGGTCCTCGTACGCTCACTGAAACACCGCCCGGCGAGCCGGTCTACATTGAAACGACTGACCTTGCGCCGGGGGTCATCAAGCAGGTTGAGACGCCGCACCCCGGCGGTTCGGCTATCGCGACATATGTGGTGACCTATCCGGATGGTCGGAAAGAGGTGCAGGAGTTCAAGAGTTGGTACCGGAAGTGGCCGGCGAAGTACTTGAAAGGCGTTGCTCAGCTTTCGGCTTCACCCGAGCCTCTCTCTGCGGCGCAGGAGTAGAGAGATTGATTTCTCGGTAATTTTGCCATAGACTCGCCGCATCTCTTTTCGAGGAGGGGGCAGATGTTTGTGTTGATTTCCGACGACAGCTCAACGAGTAAGGCCGCCGAGCGATTTCTGCGGCTTCGAGGAATTCGCTTTGAGCGCGCGACTGAGCAGTTCGCGGGTCAGTTCGCGGGGTGTGCGCGGCCAAGTGTCGTAGTTGGGGCCCGCTTGTTCGAGGGCATCTCTGGAGTGCGCGAGGCTGTCGAGCAGAATTCCATGCAGTGGTAGCATCTCGGACGAAGCGGCCCACCTGGTGGGCCGCTTATTTATCTTGAAAAAGCGGGCAAAGTTGCGTACCATGAGCGGATATGGCCGAATTCAAAGAGCTCGAAGAACGCATACAGAAATTCTGGGAAGACAACGATGTCTTCCGGAAAAGCATGCGGCAGCGGGAAGGCGGCACGCCGTTCGTGTTCTACGAAGGACCGCCGACCGCGAACGGCAATCCGGGGATTCACCATGTCATCGCGCGCATCTTCAAAGACATCTTCAACCGCTACCAGACCATGCGCGGGCGCTATGTGCTGCGCAAAGGGGGATGGGATACGCACGGCCTTCCGGTAGAGATTCAGGTAGAGAAAGAGCTTGGGTTCAAGAGCAAGAAGGACATCGAGGCGTACGGTATCGCGCCATACAACGCAAAGTGCCGCGAGTCGGTGTGGAAGTTCAAGAGTGAGTGGGACCGGTTCACGCGCCGCATCGGCTACTGGGTGGACTTGCAGGATCCGTACATCACCTACGAGAACCCCTACATCGAATCGCTCTGGAATATCATCGGACGGTTCTGGGAGCGGAAACTTCTGTATCAGGCGCATCGGGTTGTGCCGTACTGCACGCGGTGCGGAACGCCGCTCTCGAGCCACGAGGTTGCGCAGGGGTATAAGACCGTTACCGATACATCGGTATACCTCAAGTTCAAGGTGAAGAGCTCGAAGCTGAAGCTTGATGGGAAGGCGCTTCCGAAGAACACGTTTCTGCTTGCGTGGACGACGACCCCGTGGACGCTGCCGGGGAATGTTGCATTGGCAGTCGGGTCCTCGGTGCAGTATGTGCTTGCGAAGCGGGGGGACGAATACTTCATTCTCGCGGCAGACCTCGCGCAAAAAGTGCTCGGCGCGCCATTGGAGATACTCGCTGAGTTCAATGGGGGCGAGCTTGTCGCCACCAGCTACGAACCGCTTTTTTCAGTGCGAGCGCTGAAGAAGCCAACATCGTACAAGGTGTATGATGCGGATTTCGTTACGACGACCGACGGCACCGGCATTGTACATACGGCGGTCATGTATGGCGAAGACGACTACCGACTTGGCGTAGCGGTCGGACTTCCGAAGGTGCACACCGTCGATGAGCGCGGAAAGTTTGTGGGCGTATCCGCCGAGCTCGATGGGCGGTATGTAAAGGCCGCGGAGACCGAGGCGCTCATTCTGGAGCAGCTCGCCGCGCGTTCGTTGCTCTTGGCGAAGGTTCCGTATGAGCACGAGTACCCGTTCTGCTGGCGGTGCGATACGCCGCTGTTGTACTATGCCAAGGATAGCTGGTTCGTGCGGATGAGCTCGTTAAACAAGGAGCTTCTCGCGAACAATGCCGACATCAATTGGGTTCCAGGCCACCTGAAAGAGGGCCGCTTCGGCCAGTGGCTCCGTGAGAGCAAGGATTGGAACTTTTCTCGTGAGCGCTACTGGGGGACGCCACTTCCCATCTGGGTCGCTCGCGATCGACAGGGGCAGATTGTCGGTGAGCCGCTCGTCGTCTCATCGCTTGAGGACCTCGATACCTATCGCGGCGACACGCCGGCAACGTTCTGGGTGGTTCGTCATGGGGAGTCGGTGAAGAATGTTAAGCATGTCATCGACCAAGGAGAAGGGGACTCTCCGCTCACCGATGCCGGCCGTGCGCAGGCACTTGAAGCGGCGCGCATGCTGAAGCGTGAGCTTGGGAAAAAGCGGGTGAAGCTCGCCGCCATCATTACTTCGCCTATCCAGCGAACGGCCGAGACCGCAGAGGTATTTGCGAACGAGTTGGGCATCACAAAGGTTATCTCCGATGAGCGCCTGCGGGAGATTAATCTCGGGCCGACCCTGAAGGGTTGCCACGATGCGGCGTACCATCAGCAGTATCCGACCTACGAGAGTAAGTTCATTCAGCAGCCGCCGGGGGGTGAGTCGCTTGCCGATCTTCGCGCTCGCATGTGGGGCGTCATGAAAGAACTGAACGATGCCTACGCGGGGAAGCACGTGCTCATCGTGAGTCACGAGTATCCCATCTGGATGTTGGTAGATGCGGCCAACGGGTGGACCATGAAGGAATCCATTGCCGAAAAAGAGCGCCGCGGGAGCGACTTCGTTGCGTATGCAAGTCCGGAACGGGTTGTCATGCGAAATATTCCTCGCGATGCGAGCGGCGCGGTGGATCTGCATCGGCCATACATTGATGAAATTGTTCTGAAGCGGGGAGGGAAAACGCTGCGTCGCGTGCCCGAGATTTGCGACGTCTGGTTCGATTCCGGCTCCATGCCGTACGCGCAGTGGCATTGGCCATTCGAGCACGAGGAGCTCTTCAATCAGCAGTTTCCGGCGGACTTCATTTCCGAGGCGGTTGACCAGACGCGTGGCTGGTTTTACACGCTGCTCGCAGTTGCGACGGCACTCGGGCGCGGGACCCCGTTCAAGAATGTCGTCTCGCTGGGGCATGTACTCGATGAGAAGGGGCAGAAGATGTCCAAGTCGCGTGGGAATGTCGTGCTCCCGAACGATGTGTTCGACGCGGTCGGCGTCGACGCAACGCGGTGGTACTTCTATACCGTGAACGCTCCGGGGGACACGAAGAATTTCAGCGTACGAGAAGTGCGCGAGCGACTGACGGGCTTTCTCGGGACGCTCGGGAATTGCTTGCGGTTCTACGAGCTCTACCAGACCGAGCACGCCACGGATGAGGGGGCGGCAACAAACTTGTTGGACGAGTGGATCCTTTCGCGGTTGCATGAGGTGACGCGCACGGTCACGGAGCGGCTGGATCACTACGACACGACAGTTGCCGCCCGTGAACTTGAACGATTTGTCGTCGACGACTTCAGTCAGTGGTGGCTGCGGCGTAGCCGAAAGCGGAGCGGCGCGCTCCCGGTGTTGCGTTCAGTGCTCCGCTCGCTCGCCCTTCTGATAGCGCCGTTCATTCCGTTCACCGCCGAGGACCTATGGCAAAAGCTCAAACGGCCGGGCGATGCGGAGTCGGTTCACCTCGCTGACTGGGAGCAGGCGAATATCGCGCTCGTCAATGAAACGCTACATCAACAGATGGAGCAGGTGCGCACTCACATCAGCGCTGGGCTTGCCATTCGGAAAGACCAGCAGATCAAGGTGCGTCAGCCGCTGCGAGCGGTCACCATTCCTGGAACACAGCTCCCGAGCGACCTCGAGGCGCTCATTCGGGACGAGCTCAATGTAAAAGAGGTCAACTACATGCCGGGCGCTCCGGTGTCGTTGGATACTACCATCGGGACCGAGCTACGAGCGGAGGGTTTTGCGCGCGAGGTGATGCGCGCCATTCAAGACATGCGCAAAGAGGCCGGATGCCGTGTCGGGGACCGCGTACAGTGTTTCTGGACGAGCGAAGATGCTGAAATATCCCGCGCGTTGCTGGCCTACGCCGACATGATTGCCGAGGAGACGGGCTTGTCGATCTTCACGAATCAGCGGGATGGAGTCGCGCTGAAGCTTGAAAAGAGTGCGGATCTTGCGCCAGGGAAATCCCTGTGGATCGGGATTCGTGTTTAATACAAAAACAACCCCCGCAGATGCGGGGGTCAGGCTTCGGGGATGTCGCCGCCGTGGGTGTTGAAGAAATCTCCTCAGTCCGTCGAGGTCGCATCCTTCGGAGAAGATGCCCCGAGGAAGCGTTCCGGGATGTCGGTCGGCTGCATTGCCGCGAACAGCTCATTCGCGATGCGGATGGGAGCGTTCATGGCCAGCGCAAGCGCGATGCCAATAGGAGGTCGATGGCATGGGACGCTCCACGCACGGTCTCCGAGCCGGAAGTGAAGCTCTCCCTGTACTGCTTGCTCCTCGTTGAGTCCCGTGAGGATGACCTGCTCGAGGGTGACTCCCATCGTGGTCATCGCTGCCGCCCAGATTTCATGGACTTCATATCCGTGACGCACGACTCCGGGGGCAACGCTCAGGATCGCTTCGGCATCCGTATCACCGATAGTGAAGATGACGCCGCGCCGCGATGTCTTCTCCCGGAGACACACGAGCATTGTGTCGGGGTCTCCCCTGGGTGTTCCGACGAACGCAAAAACGACATCGATCGCCATACGCACCTCCAAGGTGGTTGTACATGATTTTTTGACGACTGCACAGGGGTTGCTTCGGACTGAAGGTCCGCTACTATAGAACGCATGATGAAACTCATTCTATTTCTCGTCATCGTTGCCGCGGTTGTCGGCGGGGTGCTCTATGTTGTATCGGGTGATCAGCGCGGACCCATTGGCGACCCCGTGTTGTCGGCGACTCCAGTCGAGGCGACGGCAACGCCGCTGGTATTCTCCGATGGTGTCTACCAGCTGACCGCTTCGGCGTCCCGTATGGAGTGGTCTGGCTCGAAGACGCTTATTGCGAACTACATTGACCGTGGCACCGTGGCGATCGCAAGCGGCTCTGCAGTGGTAGAGGGCGGCGCAGTGACCAAGGGGTCTGTCGTGGTGGATCTGACAACCATTACGACGACGAGCACGGGGCGGGGGAGCGGCGAGACGATGATGCAGAAGCACCTTAAGTCGGCGGACTTCTTCGATGTCGAGAAGTATCCGACCGCAGCATTCACATTTGAGAAGCTGACTCCCGCATCAGTGTCCGGCCAGCTCACCGTGAGCGGGACGCTTGCCATCAAGGGTGTCACGAAGCCCGTCCAATTTTTGGCGACTCTTACTGGGGCGGGAAACGCACTGACCATGGAAGCGACGGCGACTCTCGATCGTACGCAGTGGGGGTTGACCTATGCGTCGGGTAATTTCTTCAAGAATCTTGGCGACAAGGTAATCGACGACTTGTTCACCGTCCACTTCGTTGTAGTCGGGACGCGAAGGTAGGGTGTATACTTGCGGCATGAATACCAACGCAGCACAAGCGGTTGTCGATCAAGCGGCAGGAACGTCGGTTTTGCTCGATGTGCGACGAGATGAGGAGTGGGCGGCGGGGCACGCCGCAGGCGCACTCCACTGGGAGCTTGCCCGGCTTGAGCGCGGAGAATTCCCCGATATTCCGCATGATGTGACGGTGTATACGCACTGTGCGGCGGGCGGACGCGCCGGCAAAGCGGCGGAAATTCTCACCGCGAACGGCTGGGAGCATGTCGTGAACATTGGTGGGCTCAAGGATTGGGAGGAGGCAGGCGGAGCGCTCTCAACAGAATGAATCCTGTAGCACGAATAACCGTTGTGGCGGTGGTGTTGCTTGGCGCGGTGGCGCTGGGCGCGTGGTGGCTTGGTCCCGCGCTTCGTCGGGAGCCGGTTCCGACTGGTACTCCTATGGCGTCGCCCACGCCCCTCGCGACAACCGACGCCGACGACCTCATTATCATTGACCAGCCGCTTCCGATGGCGAGCGTCAGCTCTCCATTGCGGGTGAGCGGGAAGGCGCGGGGGAGTTGGTTCTTTGAGGGAAGCTTTCCGGTCATTCTAACCGATTGGGACGGGCTCATCATCGCGACGGTTCCCGCACAGGCGATGGGAGAATGGATGACTACCGAATGGGTCCCCTTTGAGGCAACGGTTGTATTCGAGAAGCCGGCATATAGTTCCCGCGGGGCGCTCATCTTGAAGAAAGATAATCCGTCAGGGCTTCCGCAATTCGATGATGCCCGTGAGATAACGGTCTTTTTCCGTTGATGTCGTATGCATATTGAAGCTGTGGTCATTCGGAAAATACCCGTTCGAGAGCACGACCAGATGGTCGTGCTCTACACCAAGGAGATGGGGAAGCTCACCGCGATTGCGAAAGGTTCGATGCGAGCGCATAGTACGCAAGCGCTCGCGATCGACGAGGGGAATGTTATTCGCTGTGAATTGGTCGCTGGACGGAGTGGGCCGATTATGACCGGCGCCCAAGTGGTGCGGGCGTTTTCCAGTGCGAAGGGGACGGTTGCGGGGTGGGCCGCGGCGCAGTTCTTTCTTCAGGTAGTAAGCGCGGCCGTTTACGACGAGCAACCGGATGCGCATCTCTGGGCCTGCATCTGTGATGCGCTTCATGAAATGGATACGACGCCGCGGGCGGAGCTTCTCGGGGCATTTCGCCGCCAGCAGGCAGCGGTGCTTGAGGTGCTTGGGTACGGAGCCTCCGGCGAGCACACGCTCCAGAGTGCCCACGCTGGGAGGTCGTCACTTGACGACCGCTTTGAGCAGATTGCGCAGCGATCATTCTCCTCGCTTGATCTCTTCTATGACGCGCTTCGTTTGGCGTCACTTTCGTGATAGCATGGCGATATGCCCGCAGATTTTGAGATTTCGCCGCTCATTACGCCTGTTCCAGAGCGGCCAGTCGAGTCGGTCCCACCGGTGATGCAGGCGCCCCATGAGCCGCCATTCCGGCAGAGTGAGGCCGGCATTCCCCCCATGCGAAAACGCTCCAATCAACTATTGAAGTGGCTCATGCTCGCGGCCGCCGGGCTCTTTGTGCTGACCATCGGGTCGCTCTGGTGGGGCGGAAGCTCGTTTTCTGACAAGGGCGTTTCGATAACGCTCGACGCTCCCGATCGCGCGACATCCGGTGACGAAATCACGTACACCATTTCCTATCGAAATGACACAAAGGTTTCGCTGACCGATATGAGCTTCCGGTTGTTTTATCCGGAGGGAACTATTGTTATGAAGGATGGCGCGGCAACGATGCCGGAGAGCGAAGGATTCACCGTCGACAAACTGGATCCGGGACAATCGGGAACGCGGGAGATTAAGGCAGTTCTCGTGGGGGATAAGGGTGCCATGCAGACGGCGCGAGTGAAGACCATCTTCCGCGCCGGTACGTTGCGCTCCAATTTTGAAAAAGAGGCGACGGTGACCACTACGATCACCGCTCTTCCGGTTACGCTTACGCTTGTCGCGCCGCCGACCGTCGTTGCTGGTCAGCCGGTCGAGTACCTGCTGGATATGCGGAACGATTCCGGAGCTGATCTCTCGGATCTGAAAGTGACGCTTGCTTATCCGGATGGATTCGTGGTTCAGAGCATGAACCCGAATCCTTCGACGGGGAATACGGTCTGGAATCTCGACGCGCTCGCGGACGGCCAAGGGAAGCGCATTCGGGTGACCGGCACGCTCCCCGGCGCACAGGGAGAGACGAAGATCGTGACGGCGGTCGTCCAGCGAAATCTCAATGGGCAGTACGTAGACTATGTGCGGACCGAAGCGTTCACGATGATTTCGAGCCCGCTACTCTCGGTCTCGCTCGCTCCTGCCGGTGGACGCGATTATGTTGCGTTCCCAGGCGATACACTGCGATATACGGTGACCTACCGGAACGACTCCCGATTCACCCTGCTCGGGCTCCTGCTCGGGGTGAAGCTGGAGGGGGATATGTATGACACTGCTCGCGTGCAAGTATCTCAGGGGTTCTTTGATGATGCCTCGAGAACAATCGTATTCGATGCCGCCGGTGTTCCTGATTTTTCGGCTCTCACGCCTGGGACCACGGGGCGGCTGACATTCACGGTCCCATTGAAGGCCGGTCTCTCGGGAGGGCAACTCGATGGGGCAAAGAGTTTCTTCGTGAAAGCCACGGCGCGGCTTGCGACATCGCAGGTTCCGACCGGTATCGATGGGAACGAGGTGTTTGCGCTCGATAGTGTGACGACCAAGATTGGTTCTCAGCCGACGCTTACACAAGCACTCGTATATGACGGAGGAGCGGGTTCCGGTCCGCTGCCGCCGGTCGCAGGGCAAGACACTACGGTGATGGTGCGGTGGCAGTTGGCGAATCCGGGGAACGATGTGCGCGATGCCAAGGTTGTTGCATCGCTCCCAACGGGTGTCATCTTTGCTGGCACCCCGACAGCAAGTAACGGAACCCCGCCGGTGTACGATCGCACCCGCAACACTGTGACATGGACTATCGGCACACTTCCGTTCGGAACTGGCAACGGGACGCCGCGATATGAGGCGACATTCAAGCTTTCCTTCAAACCGTCAGAGAGTCAGCGCGGACAGAGCGTTCCGCTTATGAATAGGGCGACCCTGACCGGTACCGATGTGTTCACGGGCCAACTCGTCGAGTCCATATTGCGGAACCTCACGAGCGACGATATCGAAGGCCATCCTAACGACGGTCGGGTACAGTAAGAAAAAGAGGGGAGCCGGATGGCTCCCCTCATGCTACACCAGCCCCTGCTGGCGGAGCAGTTCCTGGTAGTATGCGCAGTCCCGAATCAGTGACGCGTGAGTGCCGTCACCGATGAGGCGTCCGGCATCGAACACCAAGATGCGGTCGACGTCTTTGATTGTGCTGTATCGGTGGGCGATGATGACGCAGGTCCGCCCCTCGATTGCGTCGATTCTGTCCTGTACCTCTCGCTCGTTGACTGGGTCGAGCGAACTTGTTGCTTCGTCAAACACGAGCAGGTCCGGCTTCTTGATGAGCGCTCGTGCAATACAGAGGCGCTGCCGCTCTCCGCCAGACAGTGTATGCCCTCCTTCGCCGAGCTTGCTGTCGAGGCCACCGGTAGCGGCAAGGTGTTCGAGCTTCACGAGGCGGAGCGCCTCTCTGAGGCACTCGTCATCGAGCGTCGAAGTGTCTTCTATGCCGAACACGAGGTTGTACCGGAGTGTTCGGTCGAAGAGTCCCGGATGCTGGGGAACATACCCGATGCGGCGGCGAAGCCCATTGAGGTCCATGGCGCGCAGGTCGACGCCGTCGACTGCGATGTGCCCGTGTGCGGGGTCGTGCGAGCGCATGATTGCCTGTGCGACGGTAGACTTACCGGCCCCAGATTTTCCGATGATGGCTACCTTTTGGCCAGGCATAATCTCGAACGAAATCCTGTCGAGCGCGATGACGGGCTTCATGGGGTGGTCGGGGTCATCGGTGGCACGCGGTCGGTAGGTGAAGGTGACGTCGTGGAATGTGATGCGTCCCTCGACCTTCTCGACGGGTACCGCGCCCTCCGTGACAACGATTTCTGGCTCCTGGTTGATGAACTGGAGGTAGAGCTCCATGTGCGCCCAGTGACGAGAAACCTCTTTCTGCATCTGTCCGAGGTCCTGGGTTGCCCCGATGATTTGCATGCCCCACTGGGTGATTGAAACGAATGCGCCGTACGAGAACTGCTCCGTAAAGAGCAGGTAGGCGGTGACCGCCATGATGGCGGTCCGGGTGATGATCGCGATACCGTTACGGGCGTAGTACCACCCGAGCGCGTCGCGCCAGAACACTTGCCCCTGTCGTTTCAGTTCTTGCCCATCTCCGTTGAAATCTTGGACGGTGCGCTGCTGCCGAGCGTAGGCCATCACGACGCCCATGTTGGTGAGGATATCGGAGAACAGTTTCCCGTTCTCATTCCCGCGGTCCTCAAGCGCTTTGAGCGGTTCGCGGCTTCGCATGAACAGCCAGATTGAGAATCCAAAGTAGACGAGCGCGCCAGCGACTGCCGTGGCTCCGATGGGAGGGCTGACCAGAAGGAGCGCTCCGAGCGCCATGAGGAGGCGGAGGAGCACTGGGCCAACACGGTAGATGGCCATGAAGACGAGCTCTCGCATCGACCCCCGGCCGTTGCGAACGATGTCGCGGGTCTTTCCGGTATGCGATCCACTGCACTGGGCCATCGAGAACCCCGCGATGCGCTCGAGCGAGGCATTCATGATGCGGAGGTTTAGCTCCCAGTCGATGTGCTCGATTTCATAGCGCTCGCGCGCGTAGTCGATGAAGAGACGGAGTCCGCTCTGTGTAAGCAGGACGCAGAGCATGAGGATTGCCATGCGCGCGTGCTGGTCAACGAGCGCATCTGTCAGTTTCCAGTAGACGAGCGGGTAGAGGCTTTCAACGAGGACGCTTGCGGCGAGAAGGAGCCCGACGATCCGGAGTGCCGGCCAGAGTGGCCGGAAGATGGGGATGGCCGTTGCAATGAACTGTCGGGCGCCGTTGCACGCCCCGGACAAGGTGTCCCGGCAGGCACGGAGGCGTGAACCCATAGTGTATTCTCCATTGGTAATGAGCGGGAAATACTATACCACAATATATGTAGCAAGGCAACTCACCGAGAGTGCTGGAAATTGGCGCTCGTTTCGGCTACCATGGACGATATCTATGGCGCACGAACAGGACCGTATGGACTCTATTATTTCCCTCGCCAAGCGGCGTGGGTTTGTATACCCGGGAAGCGAGATTTATGGAGGGCTGGCAAACTCGTGGGACTACGGCCCGCTTGGTGCCGAGCTTCGGCGCAACATCAAAGAGGCATGGTGGCGGCGCTTTGTGCAGAAGCGCGACGATGTCGTTGGCATCGAGACGGCGCTCATTATGAACCCGAAGGTGTGGCAGG
Source organism: Candidatus Yanofskyibacteriota bacterium (assembly GCA_020847715.1). GTDB lineage: Bacteria > Patescibacteriota > Minisyncoccia > 2-02-FULL-40-12 > GWA2-44-9 > JAGOPO01. The sequence continues at coordinate 43,781 of JADLBM010000016.1, read as the reverse complement.
CGAGCGGGCACCTGGCGACATTTTCCGACCCGCTCGTGGAGTGTAAGAAATGCCATTCCCGCTATCGGGCAGATCAGCTCGAGGGAGTATGCCCCAGCTGTGGCGGCAAAGAGTTTAGCGAGGCGCGGCAGTTCAATTTGATGTTCAAGACATTCATCGGCCCTGCGGAAGAGGCGGCGAATGTCGCATACTTCCGTCCGGAGACTGCGCAAGGGATGTTCGTGAATGTGAAGAATGTACTGGATTCCAATCGCGTGAAGATGCCGTTCGGCATCGCGCAGATCGGAAAGGCGTTCCGCAACGAGATTACCCCAGGCAACTTCATTTTCCGCACGCGTGAGTTCGAGCAGATGGAAATCGAGTACTTCATCAAGCCGCCCGCGAATGATGAGGAGTGGCAGGGCGTGTTCGAGCAGTGGCGCGCAGAGATGCATGCATGGATGCGCGATGTCGGCATCGACACCGCTCGCGTGAGCGAGTTCGAGGTGCCCGAAGACGAGCGCGCGCACTATTCGAAGCGCACTATCGATTTCATGTTCAATTTCCCATTCGGAGTCAAAGAGCTCTATGGGTTAGCCTATCGCACGGATTTCGATTTGAAGAATCATATGGAGCAGAGCGGACAGGATCTTACCTATCTTGATTCTGAGACGAACGAGCGCTTCATTCCGCACTGCATCGAGCCGACATGGGGCGTCGACCGCACGCTCTTGGCCGTGCTGTTGTCGGCCTACACCGAAGAGGGGGAGGGAGACGAGAAGCGCGTCGTGCTGAAGCTCAAGCCGACGCTCGCGCCGTTCAAGGCGGCGGTGTTCCCGTTGTTGAAGAACAAGCCGGAACTCGTTGCGAAAGCAAAGGCGGTTCGCTCCCAGCTGATGGACGGGGATCCGCGTTTGCTGCCGATTGCGTGGGATGACCGCGGCAACATCGGGAAGCGCTACCTCGCACAGGATGAAATCGGGACTCCGGCATGCATCACCGTGGACTTCCAGACACTCGAAGATGATACGGTCACCGTTCGCGACCGCGACACCAAAGAGCAGCAGCGCGTCGCTGTTGCCGATCTTCCGCGTATCCTTGGCGAGATCATGACCCGATAGTGAACGAGAAAAACACCCACCACTTGGCGGGTGTTTAGGTGTCCTCTCTGTCGCGGAGCTCGGCGACGAGTTGGAGGAGTACCTGCGCGGTTGACTCATGGGAGCGCACTTCCTCTTCCGGCGCCCCTTCCTGCGTGCACCGCTCCTTTGCTTCTTCTGAGGAGATGAGGAACGCGAACTCCATTTCGTCGCACGCGGCGTCGCGGCTCATGCCGAACTTCCGCATGGCGTTCTCAAGCAGTTTCTCCAGCTTCGGGGCCCACTCTGCACGGAGAGCGGCGGGAATGTCCATGGAACACCTCCAGAGCTGGCAGTACGGTAGCATGCAGCGGGAAAAGCGCAAAACCCGCGGTTTTCGCGGGTATATTGACAATCTACTATATATTATGCTATAATAGTGCTGTCAGCCGGTCTTTTCCAACCAATCCATTTCAGACGCGGCGATGCCGTGTCAGGAGGTGATTATGCGCACCCTTCTGCGTGCCGCCTTCTGCGCGGCGCTCTCGTTCCTGTCTACGACATGCCACGGGCAGTCGCCCATGGCGGCCAGTTCCGCTCCCGCGCTCGTTTCGGGTGTCCTGACCGTCCGGTCGAACCGGACCGGCCAGCCCATCCCCGGAGCGACCGTGATGGTGAACGGACAGCCGTTCATCACGACGACCGACGGCACCGTCACGCTGACGGCCATCTCGTCGGACGCCGTCTGCGTCATCGACGCGGAGGGGTACCTGCATTCCCGAGTCGCGAGGTGCGCGCTTGGGGGAGTGGAGTACCTCCATCCTGACGATGCGCAGATGCCGTACGCGTCGTTGTTGTATACGCTGTACGGCAACGGAGCGCTCTACCGTACCGTCACGAGTCATGTCACCGTCTTTCCGGATGCCACATTCCGGAACGACCGCGATGCGTGGCGCGACCTCGAGTGGGCGGTGGGGAAGCTCAACGCGACCCGCGACACGCTCGCGACGGTTCCGCGCCCCGGAACCTCGATGCTGCCCACATGGAGCATCGCGGCGAACGACGCCGAGCCGGCGGAGTTCAAGCTCATCCTGAAGTTCGACCCCTCGAACGAGTGGTTCAGGAAGCCTGGCTACGAAAACGCCGGCGCCCTGACCTTCGTCGAGTATCGTGGTCATCTGCAGGTGAGCGCCACCGTCGTCTTTCAGTACTTGGGGGACGTCTTCTTTGGAGATCACCTCAAGAGGGCGGTCATCCATGAGTTCACCCACGCCATCGGTGTGGGACACCTGCGGGACGAGGATCCCGAGGGTATCATGGGCGGCTCCGCCCGCGGTGGAGCTCCTCTGGAGTTCAGTCCGGAGGAGTACGACCTGCTCCGTTACCTGACCGCGCGTCCGGCGGGCACCGTGCCCGTCGACGACAGCACGAAGGCCGAGGCTTCCAAGCCTGCGGCCTTCGGGACGACGCAGACCCGTCTCGTCTGCGCGACCAAGGTCAGGTAGTCCGTTCAGCCACCCCGAGCTCAGCTCGGTCGGGGTGGCTTTTATTTTTGCGAAGGATTTCCTATTTCATGCTAGGATACTCCTATGCCAATTGTCATCATTGACCGAGCGAAGAGCTATCTTGCCATGGTCCGGAACGCGGCAAAGGGGGAGAACCACATGTTTCGCAGTCTTATCGCCTCGGTAGACGGCGTCGAGTCCGACATCCTCAACAATGGTGCGCTTTCCTGTGCATTCTTCGCGTCGGCGGTACTTTACATTAATAAGCTTATTGGTGATATGCACGCCGGAGTGCCGGGGCTGGAGCGCGATCTTGCCGCAAGCGGGTGGCACCAGATACCAGACCTTCGGGAGGGAGCGGTTATCACATGGGAGCCGAAAAAGGGGAGCTTTGTTCCCGGTATGGGCGAGGACCACGGGCACATTGGGTTCTATCTTGGCAACGAGCGGGCGGTCAGCAACGGCTCCAATACGACACTGATGCCGGAAGAGCACTCTGCGACCTACGACGGTACCCGAAACATTGTGCGCATTTGGTGGCACTCCGTGTTGGACGGGAAGTAGTTGCGCGAAACCGGAAAATACAGTACTATAGCAACGCTTTTCGGGTATGCGGTGGTAGCTCAGCTGGTTAGAGCGCTTCCCTGTCACGGAAGAGGTCGCCGGTTCGAATCCGGTCCACCGCGCAATAAAAAGAGCGGCCCATGTGGGCCGTTCTTTTTATCTGAAGAATAGGAGGACCGGATTCGAACGCCGGAGCGATGCGCCGGCAGCAGACGGCGCCGCGAGGAGGTGGCTAGCCCGAAGCCTGACGGCGGTCAGGCGGAGAGGCGAAGCCGAACCGGTCCACCGCGCAATAAAAAGAGCGGCCCATGTGGGCCGTTCTTTGGTATACTGAGGCATGCGTATCCGACCATGGGTTATGACGGGCGCGGCGACCATCGTGGCGTCGGCCGCCGTTGCTGTCGTGATATTCACCGCTGATCCCGCCAGCGCCCCACCGGCGCTCCTCGTCCTTTTTTGGGTCGCCTTCTCGTTGATGTGCTGGGGCCTCCTTGCGACAGTGCTTATCGTGGCCCGCCAGAGCATCGCGCAAGCAGTATGGGCGTCTTTTGTGGGCGTCTGTGGAGTGGTTGCCGCGCTCATCGCGCGCCAGCGAGGTATAACCGATGCGCGATTGCTGGGAGGGGCACTTTTGGCTACACTGTGCATATCCGTTGCTATCTGGTGGCGTCTGCGGCGCGGACCCGTTCATGAAGAGCCAACTCGATCACATTAGGGAGGTTGCATTGAAGGATCTTGAAAATCTGCGCTCGCTCGCAGAGCTTGAGGCCGCGCGCGTTCGTGCGCTTGGGCGAAGCTCGGAGCTGTCCCAGTTCCTCCGTTCTCTGAAGGAGCGAGCCGAGGGAGAGCGTCGTGAGCTCGGCGAGCTGGCGAACCGCCTCCGTGGAGAGCTGGAGCGACAGTTCGATGGTGCCAAAGAGAAGCTCGAGGATGTTGCCTACGCAGCCCTCGAGAAGCTCGATGTGACCGCTCCCGCGCTTCGCTCACGACGCGGGCATATCCATCCATTAGCGCAGGCGCAGGACGATGCAAACGCAATTTTTGCATCCATGGGATTTCGCATTCTCGAAGGTCCCGAGGTGGAGACCGAGTGGGCCAACTTCGATGCGTTGAATACTCCTCCGGACCATCCGGCGCGAGGGATGCAAGATACGTTCTGGCTGCAGGGAATGGAGCACCTGATGCGGACTCACACAAGTCCGATGCAGGTCCGTTTTATGCAGGCGCACCAGCCGCCATTTCGGATCATTGTGCCGGGGCGGGTGTACCGGAACGAAGCGACCGATGCAACCCACGAATTCCAGTTCCATCAGATCGAAGGACTTATGGTTGCGCGGGCGGGGGAGGGGGCGCCGTCCATGGCAAATCTCAAGGGAGTGATGGAGCATTTTTATCAGCGGTTCTTCCGTGATCCGAACATTGAAGTGCGCTTCAATGCGTCGTATTTCCCGTTCGTTGAGCCGGGTGTCGAGGTGTACATCAAGGGTTCGTCGGGAAAGCTTGCCGGGAAATGGCTCGAGGTCGCTGGTGCGGGCATGGTGCATCAGAATGTATTCGAGCGTGTCGGCTATGTGCGGGGAGAAATGCAGGGCTTCGCATTCGGTATGGCGCTCGAGCGTATTGTGATGCTCAAGTATAAGATTGACGACATTCGACTATTCAACGGCGGCGATCTGCGGTTCTTGCGCCAATTCTGACCATGAAATTCTCGTACGAGTGGATCAAAGAGTTCGCGGGAGTGTCGCTTTCCGCAGACGAGGCGGCGGCGTTATTGACCGCGAAGGCGTTCGAGGTGAAGGAAGCCGGTCCCGTGCTTGATATCGATATCCTCCCGAACCGTCCTGACGCGTTATCGCATCTCGGTGTGGCGCGAGAGGTGTGCGCGCTGAGTGGGCAGCGGTTTGCGGCTCCGGTCTATGAATACACAGTGAGCGAGCGGCCGGGCGTTTCAGTAGAAGTGCGCGATGCGGATGCATGCCCGCGGTATAGCGCACTCATCGTGCGCGGGCTGACTATTGGCCCGTCGCCGGCGTGGCTTCGTGAGCGGCTCGAGGCGTGCGGCGTGCAGAGCATCAACAATGTCGTGGATGTGACGAATTATGTCATGCTTGAGCTCGGGCAACCGATGCACGCGTTTGACCGCGCACTTGTGGACCGTATCGTCGTGCGGCGCGCCGAGGCGGGGGAGAGGATTCAGGCGCTGGATGGTGCCCGCACCGAATACACGCTCGATGAATCTATGCTCGTCATTGCCGACTCGAAGCAGGCGCTGGCAATTGCAGGTATCAAAGGAGGAGCGGGAACGGGTATCAGTGATGCAACGACCGAGGTCATTCTTGAGGCGGCGACATTCAATCCCGAGGTGGTGCGGGCGGCGAGTCGAAAGCTCGGTCTCCGAACGGACGCCTCCATTCGGTTCAGCTATGGGGTCGATCCGAACCTAACAGCTCCTGCGCTGGTGCGGGCCGGTGAGTTGCTCGCAAAAGTTGCTGGAGGCACCCCCGAGAGCGGTATCATCGATGTATACCCTCATCCTGTTACGGATCGGGATATTATGCTCGATACACAGCATGCGCGAGGCCTCCTCGGTGTTTCCATCGGCGATGCCCAGATTCGAAGCATTCTCCAGTCGCTGAGCTTCGATGTTTCTGACCATGAGGGTCGGATGAAGGTGACCGTTCCGTCGCGTCGCTCGGATGTTGTCGGTGCGGAGGACCTCATCGAAGAGATTGGTCGTGTTTATGGATACGATGCCATCCCAGCGGCCGCTCCGGTGCTGCCTATCTTTGATACTCATTCATGGGTGCGCGAGGATGTTGCCGTCGCGTGGGATGAGTACGGGTTCATTCGCGAACGTTCCGCCATCGGGCGCCTGCTCGCGGGCGCCGGGTATGCGGAGGTCTATAACTACGTATTCATTTCCGACGAACTCAAGAGCCTCCTGAAGCTCGAAGGCCTTCGCGAGCTCGCCCAGCCTCAATCAGGTGAATACCGCTGGCTCCGGCCGTCGCTGGTTCCTCGTCTTCTTATCAATGCGCGCGACAACCTTCGGTTCACCGAGCAGGTTCGATTGTTTGAGACGGGACACACATTCGTGCGTATCGGAGAAGGGAAGGAAGACGCACGACTCGGCATTGTCATCGCGACTCGGGAGAATGATTCAGCGCTGTTCTATGAGCTAAAAGGTGCCGTTGATCTTCTGCTTCAGCGTTGTGGCATTGCTGGCGCATACTACGACGATGCGGCGCCATTCACGTGGGATGCTGGCGCCGTGAATGCCACACTCGCTGGGCGGCAAGCACTCATACGGGCCGACGATGATACGGTTATCGGATTCATGGGTGCGGTCCATCCGCGGGTTGCTGCTGCGCTGAAGCTCAAAGGAGGCGCAGCAGTCGCCGAGCTCGACCTGCGCGCGCTGGTGCGCTTTGCACAAGAAGAGCGTGAATTTGCGCCCCTTCCGAAGTATCCAAGCGTCGTGCGCGACATCGCACTGTTTGTGGAGCAAGGCGTGAAAATCGACGACATCGTCCAGGCCGTACACGACGCGGACCGCGCCGGTCTCGTCGAAGACGTGGACGTGTTCGACATCTTCCTTCCGACAGGGGATGAGAAGCTGAAAGCCGATGGCGATACACCCGAGTACGGAAAGAGCGTGGCATTTCATCTCATCTTCCGCTCAAATGAACGCACTCTGACTGACAAGGAGGTGGACACCGCCGAGGCGGCCATCAAGCAGGCATTGCAGGAAAACGTAGGGGCGCGAGTCCGGTAACATATGAGCGAACATCCTCCGCAACCATCGGCAGTATCAGGAGAGCAGGAACCCGCATCGTATGAGCGGGCCCTGGATGCTGTGCGCGCGATGAGAGCGAACGGTGTTTCGGATCCGTTTGATGACGAGGACGAGCGAGTGCTCCGGGGGCTGGAGCTCTTTGAGCAGTGGTACCACGAACGGGGCTTGCATATGCGTGGAATTGCCACGCCCGAGAAGGCCGTTGATATCATTCGTGCGACGCGCGTTTTTCTGGACGCGGGCTATACAGGGAAGCCGTTCGTGGATGCTGCGCTTGAGAAGTTGCGAGACGAGTTTGCGGATGCACAACAGGAGGGAGTCGTCGGTGTGGCAGACGCTATTGGCAATGCGATTGATGTGCTTGAGGCGGCGCTCCCGCCGGAACGCAAGGAGCGGCCAGCTGACATCCTGGCTACAAAAATGGAAGAGGCGCGCCGCGCCGCCGATACTGGAAAGGCGAGAGACGCGGTCGGTATCCTTTCACTCGCACTCATCGACCCCAGGTTCAAGCGCCTTCCCAAGGCGGTTCTGGCGACAGCGCAGGCGCTCCGAGACGAGCTCAAGCAGCGCATGTAGAAGAAACTTGGCGGCTCGTGCATACGAAAAAGCCGGACCCACGCGGGCCCGGCTCTGGCACTGCACTCGCCGTAGCTACAACCGTACTGAGTGCCGGATGCCGTCACAGACGGTGACGCCGAGTGTGTGGGCGAGGTCGGCGTCGGTGACGTCCTCGACGATTTCCAGTTCGCGGTCGACGTGCGTCCGCGTCTGATACCGGGAGAAGACGGTCAGATTCGGGTTCTCCTTGAAGACTGCCCGGCTCAGCGGCATTCCGACCGGGAGGCGGTCGACGCGCACGATGTGGTCGTGCCAGTTGAGCTCGAACCCCAACGACTCGACCCCTCGCGCAGCCAAGACCGCTGCGACGGGATTCGGCGTCAGCAGGATGACTGCAGGCCATGCGCCGTGCCCGCCGTTGTGAGGCATGGCGATGGTCGCGTACAGGAACTCCGGTTCGCTCATGTGTAACGCTCCTTGGTATTAATCATACCAGTTAATAGATGCATTGTCAAATGTTCTGCTGAGTGTTACACAGCCCCAATTAAGTCAGTGTTTACGCCACTTTATGACGTGTTTTGGGGGTTGATTTCATCTGCTGAAAGCGTACAATGGATAGCACGATGCCCGCTACAAAGGAGCCAAAAAAATCATCCTATACCGCCCAAGATATCTATGTCCTCGAGGGGCTGGAACCCGTCCGGAAGCGGCCGGGTATGTATATCGGCGGCACCGGTATTGACGGTCTCCACCACCTCATCTGGGAGATTTTTGATAACTCGCTCGATGAAGCGATGGGAGGCCACGCGGACCACATCATCGTTACCCTCCTTCCTGACGAGATGGTATCCATCGAGGACAACGGCCGCGGTATTCCGGTGGGGAAGCACAAGCAGACTGGCGTGAGCGCGCTGGAGACCATCATGACGACCCTGCACGCCGGAGGAAAGTTTGGCGGGGACGCGTACAAGGTTTCCGGCGGATTGCACGGTGTGGGCGCATCGGTAGTGAATGCACTTTCCTCGTATGTGAGGGCGGAGGTGCATGTTGATGGCGGTATCTACGTGCAGGAGTACGAGCGTGGAAAAGTAAAGAAGCCGGTGCGGAAGGTGGGAGATACAAAAAAGCACGGCACCATCATCACGTTCCAACCCGATACCGAGATTTTCAAGGAGCGTGGCTACCGGTGGGACACCATTTTGTCGCACCTGCGCCAGCAAGCATATCTGACCGCGGGTATTACCATTGATATCATCGATGCGCGGGAGCCGGTTCAACCCCCAGGCTCGAAGCATCCCCAGCATCCAAGTCACACATTCCACTTTGAGGGTGGCCTGGTTTCGTACGTGAGCTTCCTGAACCACGGTATCGAGCCGAAGCACAAGGAGATCTTCTATGTGCACAAAGAACAGCAGGGCATCGATGTCGAGGTGGCATTCCAGTATGTCGACGATATCTCTGCCAAGGAGATCAGCTTTGCGAACAACATCCACACCGTCGAGGGAGGAACCCATATCACGGGGTTCAAGACATCCATCACGCGCACGCTGAACGACTATGCTCGTAAGAATGGATACCTCAAGGAAAAAGACGACAACCTAACCGGTGACGATGTCCGCGAGGGATTAGTCGCCATTTTGGCGGTGAAGCTGCGAGAGCCGCAATTCGAGGGGCAGACGAAGGCGAAACTAGGGACTCCCGATGCGCGTGCGGCGGTCGAGACGGTGATGAACACCGAACTCGCCGATTGGCTGGACCGGAACCCGACAGATGCGAGGGCCATCATGGACAAGGTCATCCTTGCCGCGAAGGCCCGTGTTGCCGCGAAAGCAGCTCGCGATACCGTCCTCCGGAAAGGCGCTCTCGACGGATTTTCTTTGCCGGGAAAACTTGCCGATTGCTCGAGCCGTTCGGCGGAAGAGTCGGAGCTGTTTATCGTCGAGGGAGATTCGGCGGGTGGTTCCGCGAAGCAGGGAAGGGATCGGAACTTCCAAGCAATCCTTCCGCTCCGAGGGAAGATTCTGAATGTCGAGCGTGCGCGCATCGACAAAATGCTCGCCTCCCAAGAGGTCCGCGCACTTATCATCGCGCTTGGTACTGCTATCGCCGAAGAGTTCGACCTTTCGAAATTGCGGTACCACAAGATCGTCATTATGACCGATGCCGATGTCGACGGTGCTCATATCCGCACGCTCCTGTTAACCCTCTTCTACCGCCACTTCCCGCAACTGATCGACGCCGGACACATCTATATCGCTCAACCGCCGCTGTATCGCATTGCAAAAGGAAAAGAGGTCCGATACGTGTACAGCGATGAGGAAAAAGAGAGGGTGGTCGCAGCCTACGCCGGAACAACCCTAAAGGCTGTCCCCGAGAAGAAAACGGAGAAGCGTTCCTCGAAGAAAGGATTCGGAGACTTTGCTGCGGAGCCGCTTGAGGCCGAACCCGCACCCGTCGAAGGGGCGGGCACTGAAGAGGGGTCGTCTGAAGACGCAGACGGCGTTGTGAAGATTGCCGGTCTCACCATCCAGCGCTACAAAGGGTTGGGAGAGATGAACCCGGAGCAGCTGTGGGAAACGACCATGAATCCTGCGAATCGAGTGCTTCTGCAGGTGACAGTAGATGATGCCCAGGAGGCAGACCGAGTCTTCGACGTGCTCATGGGTTCTGATGTTGTTCCGCGTAAGAAGTTCATCCAGACGCACGCCCGTTCGGTCACCAACCTTGATATTTAGCAAAGTTGACTGTTTCCGCGTGTTCTGGTAGTATTCAGACACGCCTTCGGGCGGTTTTGATACCAATTAGCAGAGGCCAATTGGTATCAGGCAGAATCGCAGCACGAAGTGCTTAGGCGATTCGGACTTACATCATGGAACGCATTCTTACATTCTTGCGCGAAGTGCGCGTCGAGCTCGGGAAGGTCAGCTGGCCGACCCGCTCTCAGCTGTTTGCCTATACCGGCGTCGTGCTGGGAATTAGCTTGTTTTTCGCTATCTACCTTGGCGGTTTGGACATGCTCCTCGCTTGGGTCCTTAGTCTGGTGATCGGGTAAATCGTTCATTTTTCCATACTATGCCGAAGCAAGTCAGCACCGGTCAGCGTGAGTGGTATGCCATCCATACCTACTCAGGCTACGAGGACAATGTTGCCCGCAACCTTCGCCAGCGCATCGAGTCGCTTGGTTTTGAGGACAAGATTTTTAGCGTGCTTGTTCCGAAGGAGAAGAAGATCCGCGTGAAGGGCGGGAAGCGTGAGGTCGTCGAGGAGAAGATCTATCCCGGCTATGTGCTGGTGGAGATGATCGTCTCGGACGACTCATGGTACGTGGTTCGCAACACGCCGAATGTCACCGGTTTTATCGGCGCAGGCACCACGCCAACGCCGCTCGCTCGCGCTGAGGTGGATGGACTGCTCGCCCGCATGGGCGTCGAGGAGCCGAAGTATAAGGTGGATGTTCAGGTTGGCGATCGGGTGAAGATTAGCGACGGCCCGTTCAAGGATTTCGATGGGAAGGTGTCGGAAGTCGATATGGAAAAGGGGCGTATCAAGGTGCTGGTTACGATCTTTGGTCGCGAGACCCCTGTCGAGCTGGACTTTTTGCAGATGAAGAAACTGTAATTGTAATCGGACCGCGGTCGGGCAGCTTCTCCCGGCGGCGATTCACATGATATGGCAAAGAAAGTAAAGACAATCGTAAAACTGCAGGTCGAAGGAGGGCGTGCAACGCCTGCGCCTCCGGTCGGCACAGCGCTTGGACCCCACGGCATCAATCTTCAGCAGTTCGTACTGCAGTTCAATGAGGCCACAAAGGACAAGGTCGGACAGGTGACTCCGGTGGAAATCACCATCTACGAAGACCGTACATTCGAGTTCAAGCTGAAGACTCCGCCCGCGGCATACCTCCTGCGTGTTGCAGCCGGTCTGGAGAAGGGAAGCGGGGAGCCGAACAAGAAGAAGGTCGGTACCGTGACCAAAGCTCAGCTCAAACAGATTTCTGAGCAGAAGATGGGCGACCTGAACGCCAATGACGTCGAAGCCGCAATGGAGATTATCGGCGGCACCGCCCGTTCCATGGGCATCGAGATCAAATAGCACCGCATGCTTGTGTGCAAAACCCGCCCTTGCCGGCGGGTTTTGCTTTGGTACGATTGGCTCCCAGTTCTTTGAGGGAGGTTTCCGTGTTCATTCTGTTGGAAGGGCCCGAAGGCTCTGGAAAGTCGACCGCCGCTCGACAGCTGGTCGAACGGCTTTCGCAGGAGTTTTCTCCGGATGTTTCGGTGGCATCGTTCCGCGAGCCGGGGAGTGGATCGCTTGGGCAGCCGCTTCGCGACATTCTGCTCAACACCAAGGAGCCGCTGTGCTCGGAGGCCGAGCTGTTCCTTTTCCTCGCCTCTCGGGCGCAGGTGATGCGGCACTGTGTCGTTCCGGCGCTTGCCGAAGGGAAGATCGTCGTACTCGACCGTTCGACACTCTCCACGCTTGCGTATCAGATCGCAGGGCGTGGGCTGCCGATACAGCTGGCGCTTCCGGCTGCCTATCTGGCAACCTGCGGACTGGTTCCGGACATCACATTCCTGCTGACTGTGTCGCCGTGGGTGGCGAAGGCGCGCATGCGACAGAAATCGCCCGACCGCATCGAATCGGCGGGGGACGAGTTCCATCACCGTGTCTCCCGCGGATACGAGCAGTTCGCGGACCTGTTGGCGCACCAAGCGACTGCGCCGTGGTCGGTGTGCACCATCGATACCGACAATCTGTCGGGGGCTCAGGTGCTTGATCGAATCTACAACCGACTGGTGCGCGACGGCCTGATCGAGCAGGTTCGGGTGCGTATCAGGGCCGAGCACGGGATTATTCAGTAGTACGACCGACCGCGAGGTCGGTCTTTTTTTGCGCGGAAAACCGTGTTAGAGTTGGCTATCATATGGCGGAATACATCCCCACAATCGGACTCGAGGTTCATGCAGAACTGAACACGGCGACGAAGATGTTTTGCGATTGCGCAAACGACCCGCTCGAGAAAACTCCGAACACAAATGTGTGTCCTGTGTGCATGGGTCATCCCGGCACGCTTCCGGTCATCAATCGTGAGGCGGTGATGAAGCTGGTGCGTGCGGGGCTGGCGCTGGGATGCAGTATCGAGCGTCACTCATTCTTCGAGCGGAAGAATTACTTCTACCCTGACCTTCCCAAGGGATATCAGATCTCGCAATTCCAGGTGCCGTTCTGTCGGAACGGCGTCCTCGAGGTTGGGCCTCATCGGAAGAAGGTGCGCATCGAGCGCATCCACTTGGAAGAGGATGCGGGGAAGCTCCAGCACGCACCGGACGACGCAACCCTCGCCGACTACAATCGCGCGGGCGTCCCGCTGATGGAGCTCGTGACTCACCCTGACCTCGATGATCCAGAGGATGTTCGTGCCTTTGCAACTGAGCTTCAGCTGGTCCTTCGCTACCTCGAAGCATCCGATGCGGACATGGAAAAAGGGCAGATGCGCGTTGAGGTGAACCTTTCCGTGCGGCCCAACGGCCAACAGGAGTATGGCACGAAAGTGGAGGTGAAAAATATCAACTCCATCTCCGCGGCGACTCGCGCCGCGGCATACGAAATCGAGCGGCAGTCCGCGGCGCTCGATGCTGGCGAAAAGCTCGTGCAGGAGACTCGCGGCTGGGATGATGTGCACCAGAAAACCGTCAGTCAGCGCGTGAAGGAGGGGAGCGCCGACTACCGCTATTTCCCCGAGCCCGATCTGCCGCCAATCGTTCTGACCGAAGCGGAGATCGACGCACTTCGCGCATCTCTTCCGGAGCTCCCGGCGGCTCGGCGCGAGCGGTTCGCGACCGAATACGGGCTTCCAGCCGGAGATATCGAGATTCTGACGGTGTTCAAGGAGTTGGGCGACTATTTCGAGGAGGTCGTATCCGAATTGAAGTCAGAGGATAATCCTATCAGCGGTGAAGCGGCCGACTACACGAAGCTTGCAAAGGTTGCTGCGAATTGGCTCATCACCCAGCTTCAGCCGAAGCTATTTGCGGCACAGGCGAACCCGCATGACACCAAAATTACCCCCGCACTGTTTGCCGACTTCGTGGTGCGTGTCGCGGCGGGCCAGATCGGAAGCACCGCTGCGCAAACCGTCCTACAGACCATGTGGGAAACGGGTGAAGACCCCGAAGATATTATCGCCGCACACGACCTCGGCCAGGTGACTGACGCCGCATCTATGAATCTTTTTGTCGAAGAAGCGATCGCTCAGAGCGCGAAGGTCGTTGCTGATTTTAAGGCAGGCAAGGAACCGGCGATGAAGGCGCTCGTCGGCAAGGTCATGGCGCTCTCAAAGGGTAAGGCGCACCCACAGGTGGCTGAGCAGATGCTACGAGAAAAGTTGCGCTAAATGAAATACGAGAAACTGGTACGCGACCGCATTCCCGAGATTATCCGTTCAAAAGGAGTTGAGCCGGTCGTTCATATTGCAACTGAGGAGGAGTATCGCGAGAAACTCCGCATGAAGCTTCGGGAAGAGGTCGACGAATACCTCGAGTCCGGTTCTCCCGAGGAGCTGGCGGACATTCTGGAAGTGGTCTATGCACTGGGAGACGCCGCTGGCGTGTCACGTGAAGATATCGAGCGGTTGCGAGAGGCAAAAGCGGTGGAACGCGGGGCGTTCAAGGAGCACATCATTCTCGACGAGTCGTAGGTGCATAACTCGTATTGACCCCTCTTTTCGACGACTTGCGTGCTATCGTATGATTGCCTTGAGAACGCAACCGTTTCTTTACTAGGAAATTCGTGCAATAATCTTCGCAGCACATTGTGAGGAGGCGAAATGGGGAGGGTGTATCCTAGCTGGACCGATTCATGGGCGGCTCCCTTGTCGGACTGGCCGGACGGATGCTCTAGCGAGCTACGAAAGAATGTCTTTGATGCCATCCTTGAGCGCTTTCCCGATTGGGACGAGCTTCGCAGACTGGGCGATTCATCTCAAGAGGTGCAGGGTGCGCATCGGATGCTGATGGCGTACTACCGCCAGTTACTGCCAAGGGTTGATCCTCCGAGTATTTTGCGGGCCTCCGATACTGGTGCTTTGCAAAGTGTGGTCGAGAGAATCCGGGAGGCGGAGCAAATCCGAACATTCACATCCGAGTTGGAGCGCCGTTTCTTCCCGCAGCTTATCGAGTGGCGGAAACAAGCCGCACAGGATGCGCTCGATTCTTGGAGCTAAGCATTCTCAACGAGGCCCTGTCCTCGTTTTTGTTTCGCATGCCATGCAACCTCGGGTGCATAACTCGTATTGACCCTCTGTGGGGTGGGTCTACCCTTAGGATGGGATCCGGAAGAGTGAAGGTGACTCGTAAGGGAAAGCCGCCAGTATGTAATAGGACTGTATAGCTTCCGGGTCCCACAGAGCGAACCACATCCGTGGCTCGTTTTGTTTCTATTGAGATTTAACTTCGGAGAAATCGGAGGGTGAGCCCTGTGGCCTCTTGGAGGTCGATGACCCAAAAGATGTCTTTATTTTTTCGCCACCAGGTGAGCTGGCGCTTGGCGTATGCGACGATGTCTTTCAGCAGCGCGTCGCGCATTTCGTGGCGCGTTATGTTGCCCTGCAGGAAGCGGGCGACCCAGCGGTATTCAAGGCCGAAGGATTCAAGACGCTTCCAGCCGACTCCATTGGCGTGTAGGCGGCGGACCTCGGCAATCATGCCGGCTTTCAGGCGGGCATCGAGGCGCTTTTCGATGCGACGCTGCAGTTCGTCCATCGGGCGCGATACACCGAGGTAGAGCACCCGATACGGAGAAGAACGACGTGCGGGCGGAACGGGCATGCCTGTCGTCATGACGATTTCGAGCGCGCGAATAAGACGGACAGGGTTGCGGCGGTCGATAACGGCAGCACGAACGGGGTCAAGCTTGTTGAGTCTGGCGAACATCTGAGCCGGGGTCAACTTTCGAAGTTGTGCGCGGAGCTTCGCATCGGGTTTTACCTCGGGGAGCGTTTGGCCGTAGACGAGCGCATCAATCCAGAATCCTGTTCCGCCGCAGATGATAGGAAGTTTTCCGCGTTTAGAGATGTGGCGAATTGCCTTCTCTGCATCGCGCTTGAACTGCGCCACTGAGTATTGGCGGGTGGGGGAGGCAACGTCCAGGAGCCAATGGCGGACAAGTTTCTGCTCGCGTTTGGTGACTTTGCCCGTTCCGATATCCATCCCACGGTAAACCTGCCGGGAATCGGCAGAAATGATTTCGCCACGGAGCTTTTTGGCGAGTCGGATGGCAAGGTCGGATTTGCCTGATGCGGTTGGACCTGCGATGACAATAAGGAGGGGGCGGTTGTCTTTCATAGAAAGCATGGTATAACATACCGAACCGTTCCTTTTACTGCAAGGAGGAAAGATGCACCGACATGTAGCGGATTTCTGGCCGCTCGGTGTTGCGGTGCTGACGATTCCGATTCAGGGCGACCTGCTCATTCTCTCGGCGGAGACATGGCGGTCATGGCTGGGGATCGGCATTGTGCCCGCGATCGTCCTTGTCATCCTCATAACGACTGGGAAGATGGCGTGGACATACTGGTTCTGGGGGTGGCTCTGCGACCTCATCGCAGACACAGACCGCATCCAGCGTCTCGTCGCGGTCGCGAAGCAGGCTGCGAGCCTCATCCGCCAAGAAGGGTACATCGACCGGAT
Organism: Candidatus Yanofskyibacteriota bacterium; assembly: GCA_020847715.1. Taxonomy (GTDB): domain Bacteria; phylum Patescibacteriota; class Minisyncoccia; order 2-02-FULL-40-12; family GWA2-44-9; genus JAGOPO01. The sequence goes on along the minus strand of JADLBM010000016.1, from coordinate 27,613 downwards.
CTTTGAGGAGCTTCGTGTCCGGCGGGATCAGGCGCATCGCCAAGGGCGCCGCCTTCTTACGATGACCAAGTGGGCAGGGTGCGGATTTCTCCTCGGTGCCGGAGCATACCCGGCGTGGGGTTCCCGAGCGCCCTTTCTTGTCGTGGTCGGGGTCACGAAGTTCCGGGAGGGCTTCTATGCCCTTGTCGCAGGGAATGCGGTTCGGACCGCGTACCTCATGGCAGGCATCCTGTCGGTCTGGACGGTATTCCACTGACAGCCCCCTCGAGTGAGGGGGCTTTTTTACGCTTTTGCGGTGACTTCTGTAGCGAGGCGCTCAATGAGGTCGTCGAGCTTCAGCTGGCCGAGGTCTTCGCCTCCGTGCTTACGGACCGAGACTACGCCCGCCTCGATGTCTTTGTCGCCAAGTACGACGGCATACGGGGTCTTCATGGTTTCCGATGCGCGAATCTTCTTGCCGACGCTCTCCGAGGATTCGTCGACCTCAACGCGGAGTCCCGCGGCACGAAGCGCCGTCGCGATCTCCTGCGCCTTTTCAATGTGGCGATCCGCGATGGGGAGTACGCGCACCTGCGTGGGGGAGAGCCAGAGCGGGAATGCGCCAGCGGTGTGCTCGATGAGGATAGAGAGGAATCGCTCAATGGAGCCCATGATAGCCGCATGGATCATGACCACGCGCTCTTTCTTTCCCTCTTCATTCACACAGGTAAGATCGAACCGTTCCGGCATGTTCATGTCGAGCTGAATTGTGGCAACCTGCCACTCGCGTCCGAGGGAATCATGCGCAAGGAAGTCGAGCTTTGGTCCATAGAATGCCGCCTCCCCGAGGCCGTCGATGTACTCGACGCCTTTCTCTTTGACGATGCCCTCGAGAATGCCTTCCGCGGTTTGCCATCGCGCAGGGTCGCCGAGGTACTTCTCCGGATGCGCGGGGTCGTGGCGGGAGAGCCGCACCTTGAGCGCAAAACCGAACGGGGGGTAGAATTCGTGGATGATGTCCCACACCTTGAGGAACTCATCCTTTGCCTGCGACATACGGCAGAACACATGCGCGTCGTCCTGTGCGAACGCGCGGACGCGAGAGAGGCCCGAGAGTTCGCCGGTTTGCTCGTCGCGATAGCAGGTGGTGGTGTTGGCGTAGCGCTGAGGGAGCTCGCGGTAGCTGTGCTGACGCCGCGCATAGATCTGGGTGTGGTGCGGACAGTTCATTGGTTTCATCGCGAACTCGTGCCCTTCGCGCGTTGTGATGCGGAAGAGGTCGTTTTGGTATTTCTCCCAATGACCGGAGGTCTCGTAGAGCGCTTTCTTGGTGATGTGGGGAATTTCCACTTTCTGATAGCCGTGCTTCGCGCGTAGCGACCAAACGAAGTCGTCGAGAAGGTTGCGAACCAGTGTGCCCCGCGGAGTCCACAGCGGAAGGCCGGGGCCGACAAGGTCGGAGAAGGTGAACAGATCGAGGGCCGGGCCGAGGACCTTGTGGTCGCGCTTCTTCGCTTCTTCGAGCATTGTTAGGTGCGCGGACAGCTCTTCTGGGGTCGAGAACGCGAACCCGTAGATGCGGGTCAGCATTGGCTTGGTTTCGTCGCCGCGCCAGTAGGCGCCGGCGAGTTTGTCGAGCTTGAACGATTCGGGATCGATGGAGGAGGGGTTCTCGACGTGGCCGCCGCGGCAGAGGTCGGTAAAGTCTCCACTCGTATAGAGGGTGAGTTTTTCTCCCTTTGCTTCGATTTCATCGATGAGCTCGAGTTTGTAGGGATTGTCGCGGAAGAATTCGCGAGCTTCTGCGGGGGTCACCTCGCGGTGCGTGAATGCTGTCCACGAGGGGAGGAGCTTTTTCATCTCTTTCTCGATGCGGGGGAGGTCGTCGGCGGTGACAGCGGTCGGGAACTCGAAGTCGTAGTAAAAGCCAGTATCGATTGCCGGACCGATGGTCCGCTGAGCATCTGGAAAGAGCCGGAGTACCGCTGCGGCCAACAGGTGGGCGAGTGAGTGGCGGATATGTTCGAGGTTCTGTGCCATACGCGCAACGATACCAGAACTGGACAAGAAAATGAAGATGCTATTCACTGGAGTCACGCGGAGGTGTCTATGGCCGAAGAAAGCGATCCTGAGGTCGACGCGGCGGTGCTTGCTATCATTGGAGAGACCGTCGGGAATGTCCGGAAGGCGGTCGCGGGGATGACGAGTGAAAACGCGGGCCTCTCGGATCGGGAGGCGCTCGAGCGACTTCACGGGAACCTGTCTGAGGCGATGCGTGTCGCTGCGGAGCAGGACCCCGATGCGGCCGACGAGGTGCGGTTCGCGTACCTCGTCCTTGATCTGGCGTTCAAGACCGTTCGGAGGGCGTTGGGCAACTAGGTTACCCCCGGAACACTCCGGGGGTTTTTATGCAACGATGGCGATTGGCTTTGCGGTATCGCAGAGGAGCTTGAGGTTGCCGTCGCGGTTGTCGAGTTTTCCTTGGAGCACAACCACGGTATTTGCCGCCCATGCGTTGGGGGTCTTCTCGAGCACCGACGGAAACACGACAACCTCGATTTTTGCAGTGAGGTCCTCGATAGTCGAAAAGAGCATCTGCTTGCCGGTCTTCGTGATGATCTTGTGGTTGCTCACGACGAGTCCCGCAATCTTTGCTTGCTGGCCGGGGATGGGGCGGAGGTCTTTGATGGGGGTGGTGCGCTCAAGCGTAAGGCGGGCTTGGTAGTCGCTCAGCGGATGCTCGCTCACATAGAGTCCGATGAGCTCCTTTTCCCAGCGGAGCCGGTCCGCCTTGCTCGCCGGCTCGGATGCGGGAGTAAGCTTCACCGGTGGGAGCTCGGCTTCGAGTGCTTCTCCGAAGAGCGAGACTTGGCCCATCGTGGAGTGCTTCTGTTTCTCCCGCGCATGAACGATGAGGGTGTCGATGTTTGCGATGAGGGTGTTGCGCTCTCCGAAGTGGTCGCATGCGCCGCACTTTGCCAGCGTCTCGAGCGCCTTGCGGGTCATATCCTTGTGCTGTACGCGGGCGATGAGATCCTCGATGGATGCGAACGGCCCGTTCGCGCGGCGCTCGTTGATGATGGCGGTGACGATGGCGAGTCCGACATTCTTGACCGCGGTGAGTCCGAACCGGAGCGCCGGAGCGGGAGGCGCTCCTTCCTGCGACGCGGTGACGACGGTGAACCGCTCGAAGCTTTCGTTCACGTCCGGCGGGAGGACTTGGATGCCCATCTGCCGTGCTTCATCGACAAGGAATGCGATGCGTTCGATGTCGCCAGTTTCCGAGTTCATGAACGCAGCCATGAACTCGCTGGGATAGTTCGCCTTCAGGTAAGCGGTCTGGTAGGCCACCATGGCGTAGCACGCGGCGTGACTGCGGTTGAAGGCGTATCGGTTGAATGGTTCGACCAGTTCCCAGAACTTGTCCGCGACCACTTTCGGCGTGCCGCTCTTTGCGCAACCGTCTTTGAACTTTCCTTCCTGCTCGTCGAGCAGTGATTTGATTTTCTTTCCGACCGCTTTTCTCATCACATCCGCTTCGGCAAGAGAGAATCCTGCCAGTGCGCGCACCGCCGCCATGAGCTGCTCTTGGTAGACCATGACGCCATAGGTCGTTTTCATGATGGGTTCCAGTGCGGGGTGGAGGTATTCCACACGCGCTCGCCCATGCTTGCGTTCGACATAATCAGGGATAAGGTCCATCGGACCCGGACGGTACAGCGCGACCATGGCGATAATATCTTCCACGTCGGTCGGTTTCAGCTCTTTGAGGTAGCGCTTCATGCCCGACGATTCCAGCTGGAACACGCCGGTCGTTTGCGCAGTCTGCAGGAGCTTGAAGGTTTTTGCGTCGTCGAGGGGGATGGCGTCGATATTGATGTCGATGCCGTGGTTTTCCTTGACCATGGTGAGGGTGTCCTCGATGATGGTCAGGTTTGCAAGGCCGAGGAAGTCCATTTTCAGAAGGCCGAGGTCCTCGACCGCATGCATCTCGTACTGGGTGATGATGTCGTTCTCGTGGGTGCCCTGCTGGAGCGGCACGTATTCTGTGAGGGGTTTTGGCGTGATCACGACCGCGCAGGCATGGGTGGATGCGTGTCGGGCAACGCCTTCCAGTTTGCTGGCGGCATCGATGAGTGCTTTTACCTGCGGATCGCTCTGGTACATGCTCTTCACCTCATCGATGGTTTCCGCGCAGTGCTCCAAGAACGACTTTCCGTCGCGTTTGCCGGGATAGTCGGGGACCGGACCACCGGGAATAGCCTTCGCGACGCGATCGCAGAACTCGTAGGTGTATCCGAGCGCGCGTCCTGCGTCGCGGATGCTGCCGCGAGCCGCCATGGTGCCGAATGTGATGATCTGAGCAACGTGGTCATGGCCGTATTTGTCGGCAACATATTTCAGCACCTCACCACGACGCGCATCGGCAAAGTCGAGGTCGATATCCGGCATACTGATACGGGCCGGATTGAGGAATCGCTCGAACAGAAGGTTGTACTTCAGTGGGTCGACATTCGTTATATTCAGGAGGTAGGAGAGGAGCGATCCGGCAGCGGAGCCGCGTCCGGGGCCTACAAAGATGCCCTGGCCTTTTGCCCAGTTCACGAAATCCTGCACGATGAGAAAGTACCCCGAGAATCCTGTCTCGCGAATAACGCCAAGCTCGTACTCGAGCCGCTCGCGTACCGAGGGGTCCGGTGTTGCACCGAATCGCCGTTCGAGCCCCTGATAGGCAAGTGTGCGCAGGTATTCGAACGGATCCTCGTGCCCCTCGGGAAGGGGAAAGTGGGGGAGCTGGAGCTTTCCCAGTTCGAGCGTCAGATTGCAGCGATCCGCGATGGCTCCGGTATTCGCGAACGCCTCTTCGACGACATCGGCCGGAAGGGGAGCGAATTTTTCATGCATCGACTCGCCGGAGCAGAATGAGAAATCATCTTGGTTCATCGTGAACCGTTTCTCGTCGTGGATGGTATTTCCGGTCTGAACGGCGAGGAGGATGTCGTGCGCTCGTGCGTCTTCCGCGGTGCAGTAGTGGGAGTCTTGGGTTGCGACGAGCGGGATGCCAAGCTCTCGCGCAAGCGCGACGAGTTTTGGGGTCATCTCGTTCTGCTCTGGCATGTTGGTGTGTTGCTGGAGCTCGATAAAATAGTTTCCTGCACCCATAATCGCTCGGTACTCAGTGGCAATCTGTTTCGCTTTTTCAACGTTGCCCGACAGGAGTGCTTGCGAGACCTCTCCGCCAAGGCATGACGACAGTGCGATGAGGCCATCGTGGTTCGCACGGAGAAGCTCTTTGTCGATGCGTGGCTTGTAGTAGAACCCTTCGAGGTGTGCTGCAGTAACAAGTTTCACGAGATTGCGGTACCCAGTTTCGTTTTCGGCGAGGAGGATGAGGTGCCAGCGTTTATCCGCGTCGATGCCGGGGCGCTTGTCGTGGCGTGACCCGTCGGTGATGTACATTTCGCATCCGATGATCGGTTTAACGCCGGCCTTCGTCGCCTTCTTATAGAATTCGATTGCACCATACAGGACCCCGTGGTCGGTAATCGCCATGGCGTCCATACCGTGCTCTTTTGCTCGGCGCACCAACGCATCGACCTTCGAGAGGCCGTCGAGGAGCGAGTAGTGTGAATGGGTGTGGAGGTGGACGAAGCGCATAGCGGGGGCAGTTTATCGGGTTTCGGGAATTAAAAGCGCCCTTTGGGGAGGCGCATGAAGATGGCAGGGGCGGCGGTCCATGGGGGCATTGTAGTCTTATGCCTCGCAGTCCTCAATGTTGATATTTTTGTGCCATTTTTCGGGCTTTTTGCAAGCGCTTGCGCCTCGGTGTCTTTTGTGATATTCTTGCCTCTACGAAAGCCGCGTATTCGGCGTTCACCTTATCTATTATCCACTATGGGCGTTCCACGACACCACATGGCCAAAGGGAAGCAGCTGCGTCGGCGCAGCCACTTGGCGCTGAAGAAGCAGGCGTTCGTTGCCTGCGGTCAGTGTAAGAAGATGATCAAGCCGCACACCGTGTGCAAGCACTGCGGATACTACAAGGGCCGCGAGGTGGTCAATGTGCTTGCTCGTACCATGAAGAAGGCGGAAAAGAAGAAGCAGCAGCAGAAATAGTTGCAGGAGTAGGGAATAAGCTCTCGTTCCTTGGCCTCACGACATCTCGCACGTTCAGTCGCCATGCAGTCCCTCTACGAGTGGGACTTCAAAGGGCGGAAGGATGAGCTGTTGCCAGACATCTTGCAGCACACGATTGCCGAGTTCGGGAGCGGTCTCGAGGAGCCTGAGTTCATCGTCCAGCTGGTGAAAGGCACGCTCGAGCACATCGACGAGATCGACCGCATCATCGAGCGCGCCGCACCGCAGTGGCCCATCGACCAAATTGCGATGGTGGACCGCAATGTTCTTCGCCTCGGGCTGTACGAGCTGATGTGGGGCGATCGTGCGGCGGTGCCTCCGAAGGTCGCCATCAACGAAGCGATCGAGCTTGCGAAATCGTTCGGGGGTGAGTCGAGTGGTCGTTTCATCAATGGCGTGCTGGGGACCATTTATAAAGAGATGGGTGAGCCGGGCAAGGACGATGCCCCTGCCCATAGAGAGGGAATCGAGGAGGAAGTGAAGGGTGAGTAATCATAACTACCTTGGCCATAGACCAAGCATGGTGGCGCTGCCGCCGTGCGTGATGTGTGGCTGGGCATCGCGGGATGTCGAGTCAGGATCTCGCGCTCCTTCAGGAGCGCATCGGATATACATTCAAGGATCAGTCGCTCCTGCGGCATGCGGTGACGCATCGGTCGTACCTCAACGAGCATCCTGATTGGCCGGTCGGGCACAATGAGCGTCTTGAATTCCTCGGCGACGCCGTGCTCGAGCTGGTTGTCACGGAATATCTCTACGAGCACTATCCTTCGACACCGGAGGGGGAAATGACGAATTGGCGCGCCGCGCTCGTGAATGCCACGATGCTTTCGGGTATCACGAACGACTTCGATCTGAATGCCCACATGTTGCTTTCGCGTGGTGAGGCGCGGGATACGGGCCGTGCTCGGCAATACATCCTCGCAAATGCTATTGAGGCACTTATCGGGGCTATGTATTTGGATGGCGGGTACTCGGCGTGCAAGGAGTTCATCGGCCGCTTTGTGCTCACGCATTTGCCGGACATTATCAGCAAGAAATTGTACCGCGACCCGAAGTCGCTCCTGCAGGAGGAGGCACAAGAGCGCATCAGCGTGACTCCGACCTATCATGTGATGGAAGAGTGGGGGCCTGACCATGCCCGTCAGTTCAAGATTGGCGTGTATCTTGGCAAGGAACTCGCCGGAGAGGGGCAGGGGCAGAGCAAGCAGGATGCGCAGCAGGCGGCCGCCGAGGATGCTCTGCAGAACAAGAAGTGGGGAGGAAGATAAAAAGAACGCCGCCCGAGGGGCGGCGATAAGGCGGGATGACTAGGGGCGGATGCACCCCAGTGGAAGGTAGTGCTCTCTCCCGGCCTGAGGTTCTCGGATCACGAATGTGCGACGCGACAGGAGTCGCGCAAGGCGGAGCCGCGCGAGCGGTGCCGTGGGAGCAGTTACCGATGGAGAGAACACGCCGAGCTGCGCGTTTCTCCCGTCGAATCGGAAGCCGACATGACAGTCGTCTGGTCCAACAACCCGGGCAATCCAGCGATCCTTGCCCGATCCCGTGCGCGTCTTGGTGACCTCGATGCGCCCACCGATGGTCTTGGCGAGCGTTGAGAGGTCTGGGACGACCGGCTTGAACACGAACATTGCTCGCACCTCCGTATTTATTATACTTTTAAATGCAGGAATGTCAAATACTTGCAAGAAATGCGCATATCTGGTAGGATAATGCACTATGTTGAAGATTCGTCTGCAGCGTATCGGTAAGAAAAAGCAGGCCCATTTCCGCATCGCGGTCATGGAGCACACCAAGAAACCCCAGGGCCAGTACCTGGAGCTCTTGGGCACCTACGACCCGCATGCCAAGGCGTTCAAGGCCGATCGCGAGCGGATCGAATACTGGATGTCTAAGGGGGCGCAGGTGAGTCCGACCGTCAACAACCTGATGGTCAACCACAAGGTGTGGGACCGTCCGAAAATGGAAAGCTGGAAGCCGAAGAAGAAAAAGGAAGAGTCGAAATAGCGAGAACGACCCAAGGAGCCCGCAAGGGCTCCTTGCGCTTCATCGGGCTGCATGCAAACACTCTCACTCGATCTTGCCGGAGATATGATGCCCGCCGTCGAGCGCGCAGTCTCGGTGTTGCGTCGTGGCGGGACGGCAGTGTATCCGACCGACACGCTCTATGGGCTGGGATGTAACGCGCTTGATGCCGCGGCGGTGGGGCGAGTGTTCGATATCAAGCATCGAAGCTATGTGAAGGCGCTCCCGATGCTTGTGCGGGACATTTCGTGGGCTCGGGAGCTCGCATATATTACGCCGGAGCAGGAGTCGCTCATCGCGCGGTTCTGGCCTGGGAAGGTTACCTTCGTTCTTCCGCGCCGGCCTATCGTTCCGGCTATTATGAGCGGGGGAGGACAGACCGTCGGTATCCGAGCGCCGGAGCACGCATTCGTGCAGATGCTCTTGCGTCACCTCGGCTACCCACTCGCTGGTACATCCGCGAATGCAGCGGGAACCGAGCCCACGAATGATGCGCCCGCGATTCGCGCGGCCTTCGAGCGGGCAGCGCCGCAACCGGACATGATCCTTGATGCGGGGGTGTTGCCTGATTCTCTCCCATCGACCGTGGTAGACTTGTCCGGTCGGGTCCCGCGTATTCTGCGGCAGGGAGCCGTCCGTGCCGATAAAATTCTCGCATATCTCTAACCAATACTTTCGCCATGAGCGCGACCATCATCCAGGGGAAGACCATTGCAGAGGCACTGCTGAGCGACCTGCGAGAGCAGGTCGAAGCATTAGGCGCACCGCTCCATCTCGCGGCTATCGTCGCTGGAGATGATCCTGGACTTCGTGCGTTCGTCCGGCTAAAGCAAAAAGCTGCACATACCGCCGGCATCCAGTTCTCGACATATGTGTTCGACGCAGATGACGAAGCCGGTGCGCGGCAGACGCTGGCCTATCTCGCCGCCGATGAGCAGGTGCACGGCATCTTCGTTGAGCTTCCACTGCCTACGGGGTGGGATCGCGCCGGATTTTGTGCGCTCATTCCTTCAGAGAAAGATGTTGATCTCCTTTCGTCTCGAAGCGAGCAGAGATGTGCCGATGGCGTTTCGCCAATCCTTCCTCCCGCGGCGTTGGCGGTTCGGACTCTTCTTCAGGCGCTCGGACGTGATGTGCGGGGTGCGCGCGTTGCCGTGGTGGGGCAGGGCGCATTGATCGGCATTCCGGTCGCGCGGTGGTTCCGTCAGCAGGGAGCGGAGGTGATTGATATCGATGTCGACACCCCGCAGCCGGAACTTCTCGCACGGGGAGCGGACATTATTATTTCCGGTGCGGGGGTGCCGGGGCTTGTTACCGACGCGTGGGTGAAGGAGGGGGCGCTCGTGCTTGATTTCGGGTATGCAAAGCGGGGCAACGCGTATGTGGGTGATGTTGACGCTGCTTCGGTTGCGAAGATCGCTGGGGCGCTCACGCCTGTCCCGGGTGGTATGGGGCCGCTCGTTGTTGCGGCGGTGCTCGAGAATGTGCTGACGCTTGCAACGCGTCCTGCGAGCGCAGGTTAGCAGACCGAAATGCGCACGGGCATCTCCTGCCCGCAATGCTGGCAGCGCTTTTCATTCAGCGCGCACGGGAGACAGAGATGAAAGTCCTGACTTGCGGTATCGAGCGGGCAGTGCGCACATGTTCCGGCGCGACCATCAACCCACGTGCCATCGCATTCGTGGCAGAGGAGGTATGACTCCGGCAGCGGTGCCGGATGCGAATGCGATTTTTGTTTCTCGAGTTGCTTCATCCCTCCGTGCGGTGTGTGATACGCGCATGATAGCACTTCGCATGCGCGTGCAATGCCTGAGGGTGTGTATAAAAGAGGCGCCGATGGGTATCGGCGCCTTCCTGTCGTTGTGACGACAGGCGGTACTACTCAGCGTGCACGGCGTGATCGGCGGTGCTGCGCTCCGGATGGAGCACGCACCCTGGGGCGCAGTCGTTGACCTCCTCGAAATGGATGTCGGGCTGTTCTGCGAGCTCCGCGACGCTGGTGACGATGGGCGTCTCTTCGCGGAGCACTGCTGCGATCTCGCTGTCAGAGTACATCGTGTCCCCCAAGAGCTCGCCGATGAGGGGCTATCCGCTCAATCTCGGTGGGCTCTTGCAGAGATGCGATGGATTCAACTTACACCAAATTATGGATTTGTCAACTCTCATGTTCGGCGTGGAGAACAAGCTGCTGGCGGGATAATTGGCCGCTTAGCCGCCTTGTGGTTTTTGCAGGAGAGGGTAAAGTATGCTCCATGAACACATCAGAACAATTTAATAATCAAGCCGAAAAAGGACCGCGCTTAATATTGCACATAGAACGGGGCAAAGTCTGGAAATTTGAAGAGTTGCCATCGAAGAGTATTGCGCTTGACGGAGCCGTGGAGGGTCCAGAAGTCGACGCAGGAAACCAACGATTTTCATTTGATCACCACGACAAGTGTGTTCGTCTTGTCACAAGCGCAACCTGCGAGCAGGTGAAAGACGCGCTTTTACTTGGACTCGAAACCGACGGTTGCAATGTTTATATAAACGACATTGATGGAGATACGGTTATGGCCTATGTCTTACTTAAGCATCCTGAACTCGCCAGAGACCCTGTCGTGCAGGAGCTTGTCGAGGTGGTTGGCAAAGTAGATGCACACGGACCAGCATACCCAACAAGGAACCCGAAACTAGCCGATGCTTTCTATTTAGGACCACTAAAAAGAGTTTCCGATCTGCACCGCTCGAAAAAATACAGCGAAACTGACCTTACGCAGCTTCTTGAAGAGTGCAGCGCTGGCACCCTCGAACTTATTGAAAAAATGAGACGTGGCGAAGGCCTAGCTACGCGAGAAGAAAAAGAGCGAACATTTGAAATCACTTACACGGGCACGGGTTGGATCATGGCAAAAAGCGATGATTTTGTATTTGATTTACTCTATGCCGCAGGCCACACTCGGGCAATCGCCTACCAAGAACTATCCGACGGATCATTTAGATATACGGTGGGAAAGAAAAGCGAAATAGTTGGAGACTTTCCTGTCGGACCGGCAAGCAAAGAAGGAACGATTCTCCACGCACTGAATGACAGGGAGCCCGGGTGGGGCGGTGGATCTTCCATCGGCGGATCTCCGCGGAATCAAGACGGTTCGAGTTCGCGCCTGAGCCCCGACGAGGTTGCGGCGATTGTTGCGGAGACCATCGCTCGAGATAAGTAGTGCTACTAATTAATCTACATAATCTAGCATGAGAAGGCGTTTACGGGAGCTTTCGCCGGAAGAGCTCAAACAAAATGAGGAAGGAGCTAGGAAAAGGAAGGCAGAGCAAGAAAGAGCGCAAGCTGAATATAACGCAGAGACAGAGCGAATTTTAAGCGCACTTGAAAATTCGGCAACTATTAGAGAGATAAAAGCATATCTCGAAGCAAACCCTCTACCAGAGTGGAGAGCTCCGGATGAACGCGAAAAACTGCAATTCCCTTCATTCCCCGCCGTTCCAGAATACAAGCAAGAGCAAGGCGAGGCGCCAACTGAGGAATGGAAAGAGGGCGCAGTCCACAAGTGGTGGGTATGTCAGTCGTGTGGAGCAAAAACGATAGCCAACGAAAGTAAAACTGTGCGGGATGAGGACGGCGAAGATTCTGGATATATCCATGCCAGCGTGGAGCACCCTGCTCCTGTCGGGTGGGATACTCCTTTGCCTGGGGAAAATCCGACACGAGCAAGAGGTGTCACCCCTCCACCCGAATGTTGTTATAGCCAAGCTGTCGAAAAGTACAAAGCTGATTGTCGAGAGGTGCGCAAGAAAAATGAGCTAGCACAAAAAGAATGGAATGAGAGGCTGGATAGAGCGCAGCAGGAGTATCGCGAGGCTATTGAAAAATGGGTTGGTAATGCTCCAGAAAAAGTGCGGTCTGTATTCCCCGACGGAAGACCCGGGGATCATAATGGCACTCGATTGGGTAAATGGATTATGAGTACTCCGTATGGGATTGAACGCGATAGCATTTTTAGGGCATATGTTCTTAAGGATTTAGAGGAATTGGAAAAGGCTCAGTAAATTTTGCGGAGCCGCCGACCCGCGAGCACCCAGAAGAAGGCGATAAGGTGTAACCACCGATTCCCGCTGTGCCACCCCTCGCTTCCCTTGGAAATAGTTTCGAGTGGAGTTAAATAAGCGAACACATGCGACACCCGTAGGGGTGTCGCATGTGTTTCTGTGCCCGAGGTGGGAGTTGAACCCACAAGCCTTGCGGCACACGATTTTGAGTCGTGCGTGTATGCCAATTCCACCACTCGGGCATTGCGACACGTATCATACCGTATTTTCAGTGTTTTCTCAAGGGTCTTCCGTCGTATGCGAGAGTTGGCTGAATTGCATTGTAGAGGACGAAACAATAGAATGGAGAAGAGAAATATCTATGGCACGGGTCATCGCAGTCTGTAATCAGAAAGGGGGAGTAGGAAAGACCACGACGTCGGTCAACCTTGGCGCGTATCTTGCCGCACGCGGCAAGTATGTGCTTCTCGTCGACCTTGATTCTCAAGCGAACGCCACACTGGGACTTGGGCTCGAAACACACCCAACCGCCCAAAATGTGTACCACTCACTGGTGAGCGACACGAACCCTATCTCAATCGTCCGGAAGACTCCTATCTACGGCTACGACATTCTTCCGGCCGCACAGTCGCTGGCGGGAGCGACTGTTGAGTTGGTCAGTATGCAGGAGCGCGAGTATCGTCTTCGCCGCGCCCTCAACCAGTTACGGACGAACTACGACTATATCCTCATCGACTGTCCGCCGTCGCTGGGACTTCTTACTATCAACGCGCTCGCTGCGGCGGACCGCGTTATCATTCCGGTGCAGTGCGAGTACTACGCGCTCGAAGGGCTTGGTCAGCTCATGCGCACCATCGATCTCGTGCGCGGTGGGCTCAACCCCGACCTTGGGGTGATGGGAGTGGTGCTCACGATGTACGACAAGCGCAACCAGCTTTCGCGGCAGGTGGTCAATGAGGTGATGCACAATTTCCCGGGCCGCGTGTTCGAGTCGGTTGTGCCACGCGGTGTGTCGGTTGCCGAGTCGCCGAGCTTTGGGAAGACCATCTTGCAGCACGATCCTGGAAGCAAGGCGGCGCTTGCGTACGACCGCTTGGCACAGGAGATAATTCGGCTAAACTAGAACCATGTCGAAGAAATTGTTCGGACTCGGCAAAGGACTCAGCTCGCTCATCCCCGACGAAGTCGCCGATGGAGTGAATCAGAAGCGTGAGAATGTCTTTTATGTCGAGGTCAGCAAGATCCAGCCGAATCCTGAACAGCCACGCACCGATTTCGATCAAGAGGCGTTGGGTGATCTTGCGCGGAGTATCAGAAAGTTTGGGGTGCTTCAGCCACTCTTGGTGAGCAAGATCGAAGAAGATCTTCCGCGGGGCCGCGCCGTTCGCTATCAGCTCATCGCGGGCGAGCGCCGGTGGCGGGCGTCACAGATGGCGGGGCTCCCACAGGTGCCGGTTATCATCCGCGACGACCTTGCTCCCGCAGGCGCATCGCAGCCCTCGCAGCGCCTCGAGGTTGCGCTTATCGAGAACCTTCAACGCGAAGATCTCAATGCTATCGAGCAGGCCGAGGCGTATGCGCGTCTCGCGAATGAGTTCGGTTTGAAGCAACAGGAGATTGCGGAGAAGGTGGGGAAGAGCCGTGAGGCGGTTGCCAACATCATGCGCCTCATCAATCTTCCGAAGTACATCAAGGACGCAACGCGTGCAGGACGTATTTCGGGAACTGCGGCCCGGGCACTCCTTTCATTCCAAGACGAGGCGGCCCAGCGGCAGGCCTACGAACAGCTTACTGCCGGAGGGTTTAGCACGAAGGATGTTGAGTACGCCGCATCGTCCGCGAAGGCGGCGGTCGGTCGCCGGAAGGCGTCGCACAGCGCACGCTTCGAAGATTTGCGCGCAAACTTGGCGGAGCATCTTCAGGCGCCCGTGCTTATTCGCACAGCGACTGGTTCCGCGAAAGCGGGCCAGATCGTTATCCGTTTCACGGATCTCGAGCACCTCAACGGCGTCGTCAAACGAATCATCGACTGATATGGAGAAACCTCCCGAAATGAACGGTACACATGAGAGGGAGTCAATTTCGGATGAGCGATGTGTTGAGGCAATGAGGAGTGGAGATTTCGAGGTTGTTCGCGAGTGGTATGCGCGAAACGAGGTGCTCGCTGATGCGAGCCCAAGCCAGCAGGCTCGTCTTGATTTTCAAATTCGCTACGCAAAGCTCCAGTTCGACTCTGGGGTAATCGACGAGGATACTGGAGAGAGCTACGCGATTGCCACCCTTGAGGCGGTTCGCGATGCGTATCCGAAAGAGGAGGACGAAGCCGCGCACCGTTTGCAGGCTATCATCGATCAGATGCGAGGGCTGTAACTCGGAGAGTTAAGCCGACCACTCCGCTTTGAGCAGCCGACGATGGTCGGCTGCTGTGACATTCGCGCAGGTGTGCGCGTGAATGGTGACGCCGCGGGCGACCGTGAGGTATCCGGTGATCGGTGTGCCGACGCGAGGCGCACAGCACTTCCCGATCTTATAGTGGAGGCCGGGTTCTCCCGCGATGAGTACGGAGGCGAGTGCGCCCGTCACAGGAGCGCTTCGGCTGACAGCGCTCCTGTGCTGGCGCGTGTCCGGTGTCTTTATGCCGAGCGTCCGCGCGACGACGGCCGCGTCGAAGTCGCCCATGCTAATGTGGAGGAGAAGGTCATCGAGCGTTTTCGATGACGCTGCCTTCACGAGCGTGTCGATGTGGCGTCGATTGAGTTTGTCGAGCGATAATCCCGACTTACCGAGCTCGCGGTTGAGAAGGACGCGACCATCAGCAACCGCCATGCCCGGATCGTTTTTCTTGAGCCACCCCTTGATGTGTTTTGCAGCTTGGCTAGTGGTCACCATGTGGAGCCAGTCCTTGCTTGGACGGGCTTCTTTTCCGCGGATAATCTCAACAACATCGCCGGATTGTAAGGGAGCGTCCAGCGGAATGATGCGACCATTCGCAAGTGCGCCAGTTGTCCGATGGCCGAGCTCGGAGTGTACGGCATATGCGAAGTCGATTGCGTTCGCGCCCTCGGGGAGGTCTTTGATGTCACCCTCTGGCGTGAGCGCGAAGATCCGATTCTTGAAGAAGTCGATCTTGAGTTCGGCCATGCCCTGACTCGTCTTGATATCGCGAAGGAAGGATTTGAGCTGGTTGATCCACGCGAGCTCCTTCTGCTTTGCCGACACCGCGCGTTTGCCCGCTTCCGCGTAGCTCCAGTGGGCCGCAATACCATTCTCGGCGTGACTATGCATGTCGGGCGTGCGAATCTGGATCTCGGCGATGCGACCCTTCTCGCAGAAGACGGTTGTGTGGAGCGAGCGGTAGCCGTTCGGCTTCGGGAGCGCGATGTAATCCTTAATGCGCCCCGGCATTGGGCGGTAGTGCGCGTGAATAATCCCAAGCGCTTCGTAGCAACTCTTTACATCGGGAACGATGATGCGAAGCGCAACGAGGTCCATAACCTTATCGGGGTCCATATCGTAGCGCTTGAGCTTTTGGTAGAGCGACCACATGCGCTTGGCGCGGGCGTGGATATCGAGGACCGGCACGCCGGAGTCGGTCAGGTGCTTCTTCACGATGGGGGCGGTGCGCTCGATGTACCGGAGCCGATCGGTGTATTTCCCGCGGACGGCCTTCTTCAGCCATCCGTATTCGGTCGGGTAAGCCCACGGGAACGCAATATCTTCCATGTCTCCTTTCAGTTTTCCCATGCCCAGACGGTCGGCGATGGGTGCATAGAGGTCCATCGTTTGGCGGGCGATGCGAATGCGCGATTCGGGATCTTTGTACTTGAGCGTCGAGATGTTGTGGAAACGGTCGGCGAGTTTGATGATGATAACGCGCAGGTCCTCAGCCATAGCGAAGAACATTTTCTTCAGCGACTGCGTCTGCAGGTCAGTTGTGGTTGCCCGTGAGCGGGCGCGGCTACTGATAGCAGACAGCTTGGTGACGCCATCCACAAGAAAGGCGACTTCGTGTCCGAACTGTTCTTCGATTTCTTTCTTCGTGACCGCCGTGTCTTCGAGTACGTCATGGAGGAGCGCCGCCGCGGCGGTGCGGGCGTCGAATCCAAGATCGGCGAGGAATAGGGCGACGTGGAGCGGGTGGGTGATGTAGGGCTCTCCTGAGGCGCGGAGTTGGCCGGCGTGATTTGTGTCCGCGACATGAAACGCCCGCTCGATGAGGGCGTGGTCCTCTCCGTGGTATTTCGAGAGTAGGAGGGCGCGCGCATCCATTGACGATAGTGTATTCCTATTTTCTGGTTTTTCAACGGTGCATGAAAAACGCCTCGCGCTTAGCGCGAGGCGGTGAACGGGTAATCCTCGGGTCGCAGGTTGGCGGTCCAGGGGAGGAGTGCGTCCTTTTCTGATACAAGCGGGTTCGTGAAGGGCCAGTAAATCGAGAAGAACGGGTCGTCCCAGCGGATGCCACCTTGGTCATCCGGTCCCGAGTAGGTGTCGTCGCAGAGGTAGCAGAAGAGCAGGTCGTCGGTCAGGCTCACGAAGCCGTGTGCGCAACCGGCAGGAATGAACAGCGCATGTCCGTTCTCGGCGGAGAGGGTGGCCTTCGCGTACCTACCAAACGCCTGGGAGTCGCGTCGAATGTCGGCAACGACGTCGACAGCGACGCCGCGGAGAACGGTGACCAGCTTCGCTTGCGGGCGCAACTTCTGGAAGTGAAGCCCGCGCAGAACGCCCTTCCGACTCTCCGAGACGTTCATCTGCCGGAACGCAACCGGCGGAAGCCCGATATCTCGGAGGCGATCTTCGTTGAACACCTCGCGGAACGAGCCGCGCTGGTCGAGGCGCCGTACGGGCTTGATGAGAACGGCTCCGGGAATGTGGGTCTCTTGGTATTCCACGCCGAACCTCCCTTTGAGTGTGCTGGTCGCTGATTTACCACGAAATAGGGCGGGCGTCTATGCAGCGTCGGGTTCCGGAGGCGTCTCTTCGGTTTCCGTCTTCTTTATCTTCTCCGTGTGTTTGCACTTCGGGAAGTTCGAGCAGGCGATGAACTTCCCGAACCGGCCGATGCGGTAGATGAGCTCGCCGCCATCGTCGGGGCATACGCGGCCGACTTTCTCCGGGGGAGCGGAGTCCTTCTTTTCCTTCAAGATATTTTTACATTCGGGGAAGTTCGAGCAGGCGATAAACTTCCCGAACCGGCCGCGCTTCACGACCATCGTGCTTCCGCACTTGTCGCAAATCTTGTCGGTCTGTTCGATTTCAGCCTCCTTCGCCTCCTGCGCTTCCTTCATCTTCTCCTTGATGTCGAGTGCGAGCGGTGCGTAGAAGGCGCGGATGGTCGGCACCCACGAGCGCTTGCCGGCGGCGACATCGTCGAGCTCGTCTTCCATGCCGGAGGTGAACTTCACATCGACGATGCGAGGAAACTGCGCGACGAGGAAGTCGTTGACTTGCATGCCAATCTCAGTGGGGTGGAAGTACCGGCTGCGGTCCTTCTCGACATATTTGCGGAGCAGGATGGTGCTGATGATGGCGGCGTAGGTGCTCGGGCGGCCGATACCTTCCTTTTCGAGCGTCTTGATGAGCGACGCCTCGTTGAAGCGGGCGGGTGGTTTTGTGAAGTGTTGCTCGGGGGTGAGCTCGCTGAGGGTGAGTGCGTCTCCATCGCGGACGGTCGGCAGCTCGTTGTCTTCGAACTTCGAGGGCAAGACCTTGAGCCATCCGTCGAAGGTGAGGATTGAGCCGGTCGCGCGGAACCCGTAGGTTTTCGCCGAAATATCGATTGCAGTCGCATCGAACCGCGCGTCAGCCATCTGCGATGCGGTGAACCGGCGCCAGATGAGGTCGTAGAGCTTCAGCTGCTGGGGCGTGAGCGTGCCTGCCATGGACTCCGGTGTGCGAGCGGGGTCGGTGGGGCGGATGGCCTCGTGCGCTTCCTGCGCGCTCTTGGATTTTGTTTTGTATTTCCGGCGGAAGTGGTATGTCGGGCCATACTGCGATTCGATGTGCTCCTTCGCTTGGAGGAGGGACTGTTCTGATAAGTTCACCGAGTCGGTGCGCATGTAGGTGATGTATCCGGCCTCATACAGGCCTTGAGCGAACATCATGGTTTGTTTGCTGGAGTAGCGGAGGCGGCGGTTCGCTTCCTGCTGCATCGTGGAGGTTGTGAACGGTGCATGCGGCATGCGGGAGGATTGCGTGCGTTCGACGCTCGTTACGGTGTAGGTGGCACCATCAAGATCGGCGAGGATGGCATCAGCGCGCTCTTTGTTCGGAATGCCGAACTTGTCGAGCGGCTTTCCGTGGGCGCTGACCAATTGGGCGGCGATGGGGGTGGGGAAATCGGGCGTCGTGAGCGATGCCTGTATCGTCCAGTACTCCTCGGGTTTGAATGCTTCAATCTCGCGCTCGCGCTCGACGATGAGCCGTGTTGCGACTGACTGTACGCGGCCGGCAGACAGTCCTCGGTAGTAGCGTTTCCAGAGAACAGGGGAGAGTTTGTAGCCGACGAGGCGATCAAGAATGCGGCGTGCCTGCTGGGCATCTACCAGATTCCGGTCGAGCTCGCGTGGGTGCTCGATGGCGTGCTGAATGGCGGACTTGGTAATCTCGTGAAACACGATGCGCTGGACTTTGAGGTCCTTCTTTTTCTTTTGCAGTTTTGCCAAATCGAGCGCCTGCGACAGGTGCCACGCGATAGCCTCTCCTTCGCGGTCTTCATCAGTTGCGAGCACGATGGTATCTGCCTTGGCGGCCTCCTTCTTCAGTTCCGACAGGTTCTTCTTCGCTTTTGTCGGGACGATGTAGGAGGGCGCGAAGTCCTTCTCGGTGTCGATACCAAGTTCAGATTTCGGAAGGTCGCGCACATGGCCGTAGCTGGAGCGCACGACAACATCATCGCCCAAGTATTGGGAAATAGTCTTTGCTTTGGTTGGGGATTCGACGATGACGAGTTTCACGGGTTGAGGATGGTGTTGTTAGTTCGCTGAGATCTGGTAGATGCCGCCTCCTGAGTGACGGATGGCGTCTTGCAGTTCGAGGAGCGCGACTGCCGCGATGCTGCGGGACGCATCTTCTCCTATCGTTGCGACAATCGCATCGAGATGCGTCGGCCCCTGTGTACGCAATAGAGCCAGTATACTCTGCTGAACCGGATCACGTGTGGATAGAGGCTCAACGGGGAGCGGAATCTGCCGCACGGCATATGACGCAAGAATGTCGGATGCGGTGAGGACTGGGCGAGCACCTTGCTGAATGAGGAGGTTCGTACCGATTGAACGCGGCCAGTAGATACTGCCGGGAACGGCGAACACATCACGGTCCTGTTCGAGTGCGCATCGCGCAGTGATGAGTGAGCCGGATTTTCGGTCGGCTTCGACGACAACGATGCCGCGCGAGAGACCGGAGATGATACGGTTTCGCTCGGGGAATGTGTGCTTCCCGCCGGGCTTTGTTCCCGGGTACTCGGACACTACGAGACCGCCTTCCGCGATGATGCGTTCCCCGAGCCGTTCGTTCTCCTTCGGCCAGAGGTTCTCGATGCCGGTGCCGAGAACGGCAATCGTTGCTCCGTGTGCGTCGAGTGCCGCCTGATGGGCAGCGGCATCAATGCCCAGCGCAAGCCCGCTCACGACGGTGATGCCGTTGGACGCAAGCTGTCCGGCGAGGTCGGTCGCGGCGCGGCGGCCGTAATCGCTCGCGAGGCGAGCGCCGACGACTCCGATGCAGAACGAATCAAGGAGCGCCATGTTGCCGCGGCAGTGCAGGTGGGGTGGCGGGTCGGCAATACGCTTCAGGAGCGTGGGATACCGGCTGTCTTCTATAGATAATGTCAGGATGTCCGCCACGGGGGCCAATGGTAGTGACTCGTGCCGTTTCTGTCAAATCCCTCTCTTTTTGCTTTTGGTCCCGACTCGGCTATGATAGTGGGGCAATGTATCTCTCCGTCATCATTCCGGCTTACAACGAAGCGAAGCGTATCGGCTCCACATTGCAGGCCGTGTGTGGGTGGCTTTCCCGCCAGTCGTATGACTGGGAAGTCATTGTTGTGGATAATCGCTCGTCGGACGGAACTGCTGATGCCGTTCGCGCGGTCATGCAGCAGTATCACGCTATTCGTCTCATCCAAGAGAAGCGGCCGGGGAAAGGGTATGCGGTTACCGCTGGCATGCTGTTCGGGACGGGGGAGGTGCGCCTCTTTATGGATGCTGACAATAGCACGACCATCGACCACTTCGAGAACATGAAGCCGTTGTTCGATGCGGGAACGGATATCGTCATTGGCTCTCTCGCCGTGAAGGGGGCGCGGGTTGTGCAGGGCGGAGCAGAGCCATTGTGGCGTGTCATCATGGGCAAGATGGGAAACCTGTGGATTCAGGCGTGGGCTGTTCCCGGTATCTGGGATACCCAGCGGGGATTCAAGGCATTTACCGCCAAAGCGGCGCAGGAGATCTTTACACGACTTACCGTCTTCGGCTGGGGATTTGATGTCGAGGTGCTCGCGTGTGCGCGACAGCGAGGATTCACAATCGCGGAGATTCCCATTACCTGGAACAACCCGCCGGAAACCCGAGTGAATGTGTGGGTGTACCCGAAGGTGCTTCTGGATACTGTGCGGGTGGGCATGCGGCGGTTCGCTGGGCGCTATAAACACTAACGCATGGCAGTCAACGAATTTCGAAGAGATTTGGTCTCGGGTGAATGGGTGCTGATATCAAGCGCCCGCGCGAAGCGCCCGCATGATGGTACGCGAGAGAGGCTTCTGCAGAAATCATCCGATTGCGTGTTCGAGCCGGAGCGCATGGAGGCCCAGCTTCCGCCGGTGCTGGTATACGATCACGGACGCACAATGCCGTGGCATGGGGACTGGCAGGGACGCTGGACGACCGTCGTTATTCCGAACAAATTTCCCGCACTAGTCTCGGGCGTGTGCGGAGATCCGGTGATGCGCGGTCCGTTCGCGACGCATCCGGCGCACGGGTTTCATGAGCTGGTCGTGACGCGCGACCACGACCGTCACTTCGCCCAGTTCTCCGTCGAGGAGACCGCGGAGGTACTCCATGTGTATCGCGATCGATACCGAGTCATTGCGCAGGATGCATGCGGTGACTATGTGAGCGTGTTTCACAATCATGGACGAGCCGCTGGGGCATCGGTGTACCACAATCATTCGCAAATCATCTCGACGCCGGTCGTTCCGCCCGAGGTGATGCGCTCGCTCGAAGGAGCCGACCATTACTTCCAGCAGCATGGCGTAGGGGTGCATCGTGCGCTTATTGATTGGGAAATTCAGGAGGGGGTGCGCATTGTCTACGAGAACGCGCAATTCATTGCATTCTGCCCGTTCGTATCTAAGACGGCGTACGAGGTCCGTATTTTCCCCAAGACCCAGAATCCGCGGTTCGAGACATCTGGCGACGATTGTCTTCGCGATTGTGCGGATGCGTTGAATGCGGTCCTCGCAAAGCTCCACCATGCGCTCGACGATGTCGACTACAATTTCTACATTCACACCGCACCGGTTGCGCGCGACCCCGAGGTCAACTACGACTACTATCACTGGCACATGGAGGTGGTTCCTCGCGAAGTGATGCCGAACATTCCGCTCCACGGAGGATTCGAACTTTCCACCGCGGTGCACATCAACGCGTTCGATCCGGACGAGTGCGCCAAGCATCTGCGGGATACGCCAACCGAATAGCATGAAGAAACTCGTTGTGGCGAATTGGAAGATGTTGCCGGCCTCTCTTGCGGAAGCGAGGGAGATTCTTGAACGCATTGACGGGTGTCTTCGTGATGGCGTCGACGCCGACCTCGTTGTCTGTCCGCCGTTTGTGTTCGTTGAGGAAGTCGCGCAGATGCTTGCAGAAGGGGCGCTTGCGGAGGGAGCGTCGCTTGGCGCGCAGGATATCGCTGATCGCGACGAAGGGGCGCTGACCGGAGAGGTGAGCGGGCCTCAGTTGGTGAAGCTCGGTGTCCGCTTTGTTCTCATTGGGCATAGCGAGCGCAGGTGGAAATTGGGGGAGTCCGACGACGTCGTGAATGCGAAGCTGCGAGCCGCATTACGCGCTGGACTTGTTCCTATTGTTTGTCTCGGTGAGCGCACCCGCGACGGCGCGTGGCAGGAAGAATTGGCCGCGCAGACGGCGGCGACCTTCCGCGGTCTTACGGCGGGGCAGGTAGGCCAGTGTTTGATTGCATACGAGCCGGTGTGGGCCATCAGCACCAATCCCGACGCAAAGCCCGACACACCCGCGGGTGCGGTGCAATCCATGAGTCATATCCGTCAGACACTCGCTGACCATTTCGATGTGTCGCATACGACCTTCCTCTACGGCGGTTCGGTGACACCGGCGAATGCAAAAGAGTTTCTGGAGCGTCCCGAAATCTCCGGCGTGCTCGTCGGTGGCGCAAGCGTGCATCCGGAAGAATTCTGTCGTATTCTCATGGTTGCGACTCGATGACCATGCATACGCTTGCTGATGCGGGAGATGTGGCGGGAAAGAAGGTGCTGATGCGCACCGACTTCGATGTGCCGTTGGATGGCGATGGGAACATTGCCGAAGAGTTTCGCATTATTCGCCAGCGACCCGCGCTTGAAGAGCTGCTGTCGCGCGGTGCTCGCGTGCTGCTCATTGCGCATAGTTCTGCCGCACCGTCATTCGAGCCGCTCCTGCCGCATCTGGAGCGGTTGTTGGGGGTGCAGATACGGTTCTGTCGGAATTTCGCAGAGGTGCATGCATACTGGGACGACAAAGGAACCGTTGCGCTGCTCGAAAACCTGCGGAGCGATGCAGGTGAAGAGGCGAATAGCGATGCATACGCGCGGCGTCTGGTGGAAGGATGCGATTTGTTCGTGAACAATGCATTCGCGGTGTGTCATCGGGCGCATGCGTCGGTGGTGACCGTGCCGACGCTCATTCCATCCTATGCGGGGCCGCTCGTCGAGGAAGAGGTTGCCCAGCTGACGAAAGCCGTGCAAGCTCCCGCGGAGGGGAAGATCGTCTACATGGGCGGCGCGAAGGCGAGCACGAAGGTGCCGGTCATCCGGCATCTCATCGGCAAGGCTCAGCGCATTGCGGTCGGAGGCGTGCTGGCGAACGACATCTTCAAAGTGCTTGGCCGCGACATTGGTGCATCGCGGGTGGATGAGCATGCGGAGGAGCTCCTCGCGGGGCTCGATATTCACGACCCGCGATTGGTACTCCCAACCGATTCGGTCACTGACGACGGGCGTATCGCCGACATTGGTCCCGAGTCTGCGGCTGCATTCGCCGCCCTCGCTCGAGGAGCTACAACCATTATCTGGAACGGTCCGATGGGGGAATGCGAGGATGCGCGGTTCGCGGCGGGAACGAACGCGCTCGCGCGGGCCATTGCGGAGAGCGGTGCATGGACGGTCGTCGGCGGCGGTGATACGATTGCCGCTGTCGCTCGCGCCGGACTTCTTGAGA
Source organism: Candidatus Yanofskyibacteriota bacterium (assembly GCA_020847715.1). Taxonomy (GTDB): domain Bacteria; phylum Patescibacteriota; class Minisyncoccia; order 2-02-FULL-40-12; family GWA2-44-9; genus JAGOPO01. Next base: position 3,974 of record JADLBM010000016.1, on the reverse strand, counting down.
AGTTCAGCGTGGTGTCCACGGGAGGCGGTTCAATGCTCGCATTTCTGGGCGGGGAACAGCTTCCGGGCCTCGCGGCGCTCGGATACTCCGCATCATGACAAAATTTATCGAACATCGGACGGGCCGTAGGCGGTCGTCAAAGAAGATCGTCGTTCTCTACCACAAGGGTTGTACCGATGGCTTTGGCGCGGCGTGGGCCGCGTTTCGTTCTCTCGGGAAATCCGCCGAGTATATCCCCGTGGAGCATCAGGTTCCTCCACCCGAAGGACTGGAAGGGAAGACTCTCTATTTGCTGGACTTCACTTATACCCGCGATGTGATGGAACGGCTCATTCGCGACAATGTTCGCGTGACGGCGCTTGACCACCATGTATCGTCGCGCGCAGAAACCGAAATGACGATGGATTTCCGATACGCGCAGGACCATTCCGGCGCAGTCATCGCATGGGAGTATTTCCACCCCGGCGCTCCGGTGCCGTATATGCTGCAGGTTATCGAAGACATTGATTTACATCAGACAAATGTCCCAGATTCTGGCGTGGTCAGCGATTGGCTTGACCTGTATGATTTCGATTTCAAGGTGTACACGAAGCTTGCGCGCACACTGGAGAGTGCCGCAGGGCTCCGTCGAGCGATGCGGCACGGCGCGCTTGTGGGGGAGTATCGGGCGAAGTGTGTCGAGCGGTTAGTATCGAACAACGCATACGAGGTTGATTTTGAGGGGTATCGGGTTCTTGCGGTCACCACGGAGCTGTTCCATCCAGAAGTTGGTACCACGCTCGCTCTCGGGCGACCGTTTAGCGTGGTATGGCGGATGCGCTCCAGTGGCTTGTATGTCTCGCTTCGCTCTGCGCCGGAGGGTGTGAATGTTGCAGAAATCGCGCTTCGGTATGGGGGTGGTGGGCATGTGCATGCGGCGGGGTTCAAGGTCGCGCGTCTCGAGGATTTGCCATTCCGTCCGATAGGCAATACGCCGAACGAATCAGCATCATGAACGCACCCGTATACACTATTCACACCGACGGAGGCTCCCGCGGAAACCCTGGTCCTGCGGCGTCGGGGTTCGTCATTGACGGGCCCGACTTCGGGCGCGTGGAGCATGGCGAAAAGCTTGGCGTTGCCACGAACAATGTCGCAGAGTACACGGCAGTTCTCCTCGCGCTTCGAAAACTGAAATCACTCATCGGTACCGAACACGCGAAGAGCGCCACGGTGCACGTGAAAGCTGATAGCGAGCTTCTCGTGAAGCAGTTGAATGGCGAGTACAAGGTGCGTGATGCGAACTTGCGTGCCATTTTTCTGGATGTGTGGAATGCTCGTCTCGACTTCGGGTCGGTGACATTTCAGCATGTGCGACGGGAGCAGAACAAGGATGCCGACCGGATGGTCAACGCGGCGCTGGATGGAGAATTGGCGCCCGATCTCGGTCTGTAACGTTCCCAGATATCGACACCGAGCTCCGAAGAAGGAGCTTTTTGGTATATACTGGGAGCGATGAAGAGCTCTCCTGAATGGCCAATCCACACGCAGACGATATCTCCTGCCGAACATGAGCAATTGTCGCGTGAGCGCGCATTCGGGAAATATCAGGAGGGTGTCGAGAATCGTATCTGGGACGCGCTAAGCGCATACGAGGAGGCAAGGGCAGCATACCGCACGGATCAGGGATCAGCCGAGGCGCTCCATACCGCAGAGGGAGAGCTTGAGCGGGCATACGATGAGGAGCTTGAGCGTCTTGAGCATGCATCGGGTCTCGATCCAGTGGAGATTGCGCGAGTGCGCGACTGGCTCGGGAGGCGCATTCATCAAGGGCACAGCTTGGAGCACGACAAAGAGTTCGCTGCATACGAAGGCGAGGTGGTGACGCTCATGGAGGGCGTTGCGAACCTGGAATCATACGCGGAGCTTCTCGAACAGCGTGGCGCGCTTCATCAAGCTGTTCGCGAAGACATTCATGAGCAGCTGAGCCGATTCTACGAACAGCTTGAACAGCTCGACGAGCGGCGTGTCGACAAGCGGCCGTCGCGCGAGCGCGAACAGTTGGTTGCGCTCCTACGCCGCATCCATGACCGATACCCGCTGGTGGAGCAGGCGCCGGCCGTTCCATCGTTATCTCGCGTGCGCGCCCTGCATCAAAGTGTGCGTGCGAACTATGCTGCCATCCAGCACGATCTTCCATTGGAACAGCGGCAATCGCTTCGGTCTCGCATCGCGCTACTCTCGGGGCTTGTGCGACAAGCCGAAGACGCCCGGTATCGAGAATTGTTCCGTCATCCGCCGCGGGCCAGAGTGCATGCTGCCATCGAGCGCGCCATCGAGCATGCTCCTGCACTTGCGCATGTCGTTGCGAGGAAGGGCGTATAGCTCTATCCACAGGAGGCGTGCTTATGAAGTGCCCGAAAAGGGTATACTTTCTATACTCTATGAGCATCTCTCCGGTGCACGCTATCTTGGCGCAAGCCCAGCAAGTCGGCGACGATATCGTTGCCGAACTGCAGCAAGCCGCCGGAGTTCCCATTGAGGGGGGAGTTGATGAGCGCTCCCTTCAGGAGCGTCTTGATGCGCTCGACATCTTACTCGCCAATGCGAAGGAGGCGGGCAATATTGCCGAGGCGGAGCGGTTGGTCCAGCAGGCAAAGCGCATGGTTGCCGCTGAGCGTCTTGAGTTCGAGCGTGCGCTGAGTGCTGCGCGAGACGCATACAACAATGTGCGTGACGAGCATGGAGAAAATAGCGCGGAGGCGGCGCAGGCCGCGGGAGTGGAAGAGGACATGCGCCAGAAGCTTTCCGATTTTGATACATACCAGAAGCTGACAGATGCGGCATACGACGAAGCTCTCGTGTCTCTGGCGCCAGCTTCGGAGGCGCAACCAGCACAGGAGCAGCGGATAACTGAGCAGTCACGCGAGGAGCGGCTGCAGGCCATCGCAGACAAGCTCGAGGCGTTGAAGCGGGAATTCGAAGAGGAGTTTGAGCGCATCAAGCATATGGCGCCTACGGCCGCGAGTGGCCCGTCGGATGACGAGCGACGGCGACGAGCGGACGAACTTCTTGAGAAGATGAAAGCGGATCTGGAATGAAGCTGTTGTCATGAAAAGCGTACTTGAAACAATCGCCGTTCCGACGCCACCGTACCGCATGCCGCGGCCGGTGCATGCCATCCTTGCCGTTGCGGAAACTCCAGTTCCACCGGTAGAAGTGGCTTCTGAGAAGCCGAAGACTCTTGAGGTGGGAGATATTACGAAGAAGGGCGAGTCGCTTCGGCAAGATGTTATGAACGCAAAGCTTCCCGAAGGTGCGACTCCGGAGCAACAAGCGGCGCTACGCAAGTTGCAGAGTGAATACGCAAGCCGCGTTTCCGCTCTTATGGGTGAAGTTGAGCGCATGAATCCGCCGAAGAGCGCTCCAGTAGCGTCCGTGCCCGCGCCTTCGCCAAAGAAGACGCCGCCGCGGAATGCGGAGCCGAAGGAGGCGCGCAAGAAGCTCAACACACTCGAAGAGGAGCGTGAGAGTCTCCTGCGGGCACGAGGGACGATGAACGAGAAAGAGTTTGCGCAACGCCTGCAGGAGTATGATCTCGCGATGCTCTCGCGAGATGGCGGAACGGTAGAGAAGCCGGTCGCGAAGGAGGCGCCGGAGGTGGGCTCCAAAAAAATCTATGTGAGACCGGGGGAGCCACTTGAACCCGCAAAGCCGCGTTCTCCGGACGCTGCGCCAAAGAGCGAGGATACTCAGCCTCCGCAGGACGTCGTTCCTGCGCCTACCTTTGAATTTAATCGCAAGCCTGCTCCATGGATAAAACCTGAGCAGGTAGCAGAGTTGAAAGAAGCTTACGAAAAAACGAAGCAGGAGGAGGAAGAGAAGAAAGCTGCCGCAGAGAAAGCTGCCGCAGAGAAAGCTGCCGCAGAGAAAGCTGCCGCAGAGAAAGCTGCCGCAGAGAAAGCTGCCGCAGAGAAAGCTGCCGCAGAGAAAGC
>JADLBM010000015.1 GCA_020847715.1 Candidatus Yanofskyibacteriota bacterium | reverse complement strand
CGGTTGTTGATCTATGACCCCGAGGGGTCGCGCGCGACCGGAGACCCAGCTCCAGCGACGCACAGACATCATAGCATATAGCTAAAATAATGTCAAGAACCCGTAATTCTCGCTACGGCTAACGCCTTCTTCTGGCTGCAAGCTTTCCTACTAAAAGCTAGGGGGCTAGCCGTGCTATACTACAGGCATAGAGGAGGGAATGAACTACGATATCGTTGCAATCGGGTCGGCGACCCAGGATGTGTTCTTCAGCGCGGATGCGTTCCGTGTTGTTGGCGGCGAGCAGTTTCCGACGGGGAAGGGTATCTGTCTTCCCTTTGGCTCAAAGGTCAAGGTGCGGAAGATTGTGTTTGCATCTGGTGGTGGCGGGACGAATGCCGCTGTCACCTTTTCGCGGCAACGGTACCGCACCGCGTGTGTCAGTGTCATTGGGAGCGATGCAAACGGTTCCGCAATTCTCGACGAGCTTCGCCGCGAAGGCGTGGATGGCAAATACATGCAGGTTCGGCATGACGACATCACGGCCTACTCGGCTATTCTCGTGGGGGACGATGGCGAGCGCACCATTCTTTCCTACACCGGTGAAGGTGCGCGCTGGGATGCCGAACGTGTTCCGTGGGAGAATCTTTCCGCGAAGTGGCTGTATGTAAATTCTCTCGGAGGGAGCATTGAAATGCTCGAGCGGGTTGTCTCATTTGCCCAAAAGACGGGTGCGCACCTTGCGACGAACCCCGGGCCGGGTGAGCTCGTGCTGGGGCTTGAAAAGCTCGCGCCACTTTGGAAATCGTTTGATATCGTCGGTATGAATCAGGAAGAAGCCGCGACGCTCACCGGTCTTCCGTACAACGATGCTGATGCCATTTTTACAAAACTGGATGCTGCCATCGGTGGTATCTGTGTGATGACGCAGGGTTCCCGCGGCGTTGCGGTATCCGATGGTGTTGCCCGGTATGCCGCGAGCATCCCTGCGGGAGCTGTCGTTGAGCGTACAGGGGCGGGGGACGCATTTCACTCGGGATTTCTCGCCGAGTTCATTCGTTCTGGCAGTATCGAAAAATCAATTCAGTTCGGCACGGCGAACGCGACTGCGGTTGTCATGCAGTACGGTGCGAAAGCAGGCATCCTGAAGGCAGGAGACATCGGCCCGTGGCCATTGGTCACCGTCACGCGCACGCAACTCTGAAAATAAAAAAGGACTGTTGCGATATCCTGGCTTTTCGCAACAGTCCGTACAGCTCGTCCGCAGAAGGAGGTGAACATGCCCCATGCGGTTCTCCGCACAGGCAGGCCCTGCAAGGAACGCTTTCGTAATCGCGGGCGGCTCCGCGGCTCCAGTCCTTGCAGAGGTGCAGAGGTGCTGTTTCGCTCTGCGCCGCGTTCCAAAGATGAAGAAGAAAAAGAGCGGGTGTGGAGGTTCGAGCTCGGGTGGCCGTCGACGGCGAATGCGCCCGCGTACGGGAGCATAGTCCTGTTGGCGGTAGGATGGGCTAAGACATCCCCCGGAAGGACGCGCCGGTCTGGCGGCGGCCGGGCCGAACCTCCACAAAAGCATCGTACCACGATGCCTATTTTAAGTCAAGTACCCCAAAAGGAAACGCCACAGGATGGTGGGAGACAATGTCTCCGCTTCTCTGTGGCGTTATTCTACTCGGGATCGCGGTTCTCCGGTGCCGCTTTATGTCAGCGGTTGAACCGGCATGACGTCTTCGTCCCTTTCGGGCTCCTTGAGAAAGGAGTCATGTATTTGCCCGTTACTCCATCTCCGTTTCGACGAGGAGGTCGCGGCAAGGTGGTAGGAGAGTGCGACTGTCAGAAACTCCTGCCCCAAGCTATTCCAGTCGACGATCGATGGCGGGCGGTGGTTCCCTTTTCGGGAATCCGAGCCTCTGTGCACTAACGAAATGCACCTCGCGTACGAAACATTAGTTTCCGCACAGGCTCTCTTTGCGGGAATTAGCTGTACCGCACACCCTACTAGCCAACGAGGGAACAGAGACCCTTGGCTCAAGCGTGCTGGTGACATGATAGCATTTTGGTTTGTATTTGTCAAGTACCCCAAAAAGCGGCCTTTTGTGCACACCGTTTCCCCAAGGAAGCGGTATACTGGGAGGGACTATGCGCGACCCTTTCAATAAGCTTGCGCGATTGATGCGCGCCGAGCCGGAAACGCTCCTCGCGGTGGAGCAGAAGATGAACGCCATTACCGGCCAGGAGGGCGTGTTCGAAGACATCATGCGCCAGATTGATGTTACCGTAGACCGCACGCTTGCAGGTTTGGGCGTTACTCGGCGCGATGGTGCCGAAGCGGTGCGTGCGGCACTCATCGAGCGGCTGGGGCATCTGGACGGCCACCTCTACGAGCTCCTCGACCGCCCCGACCTCTCAAAACCGGAAGAAGCGTGTGCAAAGCTTTGCGCTACGGTGGCGAAGGTGTTTGTGCCGCCGCCGGGGCTCTTCCTGAAGCGCGACCGAATGTCGGCGCTTCTCGAGAAGTACCCGCCCACCAATCTCCTCGAGCATTTCGGGTACGCTACCGTGAAAGACCTTATTGATCGCGAAGGGTTTGCTTCGGTAATGGTGTCGCTTCGCTTCACGCAGTCCGATGAGTGGATGCACCGGTTCTTTGAAGAGGCATACAGCGGCCTGACCCCCGATGATTTCGAGGAGCGCGAGGTGGACCACCTTGTACTCGACACAAAATGGCTCAAGATTGCCGAAAAATTCCTCCGGAAGAAGTATCACAACGTCTCACACCTCAAGGAGCTTGGCATCATCTTCGTCATTCCGGCGGATATTGATGGCAAGGGCGCCACGCTACGCCTGTTTACGCTCATGCTCCACTATCTGCACGAAGTGCCGTTCTACGCGAACCTGTTCCGACGGCATATGGGACACCCCGACTTCGGGACCATCTTCAAGAGTCTCCTGCGGGGGGATGTTTCGAGTACTCCTGCGCCGAACCACGGCCGCATGACGTGGCGCATCGTGCAGCAGTACCTCGCGAAGAAAGACCTTGATGACCCTCGGCTGAAGGAGCCGCACGTGAACCCCGAAGCCGACCACTGGTGGCGGGCGGAAGATGATTTGAGTCGTCTCTCGCGTATTTTGGGGCGTGACCATGGCGGACTCGACCTTGGATGGTGGACGGGGCTCGATTTCATCGGGGAGGAGTTTATTGACCCCGTGAGTGGGAAGAAAGAGTTGGTGAGCTTCGACCTCATCGACCTTCTCATGTCGCTCGTGCATGGCGAGGGAGCGCGGTCGCAGTATCTCTACCATCAGCAGGAGGCGCTCTGGAATAAGATATTCGTAGAATATATGGGACGCGAGCGCATGCAGGAGCTCATCGAAGAACACATTGTGGATGGCTTTATCGTTCTGGGCAACGGCTACAACCATACGTCATGATGCTCCGAGAGTATTTTGCACAAGCGAAAGCCGAGCGATGGGCTATCGGGCACTTCAATTTCGCCACTCCCGATGTTCTGCGCGCTATTGTGGAGGGCGCGGTGCGCGCGGGCGCGCCCTGCGTTATGGTGGGTACGAGTGCAGGGGAGGCGGAATTTCTAGGCATGACGGAAGCGGCCGCGCTGGTTCGTGCCGTTCGCACCGCCTCCGGATTTCCCGTGTTTCTGAACGCCGACCACTTTAAGTCGTTTGCGGCATGCAAGCAGGCCATCGATGCCGGATACGATTCCGTGCTGTTCGACGGCTCGCGACTCGCGTACGACGTGAATATCATCGAAACCCAGCGCGTATGGCAGTACGCGCAGACAAAACGGGGTTCCTATATGGTGGAGGCGGAGCTTGGCTACCTTCGCGGAAGCTCGGAAGTTCAGAAGAGTATTGCGGTGAGTCGGGAGGATTACACACAGCCGGAGCAAGCGGCTGATTTCGTACGGCGTACGGGCATTGAGCGCCTTGCCCCGGTGTTCGGGAATATTCATGGCATTGTGACCGAGCAAAAAGAAGAGCTCGACATT
>JADLBM010000014.1 GCA_020847715.1 Candidatus Yanofskyibacteriota bacterium | reverse complement strand
GAGTGTAATGAAGTGGAATGCTGATAGGCGAACACGTCCACAATTTGGACCCGAAGAAGCGCCTGTCCATTCCTGCCAAATTCCGCAAGGAGCTTGGTGCCGGAGCCGTACTCACTCGCGGATTGGATGGATGCTTGTGGCTCTTTCCTCGGACGCAGTGGGAAGCGCTCGCGCAGCGGATTGCCGGATTGCCGATGGCGCAGTCCGATAGCCGCTCGTTCGCCCGTCTCCTCCTGTCCGGTGCAAGCGAGGTCCAGTTCGACAGTCTCGGTCGTATCCTTGTCCCTGACTACCTGAAGCAGTACGCGTCGCTGTCGCGAGAAGTAGTCGTGACCGGCGTGCACACGCGACTCGAGTTGTGGGACCGCAGTGCGTGGGAGAAGTACAAAGCGAAGCTTGAGAAGAACGGAGATGCAATCGCTCAGAAGTTGGGGGATCTGGGCACCATTTAATGAGTGAAGCGAATCACACCCCAGTTCTTTTAGACGAAGTTATCCGCTACTTGGATCCGAAACCCGGACAGTGGATTGTCGACTGCACGCTCAATGGCGGCGGTCACGCATCCGCAGTTGCGGCAACGGGGGCACAGGTGCTCGGCATCGAATGGGACCCGACCATCGCCGCCGCATTTCCGAAGAACCATCCCGAATTACTTGGGAAGGTGACGGTGGTGAACGACACCTACACGAATCTCGAGCGCATCTGCGCTGAGCACAGCGTGGTTCCCGACGGCATCCTCTTCGACCTTGGTCTTTCCTCGTTGCACTACGAAACGAGCGGGCGAGGATTCTCCTTCCTGCGCGATGAGCCGCTCGACATGCGGTTCAATCCGGAAACGAATCCGCTGACCGCCGGTCGTATCGTGAACGAATGGCCCGTTGAAGATCTGGAGCGGATCTTGGTTGAGTACGGCGAGGAGCAGTTCGCCGGACAGATCGCCGCGGCGGTAGCTCTGGCCCGACGAACTGCCCCCCTCCGTACCACCACCGACCTGGTGACCATCATCGAGTCGGCGGTACCGGCGTGGTATCAGCACCGGAAGCTGCACTGTGCAACGAAAACGTTCCAGGCGCTCCGCGTGGCAGTGAATACCGAGCTGGAGAATGTGGCGCAGGGGGTTGCAGCGGCGATACGTGTGCTGAAGCCGGGAGGACGCCTGCTGGTCATCTCGTTCCAAGGCGCAGAAGACAAGATTGTTCGCGAGATGTTCAAAACTGCAGCAAAGAACGGTGTCGCCAGATGGGTGACCCGCTCGACCGTACGACCGACGTGGAGTGAGATCACAAAGAATCCTCGCTCCCGAAGCGCAAAACTCAAAATCATCGAACGCCTATGACCCACATCAATCACATCCGAACCCCCGTTACCGAACATGCTGCTGTCCATCACGAGCCGCTCAGTGTGAGCGGGCTGGGGTGGGTGAACGGTGCTCTCGCCGCGCTTGCTCTCGGGGCGCTCGTGTTCTATGTGGTTCAGGCAAATGCACTGGCTGCGCATGCATGGCAGATGCGGGATGCGCAGGAGCAACTTGCAGAGGCTCGAGATGCACGCACGGCGTTGGTCGCCGAGCAGTCCTCATTTGATAATCGACAGCGCCTAACCGCACTCGCGGCGGACCTCGGGATGGTCCCGGCGGCTGACATCGTGTACCTCACGCCGGAGCGGCCGGTTGCGGCTCGCTAGACCCGCGGGGTCATTCCTTGGTATCGTAGAGCTGTGAAGCATCGTATCGGACCCGGACGCCCTCTTCTTGCGCTTGCCGTCATGCTCGCCATGCTCGGCGTTGTTTCATGGCGTCTGTTCGATATCGCGTGGCGTCGCCATACGTGGTACGCACAGACCGCACAGGCCCAGGCGAACGGCGTAAGTAATGTGCTTGTGCGCGGGAACATCTCGCTTACCGATGCGGGGGGCGGACAGCATGTCGTTGCGACGAACCGCACCTTTCCCATGCTCATGGTGAATGCCTCGAAGTTCGACGCATCGACGACCGATGCGACTGCCGCGACCATCGCGGGTATTCTCGGACTCGAGGCAAAGGATGTCGCAGCGCTGCTCCGCTCGGTGACCTCAGGGAGTAAGGCTATCTCGCGAAAACTTACCGACGCACAGGCGACTGCGCTCAAAGCCGCGAACATCCGTGGCGTCAGTATCGGATATGAAACGGACCGCTCGTATCCTGCCGGTTCACTTGCCGCGGATGTAGTTGGGTTCCTTGGGTATGGACGCGACGGGCGGCAGGGGCAGTATGGCATCGAGTCCTCCTACGAGAAGGAGCTTTCGGGACGCGCGCGTTCGGGTGGCGGCGGATGGCATGCGTTCGCCCAGCTGGGGCGTTTGATTGGTCGCACCGAGGAGAAGGAACAAGAGCAAGATGACCGTCCAGTGGATGTGGAGCTGACACTCGATGCGAACATCCAAGCGTATGCACAGACCGTGCTCGACGGCGTGCTGAAGAAGTATGACGCCGCATCAGGGGTGCTGTTGGTGCAGGAGCCAATGACCGGTCGCATCCTCGCGATGGCTGATAGCCCGAGCTTTGACCCGAACCGGTATGGCAGCTTCCCGGTGGGCACCTTCCTGAATGGGGCGCTTCTCCCGTTCGAGCCTGGGTCGTCGGTGAAGCCGTTCACTATGGCGATGGGTATTGATCTTGGAAAGATAACGCCCTCGACCGTGTTCGATGACCAAGGACCCATGCTCATCGACGGCTACACTATTAAGAATTTTAATGAGCAGAGTTTCGGACGCGTCACGATGACGAAGGTGCTCGAGAAGAGCATCAACACCGGCGTCATGTGGGTGGAAACCCAGATTGGCAACGACGCGTTTCTGAACTACGCGGTGAATATGGGATTTGGTCAGCGCACCGGCATTGATCTGCCGGGGGAGGCGAGTGGCGATATCAGCAACCTCTACAGCGGTCGTCGCATCAACTACCTGACCGCGTCATTCGGGCAGGGCATCACCGTGACGCCGCTGCAGCTCATCGGAGGGTACTCCGCTATCGCAAACGGCGGGAAGCTCTTGCGGCCCTATGTGGTTGCGGCGACCGTGGATGAGCTTGGGAAGCGAACCGAGACCAAGCCGGAGATTATCGGGACGCCATTTACCGCAAAGACCGCCGCGCAGCTGCGGGCGATGCTCACCTCGGTGGTGGATAATGGCTTCGACAAGGCCCGCATACCGCGGTACGATGTCGCCGGAAAGACGGGAACGGCGCAGATCGCAAGTCCGACGGGCGGCTACCTCGAAAAGCAGTACAATCACTCGTTCGTCGGGTTTGCGCCGGCCAGCGACCCGAAGTTTGTCATCCTCATCAAAATGGAAAAGCCGCAGGGCATCACATTCGCGGCAGACAGCTTGAGCCCTGCATTCAAGGATATGGCACTGTTCCTGTTGAACTACTTCAACGTTCCTCCCACCCGATGACCGCACTCCTCACCATGCTGCTCAACCTGCTTGCCCGCGGGTATCTGTGGCGTTTCAAGCCGACGCTCATTGGTGTCACCGGAAATACCGGAAAGACCACTACAAAAGAAGCTGTCGCGGCAGTGCTTGCAACACGCTACCGCGTGCGCGCGACGGGTGGGAACTTGAACAACGAGCTCGGCATGCCGGCGACCATCATCGGGGATTTTGCGGATACCTACTATCGTCATGGTGGGACCCCGCTCTTCTGGTTATCGGTGCTGTGGTCGGGCGTCGTTGGGTTGTTCGCATCTGCGGACCACTATCCGGAGATTCTCGTTCTTGAATATGGAGCCGATCGTCCGGGGGATATTCGCCGCCTCGCGCGACGATTTCGACCGCAGGTCGCCGTGGTGACTCATGTCGGTGATGTGCCCGTGCACGTTGAGTTTTTCGCATCACCCAAAGAGCTTGCCGCCGAGAAGGCCCAGCTGGTGCGCGCACTGTCACCACGCGGCAGCGCTGTGCTCAATGGCGACGACCTCACAGTGCTGGAGATGCGGGAGATGACGCACGCATCGGTGCTGACATTCGGCATCGGTGCTGGAGCGTCGGTGCAGGTGTCGGACATTCACCCGAAGGTCCTCGGGAACCGTCCGGCCGGCGTATCGTTCAATATTACCGCCGACGGCGCTTCAATGCCGTGCGTGGTGGCCGGAGTGCTTGGCGCGGGTATTGCTCGCGCCACGGCCGCTGCGGTTGCCGTTGGGCTCACACAAGGAATCGGGCTCGCAGACGCAGTTGAGGCGGTGAGCCGTATGATGCCGCCTCCCGGTCGCCTTCGCTTGCTGGCGGGTATCCGTGAGAGCGTGCTCGTAGACGATACCTACAATGCTTCTCCGGCGGCGATGCACCTTGCAATCGATACTGTGCGTCAGTTGCCGGGGCGAAAAGTGCTGGTGCTCGGAGACATGCGGGAGCTGGGGGCGCACTCGGTGCAGGCGCATCAGAGTATCGGAACGATGGCGGCAGAAGTTGCCGATACGCTCGTGTGCGTGGGGGATGGCGGCCGCATCATGTACGACGCCGCAGGGAATCAGCTCGAGCCTCAGCGCGTGCACTGGTATCCCGACTCGACAACTGCGGCGCCGGAAGTGCAGAAGCTCATTCGGAGTGGCGACATCATTCTTGTGAAGGGGAGCCAAGGCGTCCGCATGGAACGCATCGTGCGCGAGATCATGGCAGAACCACAACGGGCACCGCAGCTGCTGGTTCGGCAATCGGCTCGCTGGCTCTCCAAGTAGAAGAGTAGAAGGGGTTTGAGCGAAAAACGGCGCCACCTTAGAGGTGGCGCTTGCGGTTGAGGAGGCGAACGGCGTGCGGGATGCAGGCCGGAGTGAGTCCCGTGTTCCAGTCGGTCTTGATGAAGCGGCTTCCGTGCGGTCTGATATCTTCGATTCCCGCGTCATCGATGACGATGTAGTACTCACGATGGTCCGGATGCTCGTCGAGCCATGCGGTGATGTCTTCGCCGCGAGTTCCGCCTCCGAATTCGGTCACGCCGATGATTGCGTCTCCCGAGATGCCGGAATGCTGGAAAAAGAGCTTGAGGTCGTCGAGGTACATCGCGCGCCCGAGAGCGCCCGTGACCACGATGCTCGCACCGGTCGCCGCCAGTATCTCGTTGAGACAGCTGATGGGAACGGGGTCGAATCCGGCAGAGCGCGTGCGGGGCGCGGTGTCTCGTCGGTTCATCACGCCATCAATGTCCAGGAAGATGACCTTCACGGAACCCTCCTATTTGCAAAACCTGTCCAGACGGGTTATAATGATACACCGCTTGGCCCTGTCGTCTAGCCTGGTCTAGGACATTGCGTTCTCAGCGCAGGAACACGGGTTCAAATCCCGTCGGGGCTACAAATACGAAAAGACATCCATACATGTGGATGTCTTTTCGTATATTGAACCCCTCGGGATTTGAAGGGTACGCGAGAGCGCCAACTGCTTGGCGTTCGAGAGACCCGGGCTCTGGGGAAGCCACGGAGGTTGTCGTGAAGCGACCCGAGAGTGGCGGAGGAAGAGAAATCCCGTCGCATGGATTTGAAGGGTATCCGAGGGCATGAACTGCTTCATGCCTGCAGGAACCCCGTCGGGGCAATGAGGCGCTACTTCGATTTCCGAATCTTCTCAGAGGCGTCGAACCCATCAATGATTTTGACGGAAAATTTTTCGAGTCCGACGCCTGCACAGCGATCGCTATCGTAGCCGTTTGCTTTCTCGCGGATACCGATGAGCTCCTTTTTAATGCGGTCGATGCGATATGTCCACGCGGCGCAGGCGAGGCTGCCTGGCTGCGTTTTGAATACAACAAAGTTTGAATCCCAGGATGCTATATCAAAAGTCTCAGCATATACCCATAGAAAGCCTCCAGAGCCTATCTCGGCCTGAGCGAGGCGACATGTTCCAGTTGCTCGGTTGCAGGTAAACTCGTTCGTGTTGAGTCTGTTGGCAATGTTCCCGCCCTCCACTCCAGCGAGCGTTCCACTTACCGAGATAACATCGTATCCATACTCTCTTAGGTCGTGATAGCCGAAGCTTGGGAGGGAGATCTGATTTTCAATACGCGAGGCTTGAATCCCCACATAGATTGAGGCGGCTAGGCCTAGCGCCAGGATGCTTATTGCTGCTTTGTACGCACCTTCTTTCATGTCCGTATATTAGGGTTGCCGCGTGGAGTCCTTTTGCGCCATGCCCGCCGAGCCGTCTCTGCAGGTTTAGGCGATGAATTGTATCCTAATTATGCCCTACGAGTAGGGTATTGTAAACAGCATTGTGCCTTGAAGCGCACCCTGAGTGCGGCTCACGCTGAACTTATATGCCGGCAGCTATTGTGCTAATCAGATCGGCTATTTGTTGCACGTCAGCCTTATCGAATTCCGCTTTATCGCAGATGTGATACCACGAATGCGTATAGTCATTAGCACCGCCCATGAACACTCCCAGCTTGGTTTGTAGTCGCTCGATAGGTTTTCTGCATGCCACCGGAAAGGATAGGCGCTGCTTATACAGATTATCTACTATCTCGGAGAAGTCCTTGAAACGAGATTGGGCCTCGTTGTAGTACAGCGCTCGGTTGGCGGCATTTTTATCAGGGAACTGTTTTAGTAAAAGGTCGTTTATGATGAGATTCTCAAAAATCTTGCGACACAAAATGAATGCGGCGGTGTAGCACTGTGCGTTATAAGCACGGTTTGCTTCCTCTACATGCTTCTGGCCAAAAGAGTCGGTTGTTGCATAGGTAAGTACAACGACGCTAGGCTTGACATTGGTTATAGCTTTCCCACTTTTCTTACTGACCACAACGGTCTGCACTGCAGGGGCGATATTGGGTATGCTGGCCCTATCCTCGTCGTCCAGCATGCGCCAAATGGTAGTACCTTTCCGCCCCGCATATTCATGGGCGGCGCCATTCAGCGTGGTAGCCGTAAACCCGTGTTCTTTACGTATTGCGGTGATAGCGTTACGCACGCTTTGCTCGGTGTAGCCCGTGTGCTCTACAAGTTTCTCGACAATATTAGGATTTAGCCTTTTTGCCATTCGGCTTCTTGGCGGCTGTCCGTAGTACGGACAACTCGACGGTTACAGTGCGAGGTGTAGTGCCAAGCAGCACGGCTATGTCTTCATTACTAAGGCCTGCACAGCTAAGAAATGCGATTTTCTCGCGCTGCTTTGCCTCTTTGAGCGAAGACACGAGCGTCTGCTGCGCGAGCAGGAATGCCAGCTGGCGCAAGCGCATGTCGATGTCCTCGAGTGTTAGGGGCTTTGCCATAATGGTTAATCGCGCTTCTTCGCACGACCCTTTTTGGGGAGCATGCGTTCAACGGTTTTGTAAGAAACGCCCAACGCAGCACCGATGTCATCGTTGGAGACATTGGCGCTGGAAAGCTGCAACACAAGCAGGCGCTTTATTTCCTCTAGCGTTTTTTCAATCAGTGTCTCGGGATTGGACACGGTCTTACTTTTTGCCATTCTTTTTATTGTTATCACGTATCTTGCGTGCGCTATCTTTGGTAGTTCCGAGCACGGCTGCCACCTCCTCAATGGAAAGCCCACAAGAGGTAAGGAAGCCAACATTCTTTGCGCTTGCTACGCTCACCCTATCTACTACGTCGGAATTACAGCGGAGCGCTACAGACAAAAGCGCAGTGAGCTTCGCATCGATGCTGGCTAGTATTTCGCGCTCATCGCGGTTTGTCTCTGGGTTGGACATACCACTACATAGTACTCTTTCCATTCCATAAGGAAAGCCCTGTATGGACAGGGCTAGCACACCTGCGATTTCTATCAGAGGAGACAGGTTTTACAAACGGGTGGGAGTGGGTTTAATGCTTGATTTCGGAGGCTTTACAGGGTATAGTGCCTCCTCTGGGCGAGTGCTGTGAGATCCTGGACCAGCTTCATGAGGGGTTTTGATAACGCATCGCCAGGGCTACAAATACCAAAACACCACCCGCACGGGCGGTGTTTTGGTATCGTGACCCTGTTGGATTTGAAGGGGACGCGAGAGCGCCAAACAAAAAGCGCCCATCCTTTTGGATGGGCGCGCTGTGGGGAACGCTAGATGCCGTTGCCGTTGTGTCCGTACGGATCACGAGTGGCGAAGACGCTGCCCTCGCGGGTGCGTCCCTTCTCATTGTTGGGCTCGATGTGGATGTGCGCCGATTTGAGCTCGGGGAACGTGTCGTAGAGGGCGCGTTTCACGTTATGGCACACAACGTCGTGCGCCTCCTCGATGGTGATGGTCGGCTCAACGCCGATGTGGAGGTCGAGGTAGAACCCCGTCTCGCGGCCACGGCTCCGAATGGCGTGGCAAAACTGTACGCCGGGGACTGCCGTGGCGATGGCGTGCACTCGGCGTGGGTCTACGACTTGCGCGTCACCCAGAACGCGTGCGGTGCTGGTAACGATTTCGTAGATGACGTGTCCGATGGCACACGCAACCAAGAGGGTCAGAACACCGTCGAGCCATGCAAGGGCGGGGAATATCGCCATGGTGCTCACGCCCGAGAGGATGCCCAGCGTCACGAAGACATCGGATTTTGTTTCGTTGGAGTCCGCAATCAGGAGTTCCGACTTCAGGCGCTTCCCAGCCCGTCCCTCGTACCAGACCACGAAGAGGTTGATGGTCATCGACGACACGAGCAGGGCGATGGTTGTTCCGTTCACGATTGCATCGCTGGGCTCACGCAGACGCGCAATGCCTGCTCGAATGACCTCGAAGAGTGTCACGAAAATGATGCCCGTGATAACGAGGGTCGCGATGGATTCGAACTTGTCGTATCCGTACGGGTACTCCTCGTCTGGCTCGCGCCGCGCGAGGCGAACGCCGAGCAAGCCGACGATGTTGCTCAGGGAGTCGCCAATGCTGTGTAGGCCGTCAGCCCAGATAGCCGTGATGCCCGTTACCAGTCCGCCGACGGTCTTGAGGACGGCAACGGTCAGGTTGAGCGCCATCGTTCGCCAGAGGACGCCCTGAATGGCTCCCAGACGCTCGTGGCGATATTCCATGTTCACTGCTGTCTCCTTTATGAATGAGCTCTCGTAGCGGCATATTCTGGCACAGCTAAGCGGCGTGCGTCAATTGAAAGGCCCCCGCTCCAAGTGTCGGAGCGGGGGCGGGAAGCTCTAGGCCGCGGGGTCGTTGCGAACCCCGAGGACGCGGAGTCGGCGGCGGCAGGCCTGCTTCTTGGAGGCGATGTACCGCCGGTCCACGGCGGGCACCTCTCCGTAGGTGATGACCTGCTCGCGGTCGTTCCGCCAGTCCCAGCGGGTCGCGTACGTGTCCGTGGGGGCGTGCACGGCGACCTGGTAGATGTACCAGATGCCGTTCTCACGCTGGGCGAAGCGGCTCTTGTCGATGGGACGGTAGTTGTCGCGGGCCCACGCGCCCTCCATCATCGTGCCCGTGAGCGGGTTGACCACCTTCGGCAGTCGGACCGGCTTCGCGGGAGGCGTGGCCTCGCAGAGGATGCCGGTCTCGGGGTGCACGTACATGCCGCGCACAGGCCACCACTGGTGGCCGTCCCTCGTCCAGCACACGGACCCGTCGCTGGCGAGGCGGCAGTTGGTCTGCACCGCCCAACCGATGGCCTCCCGGATGTCCCAGACGCGGTCACCGGGGAGCTTTTCGAGGAGTTCGCTGAACACCTCGTTCCACGGGCGGCCCACCTGGGCGGCGAGCCCACGCTGCAGCACTCCGAAGCGGAAACCGCTGCGGCGCGCCTCGTGGGAGCGCATGCGCGGCCGCATGGGGATGCGACGGGGGGACTCGTCCACGCCCTCGAGGAGTTCGAGGTCAACCTCGCCCAGCAGCGCGGGGTCAGGGGTCCACCCGCTCTTGTGCGGCGTGTACCGCCGACCGGCGACGTCCTTCAACGTGTGCGCCAAGTCCTGCCTCATGAACCCTCCGGTTTTGTGTTGATTTTCAAACTGCGATGACCCATTATACCACATATACAATGGAGGTCAATATCTTCTCCGATGGGGCGGGAATTGACAGTATTTTGCGTTTCTGCTAGGATATTCAGGCATTTTTCATCTCATCATGACTACGTTTGCTGTCATCAAAACCGGCGGGAAGCAGTACATCGTCCACGAAGGACTTGAGCTTGAGATTGAGAAGCTCGAACACGAGGGCGACAAAGTCGTCTTCGACGAGGTGCTTCTGATCGCGACCGAGAAGAAGGCCGTCATCGGTCAGCCGTTCATCGAGGGCGCAACGGTCGCCGCGACGGTGGTTGCCGAGGGCAAAGGCGAGAAGAAGATGGTCTTCCGCTACAAAGCAAAGACCCGCTACCACAAGAAGAAGGGTCATCGTCAGCCGTTCACGAAAGTGAAAATCACGAAGATCTCCGCAAAATAACACAGCGCCCCGACAGGGGCGTTTTGTTATGTTGCACTATCTGCATGTATTGATCCGAGTGCGCAGATGGCCGGGCATGCGCTCGTCAGAGTGCGTAACGTCGCCGTCGCTGTCCGCTCGGCTTTGGTACAGCAACTGACTCCCTTCATGCCCGGTCATCTGCTTCTTGGTTGCCTGCGCTGAGGCTACTTCCGACTGTCGAGCGCATGCTTCAGCGTGATTTCGTCGGCGTATTCGAGATGCGTGCCGGTCGCAAGTCCGCGGGCAAGGCGCGTGACCTTGATGCCCGGGACGCGTGCGAAGAGGTCGCGAATGTAGAGTGCGGTCATTTCTCCCGAGGAGGTCGGGTTCGTGGCGAGGACGATTTCCACGGCCCCTGCTTGCTGGACAAAGCGGTCGACGCGTTCGGTGAGCTCGCGAATGCGGAGGTGTTCCGGTCCTACGCCATCCACCGGCGAAATGGCGCCGCCGAGGACATGGTAGAGGCCGCGCCAGAGTCCGGCGCGCTCGACGGATTGCAGATCGGTGATTTTCTCGACGACCAGTAGCGAGCGGGCGTCCCGTCGCCGGTCGCGGCAGATACCACACAGCTCGTCCTCGCTCACATTGAAGCACTCGGTGCACTGGCGAACGCGCTCTTTGAGCTGGCTAATGGCGCTCCCCAGCTCGTCGAGCTGTGCCTGTGGGCGGTCGAGGAGCGCGAGCACGAGCCGCACCGACGCGCGCGGGCCGACGCCGGGGAGTGTCTGAAGGAGTTTTGCGATACGTTCAAAGGAGGGATCCATGAGGATTACAGGAAGTCAGAGTCGGTGTGCACGGTGTCGACCTCGGAGAACTCGAGGTTTTCAGGGTTGATGTGGAAATCAATCTCGCCGGTGGGGCCGTTGCGGTGTTTGGCGATGACGAGCTGGGCGAGGTTTTGCCGGCCCTGCTCCTGGGCGCGTTGGAAGTTGATCTTGTCGTCGCGGTGGATGAACATGACCACGTCGGCGTCTTGCTCGATGGAGCCGGAGTCGCGGAGGTCGGACAGGCGAGGCCGGTTGCCTTCGCGGTTCTCGACGGCGCGCGAGAGCTGAGAGAGGGCGATGACAGGAATCTGCAGCTCCTTCGCCAGCGCTTTGAGGCCGCGGCTGATTTCCGTGACCTGCTGGACGGGGGAGTCGTAGTTGCGGCGGGCACTCATGAGCTGCAAGTAGTCCACGATGAGCATGCCGAGGCCGTGCTCGGCTTTCAGGCGCCGCGCCATGGCGCGCATCTGCATCACATTCAGGCCTGGCGTATCGTCGATGAAGACGGGCATATCGCGGAGCTCAGAGATAGCGTTGGTAATCTTGAGGAAGTCGTTGTGCTCGCCTTCATGGGAGAGCTTTCCCGTGCGGAGACGCCACAACGAAGCGCGCGCCTTTGCGGCGATGAGACGGTCGACGACTTGGTCGACGCTCATTTCCAAGCTGAAGATGCCGACGGGTGTTTGACTCTCGGCAACACGGCGGGCGATGTCAATTGCGAAGGCGGTTTTACCGACCGATGGACGGGCGGCGAGGATGATAAGGTCGGACTTCTGGAATCCGCCGAGTGTCTGATCCAGCTTTGTGTGCTTTGTGGGTACGCCGCGGAGCTGACCGTCGTCTTGGGTCTGGATGCGCTCCATGGCACGGTCGAGTTCTCCGGCGAGGGCATCAAACTTATTACTGAGGGTTTTCTGGGTGACCGAGAAGAGCTGCTGTTCCGCCTCGCCGAGCACGGCGTCGATGTCGTCGTCTTCGCGGTACGCGAGCGCTTTAATGCGATGCGAGACGTCGAGCAGGTCGCGGAGGGATTTCTTCCGTTGGACGATGCGCGCGTAGGTCTGTACATGCGCAGCGGTCGGAATTTCGCTCGCAAGCGCGGTGAGCGCGGCGACTCCGCCGATGGCATCAAGGTGCCCCATGTCGCCGAGCTTCGTGGAGACGGAGAGGATGTCGATGTTCTCATGGTGTTCCCAGAGACTCGAGAGTGCGGTCCAGATGAGCTGGTGATTCCGCTGGTAGAAGTGCTCCGCGTTGACCATATCGATGACCTTGTTGATGGCCTCGCGGTCTGACAGGAGCGACCCCAAGAGCGAACGCTCGGCGTCGAGGTTTTGCGGGGGAGTGGTGTCGGGGAGTACGTTCGCCATGGCTCGATTGGATGCTCCCGCATTATCCGAAAATTACAGAGCGGGGGCAACCGAAGTGTTGATGGCGAGTTGAAAACCAGTGCTTGCTTTCTAGTCGGTTTCCGCTCCGCGCTTCTCCGCTTCCTTAACTCTTGATCTTCTCCTTCACGAGAGGGCCGTAGGCGGTGTCGTCGACGGTGTAGCCTAGTTTGGCGAGCTCATCACGGAGTTGGTCGGCGGTCGCGAAATCCTTTTGTTCACGTGCAAGCTGTCGCTCGTCTACGAGGCTCTGAATGTCGGCGGAGAGTGGGGCGCCGCCCGCAGGAACGATGCCGAATTGCTCCGAGAGGAACTCGAAGAACGCCTTGAGAGCTGCGCTGGCTTCCGTGCCAACGCGATTCTCGGTGAATGCTTTATTGGCGGCGGAGATGAGCGCGAATACGGCGCCGAATGCGGCGGCAGTATTGAAGTCATTGTCCATCGCATCTTCGACCGCTCTGCGTGTTTCGGTGATGATGTGCATGAGCGCGCTATCATCTTTCTGTGATGGCGGAAGCGCGTGTACTTTTGTAAGAAGCTCGGTGATGCGCTGTACCGCGGCTTGCGCGGCATCAAGGCTCGCCTCGGAGAAGTCCAGCGGTGCGCGATAGTGTCCTGAGAGCAGGAAGAAGCGGAGCGTTTCCGGCGACCAGCGCTTTAGTGCCTCGCGAAGGCCAAGCATGTTGCCCATGCTCTTGCCCATACGCTTCTGGTCGATTTGTAGGAACCCTGCGTGCATCCAGTGTCGTACGAATGGCACGAGGCCGGAGGCGGCTTCCTGCTGGGCAATCTCGGCTTCATGATGGGGGAACTTGAGGTCCATCGCGCCGCCGTGGAGGTCGTACTGCGGCCCAAAATAGTGCTGGGTGATGGCGGTGTCCTCGATGTGCCACCCTGGGCGTCCGGCGCCAAGCTCGGCGTCGTCCCATGTGGGCTCGCCCGGTTTCGAGAGCTTCCACAGCGCGAAATCGCCCGTGTTGCGCTTCTTTTCGGCGTCGTCGATGCGGGAGACGGCATCATCTGCTTGCAGGCCTGTGCGGCCGGAGAGTTTGCCGTAGTCGGGAAAGGTTGTGAGGTCGTAGTACCAGCCGTCGCCCTCGATGAGGTAGGCATTACCCTTCGCAATGAGGGTTTTCACCTGAGCTTTGACCTGTTCGATGTGGTCGGTGGCGCGGGGGTACTGGGTGACGGCGGTGTTTCCGAGTGCCTGCATGTCGTCGCGGTAGTACTGCTCGTACTCGCGGGCGTACTCGAGCGGGTCGCGGCCTTGCTCGCCTGCGCGACGAATGATCTTGTCGTCGATGTCGGTGATGTTCTGGAGGTACGTGACCTCATACCCGCGATACCGAAGCCATTTGGCAACAACATCGAAAATGGTGAAGGTGCGAGCGTTGCCGACATGGATGAAGTCGAACACGGTCGGTCCGCAGACGAACATCTGGATGACGCCCTCGGTGCGTGGAGTGAGGGGTTCAACGTTCCGGGTGAGCGAATTGTAGAGGTGGATGGGCATATGCGGCTAGGAAAATACCACGAACAAGGTGCCGGTCAACATGAGCATCATGGCGATGACGCCGAGGTAGTGCACGGGTGCGCTGCTGCGGTGCGGACCGACGATGTCGGGATTATTGGCCATGTGGATGATGAGCATAATGAGCGGCGGGGCAATCATGCCGTTGATGATAGCAGCCCAGTAGAGCGCCTGTACGGGTGTCATGCCAAGGAATGGCATAAGCATGCCTACTGCGACCGCTCCGACCATGACAAGATAGAACTGGCGGGCGCGATTGAATGGCTTGTCGAGCGATGCAGACCATCCCATAAACTCGGCAACCACATAGGCGGCGGAACCAGCGAGAACCGGAATGGCGAGGAGGCCAGACCCGACCACGCCGAGCGCAAAGAGGATGAAGGCATACTCTCCTGCCAGCGGCTTCAGCGCCAGAGCGGCGTCGCGGAGTGTTGTGATGTCGTCGCTACCGGCGGTGAAAATAGTGGAGGCGGTGAGTGACACAATGAAGAATGAAACGAGGTTCGACGCAATCATGCCTAGGCGTGTGTCGAGCTCAATTTGGTGGAGAATGCCCGGCCGCACGGTGCGGAACTTGCATACGCGTAGAGTGGGGCGATCCTGGCGAACGTCCTCCGCTTCCTGTGAGGCCTGCCAGAAGAACAGGTATGGTGAAATGGTGGTCCCCATCATGGCAAACAGCGTGAGGAAGAATGCGTCGCCGTTCGTCCATACGGGGATTAGGAGCGAACGCGCGATGGTCATCCAGTCTGGATTCACCAAGAACAGCGCGATGCCGTATACGAACAGTGAAATGGCAAACCAGCGAAAGATGCTCTCAATGTGGCGATATCGAAGCGTGATAACCAATGCCATGATAGCGATTGCCATGAGGGTGCCGAGGAGGCGAATATCGAGCGGAATGATAAGGTTCAGCGCACCCGCCATACCGTAGATGTCGGCGCCAACGTTGAATATATTAGCGGCTACGAGCGCCACAGCGACAATCGCAAGAAGTCCGGCGGGGTAGTGGCGGCGGATGTTGCCCGCGAGTCCGCATCCCGAGAGTGCGCCAATACGCGCGCACATGTTCTGGATGGCGATCATGAATGGCAGGATGTAGAGGAGAATCCAGAGCGGTGCGGTGCCGAAGCGGGCGCCTGCAATTGAGTAGGTGGTAATGCCGGAGGGGTCGTTGTCTGCTGCGCCCGTGATGATGCCGGGTCCGAGCGCCTTCCAAAACCGGAGAAGCTTCTTCTTCATGTCGTCTAGTATATCGTATCAGCGTAAAAAAATCCCCCGTGGAACGGGGGTGCTCATCTATGAAAGCCTGTATGACGGATGGGTGTACATTGAAACCGCGCGCGGCGTCCAGTACTTCATGGATCTCCAGAGGGCGGGGAAATTCCGATATTGGATTGCGACTCTCAGTCGCACCAAGAGGGAGGGAGACTGGGGGCTCCAAACGATGCGCGCGAGAGCAAGCGGGAGTTTGTCAGAAGCGCGGAATGCGAGTTGCTGCTCCTGAATGATGTCGAACGCGGTCGCGAGACTGCCTTTCCAGTAACGCCGGAATGCAACAGTCTCGTGCGCCGCGTTGGACATGGGTAGACCTTGAACTGTCCAACGCGAGCAACATGCTCCGCCCCTCCCTCCCACCGCGATTCGTCCACGGTTTCACGGATGCCGACCGAACCGAACTCAGGGGTTTCTCCTGTGATTGTGCGGTTTGTTCGCTTCGAGTCACGGAATTCATCGAAGCTGCTCGCGGACACTGGCATGTCGCAAAACGCCCTAATGACCAGGCGAGCCGCATCGGCATCGAACCGCTCCGTGAGAACAGTGAGTGCTGCGTTCACCTCCATGCGGTCCACGGTGGGCGGCAATTGCCACTCGTGCTCCATGTGCACCTCCGAACATAGAGTACGAAATAAGTGGATTTTGTCAACTTTTGGGAGGGGGCGTGTGTGGATAATTAGCACTCTTGACTGCTGAGTGCCAGTTTCCTATACTGGCACTGTGATGAACGGATTGCTAACCCCGCGACAGCACCAGCTGGTCGCCAAGGTCATCGAGGAATACATCCAGACCGCCGAGCCGGTCTCAAGCAAGGCCATCGCGCAGAGCGGCTATTTCGACGTACGCTCGGCGACCATTCGCAACGAGATGGCAGACCTTGAAGCGACGGGCTACCTCGAGCAGCTGCACACCTCCGGCGGGCGCGTGCCGACCGCGAAGGCGTACCGTCTCTATGTGAATCAGCTAATCGCGAGCGAGGGGGTGAGCATCAGCCATCCGCATCGCCATCGCATTGATGAGGCGCTCGCCGCTATCGACTTGCGCGATCCGGAGCAGATCAACAAGGCGCTGGCCCGCATCGTAGGGCAAATTTCTGGAGCACTCGTGATGGCTTCGATGAGTGAGCGCGAAGAAGCGTATAAGTTCGGCATTTCCAACCTAATGGCATTCCCTGAGTTTCAAGAGGTCGGCCGCATCGCCGGACTTGCGGAGTTTTTCGACCAGTTCGATGCGATGGCGGACAGCATTATGCGGCAGGCGTTCGGTTCGGCGTACATGCCCGCGCGTTCATCAAAGGGCGAAGTGCGCGTTCTCATCGGTGCCGAAAACTCTGACGACCGCATGAAGGATGAGACCATGATTTGCGCACGATACCGCCTCCCGAAGGGTCACGAGGGCACTCTGACGCTCGTAGGCCCCATGCGTATGGACTACCGACGCAATATCGGTCTCATGACCTATGTCGCCCAGCTGGCACAGCGTATTGCCCATTCCTAACATGTCTATGACCAACGACACCACTGAACACGAACACCCGCCGGAACCTGCTGTTGAGACGGTTCCGAAGGAGCAGTATCTGCGACTTGCGGCTGATTTTGACAACTATCGTCGGCGTATGGAGGGAGAGCTTACCGAGGTCGCGCACTTTGGCGCTACCTCGGTCGTCCGGGAGATGGTCGATGTCCTGGACCATGTTGAGCAGGCCATCGCTCACGCGCCGCCAATCGTGCGTGAACAGAGCGAATGGTTCGCAGGATTCCAGCAGATCGGCGCACAGTTCCTTGCAACGATGAAGAAATTCGGGGTTGAGCGCATTGCGACGGCCGCCCAGCCGTTCGACCCTGCTACGATGGAAGCCGTCTCCATGGTAGCCGATGGTCCGAGTCACACCGTTCAGAGCGAGGTGCGCGCGGGCTATACGCTGCGGGGTCGCGTCATTCGTCCCGCACGCGTTGTTATCTATCAGTAAGGTATTTATCTCATCCATTCTACCTATGCCAATCATCCGACATGATCCGTTCCGTGAGATCGAGCGTTTCTTCGATGAAGAGTTTCCGTCGTTCGGATTCATTCCGGCCGTGAAGCGGTCGATGGAGCCGGCGATGGATGTGTATCAGACCGAGCACGACCTTATCGTTGAACTGCAGGTGCCAAAGACCGACCCGAAGGACATCAAGGTGACCGTCGAAGACGGCGTCTTGAAGGTGGAAGGCGGTGCGACCGAAGAGAAGGAGGAGAAGAGCAAAGAGTACTTCCGCCGTGAGATTCGCCGTGGACACTTCATGCGCATGTTGTCCCTGCCGGTATCGGTGAAGGAAGGCGAGGCGAAGGCGACATTTGAGCACGGTGTCTTGAAGGTGACCCTGCCGAAAACCGAGCAGGCGAAGCCGAAGGCCATCGAGGTGGAGGTGAAGTAACCATTGGTCCCTCTGAGCGACCGGAACACGGTTCCGGTCGAGACTGAGGGACGAATTACATAACACACATGAGCAATATTCTTGGTATCGACTTGGGAACGACGAACTCCTGCATGGCGGTCGTCGACGGGGGAACGCCCCGAGTATTGGAGAACAGCGAAGGTGTGCGGACAACACCGTCGATTGTGGCGCTGGGAAAGAACGGTGAGCGCTACGCGGGTGTGACCGCGAAGCGGCAGGCTGTGACGAACCCGACGAACACACTCTTCTCTGTGAAGCGACTCATCGGTCGCCGGTTTAGTGACCCCGAAGTACAACGCGACCAGAAGCTGCTACCCTACGAGATCCGACAGGGCGCGGGAGACTCGGTCGAGGTGAAGATGGGAGATAAGTGGTACAAGCCGGCCGAGATTTCGGCGATGGTGCTCCAGAAACTTAAGGCGGATGCTGAAGCGAAGCTTGGGACGAAGATTACGGAAGCCATCGTGACGGTTCCGGCGTACTTCGACGATGCCCAGCGCCAAGCCACGAAGGATGCCGGCGAGATCGCGGGTTTGACCGTGAAGCGCGTCATCAACGAGCCGACCGCGGCCGCACTGGCGTATGGGTTCAACAAGAAGAAGGATGAACAAATCGTCGTCTACGACTTCGGCGGCGGGACATTCGACATTTCGGTTCTTGAAGTGTCGCAGGACACAATCGAAGTGCGGGCGACCGGTGGCGACACCCACCTGGGTGGCGACGACATCGACCAGCGTATCATTGGTTACTTCGCCGACGAGTTCAAAAAGGAGCAGGGCGTTGATATCAGCAAAGACCAGCTCGCGCTCCAGCG
Source organism: Candidatus Yanofskyibacteriota bacterium (assembly GCA_020847715.1). Lineage (GTDB taxonomy): Bacteria > Patescibacteriota > Minisyncoccia > 2-02-FULL-40-12 > GWA2-44-9 > JAGOPO01. The sequence continues at coordinate 64,397 of JADLBM010000014.1, read as the reverse complement.
CCTCAAGGATGCGGCAGAGAAGGCAAAGCACGAGCTTTCCAGCACGGCTCAGACCGATGTGAACATCCCGTTCCTCACGGCTGATGCCGCAGGTCCGAAGCACTTCGCACTCACCTTTACGCGCGCAAAGCTCGAGTCTCTCACGAAGGATCTCATCGACCGCTCTATTGAGCTGACACAGCAGGCCGTGAAGGATGCCGGATTCCAGCTCTCGGATATCGACGAGGTGGTGATGGTCGGCGGGCAGACCCGCATGCCGGCTATCGTTGAGGCCGTGAAGGCACTCTTCGGGAAAGATCCGCACCGCGACATTAATCCGGATGAGGTTGTCGCCATCGGCGCGGCTATTCAGGGCGGCATCATGCAGGGCGATGTGCGCGACGTGCTATTGCTCGATGTAACCCCGCTCACGTTGGGCATCGAGACGCTCGGGAGCGTGATGACGCCGATGATCGAGAAGAACACGACCGTGCCGACCAGCAAATCGCAGACATTCAGCACTGCGGCGGACAATCAGCCCTCTGTGCAGATTCGTGTCGCGCAGGGCGAGCGGCCGATGTTCGGGGACAATAAGTATTTGGGCGAGTTCAACCTCGATGGTATTCCGCCGGCACCGCGCGGCGTTCCGCAGATTGAGGTTACGTTCGATATCGATGCGAACGGTATTCTGCATGTGAAGGCAAAAGATAAGGGCACGGGCAAGGAGCACTCCATTCGCATCGAAGGTTCTGGCGGGCTCTCGAAAGAGGAGAAGGAGCGCATGGTGCGTGAAGCGCAGGAGCACGCCGCCGAAGATGCCAAGAAAAAGGAAGAGGTGGACGCAAAGAACGCAGCGGAGACGCTGGTGTGGACCACCGAGAAAATGATTGCCGACAACAAGGAGAAGATTAGCGCCGAAGACACCAAGGACCTCGAAGAGAAGATCGCCGCGCTGAAGACCGCGCTGCAGGGCGGCGACATGGCGAAGGTGAAGGAGGCTGGGGACGCGCTAGGACAGGCCGCACAGAAGGTGGGTGCCGCCCTCTACCAGCAGAAACCGGAGGGAGCACCGGCCGCTCAGACAGCCGAGGAGGTGAAGCCTGAGGAGCAGAAATAGGTCCGCTGTGGTAGGATAGAATGCATGAAGGCCGTGGATTACAAGCGCATTGGGCTCATTGTCGCGGTCGTGCTGTGCGCGACGCTTACCTGGGCAACCGCACGCCCGTGGCTTGAGAGTCCAGACCGCTTTTCGAGCTTCATGGCCGCACTCTGGCCGTCGGTCGCCGTGGTCCTCCTTGCGGCAGTCGCCGCGAACGCATGGATGCTGCTGCCGCGGCCGGTGGAGCGTCTTGCGGCGATGCTGGCGTCATGGGCCACCTTCATTCTGTTCTGGCGACCGGACATCTGGTACCTCTCGGTGTTGCCGGTGCTCCTTTTCTTCTGGTATGAGGCATCTCGTCGCATCCAAGGGGATATGGTAGACCGAAGGAGGTTACGGGTGAATGCAACGCTCGGGCAAGGGGTAAAGTTCATCCTGCTCGGCGCGTTCCTCATGATATCGCTGGGTTTTTATCTGCTTCCGTCGAGTCAGCAAGCGGACTTCCGAGTCGTGAGCAAGGGGCTACAGAGTTCATTGGAAAGTACCTATGACCAGCCGCTGGTCCAGCAGCAGTTGTCCCAGCTTCCGGCAGGAATGCAGGCGCAAGTGAAAAGGGATTTGGCTCGGTTCGTCGACGACTGGGTGAAGCGTGTGCTTGGCCCACTCGGGCCGCTCGTGCCGCCAATTCTTGCCTTCGCGCTCTTCCTTGCCTTGTGGTCGGTGTCGTTCATCTTCCGCGAGGTGGCCATCTGGACTGGTGTCGGTATCTTCGCGCTTCTCAAGGCAACGAAGTTCGTCCGTGTGGAGGAGCAGGATGTGAAAGCCGAGGTGCTTTCATTGTAGGATTTTGCAGAGAGCCCGCCCCTTACGGCGGGCAGCACATGCGCACCACTATGGCAGCAGATCCATATACAACACTCGGAGTTTCACGAAGCGCCTCGGCAGAGGAGATTAAAAAGGCGTACCGGAAACTTGCCCACCAGCACCACCCAGATAAGAAGGGTGGCAATGAAGCGCGCTTCAAAGAGATCAATGAGGCGTACCAGGTGTTGAGTGACCCCGACAAGAAGGCGCGCTATGACCGGTTTGGCTCGGCCGAAGGTCCTGCAGGATTTGGTGGTCAGCAGGGTGGGTTCCAAGATTTCGATTTTAGTGGAATGGGTGGCGGGTTCGAGAGTATTTTTGATATGTTCGGGGGAGGCATGGGTGCCCAGCGGCAAAAACCGGAGAAGGGCGAAGACCTCCAGCTTCACATGACCATTGGCAAGGGAGACCTTGGGAAACGAAAGGTGTATGAGTTCGAGGCATTCTCGCCATGCATCGAGTGCGGCGGCTCCGGTGCCCGCGGGGGGAAGGTGAAGGCGTGTGGGCAGTGCAAGGGACAGGGGCGCGTGCGGCAGGCGGTGCGAACCCCGTTCGGCACATTCGCGCAGGTGGCAGTGTGTCCCGAGTGCGGCGGTGACGGTGAGGTGCCACAGCATGTGTGTGACGAGTGCGGAGGCGCCGGTCGCCGGAAGGGGAAGCGTACGCTCGAGCTCCACATCCCGAATCACATCGACGGCAGATATCTCATCGCGTTTCCGAAAGAGGGGAATGCCGGCCCGCAGGGGACGCCACCCGGCGACCTTCTCATTACGCTCTTCCCGAAATAGGAGGAGTATACTAACGGTATGGACATGGCGGTCATTGTCAGGGCACTCCGAGATCCACGGGGGCTTGGCGTGGCGCTTGTGGCGCTTGTGCTCGTGCTCTACGGGATATCAGTCGGGCGTACGCGGGCGCTGGTGTCACTCCTTGCCATCTATGTGGCGTACACGCTCGCAGTTCTCTTCCCCTTCGTTCCAGAGCTTGCCGCGCGTCTTCCTGAGTATCTGCGGGCGTACGCGCTTCCACTCGTGTTCCTCGCGGGGTACCTCGTTGTGTTCAGCATTCTTTCTTCATCAGTGCGGCGAGGGCGCCTCACACTCGGTGAGCTTGCGCTATGGCATGTGGTCGCAATCTCTCTGGTACAGATAGGGCTCTTGGCAAGCATCGCCCTCGCCCTTACCGAAGAAGCGGCTGCACGGAGCATCGCGGGAGTTCTCTACGACCCCCTTGCTGGGACGTACGCCCGTTGGGCGTGGCCCGCGGCATCGCTGGCAATCCTCCCGTTCATGCGCACGTCTCGCAGCGAAGAGTAGGGCGCTTGTGCCGCCGCGCGCTTTTCGATACGCTTTCCGGAACGTTCTTTGAAGGGGAGGCGAGATGCGAGAACTTGCCTTTCGTGAGTTCAAGCGACTGCACTTCTGGCGGATCCGGTGTCACAACATCGAGACGCGGGACGCGCATATGGCCCTCGCTCTCATGTGGTACATCCGCTGGTTCGATGAGCGAATATTTGGGGCATCGGCGCGCGCTCCCATTATCGTGCACGACGTCATTACGGATTACGTAGCGTACTACGTATCTTTCAAAAGTGGGGAAGAGTCCTACTTTATTTACCCGCACCGCATGGAGCGGAAGATCCTGCATGATCTGCAGATCTTGAACGATGAAGTTTCGGTGACGCGTGGCGCGGAGCCGGTGAGTATGCGCTGTCGCATTCTCGCGATCGCTGCCCACGAGGTTCGTCATCGACTGCAAGCTTCGGGAGTTGTCCTGCGGCGATTCTCTCCCAGTCTCGAGGCCGTGCCGCGTGATCCGTGGCTTCGTGATCTGTGGGAGTTCGAGCGCGTCCAGTACTGGCTCAATATTGAGCGCGGCCGCCGCATATGGGATGATCCTCGGCTCATCACGAGCAGTTTGAGCATCGAGGAGTTCGACGCGCGTATGGTCGAGCGGATCATTGCCGAACGGTACGGTGCCCATATAACCGAGCGGGAGCTGGTGAACCTTGTGCTTACAGAAGCCGAAGCGTAGCAAAACGCCGAGCAAGTGCCCGGCGTTTTTTGCGCACTCTGATTGGTTACTTCGCGCGCTCGACGTACTCTCCGGTTTCCGTGTTTACTACAATGACGTCGCCTTCGTTCACGAACAGCGGTGCGTTGATGGTCGCGCCGGTGTCGAGGACGACCTGCTTGGTCCCTCCCGTGGCGGTGTCTCCCTTGATGCCCGGGGGAGCCTCGGTGACCGTGAACTGCATCTTGATGGGAAGCGAGATGTTGATGACCTTGTCATCCCACGAGAGCGCCTCGAGGACGGTGTTCGGCTTCATGAAACGCACCTGATCACCGATGGTCTCCTGCGGAAGCTCGAAGCGGTTGCTCGGGTCATTCGGATCGGCGAACCAGTACTGGTCGCGGTGGTTATACAGGAATTTCACGCTCTTCCGCTGGACATCCGCTTCCTCGAAGAAGTCGGACTGGGCGAGGTTGCGCTCGAGCACCTTCCCGTTGAGCAGATTGCGCATGCGCGTCTGCACCACCGGACGGCGCTGCTGCATCTTCAGGTGATGGGTCTCCAGCACCATGTAGGGCTGGTCTTCATAAATGAAATACGTCTTTGGTTTGAGGTCGTTGACGCCGAGAGACATAGCGAGGGTATGAATTAAATACAGCCGTGGGATTATAGCACAGGAGAGCGATATCGGCAAGAAAGAACGCCGCGAGCTAGGTGCTCCGCGGCGCTCGAACAACAAACTCTTGGATGACCTGCCAGTGGATGATTTCGATGTGCTTCTCACAAGCCTCTCGAATGAGGAGCTCGTTTTTCGGGTTGTCGATGCCACTCATTGGAAGGTAGAGCTGGTGAGCGATGCGACACCCAAAGAACAGATCGAAGAAGGGGTTGCGCACTTCTTGGAATTGTTCGGTAAGGTGCGGGTTCAGACGAAGGAGGGCGCGAACACTTTCCGAATCGATGACGGCGATGTTCTGGCCGGCCAGCATGGATGTGAGGATATCCTTTCCCAAAGCCGCCCAGAGCATCTCGTGTTCATCGGGAGTATGAGTAAGATCTGCGATGTATGCCCGTCGCGCACTACGCCGCTCAGCAATACGGGCGAGCAGGCGAAAAATGTCAAGACACCACGATCGTTGGGTTGCCAGCGCTTCCGCAGGGTTCGCGGATAGTTTCTGGTTGTCACCAATCTCCTGGAGAACGGCAATATCCCAGGGCATGACGAGCTCGATCAAGGATTCCATGGTCTGCTCCGCGCATGTCAAAGTGACCGCTTCTAGTATGCAGTGTATGCACTTGAGGTCAAGACAGAACTGCTCCCACGAACGCGGGGCGACCGTTTACGAAGTCGCGTGCCTGTTGTCGGGTGCCGCCTTCGAGTTGAATGGTTTCCAGCGCAAGCATACCGGTGCCACACACGACGCACACTTCGGAGCCGTGCAGAACAACGGTTCCGGGGGCTTCGGTGGATGCGCTGTCTATCGGGTGGGCGTGCGCGATGTTGAGGGTGTGCTCATTCCAGGTGGTCCATGTGCCCGGATTCGCCGCAAGCGCACGGATGCGGTTGCTAATCTCAGTAGCGGCCTGTGCCCAAACAATTCTTCCGTCGGGCCGCTCGAACTTCTTCGTGAATGTCGCGAGGGCGTCGTTCTGGGGAATAGGCACGAGCGTACCGTCGAGGTAGTTCTGCAGGGAGCGCGCGAGGAGATCGGCCCCGAGGTGCGAGAGTTCATCTTCACACATCGGCGCGTCAAAGCCTCGAGGGATAGCCCATGACTCCTGTGCGACCACGGGGCCGTGGTCCATTTCGGCATCCAGTTGCATGAGGGAGACGCCGGTATTCGAGCAGCCGTCGAGAATAGCAGACTGGATGGGGGAAGGCCCACGATATGCCGGAAGCAGTGAGGGGTGAATATTCAGAAACCCCCTCGAGACCGCTTCGAGGTAGCGTTGTCCGATGAGTTTTCCGTAGGCAACCACGATGCCAATCGTCGGCTGGAGGTCTGAGAATCGGACGAACACTTCGTCGTCTTTCAGTGTTTGGGGTGTCCACACGGGGATGCCCAGCTCAAGCGCTGCGCTCTTGACGGGACTCGGAGTGAGAAGCATGCGACGACCGACCGGACGGTCGGGTGCAGTGATGACGGCGGCAATTGGCCAGCCATCGGCGGTGAGTCGCCGCAACGCGGGTACGGCGAAGAGTGGCGTACCGAAGAACACAATGCGCGCCTCCGAGCGAGATGCTACTGAGACGCGTACCGCAGATTTCGGGGCAGGAATAACGATAGACATGTGGGTTCAGTATACCGCGCGCAGAGGGGGAGAAAAATTGACTGCATGCTGATTATAATGTATTGTAGGTCTTGCCGTTCTCCGAAGGAGGTTGCATGGGTGATCCGGCGATGTTTGAGATGTTTCCTGGGGTGATGCTCTGGAGAGTACTCCTCATCGGGGTGGTACTCGGCATCATCGCCATTAGTCTCTTGGGCAGACGCGGATGGCGCACGCCGGCAGGGCTACTGGTGGGAGTCTGTTCCGTGATGCTGACGCTCCTGTCCATCGTTGGGTTTGTCTGGAATGGTGTCATCAGCGGTGCGAGGGTCTCGAGCGCGACAACGCTGATGTGGTAGTGCGAACGTCCCGCCCTTACGAGGAGCGGGACTTTTTTGTTGCACGATCCTTGATGGTGAGGCCGAAGAGGTGGTCCGTCTCATGCTGGAGGACGCGGGCGAGCATGCCGCGGGCGCGGAACTTTACCTTATTTCCGTGCTCGTCGAGCCCCTTGAACATGATTTTCTTGGCGCGACGGATGGTGAGCCAGGTGCCGGGGATGGAGAGGCACCCCTCCTCGATCTCATCGGCTTCTTTGCCGTATTCGGTAATTTCTGGATTCGCGAATGCCGATGGCACGTTATTCTCGGCGGCGAGAGCCTCGTCGATGACGAAGAGGGCAAGATCGAGGCCGACCTGATTTGCCGCAAGTCCAATGCCATTATTGGCGACCATGTCTTTCTTCATCTCCTTGATGAGCGCTGCATGAACGCCTGCCTTCAAATCCGCCGGTGTGAGCGGGGCGCACTGTTTCGCGAGCACGGGGTGGGGGACATGGGTCAGCTGCATGGTCTGATTATGTCATGTGATTGACCTTGGGTCAACATCTACCGTCCACCCGACCGGAAGGTATCCGAGCAGTTCGGTGAGCCGGTGCCCGCTCAGTGTGCTCTTGAGAATCAAATGCTGGGTCCACTGTCCCCGTGCCCGTTCGACGAGCGCCGGCGACGGTCCGAGAATCTGAGTTCCGCGCGCGCCGATATGCTCGATGGCGCGTTTCAGCCGATCCGCACCGATGGCGGTCAGTCGACCGAGTGCTCGCCGGTCGCGATGTCGGGCGGTCAGCTTAACGATGCGGGCATACGGTGGCCATCGGAGCATTTTGCGTTGGGTAAGCTCGTCCCGATAGAGCGCTTCCCACGATCGTGCAGAGAGGTCTCCGAGCTGGCTCTCATCGTGCCAGTGCTGGATGATCATGCGAGACGGCATAAAATCGGCAAGCCGCTCGAGCTGGGCAACGAGCCGCTCGTTCGTCCTGAAGTCAGGGCTGAACCCAAGCGCGTCCAGATGCGAGACGATGACCGTATCAAATGTGCGCCGGTAGCGGTGCCCGAAAATCATGGATGATGCAACCATCAGTGGCCGCTCCATCGCATCGAACTGAGCGAGCATGGCGCGCTCGTTGGCCTCGCTCCGCACAAGATCTCCGTCGAGGATTGGAGGGACTAGCTTCGGGTAGCCATGCCGGTCCAGAAGCGTTGCGACCGCTTCGGCAATCTTCTGACTCCCCGGTATTCCGGCTGGTTTCAATGCCCCGGCCGTGCAGGATGGGCACTGTTTTGGAACGGATACAAATGTGCCGCAGTGGTAGCACACGAGCATATCCTCCACCGTACGGTGCAGACGGAGCGGGATGTGGCAGGTGTCGCACTGGGGAGCGGCATGACACCGTACGCACCGCATTGCCGTTGCATATGCTTTCCGTGCCGACATGAGCAGGAGTGGGCGCTGCTGTTCATACGCATCGAGAATCGCATCTTGGACGGCGCGGGAAAGGAATGAACGGTTCCCGTCGAGCTGTTCACGGTCCATCGAGACCTGCGTCACGGTCGGCCAGTGGGGCTTGCGGTCGGCAATGCGGAGAACTCCTGTTTCACGGAGATGGAAATGGACGGTACTAATGGCAGGCGAGAGCCACGTGAGTGCGGCTCCGTGCAGCGTGGCGAGCTGGCGGGCGACATCGGGCGTGTTGTAGCGCGGTGCCGCTTCGCTCTTATACGCTTCGTTGAGTGGGTCTTCGACGACGATGTGGGCGAGCGCAGTCCATGGGAGAAATAGCGCCCCACGAGTGCCGATCACGACCCGCGCATCACCGGAAGCGACCGCTCGGTAGACTGCGGCATGAGCTTTCGTCGAGAGCGCGCTATGCATGAGGAGCGGGTGCTCGTCGGAGAGTGCTTCTGCAAGATGCTCGGCGATTGACCGCTCGGGCGCGATGACCACGAGTGGTCCCTTGGCGTGCTTGATATGGGCGCGAAGCTCGGTGAGGGCGGTATCCGGCTGGGTAAGGAGGAATGTGCCGGGTGGTGCGTCACCCTTCTGTTCGGATTCTACGGGGAGGGCGATGCGATGCCCGCGCTTTCCAAAGAACGGCGGGAGTACCGTCTTCAACGATGTTGCCAGTGATGCGGCGTACTGTGTCGCGAGCCACTGTGCGAGGGCGAGCTGTCCGTGCGTCGCTTGTTGATCCTCGATAAGGATGGCGTCTATCCGTTTGAGCGCAAAGTCCGAGCTTTTTACGGCGAGCTTCGCCTGACGAACGTCGAGCGAGTGAAGGACAACCGCGGACGAGCTTCGGTGACCCCACGAAATACGCACAACCGCACCTGCGGGCAGGGGAGTGTTCCAGAAGTAATCCAGCACCGCCGGAGCGGTCGCCGGAAGCGATGCCAACGGGACGACGCGGATGACGAACATTGTCTGTATTGAAGCATACTTGTAGGGGATTGCGACGTCTTGACGTCTTTTGCCTTGTGATGCCCTTCCGGTTTGAACGATGCGGGTTTTTCTCGTATGCTGTATCCATGACCGTCAACGTACGCATCGCCCCATCCCCGACCGGCAATCTCCATATTGGAACCGCCCGTACGGCGCTTTTTAATTGGCTCTTTGCTCGTCACCATGGCGGCCAATTTATCCTTCGCATCGAAGATACCGACCTCGAGCGCAGCAAAAAGGAGTACGAAACGAACATCATCGAGGGTCTTCAGTGGCTTGGGCTCGATTGGGATAATGAGCACATCATACGACAGACGGAGCGCCTTCCGGTGTATCGCGCGTACCTCGAGCGCCTATTGGAGAGTGGTTCCGCATTTTGGCGCGAGTATAGCGACGAGGAGAAAGCGGATATGGAGCGTGATGGACGTACCGCACGGGACCGTGTTATCGCGCTGACGCCGCCCACTGATTCGGAACGGGAGATTGCATTCGACGATGTCATTCGCGGCAGGGTTGCGGTCCGAGCGCAGCATGTCGGTCAAGTTGTGCTTGCGAAGGATCTCGATACGCCGCTCTATAACTTTGCCGTCGTCGTGGACGATCTCGATATGGAGATTACGCATGTCATTCGCGGTGAGGATCATATCTCGAACACGCCGAAGCAGCTTCTTATCTACGAGGCGCTCCAGGCAACTCCGCCCGTTTTTGCGCACTTGCCGCTTATCCTTGGTCCTGATCGCTCGAAGATGTCGAAGCGTCACGGAGCGACGAACATTGCCGACTATCAAACCGACTACCTTCCGGAAGCGCTTGTGTCGTTCATGGGACAGTTGGGGTACACCTACGATGCGGAGCTCCTTGATATGCGTGCCATGGCGGAGCAGTTCGATTTGTCGCGCGTGCACACCTCTGGCGCGGTGTTTGACCAGCAAAAGCTCAACTGGACCAACGCGCAATACCTGAAGCGACTTCCGTCTGAAACATTCAAGGTGCTTATCGGAAAGCCCGACCTTCCTGACGCCGCGGTTCCGCTCATGACTGAGCGGCTCGAGCGCCTGACCGATATTGCTCAATTTTCGTACTTCTGGGAGGAACCGGAATACGAGGGTGCGTTGCTGGCATGGAAAGATGATGCTCTTGAGACAACGCGCGGAGCGCTGGAGCTCTGCGCCCAGCTTGCAGAATCTGGAGAGCTCACGCAGGCCGCACTTGATGCTGCCGCCGCGGACCGTTTCGCGGGCAAGAAGGGGAGTATCTACTGGCCGTTGCGGGTCGCCCTCTCCGGTCGGCAAAACAGTGCCGGCCCTCTCGATATTGCGGCGGTCATCGGCCCAGAACAGGTTCGAACACGTATCGCAAACGCATTGAAGAAGCTCGTATAACCGTACGGAGGATGAACACATTTCATCGCGGAATCGTTCTTGCCGGAGCTCTCCTTGTTTTGTGCGCGCTCTTCCCCTCCCGTGCGTTCGCGCTCACGCCTGAGGAGGCGCGTATCCAAGAGCTTCAGGGGCAAATTGAAAAACTCGAGCAGCAAGCGGCACAATTCCGTTCGAGTATCGCCACTGAGCGAGCAAAGGCGGATACGCTAAAGAAAGAGATCGCCGTTCTCAAGGGACAGATTGGTCAGATTGAAGCGCAGATTGCTGCGACCGGAAAGAAGATTGATCTCACGAAGACTGAGATTGGTCAGATTGAAGCGCAGATTATCGACAAGCGCGACGATATGAGTCGCAAGCGGGAGACCATCGGGCGCATGGTCCTATTCCTTGAACAGCGCGATCACGAGGATCTTGCGGCAAGCCTCTTTAAGTACGCGAACCTTTCGAGTTTCCTTCAGCAGTTCCACGATCTCGCGACCATTCAAGACCGGCTCCTTGGCATGATTGCCGACCTGAAAGATGCGAAAGTTGCGCTTGAGCGGGATCAGGCCGAGCTCGAGGGGAAACAGCACCAACTGGAGGATCTTAATGCGCAGGCGCTCCAGCGTCGTCAGCAGCTCGCCGGTGTCAAGGGAGAGCGCGATCGCGTGTTGCAGGTGACCAAAGGGCAAGAGGCGGCCTACCAGAAACAGCTAACTGAGATTGAGAAGCAGAAGGCAGCGTTCTTCAAAGAGCTCCGCGAACTTGAATTGAAGGTTGTTTCCGGTGGACTCTACATCGTCCACATCAAGGCGGATCGTGTTCCTCCCCGCGGGACGAAGCTTTTTAGTTGGCCGGAGGATGATTACCATCTGACACAGGGGTACGGCATGACCAAGTACGCAAAGCGTGGCGCCTACGGGGGAGCACCGCATAACGGCATCGACATCGCATCGGGTTATGGAACGCCGATTAAGACTATCGGAGATGGCCGTATTGTCGCGAATGGAACGAATAGCGGATGGGGGAACTGGGTTGCCATCCAGCACACCAATAATATGGTGAGCGTGTATGGCCACATGAGCTCGCTCTCATTCTTGAAGGTCGGCTCGCAGGTAAAGACCGGCGACATCATCGGCTACGAAGGTACCACCGGAAAGGTGACCGGTTCTCACCTTCACCTCTCGCTCTATAAAGAGTTCTTCACCTACCTCAAGGGAGATGATCTCTACTTCAACTACTTCGAAGGAACGCTCAATCCCGCAGATTACCTCTAGGCGTACCAATGGGGGAGGGGGAGTGAAGGAAAAACGGAAATCGTCGGACGTGAAGAATAGACAGAACTGAATCTCGACGGGCGGCGCCGTTTCGCGGGCGTCGTTTTTTGTACTCCGGAGAAGTCGTTTAGGATGACGCATGCGATGCCGCAGAGCGGTACGGAGAGAGGAGTCGCACGGCGAGTGGAGGGGATCGTGTGCATGTACAAAAAAGAGGGCAATATGATTTTTGGCACATTCTTGGAAAGCCTATTTTTTGGGCATATGTAGGGGAGTATGCGGGGTTATAGAGTCGCATAACCTACATTGTACGACGCATTGAAACAGCGGGCGCCGGGTCTCCCCTCGCTGTGCGGACGGCAAGAAAAGGCACACCGAGAATGGTGTGCCATCTGACGATCCTCAGCGGTAGTCGAGCTTGTTCGTCACCTGCCGAATCCTCTTCCCGTTCTTCATGACGTTCACGAGAATCGTGTGCTGCCCCTTCACTCGGTAGAGATGCGAGAACGGTCCGTACCGCTGCTCCAGCTTGTCCTCGTCACTCGCCTGCTCAAACGGGTCGCAGTCGGGTGTGACAGCGGACAGCTCACCGTCCCCCCACTCAATTTCAATGCCAGGACACCAGAGCTCTTCAGAAGTGCTTCGCACGGTCACATGGAGTTCCACCTCAATTGGGCGAGGCGACATGACAACCGGACGCGAAGGTATCCGAAGGATTCTGACCGGCTCCTTTGCAAGGCGCTGGAGCGACGCCGATACCGAACGGTTTGTGCTCTTCTTTTGGTGGTCTCCAGGTGCCCCGGCAACAAGTAGCAGAAGCGCTATTGCCAACATGGTCCACCTCCGACTATTGGGCGGAATGGTACTCCTTGCGCCACCCCCTGGCAAGCGGTACGATGAGCCCTATGCCACGCGTCGTATTCGACATCGAAACCGTTGGAGTCGACTTTGATTCTCTCGATGAGCAGGCGCAGGAGTACCTCCTGAAGGCCGCCCGCACTCCAGAAGAGAAGGAGTTGGTGCCAGAACAGCTGAGCTTCTCCCCTCTTACGGGACAGGTGGTGGCTATTGCGCTCTTGAATCCTGACACCGGCAAGGGTGCGGTGTACTACCAAGCGCCGGGTGTCGAGCCGTCAGAATTTGAGGAGAATGGCATCGTCTACGCCTCCGGAACCGAGGCGCAGGTACTTGAGAAGTTCTGGCGCACCATTGCGTTCTACGACCAGTTCGTCACATTCAACGGACGCTCGTTCGACTGTCCGTTCCTCATGGTCCGCTCTGCGGTCAACAAGGTCCGCCCGACAAAGAACCTCGTTCCCTATCGCTACGGAGATGAGCATATCGATCTGTACGACCGTCTTGGATTCTTCGGTGCGGTGCGCCGCACGATGAGTTTGCATATGTGGTGTCAGGCGCTTGGGATCCGCTCCAGCAAGGAAGGTGGAATTACGGGGTATGAGGTCCCCCGCTTCTTTAAGGAGGGCAAATACCTCGACATCGCGCGGTACTGCTTCGACGATATTCGTGCAACGGCGGAGCTTTTTGCGTACTGGAACGAGTACATCAATATCAAATAGGTGGAGTACGAATCTCTGGCAGAATTCCAAGAGCGAGCCGGGTACACCATTGATGGCGTCTGGTACCCTCGGGTCACATCAATCGTGTCCATCAAGGCGAAGCCGGCGCTCTACCGCTACTACGGAGGCATGCGGAGTTTCAAGGCGGCCGACGATGCAAAAGAAGCCAGTGCGCGCGAGGGCACGATGGTCCATGAGGCCGTGGAGGCAATCCTTCGTGGTACGCACGAGGCGGTCCCCTCAGTTATTGAGCCGTCGGTCGATGCATTCCGTGAATTTCTCCGTAACAACCACGTTGAGCCGCTCATGATCGAAGAGCGGGTTGTGAGTCGTACGCACCGCTATGCCGGCACCATCGACGCGCTTGCTCGCATCAATGGCGTTGTCGGAGTGCTCGACATCAAAACCAGTAAGGCGGTGTATCGCGATTACACCATGCAGACGGCTGCATACCTGAGTGCACTCACAGAGATACCGAATGTTGAGCGCCCGACGACAAGCTGGGTCCTTCGCCTCGACCAATGCCGTACCTGCCAGCTCTGCGGCGTCTCGCTTCGCACCAAGGGTGGCATGTTCCGTGTGAGCGCCGGTGGAAAAGGATGCACGCACCAATGGGGTCCGATGGAGGGACGCTTCGAATTCAGCGAGCTTGGCGCGCATCCCCACGATCTTCAGGCATTCCTCGCCGCGAAGACCCTCTGGGAGTGGGAACACCGCGACTGGCTTTCGCAGCTCATCTAACCCCCTCCGCTCCCCACCCGAGGCACGAGTGGGGAGGGAGCGCGGAGCGGCTACAAAATGCGGTGGGGAGCGAAGGAGACTACTCCTTACAGTTGGCGGCGAGGGTATAGCCGGCCGCCTGAGCGGCCTGAGCCGTGGGGAACCAGAGGCGATTAGCCTCCTTGATGCGGTTGGCGCTGGAGCACCACGGGTGGTGGTATTTCTTGCTGGAGGAGGTTTTTGAGGCTACCACGCGGGGGTCGGTACGGGCGGGGGTTGCGGCGGGGGTGCTCTTCCCCTGCCCTGTTGAGCTCGGAGGGGTGAAGGTCGCTCGAGCGCGAAACAGTGACGCCTCCTGAGCCGGAAGGACCCCCTGCCGGGCGCGGAGGAGGCCGAGATTATACGCAGACCACCCCGCGAGGGCGACAATAAGGACGGTCCACAGGAGGTCCCGAAACCGCTTGACCCTATCCCCTGTTTTTGTTATGATACCCATCACGTTGATCGGTCGAGCGGATGCCGACATCCCCGGTTCTCGTCCGTTCCGGCAACTGTACCTAGGAATAGCGTTACTGTAAACAACTCTCCATGGCACATGTAAAAGCGATTGGTGCAGGTAAATACGGAAAGGACTCACGCCCGAAATACCGCGGCGTGAAGCTCCATGACGGCGAAAAGGCTAAGGCCGGCAACATTATCGTGCGACAAACTGGCAGCTCGTTCTGGCCGGGTACCGGAGTCCGCCAGGGTTCCGACTATACGATCTACGCGGTTGCTACCGGTGTCGTAAAGTTCTCGACCCGCAAGAAGGTCAACCACGACGGTTCGCGCAAGGCAATCAAAGTGGTCTCCGTTGTTGCAGCCTAACCGTTCCCCTCGATATACATACACCGCCCCTGAAGGGGCGGTGTGTTGTTGTCTCTATGAGGCCGCTTCGACGCGGACGACGATATCGACGCCTACATCCTCAGTAAGACGGACATGAACCGTGTGTTCCCCGAGGGTCTTCAGGTGACCGTCGAGTCTGACTGCAGTGGGTGCAATGTGTGCGCCAGCAGCCGCGCTGAGATGCTCAGCGATGTCGGTCTCCGTGATGCCGGAGAAGAGTGTTCCATGGTCGTTGGCTTTCCCGCGTACGGTGATGGGGGTGTTCGCAAGTGTTGCCGCCATCGCGACCGCCTGCGCGTGCGCGAGCGTACGCGCTTCGAGTTTTGCCGCTTTGAGCTGCTCTGATTCTTTTATGGCGCCGGCGCTTGCCGGCTTGCCAAGGCCCCGGCGAATGAGAAAATTGCGGGCGTACCCGTCGTTCACTTCTTTCACTTCTCCGACCTTTCCAATACCCCGGATGTTGTCGAGGAGGACGACTTTCATATCTCTACCCTACTTGACCCCGCGGACGATTTCAAGCGCCCGATCGAGTTGCGGATCCTTCCCTGGGGTGCCGAGCTCCCACTTCTTTGCCTCGTATTCCTTTGGATCCATAATGACTTCGGTCGTCGGGGCGATGCCGGAGTCCGAGATGCTGACCCCGTTCGGGGTGAACCACTTCGCGACCGTGACCTTGAGCGAGGAGCCGTTATAGAACTCTTCGAGCTGCTGCACAGAACCCTTTCCGAACGACGTCTCGCCGATGAGCGGTATCGCGCGCACATCATGGAGCGCGCCGGCAATAATCTCTGCTGCCGATGCGGAGCCGCCATTGATGAGGATAACGGTCGGCAACGACGCGAGCCGTGCGTTGCCGCTGGTGCGGAGATGCTGCGTGAGACCGTCGGAGAAGCGCTCTTGTACGACGGTGGTCTCCGGCTTCAACATCCACCCAGCAACATTCACCGCAGAATCCAGAAGTCCTCCCGGATTATTGCGGACATCGAGGACGAGTCGCTGCGCTCCGGAGGAAGCGATTTCGCGCGCTGCATGCGCGAACTCATCGTCGACATTCGCGTTGAACGACATGATTTGGAGGTACGCAGTGGAACTGTCGAGCATGCGCCACTCAACGGCCGGAACACGAATGGTATCGCGGGTGAGCGTGAATGAGAGGATGTCCCCCGCTCCGTCGCGCGCAATCGTGAGCGCCACGGTCGTTCCCTTCTTTCCGCGAATGCGTGAGACCGCCTCCTCGACGCTCCACCCGTCGACTGGGGTGCCGTCCACGGTGAGAATAATATCCCCCGCTCGAATACCGGCTCGCATGGCAGGAGAGTCTTTGATGGGTGTGATAACAACCAGATTTCCATCCCGTTTGCCGATTTCCATGCCGACACCCGAGAATGCTCCAGAGACTTCTTCTTGGAACTTCTTGTTCGTCTCCGGCTCGAAGAATGCCGTGTACGGATCCCCCGCGGCCGCAACCATGCCGCTAATAGCGCCGTATACCAACTTCTGCGTGTCGAGCTTATCTGATTCGACATAACGGGCGTGGAGGCGGTCCCAGACCTGCCAGAAGAGCGAAAAGTCGACTGCTGCGGACCGGCCCTCGTCTTGATTAATAATCTGCTTGACGATGGGGTCAATGTCGGCTCCCTGCTGACGAGTTACATATCCGTATCCCGCACCAAAACCGATGCCGAGCGACAGGAGAATGGAGGCGATGAGGATAAGGCGGGATCGTTGCATGGACTATAAAGATGAAATCAGCGGCTCTTGCGTCTCTGGCGCCGCCTGCGGGCGTTGACCGCTCACGCCGTGTTTCCGGAAGTACCGAATCGCATCGCGAAGATGCCATCGGGTCTGCGCGCGCACAATGATATCAAGAATACCGAAGCGGCCTTTCGATTGCCGCTGGTGGTAATGGTACATGCGCACAGTCGGTAGATAGACGACAGTAAATCCATTTTCCCAAAAGCGCCATGCCCAGTCAACTTCGCTTAGATAGAGGAAAAATTGCTCGTCCATCATGCCAACGCGGTCCACGGCCTCGCGGGTCATCATGAGAGCTGACCCCATGACCCAGTCGACAGCGACCGGCTCAGAGCAGTCCTGATCGCGCAGAAGGAATCGCTCAATGAGGCTCTTCGTAAACGGGAGCGGAATGCGGCGGGCAAGCATCGTGAGCGGCGTGTAGAATCGGAAGCAAGAATCCTGTCGAGTGTCGTCGAAGTTCAGGAGTCCAGGTCCGATGAGTCCGACCTGCGGGTGGTCTGCGAGATACTGCATCATTCCCTCGACCGCTCCAGGGAGGATAACGATGTCCGGATTCAGATTCAGGATATAGGCTCCCGCTGCGCGACGAAGCCCCTCGTTCACGCCGCGCGTGTATCCAATGTTATCCGCAAATGGAATGATGCTGAGACGCTCGAACAGACCGACGCAGTCGTGGTGCACGACATTCTGTGTTTCAACCGAGCTCTCGGAGTCGATGACAATCACCTCATACGAGAGCTGGCGGCCGAGGGTTCGCGCGAGCGACGTGAGCGCCAACCGTAAGAGCGGGGCGTTCCGGAAGTTGACGATGATAACGGAGAGCGTCATGGAGTTGACGATGCCGTGGGAGTTGGCGTAGGCGTCCAGATGACCGGCGCATCGGTCAGGATGGTCGAGAAAAACTCTTTGATGTGCGAGAGCGTGTCGCCCAGCGGGAGGAGCACATATGCCCCGTCACGGTGTGTTTCATACAGCAGGTTTTCGGTCGTAAGTTGGTACCGCTTGATGCGTCCAAGACTCTCTTGCTGCTCTAAGAGGTCGCGTGCTGTTCCGATGTCGAAGATGTTCAGGTCGGTCTCAACATGTTTCCGCACGGTCGATGCGAGTTGAACAGCACGAATCGGGTCGTTGGTCAGATCAAGCGCCGCCGCTTTTGCCTTGATGGCGAGGAGCACCTGCATTTGCCGTCGAGAACGGTCGAAGTCACTGGTGCCGTAGCGGCTGCGCACATAGTAGAGCGCCTGCTCTCCGGTGAGCGTGTTCTCCCCCGCCGGCAAAGAGAACTCGTATCCCCACTGGGTGGTTTCTGTGAACGGCTTCTCAAGGGTAACGGTCACGCCGCCTAATGTATCGACGATTGTGCTGAAGGCGGCAAAATCGACGACGACAACGTGGTCGATGGCAACACCGAGAATGCGCGAGAAGAGCTTCTTGCTTCCGTTCACGCCGTAGTGGGCGTACACCCCGTTGATCTTGTCGCTCCGTTCGTCGGTGATGCGGACCATAAGGTCGCGCGGAATGGATGTCATGGTTGCTTTGCCCGATGTGGTGTCGAGGGAGAAGAGTACGATGGTGTCGGTCAGGAGTCCCCCGTTCTCGACATCGTCGCGACCGCGAATACCGAGGACCAGAATGTCGAGCCGTTTCTTGGAATTCTCCGGCATGGCGTACTCCGGATCCTTATCGATTGGCGTGATGCGGTCGGAACCATTCGCGGTGAGGTTGTTGCCGCGGGTGATACGATTAACCACCGACACGGTTGCGTTGCCGATGCGCCCGAAGAGCAGAGCGACGAGAACGCCGATACCCAGTAGGCCCAGTCCAATGCGAAGGTGCCGGCCGGTGATGCGGCGGCGAGGCGGAATTGGTTGAATGAAGTCGATGGGTGTCATAGATACCATTGGTGCATGCGTGCGGGTGGAACGACCGCACGGCGCATGACCGCGCGGCGACGCCGGAGCATACGCGGAAGGAGGCGGAAGAATCGTCCCAGGCCGCCAAGCACACCCGGCTCAAAGAGTACCGAATACCCAAGGACGCCTAATTCGCGCATTCCGAAGGGTATGGCATCTCTGAAGATGTTGATTATATAGTCATTTTTAATGATTGTAAACCGCACATTTGTCCAATCGAGGCGGCGCTTCATAAGTGGTATCGCACGACGAATACGGAGGCGCCGTAGCTGTCCGATAATCGGGATGGCCGCTCCCCCTTTCGTTGTAGAGCGGTCGTGCCATGCGACGACACTTGGGATGAACATCTGCCGGTGTCCGAGGAGGGTCATGCGCCACGCGAGGTCGAGATCGTCGCCATACCAGAAGTAGTCCGGATCGATAAGCATGCCTTCGATGCGGCAATCCTCGAGGGCGCTCCGTCGAAAGAAGGGAGCAGCTCCCTCAACGCCAAAAATTGCCCGCGGTGCATCTGGTGCGTCGCAGTCCTGTTTTCCGTGTCCAATATTCACCACCGTTCGTCCTCGGGTCACTGCAAATCCGCAGGTGTCGATGGTAGACCGCGGGAGATCGGCATCGGAGGCGGGAAGATTTTCGACATCATACTGGTAGAATTTTCCTTGGACTGCCGCGATGCCGCGGTCGCCCTCGCAGGCGCGAACCGCCTCCTCGACGAATCGCGGGTGTAAAATAACATCAACGCTGAGCGCGAGCACGTAGTCACCGGACGTCTCAGGTAGGAGGCGCTCCTGTCCTGGCCACATACCCCAGTTGGTCGCGCTCTCGATAAGACGGAATCCGAATGACCGCACGATATCGCGAGTTGCATCGGTCGAAGCATTGTCCAATACGACGACCTCGCAGTTCGGGTGGGTCTGTGCGCGCACCGACGCGAGGCACCGGTGAAGGTAGGCTCCCCCGTTCCGGACAACGATTTGGATACTCACGAGCGGCGTGGTCATGTGGTGTTTGGTTGTTCAGCAGACGCCCATGCGAGCGCAAGCACGGTGGCGAACAGAAGAAATACCCGTTCATCGAAGATAATCGGGTCGGTCAGTACATATGCGAACACCCACGGGAGATACAACAGGAGGGAGGCCGCATACGCCAATGCGGGTCCACGCGCGTGCGCAAACCACCGCCACGCGGCATACCACGCGCTCGCGAGTAGGATAACTCCTTCGAGTGCAGCAACAATGCCCATCTCCGCTGCGACGTGGAGGTAGAGGTTGTGTGCGGTCGAACCGGCTCGCGCGAGGCGGATATCTTGATCGAGAACAACCGGAAAGTTTCCAATGCCAACCCCGAGGAATGGGTGGCGGACAATGGACTCCGCGGACGACTTCCAGATGGCGAGCCGAAGAGCGTTGGATGTTTCTCCGAAATCGATGACGCTTCGGATGCGGCGACCGAGCATGTTGATGTCTGCTTTCCCGATTAGAAATTGCGGCGAAATGAATATCGGCCATGCCACTGCGAATAGCATGAACCATGCAACAAGGTAGGACGAGGTATACGAGAACACGCGCTGGCGAACCGCATCAACGCGAGTGTGCCGCATGGCAAGGAGAAGAATGGGAGCGAGTGCAACGACGCCCAGTGATGCCGCCCAAATGCCGCGGGTACCCGAGAGGATAGCGATAAGGTAGGCGGCGGGTATCCAGAGGATTGATTTCGTCGCAATCGTCCGCGCCAGACGACGGAGTGGCAGCGTCTCTGCGGCGCGAAGGATCGGGCCAACTGCAATAGCAAAGAGGGCGGGAATTCCCAAAAGAACGAATGTCGGGAACGAGTGCGAATCGGGGAAGAGTGAGAACACACGGAGGGAAAGCTGGTCGCCGTAGTATGCGAGCCACGTGTTCCCTACTTCGACCGCCGTGCGAGACCACTCGATGCCATACTGTCGCATCTGAATGTTTTCCCCCCAGAGTCGCATAAACTGATACACATCGACGAGGTACGTTGAAGCTAATTGTAGGTAGCCTCCGACGACCACGATTATTGTGGGGAGTGCCATACTTACGAAGACGCGTTCAGCGGCAAGCCTCCCCTGCCGCACGAGATACCCGACGATGACCGGCACAAGGGAGAGGTTAATGAAATAGATGATGCGAATGGCTCCGGTAAGCGGATACTGCGCGCCCCAAAGGGAGAGCATCGCGATGGCAAGGAGAATCAGGAGGCGTCGCGTTACCGCATGCCCCTTCAACCATGCGTTCGGACGGCGGAGCGCATCCATAATGAGCCCCCGCAGATGTGCGCGCACGGCGGGGTCGAGCGCAGCGCGGAGCACGAGGATGAGCGCGAGTGGGCGCCACATCGTAAGGTTGTCGTAGGTGGTGGTGAGCGGAAGTGCGATGAACAACGGAATACAACGGATGAACAGCTGAACCCCATCCTCGAGTGGGCGCCAGAGCATCCATGCGCCCAACCCCACCGCGCACACAAGAGCGGTCTCGCGCGGAAGAAGGCCGGTGATGATGCCGGCGAACGCGAGTACGTAGAGCGCAAATATACGATTGAGGGTAATGCTATGGTTCATGGGCGACGAATGAGCCGTTCGATAATAGTTCGGAGCCGGTCAGCATGCGCCTTCCAAGTATACCGCGCAACAATGATTGGTGCCGCCGCTGTGATGCGTGCTCGGTGGGCGTGGTCGTCGAGTGCGCAGAGCATTGCCTCGGTGATATCGTCGGTGCTTCCGGTGCGTGCGTAGAATGCGTGCTCGCCGTAAATCTCTCGATTCAGCGGGTCTTCCCGCACGATGGGAGGCACTCCGTAGCTGAGCGCCTCCAGCGGCGGGAGGCCGAACGCCTCAACATCAGATACATACACGATGGCGGCGGCACCGGCGTAGAATCGGAGGAGGTCGGCTCCGGATACCCAGACGAGGTGTTGAATCGCCGGACGCCTGAGACGCTCATTCGCTTCCGTGACCATGTGGTCGATGATCGGTGTATCGTACTTGTCGGGTCCGATGGCGACAAGGCGGAGTGTGGGACGCTGCGGAGCGACGCGTTCGAACGCCTCGATGGTCTCGCGAAGGTGTCGTCGTTCCAGCGCTTGTCCGACAAACAAGAGGTACGGCCCCGGCATCGGCTCGACGGTGTGCGAGGAGGCATCTACTGCAAGTTCGTTGACCGCAATGCGCTCTTCCGAGACCTTGAATAGGTTTGCAATACGCACTTTCGACGCATGGGATATCGCCATAATGCAGCTCGCGGAACGAGCAGCCCATGTTGCAAATATCCGATACCCAAGCCGGTAGCGAAGCGCCCGATGCGGGTTGCGCGCCTCGTGCCACACATCCTCAGTAAGCATGACAAGCGATGGCCGTGGCGCAATGAGTGGGAGCATGTAGTTCGGCCAGTACGTCAGTGCGGGCCGATCCACCCAGAGGCGCAACGGAAGGAGGAGGTAGTAGTATAGGCTGAATGAAAGCGGCACCGGAAGCCACCGGGGTGCGCGGACGACATGCGTACGAAACAATGGACTCTGGAGCCACGGTTCGTCGGGAACGCGACTCTTAAAATAGAGATCGAACCGGTACTGTGAGTACTCGTCAGGATGCGCAGCAATTTCTCCCAGTGCGCCGCGAATCATTCGGGCCACGCCCCACGAGGTATCCTCGAGCGACTCGCACTCGACGGCGATGCTCGCCTCGGTACCGATACGCCCCCACCGACCGCAAATGAAATCCATGATGCCCGCGCGCGTTGCGCGACTTTCAGTGGGATGTCGCCCCACGAGAAGCTTGAGCGTTTCGTATGCGATGCCGTATCCGACTGCGAACGGTACCAGCGCTCGTACCCACCACGGACCATTGCGCCAATTGAAGCGCAGTGCATTTCGCGCGTGGTAACGAACGAGGAGCGGGTGCCCGAGCTTCGAGGTGCTCTCGGACGGACGGTGCAAGATGACGGGGTCGGAGAGGAATACGACGGGAATGCCGAAACGCTGCGCCCGAAGCGAGAAGTCGGCATCCTCGAAGTATAGAAAGTACGCCTCATCGAGGAGCCCTACCGATTCAAATACACTGCGGTGAACGAGCATACCCGCACCAATCGCATAGCGAAGGGCGTCGCGATGCTGAAGGGTGTACTGGTGCGGAAGTGTCGGATGGAGCCAGCGGACGATACCGGCAAATGCGGTATGCTCCCCTTCGTGAAGCAGGATGCCCGCAATACAGGGAGCGGCAGGTAGCTGCGCCACGAGGCGTTCGATGAAATCCGGCGAGACCGTCGTGTCGTTGTTGATGAGGAGAAGCCAATCGCTTCCGTGGGCAAGCGCCTTCCGAATCGCAAGATTGTTCCCGCCGGAGAACCCTCGGTTCCACGCACTATAGATGATATCCAGCCTCAGTGGGCTCTGCGCGGCATATGCTCCGAGCGCGGCACGGTCGTCATCAGTGCTGTCGTTATCGACGACAATGATATCGAATTCTCGCTCTGACTGCTGTTCGAGTGCTCGGAGTAGCCTGAGAGTGGCATTCGCGTTATTGAAATTGACGGTGATGAGCGTAATCATACTTCGATGAGCGTGCGCATGCGGCGCTCGAAGCGCTCGGAGTTCCACTGATCTGCGTGCGTACGGATTCTCTCGGCGTCGTACGTGTGGATATTCGTTCGGATGCGCTTGATGCCGTCGGCAAGTGCTTCCGGAATGGGGTCATCGAAAAATTCTCCCGTTAGGCCTTCGATAACCGTTTCGGTCGCTCCTCCGCGACGAAGTGCGAGCACGGGTTTTCCGTGCATCATTGCTTCTACCGCCGTGAGCCCCCAGTCCTCTTCGTTTGGGACGACGACCGCCTGGCAGGTGGCGTAGAGCTCGTCGAGTTGTTCGTCGGATACCGCTCCGGCGAAGGTGATGTTCGCGCGTGCGCGGCGACTCAGGCGTCTCCGGAGCGGGCCGTCGCCGACGATAACCAGCTGGTATTTGAGTTTTGCGAACGCGTCAACGACCAGCTCGAGGGACTTGTGTGGCACGAGTCGTGCGACAATCAAGAAGAATGGATGCGCGGGAGCGGATGCTGCGACGGGAAGCGGGGCGGAGCGGGTCGGTGGCGGGACGACGATAGCGGAGCGCCGGTAGTACTTCGAAATACGGGCGGCAGCAGTTGCGGAAATGGCGATGAGCTCGTCGGGGCGTTGTGCGGCGGCGACATCCCAGATACGAAGCGTATGGCGATAGAGCCGCGAGAATATCCCGCGGCGTTCGTACGATGCGGAACGGTCCCAGAGCATGCGCGCGGGGCTGTAGCAGTAGCTCAGGTGGCGCGTGCCGGGGCGGACGACGATGCCCTTTGAGAAGAGCGCGGACGAAGAAAGAACGGTATCAAATCCAGAGAGGTCAAACGACTCAATAGCCGATGGCATCATCGGCGCGAGCGCGGGATAGTATGCCCATGCGCGAGGAAGTCGCTGGAGGACTGACGGAACGATGGTTGCGTTCGGAAACCATTGCTGCACGGTCGATGGCTTCGCGACCAGTGTATAGATGGGCGCTTCCGGCCACAGTCGATGCAGCGCAATAAGCACGCGCTCAGCGCCTCCCATGTCGACAATCCAGTCGTGTACGATAGCGAGTTTCACGCGTGAAGTATGCCTACCGCTTCGCGATGACGTTGCGTTTGTAGGTCTCGAGGTTCTCGAGCACCTTTCCGGTGCCGCGCGCAACACAGAAGAGTGGGTCGGTCGCGACACGTGCCGGAACACCCGTCACCTTCGTGATGAGGTCGGCAATGTCGCGGAGGAGGGCGCCGCCGCCGGAGATGATAATGCCGCGATCCATAATGTCCGAGCAAAGCTCAGGAGGCGTCATCTCGAGTACGCCCTTGATAATCTGCACAATCTCACGCAGGTGCTCTCCCAGCGCCTCAGTGACCTCGTTGCTCGTGACCTGCACGGTCTTCGGAAGGCCGGTCGTAAGGTCGCGACCCTTCACATTCAGTGAATCCTCATGGGTGCCGCGGAGTGCGCTGCCGATATTGATCTTAATGAGCTCCGCGGTGCGCTCCCCTACCGCAAGGCCGTGCTTCTTTTTGATGTACTCGACGATGGCGAGGTCGAACTTGTTCCCACCGACGCGAACTGACTTTGCGGATACGATGCCGCCCAACGAGATAACGGCGAGCTCCGTGGTTCCTCCGCCGATGTTAAGGATCATGTTGCCGATAGGGCTGTTGATGGGAATTTGCGCACCGATGGCGGCAAGCACCGGCTCCTTTACGAGGTAGACTGCTTTTGCGCCAGCACCGAGCGTGCTCTCGATAACGGCGCGCTTCTCAGCGCTCGTGATGCCCGCGGGTACCGATACGAGCACTTCCGGCTTGAGGAGATTGAACACGCCGCTCGCCTTCTTGATGAAGTACCGGAGCATCGCTCCGGTTACGCGGTAATCGGCAACCGCCCCATCAATGAGCGGACGAACGATGGTGATGCTGTCGGGTGTGCGGCCAATCATATCCTTCGCCGCATTGCCGACCGCAAGGATTTTGTTATCGAGCACTGAAACAGCGACAACCGATGGCTCGTTGATGACGATGCCCTTCTTCGGCGTGAAAACGACGGTATTTGTGGTGCCAAGGTCGATGCCGATCTTGCGGGTCATTGCGCCTGAATATAGCGGTATTTCGCCTATATTTCAATACGCGGATGCGGTATACTTGGGACATGAAGAAACGGACGCGAAGGATCCTCTTTTGGATTGCAGTTGTCGTGTTTGCGGTCGCTACGTGGGTGGTCATCCGGTATGCCCAGGGCTACGCCTACGATTGGAACGCTGGCCAGTTTGTTCGCACCGGAGCTATCGCGGTAACAGTCAATACATCAGCTGAGCTTTTCGTAGACGACCAGCTGAGCGGTTCGACCTCGTTCCTCGGCAATCGTGCGGGGCAGGATCGCCTCCTCCCCGGCACCTACCAGGTGCGCCTCTCGCGCGACGGGCACTCGACATGGCGAAAAGAAGCAATTGTGCAGGAGGGCTTCCTGACTGATTTCCCTTCGGTCATGCTTCTACCTCTCGATGACGAATCGGTCATCGATCTTAAGCACGAAGCGTCGGCTTCGCTCTCGCTTGCGCGACTTTCATCTGAGCCACACAAGGCAGCAGTCGGTGTGGCTGATGGCATCTTCACGCTCAAGGGCACGACGCTCTGGCGTACCGATGCGGCATCTGCCTCCATCGTTGCGGAATCGGTGCTGGGATTCGCACGCCCCACCGACAACAGCCGTATTCTCTGGTGGACGCGAAACGATGTCTTTGTGCTGTGGCTCCGCAACACCGACTACCAGCCGTTCCACACTGAGGGAGATCGCCAGCAGATTACGCGCCTTTCGGTGCCTATCCGTCGCGCCGCGTGGTTCCGTGGCCGCGACCACATTGTGATTGATCTCGGCAGCCAGAGCTACCGCATTCTCGAAATCGATACGCGGGGCGGCGTGAACATTATTAAGCTCTAGTCGTGGCATTGACGGGTTCCGGATTCTTTCCTAGGCTCGTACAGAGGAGGGTGGGATGGAGATCCTTTTCAAGATCGTTGCAATCGGAAGGCACGCGCAAACAGGAGAGCCGCTCATTGTACTCCATGAGGTGAGTGGATCGAGGCAACTTAATATGTACTTCGGCGAAGAGGTTGTCGCGCTTATTCGCGCGGCGGCGCAGCAAGTCAAACACACAAGCTCATACGAGTTTCCTGTGTGTCACGGATTGACCGTTCATCTGCTCAAGCGATTCGATGTCCGTGTCGAGCGAGTCGCCATCGTTCCGAACGGGGACGACGACTCCATGTCCGTGGTGCGCTTCGCACAGGGTAACACTCGATGGACGCAGAACACTTCTGATGCTGATGGAATTGCCATCGCGGCCGCTACTGGATGCGACCTTGCCATCGACGAACGTGTCTGCGACATGGCAGCAAGGCTTGGCAACAGCGAAGAACGGGACGATTCTCCCGACCTTGAGGAAGCTACTCGACGGGTCAGAGACGATGATGACCTACCAAAAGCCTAGCCCCTCTACGCCCCCTCACCGGGGCGTTGTTGTAAAGAAAACACCTCATGCGTATTGCATGAGGTGTGTGGTGTACTACGACAGCAGAAGGTGGAGTGCGTCTTTGAGCAGTAGGCTGAGGCCGATGCCGAGCATGGCGCCAACACTCACAACCCCAACGACCGTTGCCCAGAACTCAATCGAACCTCGAAGCACATCGGCCGCGCACTCGCGGTAGAGGCTGTGAGCCGCAACATCGGCATACCGCCAGACGCGACGACGCCCGACGATGGCGCCATGGGGCTTCAGTGCGGCAAGCTCGCGGATGAAGGCTGCCTTGCGGGTCAACCCTCCCGGGATGTTTTGGCGGACTTCGTCCCAGAAACACTGAAACGGCATGAGACTGGGGCCTCGGCCGAGGGCTCCACCGTTCAGGTAGTATTCGGTTCCGAAGTAGGCGTACCAGAGCGCGAAAGCGCCGACGACGGCGTAGGTGGTAATCATGTCACCACCCCTGCTGCGGCGCGAGGCGTCGGTGGATGAAGCTCACCTGCAGTACGAAGAACGACAGGCCGGCGACACCCGCAAAGACCCAGTCGTGGGCGAGGTAGCCGATGACCGCCCCTTGGAACGCCGAGAGACCGGCGATGAGCCGCTTCTCGCTGTACACATCGCGGAGGATGTGTGGAGCCATCATCGCGCAGATGCGCATCGCGAGAATGCCGAGCTGGAGCACTCCGAACAACCACTTGGCCGTACGGAAGAGCAGGACGGGAGCCCAGTAGAACGCGAGCACGACGAGGTTCAGGTTGATGGCCATCCAGCGGTAAAGCTTGGTGGAGCTCCAGACACTCGTGGGATCGGGGTCAATCATGGCGGCGACACCGCCAAAAAAGCCGGGCAACGGGCCGAAGAGGGTCGCAACCACAAGGATCCGCCAGATGACACCGGGGGTCTGCACCCCAATCTCATGCATGAAGGGCCAGACCAGAACGGCAACGGTCTGCGAGATACAGGTGAATGCGAGAACGCTCCACAGAAGCGCAGGCCATCGCCGAGCGAAGACGCGCCACGGGACCTCCGAAAGAGCCCGTCGGGTCGCCTCGGCGACCTCGCGAGTGTTGTACGAGAGATAGCCGACCAAGCCACCCAGAAGGGTGCCCAGCGGCCACAGCGCGCCCATCATGAGCGCCAGAACCGTTCCCGTAGCCGCGCCGAGCGCGGCCGCCAACATGCCTTGCAGCATTGGTTCCCCTTTCATTGGAAACGAACAGACACATAATACCACATATTTTAGAAAAGAAAAGACCGAGGGGTGAGCCTCGGTCGAGAGCTACCATGCGCAGGAGCGCAGGTGTATCGCCTGTGAGACATCATTCCATGTCGGACAGAGTATCACGCTCGGACTGGCGTTCACCGGTTGCCACTGGGGACCGTACAGAAACAGCGTGCCCGCATAGTTCACAGCGCGGAGCGCTCGCGTGAGTCCGGCGTTGTCGTCCACGATACCGAGGATGAAGGGGTATGCGGCCGAAAGCATGCGCGCCTTCCACCCGTTCTTCCCGTCGTTGTGGGCGGACAGGTCGACATCTTCATCCCGCATGATGATGGGCGCCTCAGGAAACCCTCGGTGCTTGAGCCACTGCAGTGTCCCCTGACGGACGGCTTCGGGTCGGGCAGTGATGTACGCGGCGATACGCGCCATTAGGTGGACCCTCCACGCCCCTTCCAGCGCGCCGGAGATAACGGGGATGTCAGTGCAGAACTCGTTGGAGTGTAGGAGCGCGTGAATGCGCGCGCGTGCCTCCGGCGTGCGCCACTCAGGCACATCCTCGACGAACTTGTGGTCGCGCATGATGTCGTCGCGCGACTTCCCGTGCGGACGGGCGAATGCGAACATGGCGTCGAACCAGTGCCGGTTGGAGTCCGACAGGGTTTCGTCGATGTCGACCGCCAACCCACGGGTGCCACGAACGCGCAGCAGCTCGACCAACTCTTCTATCCTCATGCCCACCTCCGTACCTATTCTGCAATATGTTCCAGAAAAGAAAAGAGCCCACAGCGTGGGCTCGGGAAACGGTCTAGGTCTCGCGGATCTGCATGAGGGTCGTCGGAGATTCCCACGACTCCGTGAACCGGTAGCGCTGCCCCTTGTGGACGAACTCTCCGGAGGCAAACTCCCCTGCACACGCGAAAGGAAGGAAGACCGCCTTCGAGAGGTCCCACACGACACGCTCGTCGCGGACAGCCTGCATCACCTCCGCGAATTCCTCAGGCGACAGGTTCGTCGAAACGCCTTCGATGCTGCTGGTGGGACGCTGCCCCGCTGAGCTGACTTGCTCCATGCGCACCTCCTTGTCTTTATAATACTACATTTATATATTTTGTAAATAGGCTCCACGTGAGTCTATTTCAGATAAGAAAAGACCGAGGGTAAACCTCGGTCAGACTACGACTTCGTCAGCTCAGCAAACTCGATGCCTGCGGTCGTGATTCGGAAAAGCCGACACGAACCATCGGGAGGCTGGTCTGCCTGAACGGCAAGCTCGAACAGACCTGTCGCCACGAATACGTTCATGGCAAGAATGCCGTCGTGATCGGAGCAGGCGATCGGCACAGGGCGTGTTCGCACGCTTCCATCAGAACGGGTATACGCCTCGAGAAAAATCGCTCGCGCCCTCCTGACAATCTCCGCATACTCATCGGCGCTCGCGCGGTCGCTCACGGCTTGATGTGCTTGTCCTCCACGGGAACGCGGAGGCTCCTGAGTGAGTCCCAGAGACGGCCGAAGAATGACCGTGGCGGATCTGGAACCGGCAGCTCATCCGTCTCAAGGAAGTCTTCCTCAAGGAAGAGGCTGATGAGGTTCTTCCCCTCGCCCGTCTCCTGTTCGACCGCCTGAATGAGGTCGGCGACCGTATAGGAGTGCTGGCCGCAGGTACACGACACACAGCACTTCCCGTCATCAGGCATCTCGCGCAGGTATGCGAGGAGCCTCCGCTTTGCCTCCTGCCGCTCTTGCTCACTGAATGCGCGTTCCATGCGTCACTTCCGCCCAGAGGCGCCAGCGAGCTCGGCGAGCGCTTTTCGCGTGTACCCGGTTGTGTCGGGTATGTTCATGCACGACATGGAGAAGGCGCTCAGGTCGGTGCGCCGGCACGGCAGGCCCTTCGTGATTTTCTCACGGTTCCCGCGCGTCAGCTCGACGACAGTCCAGCTCAGCGATCCCGACTGCTTGATGGCAATACAGAATCGATGCTTCAGCGAGGAGTCGCCCTCTTTCTGGTAGGAAAACAGCATGCCTGGGCGAATGCTTATGAACCTCCTAAGCAGATTTGCCCGACTTTCGGCTTCTGAAAGAACCATTTGCATCTCACACCTCCGAGGTGGTTATACCAGTGCGCTCCCGAAAAGAAAAGACCGAGGGTAAACCTCGGTCGTGGCGCTGGGTCAGCGCAGAATCCGAACCTTCCGTCGCGTCTTCACCTTTCGGGTCTTTGCTTTCTTCATCTCACACCTCTACCGCAATATTACCGCAACGCAATCTTCCTGCCAAGCCTCATGGGGATTATGTGATGCGGTCAATCGTCGAGATCAGGCCGCGCATCATGAGGGCGGTTGCCGAAAGCGAAGGAATGCGAATGGTCGGAAGCACTTCTTCCATTCGCGATCTCAGCATCCATCGGATGGTTTCGACGACATCCGTCTCGATCGAGAGCCAGTTGAACACGAACATCGGATTCCGGCGATTGCCTCGGTCGTCCCGGATCGCAATCACCGCAGCACGAAGCGCGTAGAATCGGTGGTCATGCTCGGGTTCGGTGGTAAATAGGAACGGAAAGCGTCTGCCATTATCAACGAGAACGCCCGTCCCCCGCCACTGCACAACCTTCTCCGGGGCTCCATCGGGACCCAGCCGTTCGGGTTCCTGACGGTATCCATCAAAGGTGCATTCGAGTTGACCCCCGTACCGAGATGTCACCACAACGCGGCTTCGCTCCATACCTCACCTCCGCCGTTGTTGTACCACGCTTAGCCTTCTTTGCCAAATACAAAACCCGAGCAAGCTTCAAACAAAAAACCGGAGACAGCATCTCCGGTCGGTAGCGCTAGGAGCGCAGCATGTCGAGCATGTCCATCACGGCCATCTCCTGCCGAAGCGCCTCCGCAGCGCCCGCCGTTTCGGGCGTCTTGATGACGACCACCCGCACAAGCTGGAGATCCACCGTCACGTGTAGCCGCGCCTCCCGCGCCTTCTTGAGCGCCGCGACGAGTCGTTCGAGCTTGAACGTGTCGAGATCGTGGTCTTGCGGGTCCATGAACTGAGCCAATTGCGCAAGGAGCTGCTCCATTTGGGTATCCTCCGATGGCTATTGTGCAAAATTATATAGGAAATGTCAATGAAAAAGAGCCCACATGCGTGGGCTCGGGAAGACAGTGACTCACCCTACTCGCACTCGCGCGCTTCGAGCTCCTCCTGCGCGGCCACGCAATCGTGCTCGCTGATGCAATCCTCGCAGAGCGCGACGCTTAGTCCGCAGTTCGGACACCTCAGGAGCTCCGTGACGACCATCGAATCCCCGCACAGCTCGCAGTTCAGAACGAGATCCACTTCTCACCTCCGGAAATTGGGAAGAAAAGAGTCCGCGGGGCGGACTCAGAACTCGCATGCGAGTTGCGCCTACTTGATGCCTGCGGTATCCCCGGCACCCGCTGACCCCTCTCGCTTTGAGTCGCGAATCGCGGAAATCACCTCATTCGCGATGGTCATGCCGAAGCACCCGATACAGACGATGCCGACCATGAGGCGCCCTGCGGCGCTCCATTGACTCTGCATCACACCGGAGAAAAGACCCGCACTGAACAACAGCAACGCCGATGCACTGAATCTACCCAAAATGCTCATAGGAGCCTCCGCAGCTTTTATACCACTAATCTTCGAGAAAGTAAATATGCAAATAAAAAGACGCCCGAGCCGAAGCGCGGGCGTGTACGAAGCGACTGTACCAGTCGGTTGGTGCGGAGGACTAAGTCCGGACTTCCCTATACGGAGTGCACTCCCGTAGGGAGTCTAAGTCCCCGACTCTGGAGCTTCGGCTCCGGTCCTGCCGGATTAGCTGCCTTAGCTACCAGTCTGGGCTATTGCCTCGCGTACGAAGCAATCCCCTCTCGTCCCTGTACTCCAACGGCTGACCTTGGGTTCTTGGAGTCTTCCCCCAGCCCCGCCAGAGACTTTCCAGTCGCGTTAGAATACTATCACTCTGCAGCGGGGCTGGCAATGGCAGTAAAAAGAGCCCGGGAAGGGCTCTGCCAACGTGTTAGGCGATAGCGATTCTGGTGCCGTCAGTGTGTCGACGATTGAGGCGAAACAGGAAAATCTCGCCCTCGATGTTGTCGCGTCTGCAACGCAGGTTGGCCGCACGTCGACAGAAACTGCGGATAGCTCGCCGGTCGTCTCTTGCCTGAAAAATGACCCGCTCCGTCGTCTTCCCGAGCTCCTCGTAGTCCGCCAGGTACTGTATGCCGTAGCTTGGCATCCCTCACCTCCGTCACCGTTATACCGCACCGTAGAATGGCTTACAACCATTCTACGCGCTTTTCTCAATCAGCGATAAATCCGCTTCGACCCCGACGAGGTCCGAGCGAGTGGTGAGCATCTTCCGAAACGTAACATTCTGGATGAGATGCGAGGCGCAGGCGAGGACCGAACCGAGCCGTATCGGGCATACGGTGAGGGAGGACCGGAGAGCGATGCCGACCGGGTCGTGCGAAAAGCCGACCCAGAAGGTCGGCCATCGCGGACCTGCAACAATGCAGATCGCCAGAATGTTATCGTTTCGCCCAGCGGGGTCCTTTTCGTGCTTTTTTGAGCCCCGGCTTCTTGCGCTCCACCTTGCGGGAGTCGCGGGTGAGGAATCCTGCCTTCTTGAGCTTCTTG
This sequence comes from Candidatus Yanofskyibacteriota bacterium, assembly GCA_020847715.1. Taxonomy (GTDB): domain Bacteria; phylum Patescibacteriota; class Minisyncoccia; order 2-02-FULL-40-12; family GWA2-44-9; genus JAGOPO01. The sequence continues at coordinate 31,933 of JADLBM010000014.1, read as the reverse complement.
CGGAAGTTCGCGTCGAAGAGCTCGAGCGTGCGGGAGATACCGTGGCGAACCGCATCAGCCTGTCCGGAGATACCACCACCCTGCACCCTTGCGCTCACCTTGAAGCGCTGGAGCGACTTCAGGCGGCGGAGCGGCTGCTCGACGCGGAGAATGAGGTTCTTATCCAAAAAGTATGCGGCATAGTCCTTGCCGTTGACCGTCATGAGTGCGGCATCCTCGGTCGCCGGATCGCCGGACTTGCGGGTCATCAAGCGGACGCGGGCAACAGCCTCCTTGCGGCGGCCGACGGCTTCGAAGTACTTCTCGCGAGCACCCTCGGGGAGCTCTTCGAGCGTCACGGGACCGAGATCGATATCATCCTCCTCGCGGACGGTGTCCACAAAGGTCGGATTGGTCGTCGGTTCCTGCAGGTTGGTGGTGTCAGTGGATGCCATAGTGCTTATTTGACGATGAGGTTCTTGAGCAGCTGATCGCGCTGGCGGTTCTCCGGCAACATGCCACGAACGGCGAGGCGCAAGACTTCCTTCTTGTTGCGCTCCCACATCTCCTCGAGCGTGCGCTCGCGGAGGCCGCCCGGGTATCCCGAGTGGCGGTAGTAGACGGTGCTGGTTGCCTTCGTGCCTTTGAACACGACCTTATCGAGGTTATGTACGACCACCTGAACCTCCGGCATGATGTTCGGAGTCCAGCCCGGGGTATCTTTGGCGCGCAGCATCATCGCGATGCGACTCGCCATGCGGCCGAGGGACTGATTGGTTGCGTCAATCTCGTGTACGATCATGGTCTATTGGACAAATTCAATGACTGCCATCGGCGATCCATCGGATGCGCGCTGGCCGAGCTTCACGATGCGGGTGTATCCCCCAGCGCGAGAAGCGAACTTCGGCGCAATATCCTTGGCGAGCGTTGCGGCCGCCTTGGTGCCGACCGAGCGGAGCAGGAGCCGGCGACTCGCCAGTGTACCGCGCTTCGCCTGCGTGACCAGCTTTTCAGCGGCAGGACGGATGGACTTCGCGCGGGCAACCGTGGTGCGGATCTTGCCGTGGCTCACGAGTGCCGTCAACAGGGCCTTCAGAAAGGCTTTGCGCTGTTGGAATTCCCTGCCGAATAGTCTGTTGCTTCCACGTTTCATGGCGCTTTACAATATCACGACTTAGTATTTCAGTCCAGTTACTCGCTCTTCTTCGCTTTCTTGGCCTTTTTGGCGGGCTTTGCCTCCGGTTCCGGCACCGCGATCTGGGCGACGACATTGAAGTGGTCGGCCAAAATGGTCGCCGCTTCTTTCATCGCCTGCTCGGGCTGGATGGAACCGTCGGTCTGCACCTCCATAACGACCTTGTTGAAGTCGATGCGCTGCCCGACGCGGACATCTTCGATGGTGAAGTTTACCACGCGGACGGGCGAAAAGGCGGCATCCACGGCCATAACGCCGATGGGGAGCTTCTCCTTCTGGCGCTGCTCCACGGACACATACCCACGACCCTTCTGGACCGTGAGCTCCATCTCGAGCGTAATCTTCTTGTCGGTAAGCGTGCAGATGGCCTGCTCCGGATTGCAGAGCTCGACATCCGATGTAAGCTGGATGTCTTCGCCGGTAACGGTGGTCTCACCCTTTGCGACGATGTTCAGAAGAACCGGCTCGTCGGTGAAGACGCGGAAGCGGAGCTTCTTGAGATTCAGGATGATCTGGATGATATCCTCATGGACGCCCGGAATCGCGGCGAACTCATGGTCGATACCCTTGATTTTCAGCGAGGTGACCGCACCGCCCTCGAGGGACGAGAGCAGCACGCGGCGGAGCGGGTTTGCGACCGTAGCTCCATAGCCCGGCATCAACGGACCGATCTCGAAGACGGCAACATTTCCTTCTTTCTTCACTACGCTGATTGCTTCGGGGAGCTGGATCATGACTGCATGCGGACTCGGGTCGGGAATCGCGAGGGAAGGAGGTTACTGGGTGGGGACTCGCGGAACCGTCGCTGAGGACGCAGATTATGGTTACCGACTGTAATACTCGATGAGTGCCTGCAGGTCGCCTGACTGAACGCCGCTCTGATCTGCCGTCGGAATCGCCTTCAGCGAACCGGTGAGCTTGGTCTTATCGACCTCGAGCCACTCAGGAACGACATAGGTGGCGAACCAGCGGGGCAACAGGGCGGTGAAGTATGGGGACGCCTTCGACTGCTCGCGAACACCGACGACATCACCAATGCGGACCACGTACGAAGGAGTCTTCGCGCGCTTGCCGTTCACCGTGATGTGGCCGTGACCGACGATCTGGCGAGCCTGATCGCGGGACTGTGCGATACCCATCCGGAAGACGACATTGTCGAGGCGGGTTTCCAGTGAGCGCACCACACCGATGTACGGGGATTCGCGCTTCACATTCTCGAGCGCCTTCTTCACATATGCTTTGAACGGCTTCTCAAGGAGGCGGTACATCTGGCGGACCTTCTGCTTGCTGCGCAGCTGGGTACCGAATTCAGAGAGCTTTCGGGGACGACGTCCGCTGCCGTGCTGGCCGGGCGGATACGGGCGCTTCACGAGAGCTGACTTCGGTGAGTTGCTGCGCTCACCCTTCAACCCGAGGCGTTCGCCCAGTCGTCGTTCGATCTTTTCTTTTGGTCCGAGGTAACGTGCCATGTGTAGAAATTGCTAGATGCGGCGAGGCTTCGGAGACTTCACGCCATTATGCGGAACCGGCGTGGTATCCATCAGTGAAGTGATGTTGAGACCCGTACCGGCGACACCGCGGACGGCGCTCTCACGAGCCGGACCGACGCCCTTTACCACGATGCGAACATTGGTAAGACCAAACCGCTTTGCCTTCTCAACGGCATCCTTTGCGACGAGGTTGGCGGCGTACGGTGTGGACTTCTTGCTCCCCTTGAAGCCCAAAAGGCCGGCGCTGGAGAATGCGATAACATTGCCAGCCAAATCAGACACGGCGATGAGCGTGTTGTTGTACGAAATATTGATGTGCACGACACCGTTGAGCACCTGCTTCTTGGCGCTCTTGCGTGCGGGAGCTGCAGCAGCCTCGGGGGCGGCGGATTCTCCTTCTTTTGTGATGATAGTCCTCTTTCCCATATGTCAGATCATGTCTTCTCAGCTGCCTTCGCGCGACCGGAACCCATCGTCCGGCGAACGTTTCCGCGCGTCGTGCGACTGTTGGTCTTACTGCGGCCCTTCACCGGCAGGCGGCGAGCGAGGCGCGAGCCGCGCCAGGTCCCCGTCTCACGGTAGTGTTTGATGTTGGAACCGATCTCCTTGCGAAGGTCTCCCTCGATCTTGTATGCGCGCTCGATGATCTTTTGGATCTTTCCGAGCTCTTCACCCGACAGTTCGCTGGCCTTCTTGGTCGGGTCGATACCCGCGCTCTTCAAGATGACCCCCGCGGTCGTCAACCCAATGCCAAACAGGTACGGCAAGGAGTACAGGATCTTCTTATTATCTGGAATCGTGACACCGAAAATACGGGGCATGTGGAATTGAAATAGGTGTTATCCCTGACGCTGCTTGTGCTTTGCAATCTTGCACACACAATACAAGCGCTTTTTGCGCCGTACGAGTTTACAGTTCTTGCACATCGGTTTTACAGAAGCGCGTACTTTCACAGCAGAAGACTCAGTTGCGATATACGATCCGGCCACGGGTGCGGTCGGGGCTCAGCTCGAGGGTCACCTTGTCGCTGAGCATAACTTTGACATAGTGAAGCCGCATGCGGCCCGCTAAGTATGCCAGCACAACGGTTCCGTCGTCGAGCTGGACGCGGAACGTGGCGTCGGGCAACGCCTCAATGACGGTGCCGATGACTTTTTGCTTTTTCTGGTCGCTCAAGGGTGCTTACAAAAGCCCGAAGTCTGCCACTGAGGCAGAGCAACAAAGCTAGGCCATGATAGCAGACCCCTTTCAGGCTGTCAACGGCCTATTCCGTGGATGTCTCGCCTTCGGCTGGGAATACGATATCGACGTGGATTCTGCCCGATTTTGCAGGCGCACTTCGCACCCAGAATGGCGACAGCGTGATGGTGGCAGACTGAATCTCGCTCTGTTGGCGGAAATACTCACGAATCTCACTGCCATTCTTGCCAGCGACATCCTTCTGAATTGCCGATACGTCAATCGGCTGATAGCCAGAGCCGGTCAGCGAGAGTGTGAAACTCAAAATCCCCATGTCCTCCTTGAAGCGCACCTCGGTGTATTCAGCCTTGAGTGCTCCAGGATCGACAACAAGACGATCCTTCTTCAGCGCAAATCGGCGGATGAGCTCGTTGAGGTCTTCCGCTCGGAATGCGATGGTCTTGAGTCGCGCGGATGCGGTGACGGTGACGGTTTCTGCCGCGTCATCCGGCTGGGCAGTCGCCTGCGCCTCTGCGAACGTGGGCGCATCCGCTTGAATGACCATGAGCGTGCTCCCCTGCGCGGCAAGCGCGGCTTTGATCTGTTCTTTTACACCCGCCGTTGCGAGCGCTTTGGCTTGGTCAAAATCAGCTTGCGTGACGACTTTGGACGGTCCGCTCGCGCCGCCAGACATCGTCTGTAACGACGTTCCGTACAGCTTGCCGGCCTTCTCGGTGTCGCCCTTCTCGAGGAATGCCGCAATGACAAACTTTCCAGCGGGAACATTGTATTCCGGACCCGGCTTGTCGGCGATAACCTCAACACGAACCGTCCCCGCAACCGGCTTTCCGGCTTCCATGGTGCTTCCAGGGACGACGACCGACTGGAGCGTGCGGAAGATGTGGCCGTCCTCGGAGCGGAAACGGGTGGTAGCGATGAGCGTTTGCGGGGATGACGAGTACTCGTTGGAAATGACGATGCTCCCCCGTGCCTTCGAGGCAACATCCCGCGTACCCGTTGCAGGAACCGTAACGGACTGCGTCTTGCTGACCTCGAGGAGCTGCCCCGGAATCTTCAGGAATGTGTCGTCGATGCTCGAAAAGACATCCGATGCCTGCACGGTGTATTGAGCATCCACCGAGTGCGCAACCGGAACAAGGGAAACCCGTGCGGAACCGGTCACCATATAGACGACAGCCGCGAGAACAATGATGGTGCCCCCTAACATACCAGCAGCCACACGCTTTGATGTCGGAACGGTGCCTAGCGAACGCGCCGCACCTCCGAATACGCGCGATAGGAACGACGGGATGCGCGCCGCAAGTCGTGAGGATGCGAGCGGGCGGGCCGAAGAGCGGCCAACCTTATCGCGCCACATGGCGTCGATGTAGTCGAGGTCATCGCGAGCGGCACTACGCTGAACGGGTACCCTCATGGGACGCTCTGCTCGAGCGGCGGGTGTGATGGTTTTCCGAGTGGTGCCGTGCCGGATGCCATCGACTGCGGCAGCGAGCGTTGCGGTGGGCGCATCCTCGGACGCCGCAAGCAGGTCGGCCGATTCGTCGCCGATGGTGAGGTCGTCGTTGTCGGGCTGGTCGGGCTCCCCATCTTCGTTCTCGTCTACTGGATTCCCCTCTTCATCGAGGAGCGTCATGCCGTGGAGGGGATCTACTTCATCGGAGCCGCTCGGACTAATGCCCATCGTTTGATCCGAAGGGAGGACAACATCGCCAAGATCGGCGTTGTCTCCGAAGTCTTGAATGTCGTCATCCGCGGGAAGCGGCGCGGTCGCAAGCTGAGCAGTGGGCGCGGTCGCCTTCTTCTTTCCCTTCACCGCAACGGGCTTTTTCACATTTCCCGACGCCATAACCGTAAATCCGAACTTCCGCGCTAGTTGCGCGGTGGTTGCGTTCGCAGTCAGCAAGGAAACGGTTTTTCCGCCCTGTGAGGCCTCCGATGCGAACGCCGCAAAGTGGTCTTCGGTACGAAAGAGCTTGCCGACACGGGGCAAGACGAGGATGACCTCGCCGGCAGGTGCCTGCCGGAACAGATCGAGGATCTCTGCGAGCGTATCGTCCTTCAGGACGTTGATGATCTTCACGTACCCCAGTATAGCGCAACCTGTTACAGGCGCCAACGCCGCACATGTGGACGGTCGCTCACGCCTCCTCCCCACCCAGCCCCTACTCGGGTCAGAGTGCGTAACGCCGCCATCGCTGTCCGCTCGGCTTTGGTACAGCAACTGACCCTTCCAGGGGCCGGGTGGTCCGGTTGCGTGATAGTTGACTTTTCTGTTGTATATGCTATAATGGATTTCGAAGGAGGTCGTATGACCGAGGGCCAAAAGAAGGTGGCGGCGGTCACCGCCGTCGCGTTCCCGCTCATCGCAGGAGCCGTCTTCGCCGCCGTGTCGTTGAGTCGGTGGGCGCGGCGGACCTACACCGCCGAGCACGCCGCGAAGGTGCGCCGACAGCAGGAGGAAGCGGAAGCTGCCCGTCTCCAGAACCTGCTCCGGCAGTAGGAGGAGAACATGACCTGGATCGTCGCCGTCGCGCTCGCCGCAATCGGCATGCGCATCCTGTGGTGGGCGCTGGTTCGCAGACCCATCCAGAAGAAGCTCTGCCGAGCGTCCTCGCCCAGCAAGTAGCCAGTTCTTCACCGCCCCGCGCTTCGCGCGGGGTCGTTTTTATATCGAAGCAGGCGGCAACCCCTTCATTCCTGCACGAAGCGCGCAGGAGCGGCAATCACGGTCATCGCATCGGGCATTCCAAAAGGTGAGCTCGCGAATCTCCTGCGCGACCCTCTGAATGATTGCCTCAAGCTCGGAAACCATCGCAGGCGTCAGCGCGAATTCCTCACGGTGGAGCTTTCCTCGTTCATCCGGCTCGACAAAGTCGATGACTCCGACTCCCGTGCGGTAGCGGCCATTCTGCCAGCGATCTAAGAGCAGTTTGTAGAACACGAGTTGGCGAAGGTAGTTCCCATCCCCGCTCTTTGTGGTTCCGGCAATGTGCCCGCGACTTTTCGGCGCGCCGGTTTTGTAATCTATGACGCGAACTGCTCCCGAGGCATCGAGGAGCTCTACCTTGTCTATTTTCCCATTCAGGATGAGTCCATCCGCAAGCTCGACGGCAGGGATGCGAAGTTGGTTGATGATGTTCGCATGCCATTCACTGTGGTACCGATCGTAGTACGCACTCAATGCGGCAATGCCTCTGGCACGCGCCCGAGCGAGCTCCACCGTCTGTAGCGGTTGGTCCGCGAGGAAGCGCTCAAAGATTGCGCAAAGCTCTGCTTTCGTTCCGCGCTCTCCCTCTCGAAGCTTGTCGAAATACTCCTGCAGCGCGCGATCCACTGCATTGCCGTACATGAGGGCGAATGCGGGCGCCTCAGGAATGCGGACAAGGTTTGAATAGAAATACCGCCACGGACAGGCGAGGTAGTTGTTCAACGCGGTAACCGAGAGTCCCTGTCGCGTAAAGAGGTCGTTCAAGAACGCCTTCTCGCCAATTTGTGCGGCACGCTCCGGCGCCGCCGCGAACCGAACTGCGCGCGCAGCGGTCCACGCCTCCTCCGCGGCAGCCATCTCGGGACGCACGACGAGCTCAGGACGAATATCGGCAATGTAGCGCGCCGGAAGCTGTTCATTCCCGTCGCGGTCTCGCTCAGGGAGCGCGAGGATGACCTGCCGACGGGCACGCGTGAGAGCAACATAGAACAGGTTCCGCTCTTCGTCGTCTCCCTCAGGTGCGCTCGGGACCGCACCGGCAGGCTTTGCGAACACCTCGGGTGGCAGCTTGATGAGCGAACGGCGAGTGCGCGAGCCCCAGTGACCATCAACGCAATCAATGAGAACCACGACATCGAACTCCAGTCCCTTGCTCTTGTGCGCGGTCATGAGGCGCACTTTCCCCGGCGCGACGCCACCGCCTTTGGCGGTGAGCGAGATGCCGCGTTCACGGAGGAATGCGAGATGCTCTACGAATGCTGCAAGCGTGAGCGCCCGATCGCGCTGGACATGGGAACGAATTCGGTCATACAGCCCATGGAGGAGGGCGAGCCGGTCATGGGAATCTGCATCTGCCACCGCAGCATCCAGCACGCCGGACTCTCGAACGACCAGCTCAAGCGTTTCCGCCGCGGTCGGTTGCCGCATCTGGCGCGACCATCGCGCCAGCGACGCCGCGAGCGCCTGCATCCGCGGCACATCATCGATGCCCGCCTGATGCATGAGCGCGGGAGACCGCATGACATCGTAGGGATTCCGCCCCTGACGGCACGCGTCAATGAGCTTGTAGAGGTCAAGCGGATCAATTGCCAGCACCGGAGCGTGAAGCGCCGGATACAGCGCCTCCGCGCTCCCGAACTGCGCCGCCGCATCGAGAATAGCGAGGAGCTGCCGCATGAGTGGGTCGGCGGTCATGTCGCGCGTCGCCGATATGGCATACGGAATATTTGCCCGCTGCAAGAACTCCGCAAGTGCGAGCCCGTCGGCATTGTCGCGATACAGAACGGCGATCTGTTCGGGCGGAGTCCCCTGCTCGATGTACTCGCGGATCCGTTGCGTGACGATCCACGACTGCGCATCAGGATCACTACAGGCGAGCAGACTAATGAGTGCGTCCGGATGTGCGCTCTGCGCGTGGAGACCATCTCCTCCCGACGGCCGCACACCATGGGCCGCGTCAAGAAGCGCCTGACTCGACCGATAATTGGCATCAAGTTCGATGAGGCGAACTTCCTGATACTTGTTTTGGAAATAGGTAAAATTCTCCGTAGACGCACCTTGGAAGCGATAGATCGCCTGCTTCGCATCGCCGACTACAAACAGATTCGGCCGCTCCCAGAATGATGCAAGGAGCTCAATGACCGTGTTCTGTGCATTGTTCGTGTCCTGATGCTCGTCCACCAAGAAATAGTGGTATCGCTCCTGCAGGAGAAGTCGTAGCTCCTCGTCAGTGCGAAGCGTGCGCGCCACCTCCATAACCATATCGTTGTAGTCGTACAGCTTTCGCTCCCGAAGTGCGTGCTGGTACGCCTGATACACCGCCGCAAGTTCTTTCAGTTTCGAAGCCTGCTTCAACGCATCGCTGTACACGCCCTTCATTGTTCCTTTATATGCACCCTTTTCGTGGTACACGTCGTCGGCGGTCATCACGGCGCGCTCCTGCTGCTCGGCGATCTGCCGTAGTCGTTCCGGCTCCACATCCTCCCGCTTCAGCGTGTTGATGCTCGCAAGTACGGCCTTCAAGTACAAATCGGGTGCGTTCACTGGCCGTAACAGCTCAAGCCCAGCGGTCGTATCGATGAGTTCCTGCACAAGGACTGCTTGGTCGGTCTCCGCAAGCGATGCCGCCCCTGCGAGCGCCCCAAACGATTCTGGGTACTCTTGGATAATGCCATTACAGAAGGAGTGGAATGTCGTCATCGTGACGCGATACGCGTCGGTTCCGATGAACACGGCGAGGCGCGCTTTCATTTCTGCGGCACCGGATTCGGTGAATGTCAGCGCGAGAATGGCGTCGGGCGGTGTGTCCGTCTTCGTAAGAATATTCGCAATACGAAGCGTGAGGATGGTTGTCTTTCCCGTGCCGGGACCTGCGATAACCATCACCGGACCGTCAATCGCATCAACCGCCTCCTTCTGGCGGGGATTCAGCATCCCGTAGCGGCGTTCGAATTCCGGTGTCGTCGGCATGTTCAGAGGATACCACTTTCTGCGACGATGGAGCGGACGGTTTCGGCGTCGTGCGCCTCCATAAGTTTTGCGCGAAGGTGCGCGGCACCGTCCCATCCGGACACATACACCTTATAGAACTTCTTCATGAGATCGAACGATTTGATACCACCCCAGTGCGCGACCCACGCATCCGTGTGCGCGAGCAGGAGGCGGAGGCGCTCGGCGGGCGTACGCAGCTCGGGAGAACCTGCAAACAACCATGGATTATGGAAGATGCCGCGCCCGACCATAACACCATCAACCCCCGACAATGACGCCCTCTCAAGTCCCTGCGCGCGGCTCATGATATCGCCATTTCCAATGCAGAGCGCGCCTGCATCATGCGCCATCTGCGCAGCGCGACCGATGAGCTCCCAGTGCGCAGGCACCTTGCTCATTTCACTAACGGTACGGCCGTGCACCACGAGCACATCGGGCTTTGCCGACAGCACCATCCCTACCCACGCATCCATTTCATCGGTACTCCGCAGGCCAAGCCGCGTCTTCACGGCAACCGGCAGGTCGCCAGCACCTTCGCGCAACGCCGCGATAAGCTCGACCGCACGCGACGGTTCCCGCATTAGCGCCGCACCTGCGCCCTGCTTCATGATGGCGCGGTCGGGACAACCCATGTTGATGTCGACACCATCAAACCCAAGCTCTCGCGCAAGCTTCCCCGCCGCATGCAGATGCTCGGGTACCGTGCCGAAGAACTGTGCCACGATAGGGTGGTCGCGGTCGGTGAGCGCGAGATCCAACAAGAGCCGCTCGCGTCCTGATGAGGCCAAGCCATGCGCCGATACGAATTCGGTGTAGAACACATCGGGTCGCCCGCACTGTGCCACAATGGACCGAAACGGCACGTCGGTAACATCCGCCATCGGGGCGAGCACGAAGAATGGCGTCGGGAGCGTGGACCAGAAGTTACGCAAGGTTGTTCTGTTGAGGACCGGGGGCAATAACCGGCTTTACGTCGAGCGAACGCTCACCCAGAAGCGCGCCGTCAATGGAAACACGGAACGTGTAGGTCCCGGGTGCCGCGAACTGCATGTGCTCGAAGTTTGCGATGACCTGCATGTTCCCCGCATGGGCGACTACCGGCAGGTCGGAATGCGCAACACGCGCGCCGGTCGGACCCACAATGTCGGCCTCAAGACGGTGTTCCCCGCTCCTATCAACATCGAAGTTTACCACCAGCGCAAAGTGCGGATAGGCGAACGGGAATTGCTCGGCGTTGATCTGCGTGAAGATGCCGATAAGGTTCAGATTATTGGTGCCGGCCGTCAGAAATGCTTCTCGGCATACAAGAATGAAGCGCGTGGTAATGCTCATGATATGTATATACCAGAACATGCGCCTTCACGATAGGTACAAAAATGGCCCCGCGTGATGCGAGGCCCCCGACAGAACTAGCGGAAGAACATGCCCCAGGTGAGCGGATGCGCGGTCACGAACAGGAATCGGAACCCCACAGTCACCCATGCGGCGAGAGCAGTGACGGAGAGTGCGATTGCGATGACCGCGAGGATGTCGCTCAGTGGTCCGAGCATGAGAGAGTCGCCGCCGCCCAGCTCTTTCGTAAAGCCGGTTACCCAGGAGACCGCCAATGCTGTGGCGGTTACGAGGCCGAGCGTCAGCATCGTCCCCTCCACACCCAAGAACACCCCAGCTCCTGGCGCCCCGAACATGAGAAAGACGATGAACAGCTTCTCCGAATCCATGCGTCACCTCCAGCGCGAATATACTGCACAAAACCGCTCACGTCAATCTACTCCAGCACCGCCTTGATGCGGCGGATGCCGGCGGAGACGGCCTCCTCTTTCAGGATACGGAAATGGCCGATGACACCCGTGTGCTCCACATGGGGACCGCCGCAGAACTCACGGCTGACCACCTCGTGCGTTGCGGGGTCTTCGACGGTATAGACAGAAACCGTGTCCCCGTACTTCTCGCCGAACGCGCCGATAGCGCCAAGCTCGCGCGCCCGCTCCTGCGACATCATCTCGCGCGTGACGGGTAGGTCGCGCTGAATCCACCCGTTCACGAGCTCCTCCACGCGGTGCAATTCTTCCGGTGTAACCTTCTGCGGGTGCGAGAAATCGAACCGTGTGCGCTCGGCGTTGATGTTGCTCCCCTTTTGAATAACATGGTCGCCCAGCACCGTACGCAGCGCCTGATGCATCAGGTGTGTTGCGGTGTGGTAGCGGACGACGACCTCGGAATGGTCCGCGAGACCGCCCTTGAAGGTGCCGGCTGATGCGGTACGGGAGAGATCTTTGTGCTTTGTGAACGCAAGTTCGAACGCGCCGCGATCGGGGCTCAATCCTCTTGCATGGGCGAGCTCGTAGGTGAGCTCCCACGGGAATCCATAGGTCTGATACAGATTGAATGCGGCCTCTCCATCGATAACTTCAAGCTTCCCGAACTCGCGGAGGCCTTTGTCGAGCGTTGTGCTAAATTTCTTGTCCTCCGCAGTGATGACACGGTCAATGACTTCCTCGTTGGCGACCAGCTCCGGGTATACGCCCCCGAGCACACCACGAAGCGCGTCCATCATCGGGCGCCACCAGTACTCGTGCATGCCCAGCTGGCGCGCGTACACCATGCTCCGGCGCAGGAGGCGGCGAAGTACATACCCACGGTCTTTGTTCGTTGGTTCGACGCCATCGGTCATCATGAACGCGGCGGCGCGCAGGTGGTCGGCTTGGATGCGTAGAAACTTCTCACGGTGCTCGTGTTCGAGTGTCGCCTGCTCGCGGAGCGCGGCAAGGAGCGGCACGAAGAGCTCCGTTTCGTACACCGAGCGCTTGCCGGTGAGCACGGTAAGTGTGCGCTCAAGCCCCATGCCGGTGTCGACATTCGGTTTCGCGAGCTTCTCGTAGGAACCGGATTCAGTCTTCCGATACTGCATGAACACATCATTCCAAATCTCGACCCAACGCTTGTCGGACGGATTGAAGCGCTCCGGTGCGGGAGTCGCGTTGTCGATCCAGTAGAACATCTCGGTGTCGGGGCCACAGGGACCGGTCGTGCCGGCGGGTCCCCACCAGTTATCATCGCGGCCGAGGAACGCGATACGCTCCTCCGGAACACCAAGCGAGCGCCAGATGCCGGCGGCTTCTTCATCTTTTGGAGCATGCTCATCGCCGACGAAGCAGGTGAACGCGAGTCGCTCCAGCGGAATACCGAGCCACTCCGAGGATGTAAGAAACTCGAAGCTCCACGAGATAGCCTCCTGCTTGAAGTAGTCCCCGAAAGACCAGTTCCCCAGCATCTCGAAGAATGTGAGGTGCGTGTCGTCGCCAACATCGTCGATGTCGCCCGTGCGGATGCACTTCTGGACATCGGCGATACGCGTGCCCGCTGGATGAGGCTCTCCCAGCAGGTACGGAACCAGAGGGTGCATCCCCGCGGTCGTGAACAGCACGGTTGGATCATTCAGTGGCACCACGGGTGCGGACGGAATAACCGCGTGCCCTTTCGAGCGGAAGAATGCGAGATACCGTTCACGGAGCTCTTGATGCGTCATGTGGAGGTAGTATAGCGAAAACGGCGGGAATTTGAAGGACGCCAGATATTGACCAATTACGCTAAATATGTTATTGTAATCCTCGAGGAGGTGCGCATGTCGCACTTGAGTCAGGCCACCATCAGAAAGAGGCTGGAGGCCATCCGAGACGAGTCCGCCGCACTGTTCCGGTCGACCCGCAATGGGCTGGCTGGGCAGGTGGTCAATCGCACGGTCGGCGACTCCGTCGAGAGCGTCGACCACGAGGTCAACTCGACCGTGACCGCGCTGGAGATCAGTGTGGCGCAGCAGCGGCACCGCGCCGCATGCATCGCGCTCACGCGTCTCGCGGCCGGAACGTACGGCGTCTGCCTTGATTGCCGGAAGGCCATCCCGTGGAAGCGCCTCGCAGCGAACCTGCTGGCCGGCCGGTGCCGACCGTGTCAGGAAGAGGCGGAGCAGCACGGAAATCCGAACATGCACTCCGTGCATCACTCGCTCTTCCCCGAGGCCTAGTCCCGCTCCCCCGCATCAACGAACCGATGCGGGGGTCTTTTTATGCCAGAGATGCTCGGGCAAGCTGCCATGCCCAGTGAACAAAGACGACCCAAAAGCCGACTGCCGAGCTGAAAACGAAAATCCAGAACCACACGAATTTTTTCTCGTCGTCGGAAAGAGATTTGAACATAGTCTAGTTGGTATACCAGTCGTGCGGCTGAATGCCGGTCACGGTAGCACCCGAACTCACAATAACTTCAAGCGGAGAGTGGTCGGCGCATGACGCAAGGAATCCGCAGGTGACGAATGCGCTCCAGTACGCTTTTTTCTGCTCGGTAAGCCCAAGGTCGGCTGGATCCTTCAAGATGGCATAGACCGTGTATCGCCCCGCCGGAACTTTGATGCTAAATGTAGGCGCAACCGAACCCTCCTGCTCCGGCGCGTCCACACAACGGACAAGCGCGGCATCGGTCACAGACTGAGCGCATACCGTTTGTTCCGGATTGAACTCGCTCGGGTATCCGGTAATGCCCTCAATGCGGCCGCTCAGTGCAACTGGAGTAGCATCTGGAGGGGCAAGAAAATACCATGCCCCCGCAATAACGGCAACTGCCACGACCGCGATGACCAGTGAAGTCTTGAATACCGGAACGCTCATGAGATAGGTGGTAGCGTGAGTTCGGCGAGCTGTCCCCGCCGAGGGACAAGCACGCAGAGCCCACCGATAATGCCCAGCATACCAAATCCAATATCTTCCCAGAAGTCTCGCTTCATAGACTGCTGTGAATCATAGAACAGTCGCGTCCCGAAGATACGGTCGGCGGTATACTGATGTCCCTCCCACACGAAGAGAGCGGCAACCATGAATAGCGCCGCAGCACCGACGAGCCGCGAGCCCCGCCGCACAAATTCCGGCCGATACGCCGTGAGTATACCGACAGCGACAAAGAGCGATAGAAAGGCCGCGGCGAAGTGCAGGAAGCGGTCGTACTGAAACCCCATCGCGTGCAGCTTCACCGTCGCCGGCGCAGTGATTGCGAGGAGTGCGAATGCCAGCCATTCCATCATTGTTCGCCATCGTGGCGAAAGCTGCGGTGCCTGTCGATGGATAGCGCTCGGCACGAACGCGAGCACCGGAACGACAAGACCGTACGAAACAGCGTCGTACCAGGTGTGCCCCGCAAAGCGGGTGAGAACCGCCGCAATCTCAGAAATAACGATGGTAATGACCGGCATGGAAATTGCGTAGTCGGTGGAATTCTGGTATAATTCCTCCCGTCCTGCAAGCTGCTTCGTTGATATGGGACCTATGGTGAAATGGTATCACAGCGCTCTGTGGAAGCGCGGTCGCGGGATCGATACCCGCTAGGTCCCCACATAACAACAGAACGCTCATCTGGGTGTTCTGTTTAGGTCCCTACTCCAACCGCCTCGGCGACACTCTTGAACCCGTCGCGACGGAGCAGCGCGGCAAGACCGCGATTAATCTGTCCGATAACCTGCGGTCCTCGGTAGACCATACCGGTGATGAGCTGGACCAGCGATGCCCCGAGTCGAATTTTTCGATATGCGTCTTCCGCCGTGAAAATGCCGCCGACACCGATGAGTGCATATTTCCCCTGCGTCCGCTGCCACATGCGCGCAAGCTGCCGCTCCGCAACCTGCTGGACAACGCGCCCTGAAATACCGCCACGCCCCGGAACCTGTGCGTCCTCAATGCCGACCCGCCGGTAATCCTTCGTAAGATTCGTACACACGATACCCTGCACTCGATGTCCGCCGAGCACCTCAAGAACGGCATCCTGCTGCGTGTCGTCGAGATCGGGTGAGAGCTTCACGAACACCGGTTGCCGAACCGCCCGCGCATCGACTGCCGCAAGAAGCCGGTCGAGTAGAGCGGGATCCGTAAACGGTTGCCCACCGAATGCGTTGGGACAGCTAATATTTATCGTGTAGTAGCCGGCGATGTCGCGACATGCGTCGATGACGGCGCAGTAGTCCGAAATAGCAGCGTCGGGATCGCTTGTTTCGGCGCTGTTGGTTTTTGCGGCACTAATGCCAAGAGGCATGCGCGAACGCACACCGCGAAGTCGCGCGGCGATAGCCTCCGCGCCGTCGTTCTTCAGTCCGTAGTACACCTGCAGAGCTTCGCGCTCGGGCATACGCCACAGTCGCGGCTTTGGATTTCCTTCACATGGCTTTCCAGTGATACTTCCCAGCTCAGCAAAACCAAATCCCACATCCGGAAGGATGTTCCACAGCTGGGCATTCTTATCAAACCCTGCCGCAAGACCGACGGGATTCTCAAAATGGACGCCGGCGACATCGGTTGCAAGGATCGGGTCGTCGTAGCGAAAAAGTGCACGCGTGAGTCGCCGCGTGAGTCCGGTGGATGCAAGCACTCTGCCAACCGCCGTGAAGCGGTCGTGCACACGCTCGGGATCTGCCCGAAACAGAAGCGGCTTTGCCGCAGAGCGATAGAACGCCTCAATCAGGCGCGTGGAGATGGGGTCGCGCATAGGGTGCTACCGCGTTGCCGTGGGAAGCGGAGATTCGCCATTCGGAGCGATTGCCGCCGGCCGCGAGAACACGAACGCGATACCTACCGCGATAGCAATCCCCAGCAAGATGAGGAGCTTCTTCTTCATAGCACTCCCAGTATAGAAAGACCCCCGCCCTTTGCAAGGCGGGGGTGAGGGTTAGGCGGACGGCTTCTTGTCGTCCAAGCGAACCTCAGGATGAAGCCAGTGCGACATCGAGAACTTGATGCAGTTCACCTCGTAGGCGACGAGGTCGTAGATTTTTCTGCCCTCGCGGGTCGTCCGGAGTCGGGTGCTCGACTCGGCGATTCGGAGGACCTTTGTCAGCACTCCCAGCTCTCCGCACGCTACAGCGCTCGCCTTCTTCCAAGATGCCCTCGCCTCATCGCGCTCCTGTTCGACGACTTTCTTTGCGACCTCCAGCCGCTCGGCGTCCGTTGTCATGAGGCGATGCAACGCCTCTGCTCCAAAAGGAAGCTCCCGCGGAAGAAGTTGGGAAAGACGCTCGAGGAACCACGCTGGATGATGTGACAGGCGATTGCCGATGTGATCCTGCACGGTGATTTCCGCA
Source organism: Candidatus Yanofskyibacteriota bacterium (assembly GCA_020847715.1). GTDB lineage: Bacteria > Patescibacteriota > Minisyncoccia > 2-02-FULL-40-12 > GWA2-44-9 > JAGOPO01. The sequence continues at coordinate 15,254 of JADLBM010000014.1, read as the reverse complement.
AAGTCTTCCAGCCACTCCCGGCGCACCCGGGTGATCACAAGCGTGCCAAGCGGGCTCTGATTGCCATACCGAAAGTAGGGCCGGTTGAACCAGCCACCGATGGGGAGATAGATTGCCCACTCCCCTCGCGCAGCATACTCACGGTTGCGAGCGTTTACGACCTCGCCAGCAAAGGTGTTCTGCCCGGTTCGCCGCAACACCCAGTAGTAGCCCCAAAAGTTGCATGCGAACCAATCCATGAAGAGCTTCTTTGGGCCGCCGAGCACATAGATGTAGAGCATCAAAACGGCAGGCGCAAGCATTCCCAGGAGGAACTTGAAGTCGTCGCCCAGCGCACTCTTATGGACTGCAAAGAGAAATCCACCCCAGACGGACGCCATGAGTATGACTGCCCAGTGGAGACGGATCGGTTTGACATCTTTGAGGCTGGGTCCAGCAGTTCCGTCAATCATCGCAGGTTCCTTTCCGGCTCTGTCCGTGCGATACGGCCAGAGCGGGTGACAGCGGCCGGATATACGCTTCCGACGGCCGTCAGGGGTTTTCAAACAGCGCGCGCCGGATTAGGGCACGCACGCTACCGCACGCAGTGTGCAGGCGTGGATAAACAATACAACACGAATTAGGTGTTGTCCAGTCTACGCCGAGCGCGACCAGCGGGCAAAGATGCCGGTCGAGAGGAGGCGTCCCCCGCGCTGCTGGAGGCACAGCTGTCCTGCCTCAATCGTTCCACCACGACCCGCCATCGCATCTTCAAGAAGATTCTTGAGCGCAAGCTCGGACGTGTTGGTCGCATACGCATTGATAAGAAGGAAGCGCGCATCAGGCGAAAGCAGCGCGACGCAGTCACGAATGAGGGCAGGCATGTGCTCGTTGAACTTCCAGACCTTTCCGGTCGGCCCATGGCCGAATGCGGGCGGGTCCAGAACGATACCCTCGTACTGCGCTCCCCGCTTTGCTTCCTTCTTTGCGAACACCGCGGCGTCTTCGAGCATCCAGCGGATGGAGTCCGGCGCAAGACCGTTGAGCTCTTGGTTGTCCTTCGCCCATCCGATGGCGGGGCGCGAAGCGTCCACATGGGTCACGAACGCACCGCGCTTCGTCAACCAGATGCTTGCCGCACCCGTGTATGCGAACAGATTCATCACCTTCGGTGCGGCAACGCCAGTGAGCCGCTCCTCCATCCACTTCCAGTTCTCCGCCTGCTCGGGGAACACGCCTGTGTGTTTGAAATTCATGGGACGCACCCGAAGCTTCATGTCACCGAACGCCAAATCCCAGTGCTCCGGCAACTCGCCTTTCGTTTCCCATTGATCGTTGCGGAACGTGGCGTGCGCCTTCTGCCACTCGGCATCTTCGAGACTCCGCTTCCAGATGGCCTGCGGATCCGGCCGCACCAGCAGGAACGCACCCCAGCGCTCCAAGCGATAGCCCTCGCCGGAGTCGAGGAGTTCAAATTCAGGAAATGGCGCGTTGCCGATGAGGTACATATCTATTCGAGTATACCAAGCATTTCGAGAAATGCCGCATTCGACGGTTCTCGTCCGAGGAACGCCGTAACACTCTCGCGCTCGCTCACCGATGCCCCCGGCGCAAGTACAGCCTCCCGATACGCACGGCCGATTGCCGTGTCGAGCGGATTCGAGGCAAACCGGCTGTAGAGATCGAGGGCGTACACCTTACTCCACAGGTAGCCGTAGTAGCCGGCGTCGTAGTCTGCCATATGACCCCACCCTGCGGGGAAGAGGGAGTCGTCCGGAAGATCGAACGCCTCGTACTCCAGCTTCATATCCCGATAGGTCTGCGCGAGGTGCGCGCCATCGACGGGCGCGTCGGTTGGTTGTGCGTGGATGGTGAGATCGTACAGCGCCTGCACGGCCTGCGCGAGGTAGCCAACTGCCCGCAGATGATGCCGCGCGGCCAGCATACTGCCAAGCAGGTCTGCCGGAAGCGGCTCGCCGGTACGGACATGCGCACTGATACGGGCAAGCACCGCAGGGTGCCACGGCCACTCCTCCATGATCTGGCTTGGCGCTTCAACGAAGTCGAACGCAACAAAGAGCCCGTTCTGCGACTGCCATCGGCCACCTGAAAGGATCGCATGCATGACATGTCCGAACTCGTGGAAGAGCGTTTCCACATCATCGTGCGTGAGGAGCGACGGATGTGATGCCGTCGGACGCGCGAAGTTGCAGACCAGCGCAAGGAACCCGGTCACCACAGTGCCGTCTGATTGTGTCCGCCCGAGCCGAATCGAAAATGATGCGGCATGACCATACTTTCCCGAGCGGGGGTACAGGTCGAGTGCGAAGTGACCGCGAAGCGCGTGCTCATCGCGCACCTCGTAGAGCTCGACATCGGGATGCCACAGCGTCGCATCAGCAACGCGCGTAAAGGTAACGCCGAGGAGCTCTTGGAACACCGCGAGCATCCCTTCGACCACCTTCGTGAGCGGGAAGTACTCTTTTACCTTTTCGCTATCGACGGCATAGCGCTCGTTCAGGAGTCGCTCGCTCCAGTACGGAAGTTCGTGGAAATGGATGGGCGCCGGCTTCTCAAGACCGAGCGTCCGCTGTTTGAGTGCGATACAGTCGCGCATCTCATGCCGTGCCGCTGGCGTGAGCTTCGTTATGAGGTCGCGAAGAAACACATCGATGGCATGCGCATCGCGCGCCATGCGGATCTCCGCCTGATAGTCCGCATGCGTTGCGTACCCAAGAAGCCGAGCGTTCTCCTGCCGAAGCCGCACCATGCGTGCGAGCCGCTCCAGATTCTCAGCACCCCCCTTGCGAAGATTCTTGATAGCCAGCTCCCGCCGCGCTGCATCATCGCGAGCGTGTCGCATGAACGGGAACAGGTCGGGATGCTCAAGGGTGATGCGATACCGGCCGTCAGAGGTTTTCGATAATCCCTCGATGTAGCGCTCCGGAAGTCCATCGAGCTGCTCACGGGTCACCTCGATGGCATCTTCCCATGCATTGATTGCGAGCTCGAATTCCTGTTCAAGCGTTGCAAGCTGGATGCGATTCTTCTTCAACCGCTGGAATGCTTCGTCAGGGAGCTCGAATCCCATGCGCCGCATCGTCCGAATGGTCTCGCCAGCAAGCTTTCGATCGATTGCGTCGAGCGACTCCCCCTTCATCTCCCACGCACGCACTGCATGCCAGAGACGGGGATCCGAGTCCATCTCGATAGATTCCTGCGATACGCGATCTTCAGCGGCCTGATATGCCTTCCGCAGTGCGGCATCCGGATGCACGCTTGCCAGCACATTACTCCACTGGGCGATCTCGCTCAGCTCATCGCCTGCCCGCTCGAGCGCCGCAATAGTATTTTGAAATGTCCGGTCGGCATCCGGAACAAGAGCAATCGCGTCCAAGGCAGCGCGTTTTCGTATGAGCGCCGCTGAAACCGCCGCATCGATCGCGGCGGGAGTTTCTTCTGCCCATGGATGGTCGAGCGGCTTCATAAGAGTCGCTTTGCAGAAAGCACCCGCAGCAACGCGAGAACAACCGTAATGGTACCGAGAATAATGAAGATGAACGCGTACGGATGATCCTCGAACGGCAGGTGAACATTCATACCGAAGAGACCGGAAACAACCATTGGCACCGTCAGTACCACAGTCATCAGAGTGAGAAGCTTGATGATGCGGTTTAGGTTGTTGGTCGCGATTACCGAATACGCCTCGCGATAGTTCACGGTCGTTTTCAGCTGCGCCTTCGCGGCCTCGATGATCTGACCGACGCTCAGGATGACATCCTCCATGAGATCTTTATCCTCCTCGTAGACCTTGATGTGCTTTCCGGCAGTTACCCCCGCAAGGATAGCGCTCGTCGGCACCAGCGCCGCCAAGAGATCGTTCAGTACGCCCTCGTACGCGACGAGTCGAAAGATATCTTCGTTCTGAATCGCCTGACTCACACCAACGTTGCTCCGTACCCGCCGAGCGATATCGGTAACGGTCGTCTGGTAGCGACCTGCGAGTGCCAAGAAGATATGCCACACCAGCTGACTGCGCCATGCCGTAGTGTATGCGCCCGTATCACGGAATCGCTCAAGCCATGAGAACGGTGCGCGGGAGAGCGTCAGGAGGAATGTCGGCGCCAGCGCTATCAGGAGCGGGACTGTCTGTGTCCCCTCGGCCTGTCCGCTCGGAGCGCGCAAGAAAAAATAAGTGACCCCACGCTCATGCTGGATGCGCGGAACCTCATTCGGGTCAATGGCGTCCTGTAAGAGGTCGCGCTCAAGGACGCCGTCCGCGACAAGCGCATCAAGCTCTGCGTCGCTTGGGTCGGTCACATAGACCCACGTATCAGGCGCAACAGCATTTGCACGTTCAAGTTCCGAAGTTGCCGCTGTTCGTTTCCAGTATGTAATCATGGATGCCCTAGGTTACCGTATCTCTTGTGGCCTCACCAGGAATCGAACCTGGATCAAGAGCTTAGAAGTCTCCTGTTCTATCCATTGAACTATGAGGCCGACCATATTTTACCATACTTTACGCCTCTCGCCAACGCGCCCCAGTTCTGGTATGATACCCTCGCCTTCCGGGCCGTAGTATACCGGTAGTACACGTGTTTTGGGTACACGGAGACCGAGTTCGATTCTCGGCGGCCCGACATTGTTGCATCCCTGGAAACGTGGTATAACCACCGCGTTCGTTTCGTTCGTTGAAAAAGGAGTTGACCATGTTCGAGGCGCTGGAAGTCCTTCTCCAGGTCGTGATCGCCGTGATCGCCGCCGCAGGAGCGGGACTGCTCCTGCCCCTGGGCACCGCCGCCTTTTTGGGCGGCATCGGGTGGTTGCTCTGGCGATTCGGCGAGCGAGTTGCCGTGCCGTTCATCGCATGGGCTGACCCTCGCGTCGAGCCCCTCCGAGTGACAGCACTGGCGCTCCATGAAATCATGCTCGTACTCGCGGCATTCTTCGCACGGCATCGGCACGTCCGACGCACCGTGAAAGCCGCTGCTCTGCTTGCAGCCATTGCGGCATACCCCACGTGGTACATCTACATCGACACAAGCGATGTTCCACAGTCACGCACGCTCATTGAGTGGCGTCCGGCGCAGATCGGATACGTCCTCGACCGCAACGGTCTCGTGACCATCCGCCTCGCAACGGCATACCGCGAGAACATCCGCTCCGAGCAGGTTCCCGAGATCGTGCGCCAGGCGCTTGTATCCGCAGAGGACAAGCGATTCTGGAGCCACGATGGGTGGGATTGGCAGGCAACGGCCCGCGCCGCGCTCCGCGACCTCATCCGCAGCTCGAAGGCTCCGGAAAAGGGCGCGAGCACCATCACCCAGCAGGTCACCAAGAACATCTACCTCGAGGACTGGCGACTGCGGGAACGGGGAGAAGAGCTCCTCGTCGACAATGCGCTCACGCGTCTCGCGAGGTTTGTGAAGGGATCCGCGTGGGTCAACCGGCGCGTCCGGAAGGTGCGAGAGATCAAGTACGCAGTGCGTCTCGAGCGAGGCCTGACAAACCACTTCATCGAAACCCGTCCGAAGTCGCGCACATTCCGCGAGCTCATCTGGTACGACGTACTCGGCCAGTACGACGGTCGCACGAAGGCCAAGGAGTACATCCTCGGCTCATATGCCAATCTGGTCTACCTCGGCCATGGCGTCTACGGGGTTTCCTACGGTGCCCGCTTCTACTTCGGAAAGGACATGGAAGCGCTCACTGCGGATGAGGCAGCCTTCCTGGCGAGCATCATCCCTGCGCCCGCGCAATACGGGCGCACCGAGGAAGAGCCCGCGATTCGTGCCGAGCAGATCGCCCGCAGGAATGCGGTGCTCGATCGCATGGCCGAAAACGGCTACCTCGACGCATCGCGCCTCACTGTTCTGAAAGCGCGACCGCTCATCCTTCAGCCACCGCGGCTGAAGACGAAGACGGAAGAGCCAGCTGTTGTCTCGACCGCACTGGAAGAGATGCAGCTTCTCGGGTACTCCCAGAGCGACATCTACACGGGTCGAGTGCGCGTGCACCTGACCGCCGACCGCCACATCCAAGCCATCGTGAACGCGGCAGCGCTGGACGGCATCTACGGCACCGACTCGCCCACCATGCCCGGCTATGTGAACCAATTCGGCACCCGTGACGGGACTCACCCGCAAATCGCAGTCGTAGTGCTGGGAAACCGGAACGCCGATATTCTTGCAGAATTCGGCGGCATCTACGACGAGCGCCTCCACAACTACACGCTCTACAACCGCGCCATCCACGCCAAGCGACAGCCCGGCTCAACGATGAAGGGCATCGTCGTCGCAACGGCGGTTATGGCCGGAAAGATGCCCGACGACCCCGTTACCGATACGCCGATCTTCGTGAACATGGGCGGCTGGCAGAAGCCGGTCAAGAATTACGACGGGAGATACCTCGGCGTTATTCCGTTCCGAGAGGCCGTCGCGCAATCTCGGAATGTCCCCATCCTCCGCCTCGTGCGCGATGAACTCGGTGGGCCTCAACCGCTCATCGAATGGGCAAAGACGCTCGGCATCGAAAGTCCATTCGACCCCTACATCTCGACCGCGCTCGGCGCCAGCAGTGTTACCCTCTTGGAGATGACCAACGCGTACCGCGGGCTCGCAACCGGCATTCGCGCCACCCCGCACATCATTGGAGCCGTAACCGCGTCCTCGGGCACCACCGTCTACCGTGCACCAACCGAGGAGCATGCCCTGCCCATCCCCCCGGAACGACTCGAGCTGATGCAAGAGCTTCTCCGAGGGACCGTTCGCCTCCCCAGTGGGACCGCGCGAAGCCTCGACACCAGCAACTTCCCCATTCAGGTCATGGGAAAGACGGGAACATCGAACAGCTTCCGCGATGCGTGGTTCATCTGCTCCACCTACGGACCCGATGGTGTAACCGTCGGCGTGTGGGTCGGCTACGATGACTTCAGCGCCCCGCTCGCGAACCGCGCGACCGGTGGCAGCGTCGCCCTTCCGGTCGCCCGCGAAATCCTACTCGCCCTCTACGGACCTGCGGGCATTCTCGGTGATCCGCCGAAGTTCCCTCAGCGCATCGAAGAGCGTATCGATGCCTACCGAGCGAAGCATTACCCCGAACTGAACGCAAAGTAGTCCACTGCCCCGCCTCCTCACTCGAGGATGCGGGGCATTTTTCGTTTTGAATTCATTGCAGTGAATTCAAAACGAGCAGAATCGGAGCGGCATTGCCGCTGAGGCAATTCTGAGCTACAATAATTTTTACCGCGGGGTTGGTCTAACGGTATGACGCGACCCTTCCAAGGTCGACGCACGGGTTCGACTCCCGTACCCCGCTCCAGTAACAAATACACCCGCTCCGGGTGTATTTGTTACTGCGATGTTGGAATACGGGAGTCGAACGGCCGGAGCAATGCGGTGACAGCAGCCACCGCCGCGAGGCCCGGCCCTAAGGAAACGGCTCGCAGGCGAGTCGTTTACCGAAGGCGACTCCCGTACCCCGCTCTTTCGATTATTGACATAGTTATAAATAATAGTATAGTATCTCCGTTGCCTCATTCGCAGCAATCTCACTACGGAGCGCGTAGCATCGGCTCTTTACAAAGACACGGAGGATACTCGTGGACGCCATCAAAGCGGTCGTCCAAAAAGTGATCCGAGACGGCAAACACGGCCCCTTTGCGGTTGCCACCTGCGTCCGGCTGGACGGTTCAGTGACGTTCTCGCTCGAGCCGACGGTCTGGAAAGAGCAGGAGTGGCCCGAAAATGGCATGGTAGTCTTCCTCGGAGAACTTCGCCAAAAGCGCGCCGGGTGGCGCGCAAAGTACGGACGGTTCTGGAAGCCGTCTGACGAGCACGTACAGCACACAGAAAGGAGCACGCCGGTGGCCCAGTTTCTCTATCCGACTTCTCGGCAGTTCCCGTTTGATGAGGCGTGCGAACACATCGTTCGCGAGCTCGAGCGCCGAGGCTGGCACGTGCCAGGCATCGACGTTGAGTTCAGAGAATACGGCAGCGGAGAGCAGAGATTCCGCCTCGTCTCACAAATCCGGAGCCGTGAGTGGCAGCTCGTGTTTGGGCGATCCCAGGGTGCCATATCCAGGAACTACTGGAACGATACCGCGGGCGTAACCACGATTGTCATCCCAAGGCAGGAGCTCCATGTCTACGATGATGAATCGGGGCCAACCCTCTACCGGTATGTCGGCAGCAACTACAATCGGGACCGCGAGCAGTTCATGGCCAGACTGAAGGCCAACAGCAAGCTCCACGGCGAGCTCAGACTGTACCTCGTGTACAAAGGCGAGTGCCACTGCCGAAATGGCGGAAGCGACTGGTTCTCGAAGCTACCCCACACGCATCCGGGGTATCGCTCGCCCTACTTGGCCCACAGCAACGACCTCGGTCGTGAGTACGACTGCGAGAGAGGCGAACCGACACTCCTGCACACCGCAGAAGTGATGGCCGAGTTCACCGCCTACCTTGAGCGTGTCGCGCTCGCCGCGATCACATCGCATCCCGTCCCCGACCGTATCGAGGTGCCGACCGAACAAGCGTCCACTCCATTCCCGGCATCCATCGGTCCGCTGTTCTGGTTCGGTGAGCACCACGACGCAGAGCGCATCAACGAGGGCAAACACGATCCCCATGCGCTCCACCCCGCAGAGCGCTATGGTCTGCTAGGAAGCGACAGGTGTCTCGTGCCGCTCGGAGATGGAGACAAGTCGGTGCCGCAAATCGCCTACGAAGGATTCCTGTGGTGCGGCATCGGAGAGGTTACCGAGAGCACACCCATCGAGGTGCTCGAGATTCCCGGCCGCTACCGATGGGCGGACCGAGACCGATTCGTGATTCGCGTGACTCCCAAACGCGCGGACGGAATCTACATCGCCGACCACGCCGCCTACGAGCGGCGACGGCGCGAGCTCGCCGAAGCACATCCAGAACGCGAGCGATTCACGAGCGAGGAGGTCATCGACTTCATGAGCGCGCGCGGCCGCACCATCATCCCGATCTCCGAGTATCAAGGAGGGTTCGCGCAGCCCGTGGTCCTGATCAACCGAGAACTCTCTCTCGAGGAGGTCGAGGTGGTAAGCGGACCGCACGAGAGCCGATTCGATCGCTAACTCCTGGGGCATGCGCGCATCACTGCACGCATGCCCCGTTTTCATACTCACCCGCATCGGCGCTTTACACCAGAAACCGAAAACCCCGCAGAACGGGGTTTTCGTGTTGCGTCTAGACACAACGCCGACTACTTCTTCATCACAGCTTCCTTCAACACCTTGGACGGCGTGAAGCGGAGCTTCTTCGAGGCCGGAATCTGGATAGTCTCGCCGGTGCGGGGATTGCGTCCCTCGCGTGCCTTGCGGTCGGCTACCTTAAAGATACCGAGGCCGGTGATGTTGATCTTCTCGCCCTTGCGGAGCAATCCGGTCAACGTCTCGACGAATGCATCCAACTGCGCGGCCTGATCTTTCTTGGAAAGACCGGACTTGTCGGCAAGCATCTGGATGAGCTGGGTCTTTTTGATGGTCATGTAGACACCCCCATTCTATGGCGGTGAAACGCTCGCGTCCGGCCGATGGTTCGGCCAAACCCTGCGGGCCTGCCCGTTTTCTCAAGGAAATCGGCCAAGCGTGAGCGTTGCACTCTATATATCCGCAGAAAACATAGGCTTTCTAGCAGACAGTGTAAAGTCTGGGCCTTTTACGCGGCTTTTGCAATGCCCCTGTGGAAAACTCTAGGTTTTCCGCGATATTTGACCGCGGAGGTTAAATATGCTAAAATACTCATACGAGGTGGCTATGAGGCGGCTCCTGTGCGGTTGCCGTGATTTCGTGGTCGGCATGTTGTTCTTCGGAGTTCCCATCGTCTTTTTCTGGTGGTGCGCATTCGAAGCTACTGGAGAGCAGTGGGAGCGAATGACCCACAGCGACAGCGCCATCTTCGGAAACAACTAGCCGCAAACCCCGCCCCCGCCTCACCGGCGAGGGCGTTTTTATAGAATCGGCTTCGGCCCCGACGAGGTCCGAGCGATTATCTTGAGCCTGCCTGCGGTAGGCAGGCGAGAGGCCGTAGGCCGGTGCATGAGGAGGGCTTGGGGAGGCAGGAGCGAACAGAAAGACCGCCATCGTGGCGGTCTTTCGTTGCGAGCGACGCTGGAAGGGTGCGAGCGGAGTGAGGCCCCTCCAGAGAACTAGCGGGCGTACTCGACAGCCCGTGTCTCCCGAATCACATTCACCCGAATCTCCCCCGGATACTTCATCTCGGTTTCGATCTTCTGGGCGATGTCGCGAGCCAATGCCAGTGCTGCGAGGTCGTCGATCTTGCTGGGAGTCACAAACACACGCACTTCGCGTCCGGCTTGGATGGCATAGCTCTTTTCCACGCCATCGAACGAGTTGGCGATACGCTCCAGATCCTCCAGACGCTTGAGGTAGATTTCAACGGTATCGCGGCGAGCTCCCGGACGGGCGCCCGAGATGGCATCGGCGGCTTGCACAATGCGGCTCTCCAGCGAGCTGTACGGGTACTCCTCGTGATGCGCCTCCATGGCCTTAATGACCTTGTCGTCCACACCAAATTTCGCGAGGATCTTGCGGCCGATTTCCACATGCGTCCCCTGCACCTCGTGGTCAACCGCTTTGCCGATGTCGTGGAACAGCGCACCCTTCTTGGCAACCATCACATCCGCGCCGAGTTCGGCGGCGAGCATGCCTGAGACATGCGCCATTTCCACCGAGTGAATGAGCACATTCTGTCCGAAGCTGGTGCGGAATGCGAGACGGCCGAGGAGGTAGACCAGCTTAGAATCCACCATGCCGACACCGCATTCGATGAGCGCGGCTTCTCCCGCCTGTCGAATCTTTTCATTAATCTCCACGCGTGCCTTCTCGACGCTTTCCTCAATCTTCGTGGGATGAATGCGACCGTCGGCGATGAGCTTCTCAAGCGCAATCTTCGCAATCTGGCGGCGTACCGGATCGAATCCGGAAATGACCATGGTTCCCGGCGTGTCATCGATGATGACATCAACACCCGTGAGCCGCTCGAGCGCCTTGATGTTGCGCCCTTCCTTGCCGATAATCTTTCCCTTCAGCTCATCCGAAGGGAGCGTGACGACGGTCGTCGTAGCATCCGCGATATGCGAGCCCGCGTAGCGCTGGATTGCCATGGTCATAATCTCTCGAGCCTTTTTCTCCAGCTCTTCGCGGTTCTCGCCATCAAGCTTCCGAAGCTGGTGGTACAGATCCTCCCGATACTGCTCCTGCACCTTCACCAGCATCTGCTCCCGGGCTTGGTCGCGGTTCAGCCCGCTCACCCGTTCGAGTTCGGCAAGCTGACGCGCCCGCACCTGCTCGAGGTCGGTTTTCAGTGCGGTTGCTTCTTCATTCTTCTGCTTCAGTGAGCCACGCTCGCGCGTGATCTCCGCCGCCCGCTCCTCGAGGTCGGTCTCTTTCTTCGTCAACAGGTTTTCGATACGGTCGAGCTGTTTCCGACGGTCTGCTTCTTCCCGCTTCGAATCCTCGAGCACCTTCAGTGCACGATTGTTGGCCTCAAGAACGACATCTTGGGCTTTGGTCTTTGCCTCGTTGAGGATGGCCTGCGCCCGCTCCTCAGCCTGCGCCGTCTTACGCGTTGCGAGGTACTTCCGGAGGAAGAACCCGATGAGAAACCCCACCGCGACCGCGGGGATCGAAAGTGTCAGTGACATTGATGCGATGCGCAGCAAAACGCTCGGTGCTGATCACGCCGGTATCGACAGAGATGAGATAGGTACGGTTCGTGAGGATCATCGGGTGTGCTGCGACCCAATTACGTTGATGGCCATAGCATACCAGAAGTTCCGAAGTTGGGAAGGGGGCCTCTGCGCTACCGCAGGATAGCTCCGCCGAGCACACGAGAGCCCTTGAAGAACACGACTGACTGACCGGAGGTAAGCGCACGAACTGGCCGCGCGAAAACGAGCCTATTTCCCGTGATGGTGACGGGCACCTCCTCGGTGCGATACCGTATCTTCGCACGCACCCGCGCGCCGGCACTCGGCTTCGAGCCAAGCCAGTTCGGCTGCACGAACCGTGCGGTACGACTCATGAGGTCGCCCTCCGTCCCGACAACGACAATATTTTTCCGCACATCGGTCCGCACCACATAGTACGGACCACCGCCCTCGCGGATATCGAGGCCGTGACGCTGGCCAATCGTATAGTAGCCCGCACCATCATGCGTGCCGAGTACACGCCCATCACGATGAAGAATCATCCCAGAACGTGGACGAATGACCGTGGTGAGAAATGATTTCATATCCAATTTGCCGACGAAGCACACGCCCTGACTATCCTTCTTCTCCGCCGTCGGGAGACCGGCCGCTCGAGCACATGCACGAACCTCTGGCTTCGTCATGCCGCCGATGGGAAACAGGATGTGGGAGAGCTGACGACCGCGCAGTCCCCACAGAAAATAGGTTTGGTCTTTGTTCGCATCTACGGCCTTCGCCAGCGTAGGGACGCCCCGCGATTTCAGAATCCTCGCGTAGTGCCCTGTCGCGACGAAGTCCGCTCCCTCGCTGAGTGCCCGCTCATAGAAAAATCCAAACTTGATATGCCGGTTGCACTCGACATCTGGATTCGGCGTTGTTCCATCGCGGTAGGCACGCACCATCGGGTTGGCAACTTTCGTGTGGTAAATCCGCGATACATCCCACGTCTTGAGCGGAATACCCAGCGCATCAGCAACTCGCAATGCATCAGCTCGCTCCTCTTCCCAGAGACAGGCAAGACCACGAGGCTGCCACGGCTTCATGTATATACCGACAACGCGAAATCCCCGCTGGACGAGCAGGAGAGCGGCAACGGAAGAGTCTACTCCTCCGGACATGGCAACATAGACCAATGGGGGTTGTGATCGCTGACGCGGCATCGTTCTATTTTGCAATAAAATTGAGATTTGACAATGGTTGCCAAGACGCCCGCGGTTCCGTACCATGCGCCCACTATGTCCGAACGCCGTTCGCGCACCGCCGGTGCACGGCAGTCTCGCCGAGTCCGTCTCGCCATCTTTGACATTGACGGAACCATCTTCCGCTCAAGCCTGCTCATCGAACTCTTCAACGAGCTGGTACGCCGCGGCGTATTCCCCCGGCAAGCAAGCCTCGAAGTCGAACGAAACTTCGTCGCATGGCTGGATCGGAAAGGCCACTACAACGACTACCTCATGCGACTCGTGCGGGTCCACTACCGCTACCAGACCGGCTGCACGGTGCGTCAGGTGGAGCCGGCAATCAAAGCGGTCATCGAGTGGCAGAAGGATCGCGTCTATCGCTACACTCGAGACCTCATCAAGCAGCTCCGCAGTGAAGGGTTCTATCTCCTCGCAATCTCGAACTCGCAAGACTCGATGGTCCAGCGGTTTGCGCGCGTGCTCGGATTCGACGCCGCCATCGGCCGCTCGCTGGAGGTCGTCGACGGCGTCTACTCCGGCCGCGTCCTCTATAACGGAAAGCGATTTCCTATTGAAGCGCATCTGGACAAGGTCGCCATTCTCCACGGCTTCCTTGCCGCCAACGGCATCACCGCCGACTTGAAACGATCTATCGCGGTCGGAGACAGTGAGGGCGATATCCCGCTCCTGGCCGCCGTTGGCCACCCCATCGCCTTCAATCCGAGCGCAGAGCTCGCTGCCGCGGCCCAAGAGCGCGACTGGCAGATCGTCGTCGAGCGAAAGGACATCGTCTATAAAATTAAAGACGCGCAGATCGTCAACGTTTCCGAACATCAGCGCGTGCGAGTACCCTACGGGCATCCCCGCAGGAAATAGCGTATACTTGCCACATGCTGTTCGACGTTACCGCGCTCATCAAGACCGCAGGATACATCGGTGTCGCCGCTATCGTATTCACCGAGAGCGGACTCCTGATTGGCCTCTTCCTCCCCGGTGATAGCCTCCTCTTCACCGCCGGCTTTCTAGCATCCCAAGGGTACGTAAGCATCCTCCCGCTCATCATCCTCACATTTCTTGCCGCTGCGATTGGCGACAATGTCGGGTACTGGTTGGGCAAGCGATTTGGAAGCGCAGTCTTCTCGCGACGCGGGTCGCTTCTCCTTGATCCGGATCACATCGCCCGCGCCGAGCGATTCTATGCAGACCATGGTCCGAAGACCATCGTACTCGCGCGATTCGTTCCCGTTGTCCGCAGTATTGCACCGGTTCTTGCCGGTGTCGGAAGTATGCGGTGGCAGACGTTCGTCACGTACAACATCATCGGCAGCTTTGTGTGGGGCGTTGGCGTCCCGCTTACCGGGTACTGGCTGGGAGCAACCATCCCCGGCATCGACCGCTACATGTTGCCAATCGTCATGCTCATCCTGCTCACCTCAATCGCTCCCGGCATCTGGAAGCTGCTCAGCGACCGCGACTCACGAGTGGCGGTTCTCGCAAAAATTCGCTCGCTTCGCAACCACTCATGACCCGCATCACGGTACGAGCCCATCCGAAGGCAAAACAAGCCCGCATACAACAGCTTGGGCCGTCAGAGTATGGCATCTGGGTCACCGAAGCTCCCGAGCGAGGCAAGGCAACCGACGCGATACGCCGCGCACTCGCCCAGCAACTCGCCATCGCACCAACACGCCTCTCGCTTGTCATGGGAGAAGCGTCCCGAACGAAGGTATTTGAGGTTCGCTAACGCTCACTCGCAGGTGGTTGCGCCGCGCGAAGCCGGTCGCGCATGATTTTCCCGACCTGATCTTTCATCGCCATGCGTTTTTCGGCAGCAATAGACTGCTCACTTCCGTTCACGAGAATCGCGCGACCGTCCGGATCCCAGAACCACTTCCACACAACGGGGCCGTCCGCGATGTATACATGTCCGTGCTCGACATCGACACGCTCCACGCTTAATTGAAAATCTTTTGACGTCGGCTGCTCGATCGAATGTTTCTCGTTCATGGGCCGAGTATAGCACACCGAAAATATTTTTGAGTTATCCACTTTTTTTCTATGCAACGTATCGCTGCGAATTTATAATGAAGGTGTCAGTCATTCACATTGGTAACAACGGCGGTAAACATGAGCACTCATCCGAGCACTCATTGGTCGCCCGTCGTTATACACCCATAAGGAGGGATGTGATGCAGTGAGTCTGCGCCGCGGCGCCGCCCCATTGGATCACTCACCGTTCCCACATGGCAAAGAAGAAGAAAGCAGCCCCGAAGAAAAAGAAGGCTGCAGCAAAGAAGAAGAAGAGGTAATCTCGTCTTCGCTCCGATACAAGCCCGCAAGGGCTTGTATCTT
>JADLBM010000013.1 GCA_020847715.1 Candidatus Yanofskyibacteriota bacterium | reverse complement strand
TTTGGTCTCAAGCTCCGCCGCCGAGAGGAACGCGACGAGGCGCTTCCACATCAGAGGCACGCCGCCGGTGACCAGTGCCGCCAGAATGCCGAAGATGCCCTTGGCGTTCAGCCACGCGAACCGTGCGAACTCGCGGAAGGCGATCCATAGGAGCGTGCCGGCGCCTGCGCCGATGTAGCCCCCGAAGACGAGGCCGATGAGCCAACCCGTGGATGGCGCAAACATGTCACCGGATAACATGCCGCATCCTGCGCCGACGAGGCCGCCTGCGAACCCGCTGAGACTGAACTCGCTGTCCTCTATGGCTCTCATGAGCCACCCCATCAGATTCACAAGTAGGATGACCAAAATGACATCGAACCACCAGACACGTGGGCCGATGACCCCTTTCAGGTCAGGCGTGCGGTATGGAGGGAGGGGGCCGAACCACGCCCAGACCCACCAGAAGAGGCCCATCGCGAGGCCTGCCACGATGCTCCAGCGGAACAGCGAATGCGTGAACTGACGAGTTCCCATACACCACCTCCAGTGCTGGCATATATTGCGCTTTATTTTTACGTTTGTCAATTTTTGCGTGCGGGTCGGCGCTTTTTGCGGGTTGAAGATTCCTTTGGTAGAGTGTACTGTCACTACACGATATGTTGAACAAGCTTCTGGGGGTCTGGTCAAAAGATATCGGCATCGATCTGGGGACTGCCAACACCCTCGTCTATGTGCGCGATAAAGGCATTGTCATCAATGAGCCGAGCATTGTGGCGCTCAACCAGAAGACGGGCAAAATCCTCGCCATCGGAAGCGATGCGCGCCGTATGATCGGCCGCACGCCAGGGCATATCACCGTCACGCGCCCGCTCGTGAGCGGTGTTGTCTCCGACTTTGAAGTGACCGAGCAGATGCTCAAGTACTTCATTGATAAAGTGCATGCGGGCACCTGGTCTATCATGCCGCGACCGCGCGTGGTCGTCGGCATCCCCTCGGGTGTCACCGAGGTCGAGCGGCGGGCCGTGCAGGACGCGACCTATAACGCCGGCGCTCGCGAGGTGTACCTCATTGAGGAGCCGATGGCCGCCGCATTGGGTGCGCGCCTTCCGATTCAAGATGCCGTTCCGAATGTCATCGTCGACATTGGCGGCGGAACCACCGAGGTCGCCGTTATCTCCATGGGCGGCCTTATCTCATCCCGCTCACTGCGTATTGCCGGCGACAAAATCACCGACGACATTATCCGGTACCTCCGTGAGGAGCGAAACCTGCTTATCGGAGAGGCGACCGGAGAGAATGTGAAAATCGCGCTCGCATCGGCGTGGGATCTCGAAGAAGAGCTCGAACAGCCGGTGCGCGGGCGGGACCTGCTCAGCGGACTTCCCCGCGAGATTGCGGTGACCTCGCAGGAGATTCGTACTGC
Organism: Candidatus Yanofskyibacteriota bacterium; assembly: GCA_020847715.1. Taxonomy (GTDB): domain Bacteria; phylum Patescibacteriota; class Minisyncoccia; order 2-02-FULL-40-12; family GWA2-44-9; genus JAGOPO01. Next base: position 52,996 of record JADLBM010000013.1, on the reverse strand, counting down.
CATCAGCCGTTCCGTTAAGAGCATCGTTCGAGCGGTGAAGAACACCATCGAGGAGACGCCGCCGGAGCTGACCGCTGACCTGTTGAATCGCCCAATCGCACTCGCTGGTGGCGGCGCCATGCTGCGCGGCCTCGACGCACTCATCGCAAAAGAGACGAAACTACTGGTACAACCGGTCGCCGATCCGCTTACCGCTGTGGTGCGTGGGTGTGGCATGGTCTTGGAGGACCTCGAGCGCCTTCGCCCAGTTCTCCTGACCCATCAGGAGGAAGAGTATCGTTAACGATTTCGCTCCATGCAGCGTTCTGCCACATCGCGCCTTCTTCTTGTAGTTAGTCTGGCAGTAGTCGTTCTGGGGAACGCATGGCTCTTTGGTTCGCGTCTGACCGGATGGGCCGCCGATATGACCGGACAGGTCCTGGCGCCGATTGCGCAAGGATTCTCCCGTGGACGGGCGCTCCTGACGACGCTGGCGGGGCATGTCCCCGAGGGCTCTGATGAGCTTCGAGCACGCGAGCAGGCCGATGCCTTGCGCGCGAGCGGTGCGCGGGAAGAGGCGCTCCGGCGGGAGATTGCAACCCTTCGTGATGCGCTCGGTATCAAGGAGCGTCTCACAGAATCACCCGTTGAGGCGGGTGTATTCGCCTATCCGCGAGAGGGTGGGGTGCGACAGGTTGTTGTGAATCGCGGAACCGAGAGCGGAGTTGCTCGTGGTGATGCGGTCGTGACCGGACAGGGGGCGTTGGTGGGAATCGTGCAGGAGGTTGCGGATCGGCACGCCGTCGTGCGCGCCGTCGGGGATGCTCAGTTCGAGGCAACCGCCCGTATCGTCGGGACGGAGGTATCCGGATTGGTCCGAACTGGTAGCGATGGGGAAATCACCTTGGACCTCGTGCAGAAGGGCGAATCGGTGCAAGAGGGTCAGCAGGTTGTGACGAGTGGCGACGATCGGTATCCAGTGGGGCTGGTCATCGGCACGGTGAGGTCGGTGGATACCGAAGCGGCAACACTCTTTCTCACCGTGCGCATCGCTCCGGCAGTATCGGCTGGGATATCAGGATCCGTGTTCGTTATCCGACCATGACCACCCATTCGTTCCGTTCACATATAGTTCGCGGGCTTCTGTTTAGTGTTGCTATACTCGCACCGCTGGCAGGTCCAGGCGCATCGTGGATACTCGTCGTGCTTGTCGCGACAGTACTCGCGTACGATGGACCAACAGACTCCGTAGTCTACGGAACGCTTGCGCTCTTGTGCGGAGTCGAGCTGGTCTATGGTATTCCATTGGGTGTTCTGTCCCTCGCCTACGCGATTGCCGTTGTGTGCGTTGTACTCGTCAGTCGGTTTGTCTCGCTCACGCCGTGGGTATCGCAAGACGGATGGCGGGTCGGGGATGTTGTGCGGACCTTTGTATGTGCGCTCGGTGTATTTTCAATCATGGCGGTCGGTGGTGTGGGGGTGAGCGTTCTCATCTATGGAAGCGGAGCATTCATACTTCGTCTTCGAACGCTGCCGCTGCCGCCGCCGGCATGGCTTATCGGAGTGTGCGTCGCGGTACTCGTGCTCCTTCGGCGTGCTGACGAGCCATTCCGGCGGAGGGTTATCTTTGGTGTATGAGTATATTTCAACGACGACGGTACCAGGTTGCCCCTGATCGAGACGAGTGGGTCGCCCCCGAGGAGACGCTCATCGATGCAGGGAGCCACCTTTCTGCCATTGAGGTTCCCGTCGGCGACGGAGTGTTCCGGACGGCCTACGCAGTTGCCGGTATGCTCTGTGCGCTCCTTACGGGCACGGTGTTGTGGCTTGGCGTCATCCAGCACGGGCACTACGGAACGCTGAGCGCACGGAATCGCACCGTGAATGTATCCGTTCCGCCCCCTCGTGGCATTATCATGGACCGGACCGGAAAGCCGCTGGTACAGAATGTGCCGAGTTTCGATCTCTTGGTCATCAGCCGGCAGGTCATACGGGAGAGTGGCGCCCTCCGCGGGATGCGGGAGCTTGCCGCGACGCTCGAGCGCTCGCCTGAGGAGCTTTCGCTTGAGCTTGAAGATGCGCTTCGGAAGAACGCGGTATTTTTTGCGGCGACCGACCTCTCGCGCGCACAGGTGCTTGCGCTCAAAGACCGGTTGCCGCCGGGGTTCTCCATTATTACGAGTACCAAGCGGAACTATCTCGATAGCGCACAGTTCTCGCATGTCATCGGGTATGTCGGGAAGGTGAGTCGCACCGATATGGTCGCCGATGAATACTACCTTCCATCGGATACTATCGGACGCCTTGGGGTGGAGGCGCAGTATGAGGATGTTCTGCGGGGGACGCACGGGCAGTTGCAATTCCAGCCAGCGCAGGGAACCGAGAGTACGCCGGCAGAAGCGGGGGAGAATGTAGTGCTGGCATTAGATGCGGACGCACAGAAGGTGCTATGGAATTCTGTGTGGGACATTCTCCGCGAGAGCGGTTTAAGCGAAGCGGCCGCTATCGCGCAGGATCCGCGGGATGGCTCCGTTCTTGGAATGGTCAGCTTCCCCTCGTACGATAACAACGTGTTCAACGGAGCGCGACTCTCACAGGAGGATTTCGAGCGTTTGTTCAACAGTCGGGCGCGGCCGCTGTTCAACCGGGCGATTAGCGGTCGATACAATCCGGGTTCGACCATCAAGCCGTTCATTGGCATGACCGCTCTGCAGGAGCGCATCGTTCGAGCAGATCAGGTGGTGAACTATGACTGCATCAGCATCAGTATGCCGAACCCCAGTAACCCATCCGATCCGTATGTATTCAAAAACTGGCGTCCAGATACCGGAGCGTTCGATTTGAATCGAGCCATTGCCGACTCGTGCAACGTGTACTTCTACACGGTGGGCGGCGGGTATGGTTCGGTGGACGGGCTTGGGGTGACGCGCATCATTAAATATCTTGCCGCAGCGTTTGCGGACCATGTGCTCGGTATTGATTTGCCGGGAGAAGAGACCGGATTTATTCCGAGTCCAGAGTGGAAGCACATCACGACGAAAGAGCCGTGGTACCAAGGCGATACCTACAACATTTCCATCGGGCAGGGCGACCTTCTGGTAACACCACTCTGGCTTAATACCATGGTATCGGCCATCGCGAACGGCGGCACCCTGTGGCAGCCCAAGGTTGTTCGGCGAGTTGTCGACGACCAGCGTGCAACCGTCCGAATCGTGGAGTCTGAGCAGGTTGGGACGTTGCCGTTCTCACCCGATGTTATTACCGCTATGCAGAAGGCTATGCGCGGGACCGTTGTACACGGTACTGCGCGACTGCTTTCCGACCTTCCAGTTACAGCGGCGGCAAAGACGGGGACCGCGGAGGTCGTGAAGGGCCAGCGTATTAACTCCCTGTTGACCGTGTACGCTCCCGCAGAACATCCCGAGATCGCGCTGACGGTCCTCATCGAGGGTTCTGCATCAAACCAAGGGTATGCCTTGCGGGTGGCGCACCGGTTCCTCCAGTGGTATTTCGGAGCTGGACGAGGCACTCCCGCCCCCTCGGCGTCTCTATCCCCCTCGCCGTAGGTTGCCCTGTGGATAGGACTATGGTAGAGTGTCCCACATTATTCTGTCATTACGCATGGACCAGCAATACTTCAGCAAAGAAGGGCTCGAAAAACTAAAGGCAGAGTATGCGCACCGGACCGGGCAATTACGCACGGAAATTGCCGCACGCATCAAAGAGGCGAAAGAGCAGGGCGACCTGACCGAAAACGCTGAATTTGCAGAGGCAAAAGAGGCGCAGTCCCTGAACGAGGGCCGCGTTGAGGAGCTCAAAGCCATCCTCGACAACGCCGTCCTCATCGAGGCTCGAGCATCGAGTGGCGTTGCGCGTGTCGGTTCACACCTGAAGGTCCAAGCAGGAAAAGATTCCCGTGAGTTCGTCATCGTGGGAGCGGCCGAGGCGGACCCCGCGAATGGGAAAATCAGCAATGAATCCCCGCTCGGTACCGCCCTCTTGGGCACCAAGAAGGGCGACAAGGTCTCCGTCCGCACACCGAAGGGCGAGGTCGAATACAAGGTTCTCGAGATTAAGTAGCTTCTCCCCGAGAAAACATCCCGCTTTGCGGGATGTTTTCTTTTTGCGTTGATTTGCTATTATTTCTCACACATGGCACTGGACGACTTTCGGAACGAGCGGCTCAAGAAGCTTGCCCGCCTGCGTGACGCGGGTATTGATCCGTACCCTGCAACAACTGCTCGTACGCACACGCTTGGCGACGCTATCGCGCAGTTCGATGCGCTCGCTACTTCCCACGAACCGATTACACTCGCGGGTCGCGTCATGGCCCAGCGCGGGCACGGTGGCCTCACGTTCCTCGATATCAACGACGGGTCCGGTACCCTGCAGGCGCTCATTGGTGCCGACCGCATTGGCCAAGAGGCATACGAGTTTTTCTTGTCGGTCGTCGATATCGGCGACATTATTGAGGTGTCCGGCACGCTCGGAACGACCAAGCGTGGCGAGCGGAGCATTGAGGCGTCTGGGTGGGCGATGCTCACAAAGTCGCTCCTGCCGCTCCCCGAGAAATGGCACGGTCTGACCGACACCGATGAGCGGTACCGCAAGCGCTACCTCGATCTCATCATGAGCGACGATGTGCGCGCTGCGTTCGTGAAGCGCTCGAAATTGACTCGCGCGCTCCGTGAGTTCTTCGATGGTGAAGGATTCCTCGAAGTTACGACCCCGACGCTCCAGCCCCTCTACGGCGGAGCATCCGCGCGCCCGTTCAAGACGCACATGAACGCCCTCGATATCGACCTCTTCCTGCGCATCGCACCAGAGCTCTACCTCAAGCGGCTTGTGGTCGGCGGCATGCAGAGTGTCTATGAGTTCACGACGAACTTCCGGAACGAGGGTATGGATCGTGATCACAACCCCGAATTTTCCGCGCTCGAATTCTATGCTGCATACCGCGATTTAGAATGGGCGATGAGCTTCACGGAGCGCGTCCTCGCGCACGCAGTGGAGGCAGTGACCGGCTCTTCGGCGCTTTCCTACGAAGGTCAGCGCGTTGAATTCGCAGGGCCGTACCGCCGCGTCACATTCCGCGAGCTCTTCACGGAGCACATTGGCGTAGACTTCCTTTCGGCAACCTACGAAGATCTCGATGCCGCCACTCAGCGGCTCGGCGTTCGTGTCGAGAAAATCGTAAGCCGTGAGGGCTTGGCCGACGAACTCTTCAAGAAGGTCATCCGAAAGACACTCATTGAACCAACTTTCGTCACCGACTGGCCCGCACAACTATTGCCGTTGGCGAAGCGCACCGAGCAGCCGGAACTTGTCTGGGCGTTCCAGTTCTTTGCGGCGGGATTCGAGCTCATCAAGGCGTTCGGCGAGCTGAACGACCCCATCGATCAGCGCGAACGGTTTTCTGCGCAGGAGGCGAATCGCGCGAAAGGCGATGAGGAGGCGCAGCGTATGGACGAAGATTTTGTTGAGGCATTGGAATACGGAATGCCGCCGACGGCAGGATGGGGGCTTGGACTGGATCGTTTCACCATGCTCCTGACCGGAAGTCACTCCATCCGCGATGTTATTCTGTTCCCGACGATGAAACCACGCGAATAATCTATGCTCGACATTAACTACATTCGGGAACACGCGGCGGAGGTGCAGGAGAATTGCACCCGCAGGGGAGTTGCTATCGACATTACGAAGCTTCTCGAGATCGATGAACGGCGCCGCGCCCTCGTTGCGAAGGCAGACGAGCTTCGCGCGGTCCGCAATCGGGGCTCGAAGACAAAGCCGACCGATGAGGAGATCGTGCGCATGCGCGAAGTTGGGGAGCAGCTTCAGGTGCTTGAGTCCGATTTGGCAAATGTGACCGAAGAGTACCGGTTCCTTCTGCTCCGTGTGCCGAACCTCACCCATCCCGATGTTCCGCAGGGCGGTGAAGGCGACTACCGCGTGCTTGCCACCGTGGGGACGCCGCCGGTGTTCGATTTTCCGGCGCGCGACCATGAAGCGCTTCTCCTCGACCTCGGACTCGTTGACTTCGAACGTGGCGCCAAGGTTGCCGGTTCAAAATCATACTTCAGCAGCGATGCATTGGTGCGCCTGAACCGTGCGCTCATCAGCTACGGCATCGATGTTGTCACAAAGCATGGCTATCGGCTCATGGAGACGCCTGACATGGCCAAGGATTCCATCCTGTCGGGCATCGGATTCAATCCGCGTGGTCCCGAAACGCAGGTCTATTCCATCGAGCAGAGCGATCTCTCGCTTATCGGTACTGCAGAAATCACCATGGGCGGATACCACGCCGACGAGATTCTCGATTTGTCCGCCGGCCCGAAGAAGTATGTTGCCTTGTCGCATTGTTTCCGCACTGAAGCGGGCGCATACGGGCGCGTGTCCAAGGGGCTCTACCGTGTCCACCAGTTTACCAAGCTGGAAATGTTCATCTATTGCACGCCCGAACAGAGCGAGCAGCTCCACGAAGAGTTGGTGAGCATCGAGCGTGAAATCTGTGACGGGCTGAAGCTTCCCTATCAGGTCATTGATACCGCCGCGGGGGATCTCGGTGGTCCGGCGTACCGGAAGTATGATATTGAAGCATGGATGGTCATGAAGGACGGATATGGCGAAGTGACGAGTACGAGCAACTGCACCGACTACCAATCACGCCGCCTAAACATCCGCTACCGAACACCCGAGGGTGCGACCGCACTGGTCCACACGCTCAACGGCACCGCAGTGAATTCAAGCCGCTTCCCGCTTGCTATCGTCGAGAACTACCAGAACGCTGACGGCAGCATCACGGTTCCCGACGTGCTCCGGCCCTACATGGGCGGGGTCGAGGTCATCCGGGCCGCGTAATTCTCCTATGGCGGTTCCTATCCGTACCCGTACGACGACGCGCGACCCCATCGCGCAGGCGCATCGGCGCACCGTTCTGTTGCGCATCGGCGTGTGGAGCGTCGCGCTTCTTATTGTGGGCGGCGCGTTCGTCTGGGTGTTTTTTGTCTCGTCGCTGTTCGCTATCACCAATATTGCGGTCGATGGCGCGCAGGCGATCGGGAACGAAGCGGTGACAGCCACGGTTGGCGGACTCCTCGATCAGCGGACCCTCCAGATATTTCAGCCCGCGCGGAATATCCTGTTTCTCAATACGACGGCGGTCGGTGATGCGCTCCGCGAGCACTACGGGAATATCGAGCGGGTCGCAGTGGAGAAGGTCTACCCGCATGGCCTGCGGGTTTCAGTCGTCGAACGGGAACCGGTGGGTATCTGGTGCCGTGGGGATGCTTGTCGATACTATGACCGCTCAGGCGCACAGTGGGGTGAAGCAGTGCCCTCGCGCGGCCCTCTTCTGCTTCTCGTGAACGATGAGCGGTCGAGTGCTGATGATGCGCAGGAGGTGACCCAACGCTTGCTTGCCGCAACCGACGGCCTTATCGCTCTCGGTATTCGGCCGCGCTGGGCGACACTCCCTGATTCCGCTCCCGGCGATATGCGTATCGCGACCGACCGTTCGTTCGAGCTATACATGGACGCGAGCGGCGACATTGCAGACCAACTCTCGACACTCGGAGTCCTCCTATCCGAACGGGCGACCGACGCCGCATGGGCGCCTCGCTACATCGACCTCCGCACCGCTGGGAGGGTGTACTACAAATAGGGCAGAAGAGGAGGAGCGCGGAGCGGCTACTGAGCGAAGGCATTGACAGTTTTGATGCCATCTGATATACTGTCAGTACAAGACTTCGGTCTTGAGCACATTCCATACTCCGGGCTCAGCACCTCCGAGCCCCGGAAAAAGCCAATAATCGCCTCGTTTTCCGCTTTGGGCGGGAAACAACCAGTCAGCATTCAGGCAGTGAAATTACGATTCCGTGCCGGTAGAAGAAGACAGGGTAGAACTCGTTCGCGACAGTTTCTCCGATTATTGGCTTTTTCCGGGTCTCGTGGGGATAATGGAGCAGAGTACTCCGCCCGTACCGACGATCCGGTTTTTGTACCTGGCAGCAAAAACATCCGCCGTACCCCAGTCGGCGCGCTCAGGCGGCGCACTCGGGCGCACGCCAGCGCGCCGACTGGGTCCCGTCAAACCGTCGCGATACAAGTCGGGCCCTCCTCCTGCGGAAGGGCCGAGTGGCGGACAGGGAAGTTGCGACGAAAAGCTTGTCGGTCGTACTCCGTGGCGGCGCAGGCGCCACGGACCTGCCTCATCGCCGGCTCATGCCGGTACATACCCAAGACCCTCCGAACGGAGGGTCTTTCTTTTTATCTTCTTTTCTTCCGTCCTTTCTATCTCGTGATATGCCACACGAAGATCGAGTTTCCGATAACGGTTTCTGTCGGGTAGTCCAGAAGCCAGCGGTAGGTGCTATCGCTTGGCTTTGGACGGTTCGTTGCCTCTTGGAAGAATGTCGCCGAGATGGCGATCCATCCGTCGGTAGTATTCCGGCGGGCAAAGTCCTTTGCGTCCTTCCAGATGTTGCCGGTCGTCCATACATACCGTTCTTTCAGGTAGTAAGTGGGGTCCGCCCAGCCGAAGTAGTCGAGCGAGATTGCCGGTACATTGTTTGCCTGCGCCCACTGTCCAAGACGCTTGAGGTCCTGTCCCCAGTCGAGGTTGCTGTCAGCAACGAACCGGTAGCCGCCCGACGGACCTCCGGCGATTTGATTGAAGTAGCTCAGCGATGCGGGCCATGCATTGATAGCCTCGAAGCTGTACCAGCCTAGCAGGAGGGCGATGACACCCGAGGCGATGTGCCAGCGCCTTCGGTCATTTGCGCGGAGCCACTCAATGAGTACCGCGAGACGCCCCGATACCAACAGTATGGCGAACGGATACACGGGCAGGAGGTGGCGTACGCCGATGTTGAGCGTGCTCCGGATGCTAATGGTCCAGTAGATGGCGAGCCACAGGAGCCAGACCCATTCGTCGAAGTTGTTGGACCACCAGTGCCCGCGCACATACTCGCCACGGCGCCGCCGGTGATGGAAGATGAGTGCGGTGAGTGCAATCGATGCCAGAAGCCACCACGCGAGAGGCTCCTTCAGGAAGTAGACGGTAGGGAAATATCCCGGACCGCCTTTCGTTACAACGCGTCCCATCCAGTAGATGGTGTTTCCGCCCGCACTGCGCTGCTGCACCATCGCAAGCCCCAACGCCCAGTGTCCAGCGCCTCGGATGAGCGGCTTGTCGGCGGCCCAGAGAATCGCATCCTTAAGAAGGGAATCGGAGTGACCCCTGAGGATTGCTTGCGTGTCGGCCAGCTGGCGAGTAGGAGGATAGTTCCATGTGTGGACGATGTAGAACGGCCACACGACCGCTGCGAAGGCGGTTGCCCCGACCGCGGCAGTAAGGCCGAACAGGCGCACCGCGCGCCGCCATGCAGCGTGGGAGCCGAGCTTCCCATCGAGTCCGTACAAGAGCGCAATGATGACAAAGAACGGACCGAGGAGAACCGTGTTGAACTTTGCGAGGAGCGCGAGGCCGAGCGAGAGCGCAGACCACGCGAACGAGTAGCGGGTGGGTGCGCGGAGGAATTGCAGGAAAAAGTAGGTCGCGGCAAGCACGCCAACCGCGGCAGCCGTATCGGTGGTCACAAATCGCGCATGCGCCATGATGGTTGGCGAGAATGCATAGAGCGCAGTCGCGATGAGTGCGCTGGTTTCTCCGGAGCGTTTGCGCGCCCATGTCCACATAAGCCATGCGCCAAGCAGGAATACGCCGAGCATAGGGAGGCGGGCGACTTGGGTGATGAGGTTGGCGTTGTTGCCGGAATCGAAGATGAGGGCGCGGCCGAAGGTCCACTGGCCGTTCACCTGATCGGTCCACTGTGGGAGTGTGAATGCCCGCTCATTGAGAGGTAGGGCAAGGAGCGCGAGACCGGCGAGATCTTTCACCAGTGGTGGGTGCTCCGGATTGAGGCGCATGTCGAGCTTTCGAGCGTATGAGTATCCCGCGCCGATGTGGGGAACTTCATCGACGATAAGGGAATCGTTCCACGAGCTGGCGGCCATGAATGCGAGCGCGATAACCACGACCGCAACGGCGACCCAAGAGGCCTGAAGGTGGAGTCGGCGGAAGTTCATGGGTCGAGTTGAATGACCATCGCCCCACGCGGGTAGGCGTGCTGTTTGAACTGTTCTGCGGAGAGGTAGTAGATGTTGTGCTCGCGCTGCTGCGCTGGTTGCCAGGAATCAGTGAGGTACATAACTGTCTGTGCCGACATCGGTACGCCGTTGACGAGCACATCGCCGCGGGTCACGACTACATACTTGAGCGTTGCCGGTGGAGCCGCCCGGAGGCGGGCGGCGATGGGCAGATAGTGCGCCGTGAACTCGCTTGCGACAGCAGGGTTATTACCCCATTCGACAAAGTAGCGCCGTGCATCGGAGAATCCGACGGCGATGAGGAAGACGACTACGGCAAAGGTGACAACAACCGTGCTTCGGTCGGCGCACATGCGGTGGCCGGAGCTGCCGGGAAGATGGCGCATGGGGAGGCAGATCTGGCGGTGGTCGTTGGCGCCGTACCAGCGCTCAAGCGAGAGCGCAAGCCAGTGGAGGCCCACACCTGCCATCATGTACACCGCAGGGGCCACGAGGAGGGCTCTGAGGGCATGTGGCGCGCCTTCAGGGGAGAGGATGGCGGGTGCGAGTCCGACAACGAACCATGAGAGCAGGAGCGTCTGCACGGTGCTTGGGTAGCCGCGGGTTCGCCATGAATGCACGAAGCGCCAGAGCGTGTGGAGGAGTCCAACTGCGAACAGGGCCGCGACGGGCCAGAAGAGGATCGGCTGTCCGGCAATGTTGTGGCGCCAATTGGTGTCGCCATACACGAAGAACATGCCGAGCGTCTTAGCGGCTGTGATGCCGAGCGTGGTCCACGGGTTCTCACTTGCCCACACCGATACTTTCGCGGTGCGGCCGATGAGGTCCTGCGGATTCGCGTAGAAATGCGCTGCCATTGGTAGCAGAACGAGAATCAGAACGCCGACCATGAGCGCCGCGCCGCCGAGCATCTGGTGGCGGGCGTGTGCGTATTTCCCGTGGCTGAACACGGCGCGGAGAGAAAGCCAGTATGCGCCGAGGGTGAGGATGACTGCGACCGGCAGAATACGGAACGCGATGTAGGTGTGGAAGCCGAGGCCAAACCAGAGCCCCGCGAGACCCCAGTGCCACAGGCGATGAGTTTCAATGCCCTTGTAGAGGTAGTAGAAACCCCAGACCGCGGTGCATGCCGAGAGGATGGCGCGGAATCCGATGCGCGAAAAGTTTACATGCCAGAAACCGGTCGCCATGAGGAACGCCGCCATCGCGGCGAGGCGCCAGTCATCGAACATGCGGCGGGCCAAGAGGTAGACGCCGAGCACCGTGAGGACACCGATGAGCGCTGATACCGAGCGAAGCGCGAAGGGGGTGTTTCCAAAGATGCGTATGGCAATCGACTGAAGGTTGATGAAGAGGCCCTCGCGCCCGTTATTTTCGGGGTAGAAAATCTTGTAGTCGCCGGTGCGTATCGCGTTGAGCGCGTTGTTGCCGTTCATCGCCTCATCGGGGTAGAGCCCGGGCGGCGTGGTGGCGAGTCCGACGAAGCGAAATCCTATCGCTGTGGCGAGAATGAGGAGAAGAACGACGATCTCGGTTCGTTTCACCTCTCTAGTGTACCACTGTGGGCGCATATCTCTGTCCACAGAAGGCGCTGTGGTATACTACTCTATATGACCGAAACGAATATTGAGGCACTCCAGAGCCAGATTGCTGCGCTTGAGCAGCAGATTGCGGCGAAGCGAGCAGAATCGGGAGCGGACACCGCTGCGCCCTATGAGCGCAACGAAGTGCATGCGGCGGTCGGTGAGCAGATTGCGGAAGCGGTGCCGGGGTACCAACCCGCGCCATCCGTGAACACTCCCGCCACAGAGGTGCCCAGCTGGCAGGATCCGGCGCTTGCCGCGCAGGTGCAGGAGTTGGTGAATGTAGCATTTACCCAAGGGCTTCAGGCCGCGCTCGATCAGGCTATCAAGACCGAAAACCCCGCTCTCGTGGATGCGTTCCACGATCTTTTGGCAGATCAACTGCATCAGGAGCTGCTCAACCGCAAGAAGGTGGAAGTCGCTCCGTAGTTATTCATGTCCGTACCACTGCTCATCGCGCTCGCGTTCGTCCTCCTCATCCTCGGGGTGGCGGCGCTCATCATGCTGAACTCCGTCCGGACGAAGGGCGCCATTGCCCGTTCGCTGGACCTCACGCTTCTCTCGTTCCAGTTGCCGCGGTTCGCGCCGCAGGGGCAGGCCGCAACCGACGATAAAAAGCTCATCGCAGTGATGGAGCAGTTGTATGCGTCCATCGCCACCCTGAATACAAAGGGCTGGAACAAATTCCTGTACGGCGACCCCTACATCGCCCTCGAAATGGCGGTACACCATGTGGGGGAGCAGATCCATTTCTATGTCGCGGTGCCCGCGAAGTTCGCGGACAATTTTGAAAAGCAGGTGCACGGCGTATTTCCGGCGGCGCAGATCCAGCGCGCTCCTGACTACAATGTCTTCAACCCCGCAGGCGCCGCCGCGGGAGGTTTCTTCGAGCTTCAGAAAGAGTCCATCCTTCCCATCGGCACCTACACCGACCTCCCCTCAGACCCACTCGGGCCCATCGCGGGTTCGTTGTCGCGCCTCGAGCAGGAAGGGGAGGGCGCAGCGTTTCAAGTCATTGTGCGGCCGTCCAGTGAGGGGCGCATCCGAAAGCTTGCGCAGGACACCGCCCGCCAGATGCAAGCGGGGAACGATTTTGAGAAAGCGCTGAAACTTGCGAAGAACCCGCCCAAGAAGGAGCAAGAAAAGGAAGCCAACGCGGTCATTGAGCCGCCAAAGGTCGCGACCGAGTTCGAGAGTAAACTCATCCGCGCGCTCCAGAGCAAAGCCTCGCGGCCGCTGTTTGATTGCAATATGCGAGTGCTCACCTCGGCCCAAACGCCCGAGCGAGCGCGGCAGATTCTCGACGATGTTGTTGGGGCGTTCGCGCAGTTCGCGACCCCTGACATGAACACCTTCTCGTTCAAACGCGCGGAGGGGCGTGCGCTTGAGCGACTTTCGTTCAACTATGCATTTCGGTTATTCGAGAGTGGGCAGAGCATTCCGCTCTCGAGCGAGGAACTCACGAGCGTGTGGCATTTTCCGGTCAGCTCCGCGGTGCTTCCGAAGGTGAAATTCGCATCGTTCAAAACCGCCGAGCCGCCGTCGGGAATTCCGGCGTCCGGTGTCGCATTCGGGCTTAACGACTACCATGGCCAGCAGACGACGCTCCGGCTCGGGGCGGAAGATCGGCGTCGCCACATGTACATCATCGGACAGACCGGCACCGGTAAATCGGTCACGATGCAGTCCATGATTGTGCAAGATATGCAGGCGGGTGCTGGACTCACGGTCATCGATCCGCACGGGTCACTGGCGCAGTGGGTGTTGGCGAATGTCCCCAAAGAACGGGCGGAAGATGTGATCTTCTTTGATCCATCCGACACCGAGCACCCGATGGGGCTCAACATGCTCGAGTACGATCCCAAGAATCCGCAGGACAAAACACTCATCATCGACGAGATGTTTGAGATTATGTCCAAGCTCTACGACCTGAAGGAAACGGGCGGGCCGCAGTTCGAGCGGTACTTCAAGAATGCGATGTTCTTGCTCCTCGATAACACCGATCGGCGCGTGGCGACGCTGGCGGATATGTCGCGCGTCTTCATTGATGAGGCGTTCCGCAACGACCTCCTCGCGCACGAGACCAATCAAATCGTGAAGCAGTTCTGGGAGCTGGAAGCCACCAAAACGACGGGTGAGCAGTCGCTCTCGAACTTTGCCGGATATGTGACCAGTAAAATCGACGCATTCACGAGCAACGACTTCCTCCGTCCCATCATCAACCAGCCGCGGAGCGCGATTGATTTCAAGGAGGTCATTGAGGGGAAGAAGATTCTTGTCGTGAATCTCGCGAAGGGAAAGATCGGTGACCTGAACGCGAACCTGCTGGGGATGGTTATCGTCGGAAAGCTGCGTCGCGCAGCGCTTGCGCGCGACACCAACCGTTCTGACCTTCCGGACCACTATGTCTACATGGATGAGTTTCAGAACATCACCACGCAGAGCATTTCGGTCATCCTCGCGGAGGCTCGCAAGTATCGCCTCTGCCTCATCATGGCGCACCAGTTCATCAAGCAGCTCGACGAGCAGATCCGCGATTCGGTGTTCGGGAATGTCGGAACAATGGTTGTCTTCCGTGTGAGTCCGGAAGACGCGGAGAGCCCGCTCCTGAAGACGAAGTTCGATCCTGTCTTCTCACCAGCGGATGTTGCGAACATCGACAACTTTAATGCGTATGTGAGCATGCTGGTCGGCGGACAGGTAGCGCGACCTACCAACATGCGTGCGCTCACGGAGCTGGTCTTTGGAAAAGGAAATGACGCGGTCCGTGATACACTCATTGAGGTCAGCCGTCTGCGCTACAGTCGTCCGCGCGCAGAAGTCGAGGCCGAAATCCAGTCTCGTTTTTCCGCATAACCCCACACACTTCTATGAAGACTCTTTCCGCCCGCGATATTTCCTCCTCACTCGTCACCGGATTCACGACTGGCATTATCGGCTGGCGCATTTTATTGTTCCTCGGTCATCCGCTGCCGTTCAATCTTCCGCCGGGGCTTCTGGTGCCGCTGGTGCCCGTGCTCTGGCTGGCAGGAGTGAAGCTGGGCTATATCCTCGGAGCCGTGTTCCGCCCGTTCGTTCAGTTTGGGCGATTCGCGGCCATCGGGTTCGCGAATGCGGCGGTTGATTTCGGTGTGCTCTACGCGTTCATCGCCGCGACGGGGGACGCCTCTGGCGGCGCCTACACTGCGTTCAAGGCCGTCTCATTTAGTGTCGCGACCGTGCACAGCTACCTCTGGAATAAATACTGGGCGTTCGATGCGGCGGGAAGTCGAGGAGGCCAGCGAGAAATCGCGGCGTTCCTCAGCGTTGCGGTTACCAGTCTTCTCGTGAATGTCGGCGCCGCTTCCGCAGTCGTCGCGCTCCGCCCCGAAACGTTCGCGGTCGCCTCATGGGCTGGCATCGGCGCAGTCGTTGGCTCCGCCGCCGCCCTCATCTTCAGTTTCACCGGCTTCCGCCTCTTTGTCTTCAAGCGCCGCTAGCTCGCTCCCCCCCCGCTCCCCACCGTAGTGCGTAGCCGCTCCGCGCTCCCTCCCCACTCGTGCCTCGTTCTCTGCGCTCCCGACGGGTCCGCCTGCCCGTGCGGGACAGCGACGGGGAACCCGGTGCAGACACCTCCCGTCGCTGTCATTCCGCACGGGCATCGGCGCACCCTGCTCGCTGAGCGTTCACTCGGACCATCTCGCGGGGAGGGAGCCGCTGTGCTGACGCGCCTCGGGTAGTGGAGCTTCCCCGCCCCCGTGCCCCAGCGAGCCGCAGCATGCGGGTGAGCACAGATACCGATGGCATCCGTTGCGAGTATCGGGGAGCATCCGCATGACGCGGAGCACGAAGCCGTGCACCGGCGACTGCGGAGATTCGGATGCTTCCCCTGATACGAGCAGGATGCCGCTCCAATGCTCACCGGCGAGTCGGGGCATGGGGGTGGGGAGCGGAGCTGTGGGCATAGGCTCAACGTGAGTGTCGCGGGCTGGAAAGTGATATAAAAAGAGGTACACTTTTTCTATGTTGTATCGAACATACCGCCCGACAACGTGGAGCGAGGTGGTGGGCCAAGAACATGTCGTGCGCACACTGCAGGGCGCGCTCGCGGTTGATCGCATCGCGCACGCCTACCTCTTTGCTGGCCCTCGAGGAACCGGCAAGACCACGATGGGGCGCCTCTTCGCGAAGGCCATCAACTGCACTGCGAAGAGCGGGAAGCCGTGCGGAAAGTGTGATTCATGTGTTGCCATCGACGAAGGCCGCTCGATGGACCTTATCGAGATTGACGCCGCGTCAAACCGCACCATCGAGGATATGCGCGCGTTGAAGGAATCGGTCGGCGCGTCGCCGACGAGTTCGAAGTTCAAGGTGTACCTCATCGACGAGGCGCACATGATTACCAAAGACGCGTTCAACGCGTTCCTGAAGGTACTTGAAGAGCCACCCGCGCATGTGGTGTTCATTTTGGCGACGACCGAGGCATCGAAAATCATCCCGACCGTGCTGTCGCGAGTTCAGCGGTTCGATTTCAAGAAGCCGACCCAACAGCAGATTATCGCGAAGCTCACCACCATCATCGGACAGGAGAAACTGAAGGTGTCCGACGGCGCACTTGCCGCACTTGCGTCGGCAGCCGACGGCGCATTCCGTGACGCCGAGGTGATGCTCACGAAACTGGCAAGCCACGCGGGGAAAGCCGCCATCGACGAGGCGGCCGTGCAGTCGGTGCTTGGGCTCGTGCCGCTCTCGTGGTATCCGCGACTCCTCGCCGCTCTCGTTGCCCGCGACCGTGCCGGTGCACTTCGGTTCCTGCAGGAAGTACAGACGCAGGGAGCAGACGCCGACCATTTTGCAAAAGGATTCTTGGAGTATCTCCGGCAGGTGATGGTGGCGAAGATAGACAAAACTATTCTTGAACAGGCAGGACTCGCCATGGCCGATACACAAGCGGCGCAACTGCTCGAGTTTGCCGCGACCATGGAAGGGGCTCAGCTCGTGAAGGCGATTCAGGTGTTTACCGAGGCGCGCGCGAAGATTCGCACCTCGCCCATCGCATTCTTCCCGCTCGAGCTTGCCGCGCTCGAGCTCGCTACCGCATGATCAATGTGTTCCTGCTCGGTATCACGAGCCTTCTGGCCGACCTCTCGAGTGAGATGGTAGTTCCGGTTCTCCCGTTCTTTATCCAAACGCTCGGCGGGGGAGGCGTCGCCATCGGACTCATCTTCGGCGTAGGCGATGCGGTCGCCGCGCTCCTGCGGGTGTTCTCGGGCTACATTGCCGATCGCACGAAGGCGTACAAAGCTGTCGTGGTTGCAGGGTACGGGGTGTCTGCGCTCCTGAAGTTCGGGTATGTCACCGCGGCGTCGTGGACACAAATCGCGTGGGTGCGTCCAGCTGAGCGCGTCGGCAAGGGGCTCCGCGATGCGCCCCGTGACGCCATCATCAGCGAATCGGTGCCGGTCGCCCAGCGTGGCCGGGCATTCGGCGTTCAGCGTGCGATGGATGCCGCCGGTGCGCTCTTGGGGGCGGGTGTTGTGCTGGTGCTGTTCGTGCTCCTTGAGGTGCCGTTTCGCGCTATCTTCATCGGCTCCGCGGTCGTTGGTCTCGCGGCGGTCGTTCCCTTGGTGTTCGTGCGGGTGCCGGAGCGGCTGCGCCTTGCCCAGCGCTCGGTGTCCTTTGCAAAGTTGACCCCGAAGGTGCGCCGCTTCATCGCGGTCGCAACGCTCTTCGCATTCGCAAACATCTCGGTGGCGTTCTTCGTGCTTGCCGGACAATCCTCGTTCCCGAATCTTTCCGGAACGCGTGCACTTGGCCTGACGCTGGTCGCCTACATTATCCTGCACCTTGTTGACGCGCTCGCCTCGACACCGGCAGGCACGCTCTCGGATCGCATCGGGCGCCGTCGCACCATCATCTTCGGCTACCTGCTCTTTGCGGTTGTCTGCGGTGCGTTCTGGTTCTTCAATAGCATCACACTCTCCGCGGGCAACGCGTTTCTCGTGCTCGCACTGCTCTTTGCGCTCATCGGTATCGCCCGTGCATTCATGGACGCGACCCAGCGGGCGTTCATTGCCGATATGTCGCCGGAGGAGATCCGAGGGACCGCGCTGGGCACATTTGAAACACTCACCGGACTCGCCGCTATTCCCGCAGGTCTCATCGCCGGTGCGCTGTGGAACATTGACGACACTCTTCCATTCTTGTATGGTATGGCCGTCGCTGCATTCGCAGCGCTCATGCTGGTGTGGGCCATGAAGACCGACGACTAGCGCGGAGAGGTGCCTGTGATTGAGTTTCTGCTTGCAGTCGCCCTGCATGCGGCGCCTGCGTTTACCGCATCCGACCGTTTCGGCGGGTTAGTGACGGTAGACGTCCAGAAGGAGCCGTATGCGGGGAAGCCGGTGGTGTTGTACTTCTGGCATACGGCGTGCGCGCCGTGCCTGAAGCACATTCCGGAGCTGGTTGCGCTTGCGCGAAAGCATCCGGACGTTTCCGTGGTTACCATTATTGGTACCATCGGTGACGATGATTCGGCGTATCTGCCGCGGGCGCTTGCTGATGTCGGCGTGGATGTCACCGATCTTCCGTTCGCGGTGCTGTTCGACGAGCCGGAGTTCAAGCGCACCGAGCACAGTGCATGGAAGCGCTACGGAGTGCGCTCGTTCGGGACCATGGTGCTGGTCAATGCCGAAGGGCTGGTGCTCCCATTCACCTACCTCGACGGCCAACGCCGGTGCTCGTTCGTCGGCATTGACTGGGGGCGGTACGGTGAGCGGGTGATTGAGAAGGTGAAGGAGGGTGAACCGATTCAAATCCGAAATGACACCCCAGGCGAGTACGATGCTCCCTGTCCGCCCTGACGCCACGCATCTGCGTGGCGTTTTTGTGTAAGAAAAACCCGGCCAGTGGCCGGGCGTGCGTCAACAATCCTCATGTTCTGTGACGGGAGCGTCGAAGACCTCGGAGAGGCGGTACTGGAGACGCGTAAGGAACAGCACCGCGTGCTCATGCGGCCGACTGATGCTGGCGAACAGGCTATTCCAGTATCCGCATGCGGGACAGCAGAGCTTCCCCGAGCCGACTTTTTCCGTGACCCAGTAGTCGCCCTCGTAGCATCCGCGAGGCGGAACATGGTACCGGAGTCGGCTCAGCGCCCAGCGATGAAGGGGGGCCGAGTTCCTGCACTTCCTGCACGCGAACGGGTACTCGCGGACCATCTGCACCGTGACGGCGTTGATGACCATGCCGCGCTCTTCGGCGATGCGCTTCAGGCGCTCTTCGAGTCGCTTTTTCTCCTTCTCGAGCTCGCCGAGCATCCTGGCTGCCTCGGTGCAGCTGGCAGGGTCGCGGTACGCGGTGGGGACCTGTTCGAACATGCGGAGCTGTTCGGGTTCTGCGCTTTCGAGTGCTTCTTCCATGGCTCACCTCTTCGGAAAGAACGACTGAGCATACCATGTTTTTCGGCAATGGCAAGAAAACGACCCGGCGGTGAGGCCGGGTCAGAAGGGGCGCAGGACGGTGAGGTCGCGGCCCACCTCATACATGATGGGGGCGTCGAACAACTCGGGGAACGTGAGGTCCCTGCTCGCGAAAAGCTTGAGGAGTGCGGCAAGTGCGGCGCTGCTCGGGTATTCGGAGATCGTGAAGTAGGCGCGGCAATGACGGCATTGGAGGCGCCACTGTTCGACGGGGCACCCCATCGTGCGCACTTGGCAGGTGCTTTTGGCGTAAATCCTGACCGTGGGAATGACCAGCCGCCAGTCGCGCAACGGCGCTACTAGCTTGCACGACTCGCACATGAGCTCGAATCCCCGAGCGGAAGCGATGTTCGCGGCGAGGAATCGGTGTGTGAGCAGGGTGGGGGATACCGTGGCGGCCGGTTCGCCAATTCGAGAACGCATAGGTACTCCTTTGAAAGAACGCCCTATCATACCATGTTTTTTGCCGATGGCAAGAAAACGACCCGGCAGTGAAGCCGGGTCGCGAACTACCATGGGCAGTCTTCGACGAAGGTGGTGCCGATGTGGTACCTCGTTGGCAGTTCGAACAGGGCGGGGCGGGTGGTCTGGAACTTGGAGAAGAGTGCCACCAATTCCTTCCCGAACTCATGCTCGCTGACGGTAGTCAGTGCGCCGCACAGGGGGCAGCCGAGGAGGCACTCCCCGAGACTGGCCGGAGCGTAGCGGACGTTCTCATTCGTGGACGGGAAAATTGCGCGCGTGGTGAAGATGAAGCGCCATCGGTGAAGCGAGCTTTTGTTCTCGCAGTGCCCGCAGACGAGGGGAATCTCCCGAACGAGGTCGACGGTCGCCAAGCGCACGAGTTCGTCGCGCGTTTCCTCGATCTCGATTGTGTGGTCCTCGGCTTCGGTGCGTTGCTGCGCAAGCCTTTTGAGTGTGGGCAGGAGGCGCTTACTGAATCGCGCCTCCTCCGCCTTCGTGCGTTCCATGGGGGCCTCCTTGAAAGAGCAGGATTCATTCATACCTGAAAAAACTACTCGTGTCAATGAATTTGAACCTTCTCCGTTTTTCTTGTATAATCGCGCTGTCGTGTGCAGATTGGGGGGTCGTCTAATGGTAGGACAGCGGCCTTTGAAGCCGTGAATCTTGGTTCGAATCCAGGCCCCCCAGCAGTCTAGTTTAGTATCGGACGACCTAAAGCCGTCACTAAACAGATTCTCCGTCCCGTTCACGTCATACCGGCTGAGCGCCGTATCCAGAACATAAAACCACCGATTATCGGTGGTTTTATGTTTGTAAGCTAAGAGAGGAGCTAGCCGACTTGCCGGATCCAATCGCGGATATTCATTCCCACCCTTTCAATATCTTGAGGAGCTAGTTCGCCACTATGCATAATTACGTTACGAGATTTTTCAAGAGATTCGATTATATGCCTTGCCCAGTCCAGTGAGTCAATGTGCGGTTCAAATTGCTCCCAGTTTTGCTGCATAATGGAGGCGAGATCCCCAAATTCAGTATAGCTTATAAGAGCATCTCCTCGAGGGGTGTGCCACCGGGTGTTACTCTCTTCTTTTTTTCTTGATTCGGCCTTCGAACGAATCTTTTCTGAAACGCATTCTGTCCACCAGTTTTCTCCCTGAACTTCCATCAGTTTCTTTGAAACAAAATCCCTGACGTAGTTTTCAAAGGCACAGATGGCGGTATATACCATTGCCATCCGTTTTGCCTTATTAACGAGCTCATCCTCGAGTAAGGATAGGCCAAGTCTCTCGGACAATTCCCGACCCGCCTCTTCAGAGAATGTGTTTCTGTTGTGGCGACCGGCCTTATCTAAAGATTGCTCTGTTAAAAGTCCTCGGAAGACAAAAGAATAATAATCGCGAATCTTGTCCATATACTTAAAACAGGTGGTCTTTAAGGCTCTTGAATATGGCATCGTAAACAGCCTGATCCCTAGACTCTGGTAGATGGATTTGGATATTGTAGTGAAACTCACCAGCCAATTGTGCGTTAGTTGGTTTGGGTTGCTCTTTGCTGAGCGAGCCCACCTCTTGCTTCGGTTTTTGTTCTTCAATTTTTAGCTTAGGTCCACTTGACCAGTCAGCATAATCACAAAGCGCCCTAAACGTATTGGCCATTAATTGAAGAACGTTATCCGTTTTCTTGCCTTGCGTAAGGGTTCTCAATTTATTTTTGACATCCTGTGCGGTCAGCTCATTTGCCTTAGTCTGCACAGCAAATAAGTCACCATAAGCTTCCTTGATGCCTTCGGCCAAGACCTTCTTTGACTGTGTTTGGTCTAGAAATCTATAGTATCTGTCTTGCGGTATTCCAGCTTCGTCAACAAATCCCAAGCCCTTCATCAGGCCAATGTACAAACGATCGTTGGAACTTTTGAATTCCAAAGACTCCAAGAACTTTTGGGTAAAGCGCTCTGGAGCTTGTGCTGTAACCAAAGCGTTAAAGAAAGCTTCGAGGTTTTTTGTTGTGACAAGATAGGAGTTTGTGAGTGCCATAGTTTATGTTTGACTAGTATTGTTAAAGACAGTTTGGCTCCTAAACAAAAATAAGTCAAATTGCCCACGCCGCCTCTGCTTATATGTGTATGTTTTTATTCGTTACTGTTATCTTGCTTTTTAGACTTCCGAGCAGATCGCGTTTTTCGAAGACGGAACCATCAGTCAGAACGTACTTAGCATAGTTCCGGATATCTACATCTTTTGCGCGATATTCCTCTTCCGGCTTTCCCATAATGTTCGAGTGAAATCTTTTATGGCGCTCGATTTCTGACTCAAGCTTGCGACGAACGCCCGATCGATCAAGGTCTATTTTATCCATCATCTCTAGAAGTTGAGCTACAAGCTGTCTTTCCTCGATATATCCTCCTTTACAGTTACGATCTCTTCCCCTCGTGCACCCGTAGTAGATATATTTGGCCACGGTCCCGTCGCTCAAGTTTTTGAATTTCTCCTCGGCGCTAATTCCTGACCCACAGAGTCCACAGGACATAAGCCGCGTAAATGCAAACTCTTTGCCGCCGATTCGAACTTTCCTATGTAGCTGTAATTGTCGTTGAACTTTGTCGAATAAGTCTTTACTTATAAGTGGCACGTGTTTTCCCTGGAACCATCGGCCGCTATTTTTCGGGTACTCAAATGTCCCATGATAAAAGTTGTTGTTGAGAATGACGTAGATATTGCTGAAGGTGAGGGGCTTTCCGGTTCTCGTGAGGAATTTAATCTCTTTAAGCCAATTATAAATTTTCCGGCCGCTCCAGCCCGATGCCACCTTCTCAAACATTTCCTTTATAACCGGCGCGCGCTGAGGGTCAATGAAGATGACTCCTTTCTGGTCTCGATTCTTTGAATTGAGATATCCGGTGGGTGCGACCGAAGGCCAGAGCCCCATCTCACATTTTGTTTTGAGGCCGCGCTTCACGTTAACGCTCTTGTTGTCATTCTCCAGTTTCGCCTGCGATATCAAAATCATCAGAAGGAACTTCTCGTTCGGATTATTCGTGAAGCGCTGGCTGTAGGTGCGGATCTCGACAAGCTTTTTCTGATCGAATAGGTCCACCACGGCGCCAAGATCTCCGGCATTTCTACTTAGCCGATCCGGGTGCCAAACAAGTATGCCGTTGAACTTTCCTTCGCGCAGTTCGGTGAGCAATTTATTAAATACCGGCCTCTGGCCGCAGTCTTTCGCTGAATGTGCTTCGCGATAAATGTCCACGATGTTCAAATCATCGCGCTGCGCAACGATGAGCATCTCCTTGATCTGCGAGTCTATCGAAAGGGCCTGTCTTTCTTCGGCCTCGGTGGATTTCCGGGCGTAAAGGCAATAACGTATTGGTTCTGGTTCAGTATTATCCATCAACACAACAAATGCCGGACCCGGGCGAATAAGTCCATATGCCGAAAAGTGGATAACTCGGCCTTTTATCTAATGGGGAATAAGCTAAAATTTAGATATGAAAGATGCAGGTTTTGGAAATATTTCTATAGGCCAACGTAGGTATCTAGGCAGTAAGACTAAATTATTGCCTTTAATAAGAGATATCTTAGGCAAAGAACGAGTCAAATATGCCTCATTCGCTGATATTTTTGCTGGAACCGGGGTAGTAGCTGATCATTTCCACAATGAAGCCGATATTGTTGTTAACGATATTCTTGAATCAAATTACCTTGCTTTCTTAGCCTTTTTTGGCAATGGCAAGCTCAGGGCTAGTTTATTAACTGATCTCATCGTCGGTTATAACAATCTTGGTAAAATCGGACATAACTACTTTTCAAAGAATTTCGCGAATACATATTTCGACCTAGAGAATTCAAAACGTATAGGGTATATCCGGGAGGATATCGAAAGTTTATATAGAGCAAGCAAGATTAACGAGCGGGAAAGGGCTTACTTAGTAACCTCACTAATGTATGCATTGGATCGAATTGCAAATACGGTGGGCCACTACGATGCCTATCGAAAGGTTAAAATCGTTCAAAAACGTCTCGAGCTGAAACCTCTCGAAATCAAAAATCGTAAAACCAAAGCCAAAATTTTCAAAATGGATGCAAATGCGCTTGTTAAAAAGATCAGGGCTGACGTTGTTTATATAGATCCTCCATACAATTCTCGGCAATATTCTGACGCATACCACTTACTGGAAAATATTGCCGAATGGAAGAAAGAAAAAGTCTACGGGGTTGCTAAGAAAATTAATAGAGACCATATTAAAAGCCGCTATAGTCTCAAATCTGCCGGTAGTGCTTTTAGTGAATTAATCAACGACATCGATGCGAAGTTTATTCTCGTGTCATATAACGACATGGGAACTAGTGGAGACGCTCGGTCGCAGTCGCGTATAAGTGATCATGAGATTTTATCTGCATTGGAGAGAAAGGGTTCGGTCAAGATTTATGATCAACCGTTTAACCAATTCACCACAGGGAGATCATCAAAAGATAATTTGAAAGAACGAGTTTTCTTTTGTGCGGTGAGTCAGAAAAAGAGTATTGCGCCGATCAAGATTGATATGCCAACCAATACTCACTTGCCGGACTACGTTAAGTCACCCCTAAACTACACCGGCGGGAAGCATAAGCTTCTTCCCCAACTCTTTAATCTGTTCCCAAAGAAGATTGGGACGTTTTATGACATGTTTTGCGGAGGAGCCAATGTTGGTATAAATGCGGCTGCTGAGAAGATAGTTTGTATTGATAACAATCCGAAGGTAATTGAGATTCTAAATCTTATACAAAAAACTAACTTTGAAGAACTTAATCAAACTCTGGTAGAGATTGTAAAAAAGTATGGACTGAGTCAGAGCTTTATCTATGGGTATGATCGCTATAAATGCGAGAGCTCTGGAGGGCTGGGAATGTTCAATAAGGAGTCCTTTTTGAGACTTCGTGCTGTATACAACAGCGATGAGAGCGAGTTCCAGATTTATTACTTGTTAGTTCTAGTGCTTTACTCGTTTAATAACCAGATTAGATTTAACTCTCAAGGCAAATTTAACTTGCCTGTAGGCAAGCGCGATTATAACGGCAGCTCGCGGAGGAATCTGGCAAACTTTAATGCATTAGCTAGTAGAAAGAATATATCTTTTCTCTCAGGAGATTTTAGAGAAATTGATAAAATTAATTTTCGAAAGGAAGATTTCATCTACCTTGATCCACCTTACCTATTGGGGCTTGCTTCCTATAACGAAATGGGCGGATGGTCAGAAAAGGACGAAATAGATCTTCATTCAACCCTTACCAAGCTCGACAAGAGAGGTGTTCGCTTCGCCCTTTCCAACGTTCTTGAACATAAGGGGAGGAAAAATGACCTGCTAGCAAAATGGGCGAAGGAAAATAATTTCAAGGTGCATCGAATTGATCATGATTATAGAAATTCAAACTATCAGACATCTGCAAAAAATTCTGACACCAAGGAAGTTTTAGTAACTAACTACATCTAGAGAATTTAACGTATACTTAGAGATATGGTAAAAACGTGGAGTTTCAACACAACCATAAGGAATCCGGAACGCATGGAAAACATGCTTAGGGCGCTTGCCGAACTAGAGGGTCGGAATTTTGATCAGGACGGACAAGAAGCTTTCTTTGGGCTACAAATAAAAAAGCGTCTTTATAAGCCTGAAAGAAGAACTTTGGGAGAACAGGACTTAATAGATGCTGTTTATGCAGAAGATACTGCGGATGACCTTGAAGACGGAATAGTTCAAAGGATTTTGGATAAATATCGTGGAGATGTCGACGCTGCCGGTAGGGGTAGAACAGCTGCTGGCGTGTTGAACCGTTTTGGTCTTTGCGCCGCCCTCCAATCGAAGGGAGCTGTCGTAATAACCGATCTTGCAAAAAAATGGCTAAAGCATGAAATAAGTGACGAGGAGTTATTTACAAAGTTTTTCCTTAAGTGGCAGTATCCAAACGAAATTGAAGCGGGATACGGGGATTATAATATTAGGCCGTTTGTTGGGACGTTAAAATTAATTTCTTTAGTAAATAAGAAATGGGCGGAACGAGGGAAAACTCCGGTGGGATTATCGAAATTGGAATTCCAACTATTTGCTCCTGCCTTGATCAAGGAAGACCAAATTGAAGACTATGCGAATCGTATTATTGCTTTTAGAACAGAAAAAGAATCTAAATCCGGAAAGGATAAAACTGATTTTATAAACGAATACTCCATTGCTCGCGCCCAAGAAATATTTGGGGCTGGGAAAAAGATTGAGACCGCTTTGGGCGATTTAAAAGATTACACCGACTCTTCGCTGCGTTATTTTCGCGTCTCTGGTCTCATTGCTTTGCGGGGTGGCGATACTCATATCGATATTGCCAAGGATAAGGAGGTCGAAGTGAGAGCAATTATTGAAAATATACCTGCGACTGCCAGGGGCTTCGCTTCGTATGAAGAATATTTTGATTATCTCAATAATACAGAGGCTGTACCGTTGCCTTGGCAGAATGAGGGAGACCTGGTTCAAATTACTGAGAATTTGTCTGAAGTACTAAAACAGGAGGCGGGCGAAGAGAATGTTGCCGAATATCTCTCAAAGATTCAGTCACTGACATCAAGCGGAAAAGTGGAAAGTCTCGAGGCGAAGCTTAATGAGGTGCGCATTAAGAAATTAAAAGACCTACGCTATAACATTGATGCTTTGAATGAATGCATAGGAAGACTCGAAACTATTATGAGCCGAGGATATGAGACTTTGACCGCTCGTCCGTCACTTGATTTTGAGTGGTATACATCTCGAGCCCTTATGGTTCTCAACGATGCAACAGATATCGCACCAAGCTATACCATAGGCGATGACGGTATTCCGATTGGTTTTCGTTCAAATATCTCAGATATTGAATGTTACTACGAAAGCTTCGGAATGACCGTAGAGACAACCTTACTTCTTGGTCGCGATCAATGGTATGCAGAGGGTCAGCCCGTAATGCGGCACCATAGAGATTTTGAAGAGAGATCTGGCTTTGAAAAGACATTCTGTATTTTTGTCGCCCCCTTCGTTCACAGGGATACACTCAACACTTTTTGGGGAAGTAATACAGCTGGCTACGAGGGGAAGCGGCAGATAATAATACCGTTGAGTCTCGAACAATTTGTTGCCGTTCTAAAGATTGCGAGAGATAAGATTGCTTCAGGAGGGCTGTCTCATACAGAATTACTTTCCTTGCTACAGAATTTTGCAGATAAGATCGCCGACTTTAACAATCCATCCGATTGGATTACTGCGTTTCCGGGATTGATTGAGGCCTGGGCTTAATTTCTATACTGCTACAGACCAGAGCGCTTCCTGGCCTCCTCTTGGATTCTTTTTCTTCTGGCGGCGCGCAGCTGTTCAAGTGCTTGGAGCTCCTCGTCTGATATTTCTGCGGGCTTGATCCCATGTTGGCGATTCCACTCCTCATTTTCTTTTCTTCTTTGCTCGATTCGCTCCTCTCTTACACCTTTCTTTCTGCGCGATGGACGAGCAAATTCCGGGTCTTTCTTCTCAAGCCATTTCCATGCGGTTTTTAGATCTCCGGCTTTGATGGCTTTCACTATAGCCATCTTTGCCATGATACTCAGCTTAGAGACGTAGCCCTTTCTTGCCTCCGCAAAGACGGGGTACTCTTGCACAAAATATTTATACTGCCTTACGCTAATCTCCGCGTAACTACAAGCCTCCGGGATCGTTGACCCTATAGAGAAGGCGGCAATGAGCATGTGGACCTTCTGTTGGTCCATCCACCAAGCAGCAGTGCTCTTCTTCACGTGGAGGACTAAGCCGAATGGTAATGCTATACTGTAAACGGTAGAGGGCTTTTCCTTCCGTCTCCACCGTCGTTTTTTAGGTTCTTGCCCTTGATCCATGAGTCCATCGTACCAGGAATAACAAAAGTTTTGTACCTTTTGAAAGTGGGCCCATATTTTCAATAAAAGCCTTATTTCATATAGTTAAATTTAATTTCCCGAGTATTCTATAAATTGGCACTTTAGGGACAAAACTTTCGAAACTCTCGGAAAAAAGATAGACCTAGACGGGTCACACTTCGGGAATAAAAAGCGCCCAAAAAGCCTTTAAAACTGGGACATAACTTGGTACTGAACCACACATCGCAGCATGAAGAAAACGAGCGCCACATGGCACTCGTTTTCTTTCACGTGTTGCGAGAGGCCTGGATTTGAAGCTCAGACTCTTGTTTTTCTGGGGGGCGTCTGTATAAAGACGAGGAGGAGGGCTTATGCCTGAGCACATCGTTTCCAATTTCCTGTTCTGGTTGGGCGTTGTCAGCGTTGTGGGTCAGTTCGCAGTGATGACCTACATGAGCTTCCGCCTTCGCGGTACAGGAGCCGAGGTTGAGTTCGATCTCACGAACATCGCCGCAGGAGCACTCGTGTTCCTTGCCGCCGCTACCGCCCGCTATCTCGGCTACTAGGAGCGCCGTCTTGTGCCCGCCGCTTACTCGGCGGGCTTTTTGTTGCGAGGAGCAGCCTGCTGCACCGCCACATCCGAGTTCGAGTGGCTGAGGTGCATAAAAAAGACCGGAGCTACATGAGCTTCCGGTCTTGGCGGACTACATCTTGTTGTCCCTGCGCTTCAACGCTTCCTCCTCGCTGATTCCGGCAGCCTTGAAGCCGGCGGCCATGCAGTGATCATCCTGCTGCGTGAGTGCCCGGAGCTTCCCGAGGAGGGGGAGCTTCGCGACCGCGGCTAGGTAGCCGTCCGCGAACGCCTCTGCCTTCTTCTTGGCATAGCCGAGGCTCTCGATGAACTTAACGATGTCGGGCCGCACGCGTGCGGTTATTTCCGATGTTCGTACCACGACGGGCTTCGTGGATGCTCGTGACGACCCTTGCTTGCGTGGCATGTATCACCTCTGCGCATTATTTACCATGCAATTCTAGTTTGGTCAACATCAGTCTCTTAAGCGGCGCCTAGCAACGCCGCTTTTTGTATGAAAAAGCGCTTGCACCACCACATCCGAGGGCGTAAGGTAACTGTGGTATGGAAAAATCTGATTTTCGAGAAACAATATTGACGAACCGCGGACTCTTTGAATACCTTGAGGACCTCGAGATTCCCGAGGCGGATTTCAATAATCCCAATGCGCTCATTTTGGATTTAGGAGCGGGCATCCAGCAACGCTTGGCAAAAGAGGCCGGCGCTCTTCATCTCAAAAGCAAAATCATTTCCGTGGATCCGCGACTCGGACTGCGCGAGGAGGAAGACCTTGCGCTGCCTTCAACCGAGCGGGATATGCGGATGGCTGGGAGAAAGAGTCCTGCGCCGAGATCCCTTGCGGCTACAGCAGAGGCGCTCCCGTTCCGCGACGAAACCTTCGAGCGCATCTACGCGCTGTATTCGGTGCCGTATTACCTCTCACATCCCGAAGAAATCGAAGCGACTATTCGCGAGGTGCTTCGAGTCCTCCGGCCCGAGGGCGTGTTCCGTGCATACCCGATTCTTGAGGAGCAGGTGGACCTGATTCGGGGAATCCTTGGCAAGCGAACGGATATCGCATTTGATATCAAAGAAAAGGAAGAGGACTTCCTGCTCGTTCTTACAAAGAGATAGACTCCCAGCTCTGCGCGGGAAAACGTGAATGCGAGTATCTTCTATGAACTCAACATTTCGAACTCTCCTCTCGATTCTCCTCCTCGCGGCGGGGGTGTTCCTGTTTGTGTATGGCGGGTACGACGATAGCCCTGGCGCGCAAGGGCTCGGCCTTCTTATCGCCGCCTACGGTGTCGTGCGCTTCTGGCGGAGCTATCGTGCCAGCAAGCTATGATACTCCTCGCACTCGTCGTTATCATCATTCTCGTCATCGCCGCCATGAAGTTTTTCTGGCGGGATTGACTTCTCTCTAATATGGGCGTATAATACGATTATCTCGCTGTGACGCGGGAGGGAGGTTGAAGGTGAAGCATCGGTATTTCGTTTCGTACTTTTTCCCGGATCGCCGAGGGATCGGATTCGGGGCCGGGGAGGTCGTGCTCGACCGCGAGATCGACGGCTGGGATATTCTGATGGCCGCCATGGATCAGTGCGCTCGCGTCGAGGGAATCACGGGCGGGGTCACTCCCATCAGCTGGCAGAAGTTTCCCGAGGAGACCGAGAAGGCGACGGTCGTCGAAGATGGGCAGAAGAAGAGCGTCGACCTCGGCGAGCTCAAGGACGAGACCAAGAAGCTTCTCGCTCTGCTCGAGGATCCCCAGCCGGGGACGCTGGCGTGGAACGACTTCATGCGCGAGCGGCTGCAGAAGTTGCACGCGCTCATCGCGCCGGCTCTCGGAAAGTAGTCGTACGGCGCCCTACATGGGCGCCTTTCGCTTTTGGTATCCGTCCAAAAGCGTCCCGAGCCAGCCGGCGAGGGATTACCGTGAATATCGTTCGATGGGGCGGGGTTGCATCGACGAACTGGTCTGCTAGGATGCTCGCCGGAGGTGGAAGTATGAAGGCACTGTGGTTGGGATTCATCGTGTACGAGCACGATTGGTGCCCCGTCAGGCATACGCTCATGCGGATGTTTACCGTTGCAGATTCTCAGGAGAAAGCTGCTGAGCTGATGACGAAGTATGTCCAGGCGCGTCTCGAGGGGCGTCCCACGAAGGGGTACTTCAACATCTGCGATGTCGTCGGGCCATGGCTTGGGTTCCAGCGAATTCCGGCCCCCGAGCTCGCCAACACGCTCGCAATGTACGGATTCGCGTTCGTCGACCCGAGCCCGCGACCGAAATCGAACACCGTGGTCTCCGCGCGTGTCAAAGAGTTGCTGCGGTAGTGCGGAAATCGGGAAATTGACATTTCCCGATTTTTTTATACGATTTTCTGCGGAGGTGAGGCATGAGCGATTGTCCGCGGTTCACAGTCGGGCAGGAGGTTCGTCTACTGGATTCGCCGTTCCTACGACGGACCATCGGGCATCTTGCCTGGGCGCAGTTGGCCCTACAGCGGAAGACCGTATTCACCGTCGTTCGTGCTCAGCTGATTTACGGCGAGATGTTCGTCAGTGTGCGCGGTGAAGGCATCCCTTCCCACGCACCCCTGAGCGCGCACCTGTTTGCACCGGTGGAATAGGAGAAGTGATGGCGATTCAAAAGGACGACGCTCTCCTGAAGCTCGATCGCTTTCAGCGAGAGCAGCTGAAGCGTGTCGAGAGTGAGATTGATGCTCTCCTCTTCGAGCAGTACTACAACGCGCCCATCATCATCGATTTTTCCGAGCAGCGGTGCCCTCGTCTCCATGTGAAGGTGTGGACGGAACTCAAGCGGCGGTACGAGCGTGCCGGGTGGACCGTTACGCTTCGGGGCAAAAAGATCGGCAAGTACAACGGCATCGAGCTTGGCTAGCTCTGCACACCCGCATTCGCGGGTGTTTTTTGTATGAAAACGGCGATCATGAGGATCGCCGGAGGGTCAGTCTTTCACCGCTTGCGCTTCTTCCTGCTGCTTGATGGGACACCACGCGGGGGAGGCGCCCTCTTTGCGGAGGTTGTAGGGCCGAATCGCGCACATCACGGCGCGGTGCGGGGAGCGCTCGGACAGGAAGCGGGACTGCGGCTTCTTCTTCGGGTTGGGAGTGAGCGTGCAGACGATGGCCTTATCGTCATCGCAGAACCAGTCGTCAGGGTCGGGATCGCGGACGACCTCGTGGTGAGGGCAGTCCATGCAGTTCTTCGGCGCTTTCAGTTTCGCCACGGCAGCTCCTTTCGATGTGCTAGGATTTGTATACAAAAAATACCATGCTTAGTCAATAATCGGCACCCCGTTCACGATGGATCATGTGGTATACTGCGGTATGGTGAAATGGTCGCATGCGCCACTGGTACGGGATTTCGCGACGGTCGTATTGAGCGTTTTGATCGCGATCCTCTTGGTGCGAACCCACGCACTGGCAGATGTACTTACGGCGACGAAGCAGATCGAAGCGGTTGGCAGTTTTGTTGCTGGGATGTTCTTCACGTCGGTGTTCACGGTTGCCCCAGCAGTGGTGGTGCTTGGTGAGATGGCGCACGAGAACTCACTTGCAGTGGTGGCGGTATTCGGTGGTATGGGCGCTGTCGTCGGCGACCTTATTATCTTTCGATTCGTTCGTGACCGGCTTTCCGAGCATCTGTTTGAGCTACTTCGACATCAGGGAGTGTGGCGGCGAGCTCGCGCGTTGCTCCGGTTTCGGTACGTTCGATGGTTCACGTTCTTCCTCGGCGGCCTCATTATTGCGTCACCGCTTCCCGATGAATTGGGGGTGAGTCTTCTCGGTTTCACGCGTATGCGCCTTTCTCTTTTCATTCCGCTTTCGTTCGTATTCAATACGGTCGGCATCTTCCTCGTTGGATATCTCGCGCGTGCGCTCTGAGCGGGGCTGTTCCGAGCGGCTATTTTTCTTGCAATAAATCCAATGCCGCGAAGTATCGACAAACACTAAATAGTGTGGCAGAATACTGACCGGAGGTGACTGATGGCGCAGCGTGTGCGGCAGGTCGTAGTCATAGGTGGCGGCAGTACCTACGACTCATACGAGGCTTACCTGAAGAATCTAAAACGTGTGAAGCTCGACTTTGGGCGGCTCATGAAGAGAGGCTGGAAGGACTCGTTCGCACAGAGGTTGGGCCCGAAGTTTCAGGTGGTTCAGCCGAAAATGCCCACTCCAGACAACGCGAAGTACACGGAGTGGGCCATCTGGTTTCGGAAGATCATCCCGTTTCTCAAGGACGGCGTCGTGCTGGTCGGGCATTCGCTGGGAGGCCTCTTCCTTGCGAAGTACCTCTCGATGCACCGGTTTCCCAAGCGGATTAAGGCGACCATCCTCATTGCCACGCCGTTCACGGCAGAAGGCTTGCATGAGTCATTGGGTGACTTCACGCTCCCATCCTCGCTGAAGCGGTTTAAGCGACAAGGCGGGCGCATCATCATCTACCACAGCCCGGACGATCCTGTTGTGCCGCTATGGCATGCGGGGGAATACTGGGGCGCCCTTCACCCCGTGGTATTTCGTGTCTGCTCAGGTTTGGGGCATTTCAACCAACCGACATTTCCCGAGTTAGTTCGAGAAATCCGCGCACTCTAGATGCCAGCGGCCAGCAGTGGCCGCTTTTTTGTTGTAATAAAAAGCCGCGCAGGGGTACTGCGCGGCGGGGTAGGGTGCTCAGGCGCTCTTCTTCAGGATCTGCGGGATGATACCCAGCGAGTACCGGACGAAGCCGTCTCGCGGCTCTCGGAAGAGCGGATAGTTGAGGATCCAGTTCTCCGAGCTTTGGGCGACCTGCGGGAGGACGCTCTCGAACGTCCGCCCCTTCACCATGAAGCATTCGCTGGTGCTCTCGTCCACGACGACGACCGTGACGGGGAAGTCCTCGCTCCCACCGTCCTTGACGAGCTGGTGGCCGGCGAAGGTGACGCCGGTGAAGACCTTCCCGCCTTCATCGTCCTGGATGGGCTCCCAGGGAGCGCTACACAGGGCCTGGAGGAGTTCGGCCGGCGCGTAGCCGGTCACTTCTGCCATCTCTCGCATGCCTCACCTCCGAGGAATGGATGCTGACTTCAATATATACCATATTTATGCATTTGTCAATTCACAGGACTGAGGAAGCGTGGCATACTCGGGCCGGAGGTGGAGATGCAGAAGCGGTACTGGTTGCGACGGCCGGGACTTCCCTGGCGCGAGGTTTCTCGGGAGCGGTACATCAGGGCCGAGCGAACCGCGGGTTTTCGCTCGAAGTCCGAATTCGGACCGGCAACCGCAGCGTTTTCCAACGGCATCATTGCGGGAACCACGACGACGGGGCGCACTCCGCCGCCGATGGTGCTTCCCGTGGATAGCACGAGGAGGGCGAAGTGAGGGTGCGAGCAAAGGATCTCCGGGTAGGAGATGTGATCTGGATGCGTAACATGCAGTCGACGATTACAGCAATCGATCAGACGCCTTCGGGGTTCAGGGTTGCTGCTTCGACGTTCGACTGCATGGGGCAGCCGTTTACGCACTCGTGGTTCTTTACAAGATATGAGTGGGTGCGAGTTGCCCGTCGTGCGCAGGAGGGGAATCGGCGATGAACATTCACCCGAACCTTGCCGCGCTTGGTGCGGCCCTGCTCTTCGGAATCGTCGTTTTCCCGTGGAAGTCGACGGTCGTAACACTGGGACAGTCGGGGATGTTCCTGTTCGTGGGTGCTACCTACCTCGCGACTGGCATCATCCTGTATCGGATGTCCGGGTTCTCGTCGCAGCTTACTGGGAGGGTTGCGACGATTGGCGTGGTGATGGCGCTCATGTATGTGGGCGCTCTCCTGTGCTGCAACTACGCCTTCGCACATCCGAACGCAAACCTGCCCATCGCGGCGGCAATCACGGCGGCGTATCCACTGGTGAGCGCCGCCATCACCGTGTCGATGGGTCAGCGGTTTACGCTCCGAGAAACCGTGTTCTTCCTGATGGCGGTCATTGGTGTTTCAGGTCTCGGACTCTCTTCGAAATAGTCGGTACGAATCTCCGACGCGCGAAGTGAGCACGCCGCCCCTTGTGGGCGGTTTTTGTTGGGGCGCTCGTGTGGTATACTGTGGGCATGAAGAAAGCGGTATTCACGCAGGCTCTCCTGAACGCGGCGCTTACCGCGCTCTACATCGTCGGAATCGCGCTGTTCTTTTTCTATGCGTCCCAGATGTTCGGACCGGACGGAAAGTCACCACTCATTCCCGTCATGATGCTACTCCTGTTCGTGTCGTCCGCGGCCATCACGGGGTTCTTGGTGCTTGGTCGCCCGATACTGTGGTATCTCGACGGGCGAAAGAGCGACGCGCTTTCCCTGCTGGGCTCAACGATTGGCATCCTTCTTGTCCTTGCCGTCCTCACCGGTGTCGTCCTTGCGATGATGAACGCGTAGCGCGCGGTGCATGTTCGACGCGCGTCCCTTGTGGGCGTTTTTTGTTGGGAGTATCGTGAGTGCGTTGATCGTTCACAATTCAACAAGGAGAAGGCGTCATGACCGCAATGGGCCTTTTGTTCGATGTCACCGCCTGCGCGCTCTGTGGAGCGTGCTGGTTGGCTGACAAAGAACGCAACAAGCTTCCGATACCCGAAGGCGACTTCACACAGGATGCGCTGTCTGACACGGCGTTCCTTGCGATGGAGCGTCGGCAGGGCCGCGGGGTTCGACATTCGTGCATGCACTGTGTGCAGCCGACTTGCGCATCGGTGTGTCCGGTTGCCGCGCTGGAGAAAACTCCGGTTGGCGCGGTGGTGTATCACCAAGAACGCTGTATTGGGTGCCGGTACTGTGTGATCGCGTGCCCGTTCTGCGTTCCGAAGTACGAGTGGAGCAAGCAGCTTCCGTATGTCCGGAAGTGTGATCTCTGTCATAGCCGCATCGCTGCGGGGGAGTCCCCAGCGTGTGCGGCGGCGTGCCCGACGGGTGCGCTCCTCTACGGTGAGCGGAGTGCGCTTCTGCATGTTGCGCACGAGCGTATCGCTGCGGGCAAGGGGGCATACCTCGACCGTGTGTACGGGGAGCACGAAGTTGGTGGGACATCGCTCCTCATCCTGACGGACATCTCGCTCGAGGAGCTGGGATATCCCACGAACCTCTCGAGCAACCCAATGCCATCCCTGACGTGGGAGGCACTCGTCAATGTCCCGCGCGTCGTTCTGCTGGGTGGAGCGATGCTGACCGGACTGTGGTGGCTCACGAAGCGCCGCGAAGAAGTGCGTGCGGCTCGGAAGGAGCAGCAATGAAACGCAGACTGCACATCGGATGGCTGTTCCTGCTTGCCGTCCTGACGGCGGGCCTGTACAGCATGACCATCCGCGTGTTCAAGGGGCTGGGTGCGAGCACGCATCTCAGCGACCAGTTCCCGTGGGGGTTGTGGATCAGTTTTGACGTCCTATGTGGGGTGGCGCTTGCCGCTGGCGCGTTCACGCTCAGTGGTGCGGTCTACATCCTGCATCTGGATCGCTACAAGCCGCTCGTCCGAGCGGCAATCATGACCGGATTCATCGGGTACCTCGCGGCCATCGTTGGCCTCCTGTTCGACCTCGGGCATCCGTACCGCATCTGGCATCCGCTCATCATGTGGAATCCGCACTCGGTGATGTTCGAGATTTCGTGGTGCGTCACCCTCTACACGACGGTGCTCGCGGTAGAATTCAGCGCATTCGTGTTCGAGCGGTTGCGGATGACGCTCGCCGCGCGGGCGGCGTTGACCATCACCGTTCCCCTGGTGATTCTGGGCATCATTCTCTCTACCCTCCACCAGTCGTCGCTGGGATCGCTGTTCCTCATCGTGCCATCGAAGCTGCATCCGCTCTGGTACTCACCATGGCTTCCGATGTTCTTCTTCGCCTCGGCGCTTGCGATTGGGTGTGGCATGGTCATTGTCGAATCGTTCCTCAGCTCCAAGGCGTTCAACATGGAGCTGGAGGTTGACATCCTCTCCAGTCTGGGGCGGGTGCTCGTCGTTGTGCTCGGCGTGTACGGTATTGCACGGGTCATTGACCTGACCGATCGGGGCGTCTGGTATTTGGTTGCGGTTCCCGGCTTTGAACGATGCATGTTCCTTGCCGAGGTCATTCTCGCTCCTATCGGTGCGATGGTGCTCATGATGATGCCGAATGCGCGGA
Organism: Candidatus Yanofskyibacteriota bacterium; assembly: GCA_020847715.1. Classification (GTDB taxonomy): domain Bacteria; phylum Patescibacteriota; class Minisyncoccia; order 2-02-FULL-40-12; family GWA2-44-9; genus JAGOPO01. The sequence goes on along the minus strand of JADLBM010000013.1, from coordinate 16,776 downwards.
AGAACCGCCTCGGACTCTTCATGGCCGGCCTCATGACAGTCGTCGGATTCATTCTGAACCGCTTCAATGTCAGCATGACGGGTCTCGTCCGCGCTTCGGGGACGAAGTACGTTCCCAGCTGGATGGAGCTCTCCGTGACACTGACGCTTGTCGTGGTGGCGGTCGGGCTTTTTGCCGTTGCGGCGCGTACCCTGCGCATCTTTCCGGATGCCAAGCCATGCTTGGAGGAAGGGCAGACGTGTAAGGATAAGCCGAGCTGCTGTCTCGTGACGCCGGCGAAGCTGTGGATCCTCGCGGTGTGGGTTGCAGCGGGCATGCTCATGGTAAATGCGGTACGAGACTTCTCCGCATACCAGCCTTCAGCGACGCGCTCTGAAGTGGGAAGCGGTGTCCCCGCGTCATACCCTGCACTTCCGAAGGCGTTCGCGTTTACGCCATCGGCTGGCAGCCCTGGCCCTGTCGTTTTCAGTCACGAGATGCACTCCGCATTCGGAGCCTGCGCTGACTGTCATGCAGGACGGTTCAGTATCCTGCCGCGAACATCACACAGCGGGATTGGGCGCGACATGCATGCGCCTGAGCGCTGTGGCATGTGTCATGATGGCAACGCCGTGAGCAACGAATGCGCGGCGTGCCATGCCGTTCCGTGACGGCGGGGAAACCCGCAGCCGAGGGCTCTGTCCTCGGCTTTTTGTTGTTGACGAGTCTTGCCGAAGTGGTATGTTCGGGAGTGGCACATTGAGAAGGGGTGGTGTCATGGGACCTCTCATCGTCCTGTCGGTCACGTTTTGCGTGTTTTGGGTGATCACCTACGTCGCCATGCACGTTTCCTGCTACCTCAAGCGGAAGTACAAGGACACCGAGAACGGCATCGCGAAGCTCCTCATGTCCCTCATGTGCGAATCCTGCCGGATGGCCTGCGAGAGCCACCTCATGCTCTTCAAGCGCTCGGTCATGTTCGCTCTGCTTCTTGCGATCGTCGCGACGGCTGCCTACTTCATTCGCTGACCACCCTTCGGGGTGGTCGTTTTATTCGAGCGGGGAAAAGAGTGCTACGATGGGTGCATGCAGTACGATGTGATCGTTATTGGTGGTGGCGCGTCCGGCATGATGGCCGCAGGGCGTGCGGCGGAGCGCGGCCGACGCGTGTTGTTGCTGGAAAAGAACGCCGAACTGGGCGCAAAGCTGAAGATCACGGGCGGCGGGCGGTGCAACATCACAAACGCCGAGCGGGACGAGCACACGCTGTTGGAACACTACGGTGCCGCGAAGCCGTTTCTGCATTCGCCATTCTCCCAATTTGGCGTTGAGGAGACCTTTGCATTTTTCGAGCGCCGCGGTCTTCCGTTGGTGGAACAGGCGCATCGGCGGGTGTTTCCGAAGTCGGAGCGGGCGGCGGATGTGTTCGCGGTGCTGGCGCAGTATCTCCGTGAGGGAACTGTCGAGGTGCGTACACGGGTGAGTGTTGAGCGTATTGAGGTGAAGGGGAGTCGCATTGGTGCGGTCGTTGCCGATGGGGAGTCATATCCTGCGTCGTCGTTCATCCTCGCGACCGGCGGTACTTCGCACCCCGAAACGGGTTCGACGGGTGACGGGTTTCGTTGGCTGGCCGAACTTGGTCACACGGTGAAAGAGCCGACGCCGACCATCGTGCCGCTTGCGGTCGCAGACGAGTGGGTGAAAGCGCTTGCCGGCATGACGCTGTTCGGAGTGCGCATCAGCGTATTTCTTGACGGTGTGCGGGCGTTCACGAAACGGGGCGATGTGCTCTGCACGCATTTTGGACTCTCCGGCCCACTCATCCTGAATTCTGCTGGAGCAGTTGCGGACCTTCTCCATGCAGGCTCGGTCGCCCTCCATATCGACAGTGCGCCCACGGAAGATATCGGTGCGCTCGATAGACGCATCACCGCGGTGTTTGATGCCAACAAGAATAAGACGCTCAAGAATGTGTGGAATGACATCGCGCCGGTGGGTACTGGTTCTGCGCTGCTCCCGTTGCTCAGCGGCATTGATCCCGATATCAAGGTGCATAGTGTCACCCGAGAACAACGGCGACAGATTGCCGAGCTTCTCAAGGCGCTGCCGGTCACGATTACGGGCCTCATGGGCGAGGACCGTGCGGTGGTCGCCGATGGAGGAGTAGCGCTCGACGAGGTGGATACCCGCACGATGCGCTCGGTGAGGTATGAGAATCTCTCCATTACGGGCGACCTCCTCCACATCAGCCGTCCTTCCGGCGGTTACTCTCTCCAGCTGTGCTGGACCACGGGCTTCGTTGCGGGGAGCCATGTATAGCGGAAGACTCTGGGGAAGTTTGACAAAACTGCTGATTTTTGGTATATTGAATCCAGCTAACTGATCTCAATGAACGACTTCAAACGCAACGACCGATTCGGTGGCAAGCGCAGTGGCGGAGGATTCGGGAAGAAGCCGTTCGGTCGCCCGTCGTTCGGTGGCAAGCCGAGCTTCCAGCGTTCCGGTGGCGGGTTCGGCGGTCGCCCGCAGGGGCAACTGTATCCGGCAGTGTGTGCGGAATGCAGCAAGCCGTGTGAGGTGCCGTTCCGTCCGGATGGCCAGCGGCCTATCTACTGCCGCGATTGCTACGGCGGTCCCGCCGCGGCAGCTGCATCCGCTCGCGAATTCTCCGCAAAGCAGTCGTTTGCGAAGTCCGCTCCGGTGCAAGCCCAACCGCAGAAGCCGGATCCACGCATCGACCTCATCCAGCGCGACCTTGAGAAGATGAACCTCAAGCTCGACAAGATTCTTCTCGAAATGGCCGTCACTCGCGCGCAGGCAGGCATGCCTCCAGCGGTCGAGGCGGCTCCGAAAAAGAAGAAGGTTGCCGCGAAAAAGAAATAATTGTTCTCACAAAAGACCCCCCACGGGGTCTTTTGTGTGCGCATGTGATAGAATCACCGAATGCAACTGAAACTTCAGCGACTCCACCCGAAGGCAACGGTGCCAAGCTATGCGAACCCGAGCGACGCAGGACTAGACCTCCATACCATGGAGCGAGTCGTGCTCCGACCGGGGGCTTCGGCGCTTGTCGCGACCGGCATCGCGGTCGCGCTGCCGCGCGGGTGCGTCGGCCTCATTTGGGACAAGAGCGGACTCGCTACCAAGCATGGTCTGAAGGTGATGGGCGGTGTTATTGATGAAGGCTACCGTGGCGAGATACGCGTGGGTCTCCGCAATCTGGGCGCACGGCGGCTCGTACTCGAATCTGGCCACAAGGTCGCGCAGATGCTCGTGCAGAAGGTGCATCGGGTGAAGGTGCGCGAGGTTGCCACGCTCACCGCCACTCGTCGCGGCGCAAAGGGGTTTGGTTCGAGCGGTGCGAAATGATATCGTTCACGTATGCTCATGTTCTCACTATTCGGGTATCGGTATTCGTGGAAGAGGACAGCGCTCGCGTTCTTGAGTGCGCTCCTTATTGCCGTCGGCGTTGTTCTTGTGCGCGGCGATCGAGTAGAAGTAGCTCCGGACCAGAAGCATGCAACCTATATCGTTGAGGGGAAGCGGGTCGCGCTCGGTGGAGCGTACTCATACTTTGGCAACGAAGCCGTTGGCGACCTGAATGGCGACGGGAAGGATGATATTGCATTTCTTTTTGTTGCTCAGCCGGGTGGGAGCGGCTCGTTCTACTACGTCGCGGTCGCACTCGCGGTACAAGGAGGATATCGAGGAACGAACGCGATGCTGCTCGGCGACCGTATTGCTCCTCAGACGACTCGGATTCAGGACGGCGTTCTTACGGTGAACTATGCTGACCGGAAGAGCGGTGAGCCGTTCTCGGCTCGCCCGTCCGTGGGCATCTCAAAATTTTTCCGTATCCGTAACGACTCGTTAGTGCAGACGCAATAAAAAAGCCGCGAAGATATCTTCGCGGCTGTTGCCGGTCTAGTGGCACACGGGGTTGTCGACGAGTGTCCCGATACGCCGGCGTAGGGCGTTGCACGACATGCCTTTTCGGAGCGCCGACCAGTAGTCAGGCGGCGGGTCGACGAGTTGGTAGGCGTTCCCCTTCGAATCGGTGAACGTGACCTTTCGAGTTTCGCTCCGCGCTTTTACGCGTTGTCGGGGTGACAGATCGGGGACGGGCCACTTCGGGTCCGTATCGAAGGCGCCGGCCCGATCCACGCGCAGATCGAACCATCGCTCGATGTCGTACTTGTGCTTCTCGGCGTACACGGGGTACGGCTCCATGATGTCCTCTGTGCAGTGGTGTTTGCACGCCACGTACCCGTACTGGTCTTCCTGGCAGTCGTGTGTGCAGGGCAGCGTCGAGTATGTCGGCTCAGAGCAGTAGTTCTGCCTGAATCGCCCGTTGCCGAGGTTCGTTGTACCGCACGCATACCGACGCGTGCCGGTCTGTATGCGGTGTCCGGAGTGGCATCGGAAGTGCCGTACGCCCACCTTCTCGCGGTCTCCCTGGGAGTGGCAGCGAACGGACCGTTCGCCGACCTTACGGGAGTTGTAGTGGTGGATGGCCGAGTATGAACCGGTCTCGCGACCACCCGCGGGGACGACCCAGCCCTCCTCCTTGACCGTGCGCTCTTCCTCGATGGAGACGGTGCGTTCCCAGGAGACGTTCGCAACCGTGAGCGTTACCTGGTGTGGTGTCATGAGCCACCAGATGCCGGCCATGGCTCCGATGACGAGGAGTGCGAGCAGGATCGTGTGAGTGGTCATTGCTCGACCGATGCGGTTCAGCTCGGCGTCATTGGTGGCGCGCACGGCCGGCCGCCTCGGTGCCTCTTCTTCGCGCTGGCGCAGAGCACGCGGGCTCTCGCTCGGCGCGTCTTCGCGGCGTGTGTATTCGGTGACCTTCTGTCGTCGGCTCTCGTCCAGCGGCGCGGAGCACTGTGGGCACGCGGTTTGTCCGGCGGCGACACTACTCCCACAGCTGTCGCAGATGAGGTCGGATCCGGCCTTTGCCGCGGCGGTGGCCTTCGGGTCAGTGACGACCCGGGCATCGGAGGGGAGGTAGAACTCGACATTATCGGGGCGCGGAGCGCCGCAACCGGCGCACTTCATCGCCTCGCCGTCCTGTCCGGGGTGCCCGTAGGGGCAGTCCCATTTCCCGACGAGGATTTCGGAGTCCTCGGGTTCCTCTGCCATGGCTTGTTCCTTTCCTGTGAACGAACGATGGCATTATTATATATAAATTGTAAGAAAAGTCAACTTCTTCTCTCATTCTCCTTGCCTCCTCATGGTCGCGGTGTATGCTTGAGGTATGAATAAGAAACTCATTCTCGGTGCGGTTGCCATCCTCGTGGTGGTGGGTGGGGCATGGTATTACAAGGGCCAGAGCGGTGGCGAGGGATCCGGTTCACTCCGTTCGCTCATGGCGGCAGGGCGTGCGCAGAAGTGCACCTACTCCGTGTCCGCTGGTGGTGCGACCAGCTCAGGGACCGTCTACATCGTGAAGGATCGTATGCGTGGTGATTTCACCACGACGCAGGGTGGCACCACGACGGGTGGACATATGATCGTGGTTGGCGACACCACCTCGTTCTGGACCGATGGAGAGACGCAGGGCTTTACCATGAAGACCACCGCTGAGAATGATGGCGCAGGAGTTCCTGCGGCTCAGCAGGCAGTCGATCTCGATGCGGATACAGCCTACCGGTGCTCTGGCTGGAGTGTGGATGAAGGTCAATTCAAACTCCCGACGGGAATCAAGTTTTCGGATTTCTCGACCATGATGCAGGACGTACAGAAGGCGATTCCGGGAGCAGGAAATGGCGCTCAGTCGGCGTGCGGAGCCTGCGATACGCTGTCGGGTGATGAGCGAACGCAGTGCCGTGCGGCGTTGCAGTGCAACTAATATGATTCCGTGTATGAACAAATCATCTTCGGGTGCGGTCTATGGGATGGGGTTCATTGGAGCCGTGGTGTATTTCATCCAGCAGGCGGATTCGTTCGGCTCCGGCGTGCTCGGGTTCCTCAAGGCGATGGTGTGGCCGGCGCTGATGGTCTACAAGCTTTTCGAGCTCCTCGGATAGCGTGCTGAGGGTTATCAAGGGTCAGGATTGACGCGTGTCCACGAGTGCTATACTTGGGGAGTACTCGTATCAATTTTACTGTTCTCCTATGTGGTACCTCATTGGCGCAGTGGTCCTGATCGCGCTTGCGTGGTGGCTTCTCGGTCGGAAGAAAGGCAGCTCCGGTAGCGCTCCGATGCCTCCTCAGCAGCCCATGCAGCCGACCCCTCCGCAGCAGCCTCCTCAGCAGCCCGGCCAGCCGCAGATGTAAGTAGGCCCAGCACCCCCTCACGGGGGTGCTGTTTTTGACCATTTTGCTATACTCGGTGTGTGGACGCCGACACGATGCCGCAGACCGATGAAGAATGGCGGAAAAGGCTCACGCCTGAGCAGTATGACATCCTCCGAAAAGGGGGAACCGAGGCGCCGTTTTCCGGCACCTACACGACCGACCACTCTGCGGGGACCTATGTGTGTGCCGCGTGCGGACAGGAGTTATTTTCGAGCGACACAAAGTTCGATTCGGGGACCGGATGGCCGAGCTTTACGGATCCTGTGAACCTTGAACATATCGAGCTGGTCCGCGACGAAAGTCATGGCATGATTCGCACTGAGGTTCGGTGCCGTCGATGTGGCTCTCATCTGGGGCATGTATTTGATGATGGACCGGCCGAGAAGGGCGGAAAGCGCTACTGCATTAACTCCGTGTGTCTTCAGAAAAAGCCCGACACGACACTATGACATCTTCTCACTATCGAGTACTTGCTGTGTTTACGGGTATCGCGCTCTTTGCGTCGGTGGTGTTTGGATTGTGCGCGATGAGTGCTGATGCGATGAGTGTCCACGATGTGCAATGCGCCGGCGCGGGGCTCGCCGCCATGCTCTGCGAATCTACGGTGACGCGGGCGAGCGTCCACGGCGTGGCATTCGAGATGCTGGTACTCGTGCTGGCAGTGTTCGGTGCGCTCCTGATTTCCACTCCCGTGCACTTGGGACATTCCAGCGTCTCACTTTTTTACGAATATCGTCGCATCGCAACGCCGCTCACGGGTATTCGGTATGCTCTTGCGCGAGGCATCCTTCAGCCAAAAGTGTTCGCCGCCCACGGATAGGATGAGTGGAAGAGAGGCGGTGTAACACTACTGTATGGAACAAGAATATCGTATTGCGGGAACGCACTGCAGTTCCTGTCAGATCATCTTAGAGAAAGCGATTGGGGCGATTCCAAATGTCGCCCGTGTGCGCGTCGATCCGAATACCGGCCGCACCCGTGTGCACTGGCGAGGCGCTCCCGATACCTCAGCGCTCACTGCGGCAGTGCGTCGTGCGGGGTACTCCATGGGGCAACGGTCCCGTGCATGGATATCCACCGATAGCAGTGCATGGAGCACCGCACTGGTCGCGTCCTGCATCGTCTTTGTCGGGTGGATCGCACTAAAACTATCGGGACTTGATGCGCTTGCCGCGCAAGCCGGCACCGGCGTTGGAGTGACTGGTGCCCTCATTGCCGGACTCACAGCGGGGGTATCCACCTGTATGGCGCTGGTTGGTGGTCTCGTGCTCGCGTATGCGGCGCGACACGCCCAAAAACATCCGGAGGCGACGACCGCACAGAAATTCCGACCACACCTGTTCTTCAACGCGGGGCGCATCCTTGGATTCGCTGTTCTGGGTGGTGCGGTTGGTGCGCTCGGAGCGCTCGCTCGCCCGACGCCAAGCATGACCGGCTGGCTCATTCTGCTTGCTGGCGCGTCCATGCTGTTGGTCGGCCTCTCGTTGACGGGACTGTTTCCGAGGCTCACCACGCTTTCGCTTCCGACGGGTATTGCCCGTCGACTTGGCCTTGCGAGTGATGTGCGGGAGTACAGTCATCGAGGCGCAATGCTCACGGGAGCGCTCACCTTCTTCGTGCCATGCGGATTTACGCAAGCGGCTCAGCTCGCTGCGCTTGCGACCGGAAGTCTCTGGGGAGGCGCGCTTCTCATGGCGGCGTTTGCTGTGGGAACCGCTCCCGGCCTCTTGGGGGTTGGCTGGCTCTCGTCTGCGGTGCGCGGCTCGGGCGGTCGCGTCTTCTTTGCCGCGGCTGGCATTGCCGCCGTGGCGCTCGGCCTGTGGAACATGAGCAATGGCTGGACGCTAACCGGTATCGTTCTTGGGCGCCCGACGACGGCAGTACCGGCTCGCGAGGGTGAGCGTGTTCTCGTTGCCGAGGTGCGCGACGGGAAGCAGTACGTCGATATGGAGCAAAGCGTGTTCGGGTACAGTGCGGACCGCATTGTGGTGAAGCGCGGAATTCCGGTGGCGTGGAGGGTTGAGTCGACAAACTCCTATACCTGCGCGAGCTCGCTGAACCTTCCCGCGATGAATATCGCGGTTGATCTGCAACCCGGCCAGAACATTATCGAATTCACGCCGACCAAGACCGGTCTGATGCGGTTCTCGTGCTCAATGGGCATGTACCGCGGCATCATTGAGGTTGTTGAATAGTACTCTCCTATGAACATAGATGAATATATTGTCGGAGCGTTAGCGCTCGCCAGCGTTGTCGGTGTCGCATGGTTCTTCTTCGGGAAACGGGGGCGCGTGGTTGCCGCCGGCGCCGTCGTCGATATTGTTGTCGACGGTGGGTACACCCCTGATACGCTCAGGGTTCCCGTCGGTGTTCCAACGACGATACGGTTCTTCCGGAAGGATCCTTCCGAGTGTCTCGAAGAGGTTGTTATCGCCGATCTTAAGATCCGGCGCTCGCTTCCATTGGATGCGGTCACTGAAATCGTTATTACGCCGCCGCGTGCTGGCACGTACCGCTTTTCGTGCGGTATGGGCATGTTCCACGGGGCTATCATTGCATCATGACGACTACGAAGAAGACATTCCCCATCAAGGGAATGCACTGCGCTTCATGTGTGACGCTCCTTGAAGGAGCGCTCCGTGACGTGCCGGGTGTCGATACCGTGACCGTCAATCTGGCCACCGAGAAGGCGACGGTTGCATATGACCCCGCACGCGTCTCCGACGCGACCCTGCAGTCTGCGGTGGCGAGTGTTGGGTATCAGGCGATGATTACCGACGAGCTTGGGCATGAGGACGCCGAGCGGGCGCGGAAGAAGCGTGAGCTGGCGGGTCTGCGCCTTCGCGCAATCGTGAGTCTCGTGCTGGGTGCTGGTATTGTGTGGGGGAGCTTCCCGTGGCTCATGAACACCGCCCCGCGCATCCTCCAAAACTTCTGGTTCCAGTTCGCGCTCGCCGTTCCGGTGCAATTCTGGGCGGGTTGGCAGTTCTATCGCGCGACATGGTCGTCGCTCCGGCATCGAAGCGCCAACATGGACACGCTCGTCACCATCGGGACGAGCGTCGCGTTCATCTATTCCGTCGTCATGACCGCGGCGCCGAGCGTTGTGGAGCGGCTCGGCATTATGCCGGAGCCGTACTTCGATGTCTCGACCGTCATCATCGGTCTCATCCTGCTGGGGCGCTACTTCGAGGCGCGAGCGAAGGCCGGTACCTCCGAGGCAATACGGACACTCCTCGGGCTCCAGGCGAAGACGGCTCGGGTTGTGCGCGACGGGAATGAAGTGGATGTGCCGCTCGAGGCGGTCGTCATTGGCGACACGGTGCGGGTTCGGCCGGGCGAGAAGGTGCCTGTTGACGGCGTCATCCTCGAAGGCTCATCGGCCATCGACGAATCCATGGTGACGGGGGAGAGTATTCCCGCTGAAAAAGGGAAGGGAGATACGGTCATTGGCGCTACGGTCAACACGAACGGTTCGTTCACATTCCGTGCGACGAAAGTCGGTTCGGAAACGATGCTGGCGCAGATCGTGAAGCTTGTGCAGGAAGCGCAGGGAAGCAAGGCGCCGATCCAGCGGCTCGCTGATACGGTCTCATCGTATTTCGTTCCGGTCGTGCTGATGTTGGCAATCGCAACATTCGCGGTGTGGTATATCGTCGGTCCGGAGCCCTCGCTTCCGTTCGCCATCCTAAATGCCGTTGCCGTCCTCATTATCGCCTGCCCTTGTGCGATGGGACTCGCGACACCGACGGCAATCATGGTCGGCACCGGACTTGGCGCACAGCATGGGGTCCTCATCAAGGATGCCGAAGCGCTTGAGATTGCGCACACCGTGAGTGCGGTGATGTTCGACAAGACGGGTACTCTCACCGAAGGAAAGCCGCAGGTGACGCGCGTTATTGCACGAGAGGGGCACACCGAGGCTGATGTGCTTGCCGTAGAGTATGCACTTGAACGATCGTCGAGTCATCCGGTGGCCGCTGCCATCGTTGCCGAGGCGCAACGACGGGGACTCGCGACCCCCGCTGAGCCGGAATCGTTCGAAGCGGTGCCCGGTTTCGGAGTGCAGGGCGTCCTCCATGGGAAGCGGGTGTTTGCTGGAACTGAGCGTCTCATGCAGGAGCGTGGCGTTGATGTCGCCCCGATGCGGGATGCCATCGACGGACTCCTTGAGAGCGGGAGCGCGGTGACTATCGTTGCCGTCGAGGGCCGCATGATTGGAGCAATCGGTGTCGCAGATGCGGTGAAGCCGTCCGCGAAGCGTGCGGTTACCCAGCTGCTGCGACGCGGCATTGAGGTCGTAATGATTACGGGTGACCACGAGCGTGTTGCGCGGACGGTCGCACATGCGCTCGGTATTACCCGATTCGAGGCGCAAGTACTACCTGACCAAAAAGCATCGCATGTCATCGCGCTCCAGAAGGAGGGGAAGAAGGTCGCCATGGTCGGGGATGGCATCAACGATGCTCCCGCGCTTGCGGCGGCTGATATTGGCATTGCTATGGCGAGCGGAACGGATGTGGCTATCGAGGCGGCCGATATTACGCTCGTGAACAAGGACCTTGGAGCGGTCGTAACGGCGCTCCTTCTCTCGCGTCGTACGCTTCGTACTATCCGTATGAATCTCGTGTGGGCGTTCGGGTACAACATCATTCTGATTCCGGTCGCGATGGGAGCGCTCTATCCGGTGTGGGGGATTCTGCTGAATCCGGTGCTCGCATCCGGCGCGATGGCATTCAGTTCCATCTCGGTAGTGCTCAACTCTCTCCTGCTCAAGCGGTGGCGTGTCGTCGGATAGGAGTGCTATACTCGGGGCATGACCGATGTTCGTCGCACGATCGTTATTCTTGGCGCGGGGTTCGGAGGTGTCTACGCCTACCTCCGGCTTCGTAAGCGCATCGACCGACGCACGACGCGCATCGTGATCGTGAACAATACGAACCACTTTCTCTTCTCGCCGCTCCTCCACGAGGCGGCTACCGGCGGCGTGGGGCTCCACAATGTCGTGCAGGGCGTGCGCGAGATCATCGACGGAGACTGCGCTGATCTCGCTCAGGCGACGGTTGAATCCGTTGATGTCGAGCGACGGTTCGTCCGTACTGATCATGGCCTCATCGCGTACGACCACCTCGTTATTGCAACGGGGGCGGAGACCGACGCAATGAATGTTCCTGGCGTCGAGGAATTCGCATTCGCGTTGAAGGATCTGCGGGACGCACAGCGTCTCCGGGAGCAGTTCATCGGACAGTTCGAGCGTACCGGTGCGGGCGAGCCGTCGCGCGGAGCGCTCCGGTTCGTGATCGTGGGTGGCGGACCGACCGGCGTTGAACTTGCCGCCGAGATGACCGACCTGCTTACGACCACATTCCTACGGCTTTACCGGCGACGCATTCCCGCGGGGAGCATTGAAATCACGCTCGTGCATGGGGGCGATCGCCTGCTCCCGCAATTCGATGAGCAGCTCTCCGAAGTCGCGCTCACAACGCTTCGCCGGAAAGGCATTCGGGTCCTTCTGAAGGCGCGGGTGACCCGCGTACAGGCAGATGGCGCGCGTCTTGCCGACGGGACGCTCCTTGAGGCGCATACGGTGATCTGGGCGGCAGGTGTGAAAGCACGAGTCCCTCTCGCCGTTCCGGCGCTTCCCCTCCATGAGAGCGGCCGCATCGCAGTGGATGAGCATCTCCGCGTTCGTGGATTCAAGAATGTGTGGGCTCTCGGCGATGCCGCTGCCGCGCACGACCAGCACGGGGAGCTTATTCCCATGCGTGCGCAGGCGGCGGTTGCCGAGAGCGCGTATCTTGCTGCGAATATCGTTGCAAGCATCCATGAGCGACCGCTTACTGCGCTCCGCTATCGTAGCAAGGGAGACTTTGTCTCGCTCGGACGATGGAGCGCCGTCGGTCGGATTGGCGGGACGCACTGGTCAGGGCCGTTCGCGTGGTGGTTGTGGCGCACCATCTACCTCTTCAACTTCGCATCGTGGGGGAAACGGCTACGCATCGCGGCCGATTGGACCGTTGGCCTCTTCTCGCCGCGCGATATCACCACGGTCTGAGGACCGCTTGGTGCCTTTTGTTCGCCGTGGTATGCTCCGCGGTGTTCTTTTCATGGGGAGGTTTTGTGCAGAAAAAGATCGTCGTAACGGGCGGGGCTGGGTTCATCGGTTCGAATCTGGTGAACACGCTCTGTAGGGACGGATACGCGGTCGTGGCGCTCGACAATCTTGTGTCTGGTCGGCGCGACCGGCTGGACGACAGGGTCAGGTTCATCAAGGCGGATGTCCGCGAGCCCGGAGCGCTTGTTGGGGCATTCGAGGGCGCTGACGCCGTCTTCCACCTTGCCGCACTTCCGCGGGTCCAGCTGTCCATCGCGGACCCCGTCGGAACGGCCGCGGTGAATGTGTTTGGCACCATCAACGCATTGGTTGCCGCGCAGGTCGCCAGGGTCCGGCGATTCGTGTTCGCCAGCTCGAGCTCGGTCTACGGGAATCCGCCGGTTCTTCCGACACCGGAGACTACCGAGCTCAATCCGCTGAGCCCCTACGCGAACCACAAGAAGCTGGGGGAATCGAGCTGCGGCACATGGTCGGACATCTACGGCCTTGAGACCGTCTGCCTACGGTTCTTCAACGTGTACGGTCCCGGATTCGATCCGTCGGGGCAGTACGCGCTGGTCATCGGGAAGTTCATCATGCAGCGCCTCGCCGGCACGCCCCTGACCATCTGGGGTGACGGCCAGCAGGCGCGTGACTTCACGCATGTGTCGGATGTCGTCAACGCATGCGCGAGGGCAATCAACGCGAAGCTTCCGGGGAAGGCGAACATCATCAACATCGGCGCCGGAAATCCGACGAAGGTCGCATACCTTGCGGAACTCATCGGTGGTCCGGTCGTTCATGAGCCGGCGCGCACCGGCGAGCCTCGCAACTCGTTTGCCGCCATCCGCCGCGCTGCGGAGCTTCTCGACTGGAAGCCGCTCGTCTCCATCGAAACCGGTATCCGCATGCTCAAGCAGGACATGGGGCTCTGCGGGTAGTGCAACGCCTGCTCTTCACGCGAAGAGCAGGCGTTTTTGTATCGTAGGCGCTACGCTGGACGGACGAGCGCGAGGTAGATGTCCAGAAGTGCGTACAGGAGACTGAAGAGAATGGGGCCCAGCAGGATGCCGATAGGACCGAACATGCCAATACCACCGAGAACAGCGAGCATCATGACGAGCGGATGGATGCGTGCACCGCGTGCCATAAGGCGAGGACCGAGGAAGTTGTCGAGCATGCCGACCGCGATGAGCGCCCAGAGCGCAAGCCCAAGGGCGGGGCCGGTTCCGGCGGTTGCGGCAAGGTAGGCGATTGCCGGCACCTGCACGAGTGCGGTGCCGATTGTTGGGATGAATGCGGCGACCAGAATAACGCTTCCCCACAGCGCTGGATTCGGAACGCCGAAGAGCGCAAATCCGATGCCGGCGACAAGTGACTGAAGGAGTGCGAGTACGAGCTGTCCGCGCACGGTCGCTGTGATGGCGCGGCCAATCTTCCCGAGGATTTCCTGCTCATGAGAATCCGACAGCGGGGAGAGATCCATGAGGCGGCGCTTGAGTCGTTCGCCATCGCGCGTCAGGTAGTAGAAGAACAGAAGCAGGAAGAAGAAATGGAGAATGGTGCGGGCGATGCCGGAGAAGAGCGGACCAAGCGAGCCGGCAATCCACCCGAGCGCCTGCTGAAGCCACGCACCGATGGCTTGCGTGTTGAGCGCTGAGGCGGGGATGAGTGTGCGTACCGATGCCGGAAGTTGAGCGATGAGCTGGGCGACGGTGTCGCCGGATGTGTGGTTGCGAATGTAGCCGTACAATCCTGCCGCCTCTTGCGCGATGCGGTATCCGGCAAGCGAGAGCGGGACGAGGATAGTGACCAGTACGAGAAGGGTGAGGACTAGCGCGGCGAGTGAGCGGTTCGGAATGATGCGCAGGAGGCGTGCGTAGGCTCCGGAGAAGAGGAACGAAAGGATTGCACCGAGGATGAACGTGTTGAGGTAGGGGAGCACGAGAAGCGCGACAAGCACCATTGTTCCCAGGAGGAGTGCGAGGAAGAAGAATGATTCGATGTACCGCCGTTCCATGTCGCTAGTATACCACGAGGGCCCTTCGGGGGAGAGTGTCAAGAATATTGACTAAAACGGCATAAAATGTTATAAACATTCACCCTTCAATAGCGAGGGAATGGATCGTTGTCAATGAGCCGTGGCGGGAAAACCGCAACGGCACAACAAGGAGAAGATATGCGAATCCGTGGGCTCGGACTCCTGACGGCCGCTCTGGTGGTCGCTGGAGTTGTGGCATGCACGCAGAACTCCCCGATGGAGCCGTCTCCCGCCGTGGAGACGGTAACCTCTGAGGGGCAGTCGATCAACGCCCCCGTGAATACTCCATCTCCCAGTCCGGAGCCGGAATGCTCCGGCGAGCGCGCACTCGACTTCGTCTCGGTGCTCGAGTTCAACCTCTCCGGTGGAACCGCGAGAGTGAAGAACAACGGGACCTGTCCCCATTGGGCAGGCCTCGCGCTGTACGACCTGCGAGATGGCATCATGAAGCAGTACTTCGTCACGGAGGAGTTCAAGGAAGTCCCCGCGGGTGCGACTGCGCGATTTGCGGTGAAGATTCCCGATGAGGTCTGTCGGTACCAACTGGACCTGCTCGCAGGTCTCACAGGAGCCGAAAAGGTCGACGGGACATTTCCGAGGCTAGGGGGACATCTGGTCGACACCGACGCCTTCGGAGGAAACTTCGGGAGCAACTCGGTGTGTGGCGGCACCCCGAAGGATCCGCCGACACCTCCGCCGCCTCCGCCGCCGGTCTGTTCCGGTGTCGGGACGCCGACCTTCTCGTTCGACAAGAACGAGGGTGAGACGACTGCCGACGTGAAGTCAATCCTGACGTTCCCGTCGGGCTTCACCGGTTCCGTCGCGCTGGCTCCGGCACCCGTTTCCGGGTTTCCGGGCGGCGCGGTGGCCTCGGGCGCGCCGAACATCTCGACGTACAACCGTCCCGCTGCCGGACAGCAACCGCTGGCCGTCACCGGATCGTGGGAAGTGCGCAAGAGCGGTGAGCTCTGCGCGTCCAACTCGGCCAGCGTGAGCATCACGCCGCTGTCTCCGCCTCCTCCGCCACCCCCGCCGACGTGTGCCGTCATCAACTTGGACGGCTCGGCGAGCGTGAGCGGTACGGCGGCAACCATCACGGCAACGTGGAACGGGAGCGGTTCGACCACCGTGAAACTGGACAACGGCACTGCGCAGCCCATCAGCAATGGGCCTCCTGGTGTGACGTATCCCGGGCTGACGTCTGGAAGCCACACCGCGCTCCTGCACTACGCGCAGGCTGGCGTGAACTGTGACAAGTCCGTGCCGTTCACCATTCAGGAGCCGCCTCCGCCACCGCGGACCTGCAACGACATCCATGTCGTCCTGCAGAACCCGCAGGTGAACGGTACGTCGGTCACCTGTACTGGCACATGGAATGCGCCGCCGTCATCGGGAACGATGTTCCTCGATGGGGGTACGCCGCGAACCGTTGCCAGTGGTGCGGGGACGACCTACCCCGACCTGTCTGCCGGAACGCATTCGTGTAAGCTCGACGTGCTCAACGGGACGGAGACGTGCACGGCGAGCAAGTCGTTCACCATCGAGCCTCCGCCTCCGCCGCGTGACTGCGAAGTCATCAAGCCGAAGGTTTCCTGTTCGGTCTCTGGCAGCAACGCGAGCTGCCTGGTCGGATGGATCAACCCCGGCACTGGCGCCATCAAGCTCAACAATGGGCCGTTCGAGCCCGTCCCCAATGGTGCGACAAAACAGTACCCCAATCTGAACCCTGGTTCCTACGTGGCAACTCTGCGGGTCGAGGATGGTGACGCCTCGTGCACTGATCAGGACACGTTCACGGTCGAGGGCGGACCCAGTTGCCCGCCCAACCAGACCACGAGCAACGTCACCTGGACCAACCTGCTGGAAAGCCAGTTCGGCAACAACCCCAAGTGCTCGGACTTCGGTCTGCAGAAGCTCCACAAGCAGGAGAGCTTCCCCGACCCGAACTCGTGGGACACGGACCGTGACGCATCCATGGTCATCGTGAAGGACGGCACCTGCGGTACCGATGGCAATCGGTACTTCGCAAAGAAGGTGACGCCCAACCCGAGTACCAAGTGGATTGCCGCCGGACTCCACGTCGACTTCTTGTGCGAGGCCACTGGCCAGTACAAGAACCTGTCGCACGTCGAGCTGTGCGGCTGTCCCATCGGCACGAATCGCTAGTTCATTCCGTGACGGCAGTAGCGCGTATACGCTACTGCCGTTTTTTCTTGCCTACCTCCGATAGCTCGGCACCTGTGCCAGTGCGGTGTAGGGCACAGGAGAGATGGTGTACCAGGTGAACTCGTTGGTGTTGATGCAGAAGACCTTGGCGAAGAACGCGGGGTCTTCTGCGACGGCCTGAGCGCCGGTCATG
>JADLBM010000012.1 GCA_020847715.1 Candidatus Yanofskyibacteriota bacterium | reverse complement strand
TAATTCCGAGGAGAGATCCAGTCGGAACCAGAACTTCCAAGCTAAGATAATATCCCGACTGAGCCCGGGGTGCTAAGGGCACTGAGCTCAGTTGCCTACAGATTATAGAGGTCCTTTCTCACTACTCGCGTAAACCTATTTTATTCTATTTTGTAATGGATGTCAAGAGCCACCAAACTGGGCAACAGAGCGGCCCGGACGACCAGGTACTCGATCTAACCCTTCGCCCCCGAACCTTCGAGGAGTATATCGGGCAGGAAAAAACGAAGGAGAATCTCCGTATTGTATTAGGTGCGGCTAAGAAACGCAATGAGACCCCGGAGCACGTCCTCCTTCATGGGCCGTCTGGGCTTGGGAAGACAACCCTCGCCTACCTCATCGCCCGAGAGTTGAATACGAATGTCCGCATGACCTCCGGAACCGCCCTCGAGAAGGCTGGCGATGTTGGCTCCATCCTGACCGGACTTCAGGACGGCGACGTGCTCTTCATCGACGAGGTCCACCGCCTCAATAAGACCATCGAGGAGGTCATCTACCCCGCGATGGAGAACTTCAAGCTCGACATCGTCATCGGCAAAGGAAATGCCGCAAAGACACTCCAGATTGACCTCCCCCACTTCACGCTCGTCGCCGCGACCACAAAGATCTCCATGCTGTCCGCCCCGTTCCGCTCACGATTCGGGTCGAGCTTCCGGCTCGAATACTACACACCAGAAGAAATCGAGCGCATTCTTGTGCGCTCGGCGAACCTCTTGGGTGTCTCCATTGAACCAACAGCGCTTGCCCGTATTGCACGATCGTCGCGAGCAACCCCTCGCGTCGCGAATCGCCTTCTCAAGCGCGTCCGTGATTATGCGCAAGTTCATGGCGTCGACACCATCACCGATGCCACTGCCACATCGGCGCTCCACCTACTCGAGGTCGACCCTCAGGGCCTCGAAGAAACCGACCGACGCATTCTACACGCCATCGCCACAACATTTTCCGGCGGCCCCGTCGGCCTCAAGTCTATCGCGGCAACCGTTGCCGAAGAAGAAGCAACCATCGAGGATGTGTATGAGCCGTACCTCATGCGCCTCGGATTCCTTGCACGGACCACGAAGGGACGCGTCATCACACAGGCGGGACGCGAGCATATCGGCGTTCCTGATCCTGATTCTCTGAAGCTGGACTTTTAGGTGGGTCCCGCAGTATAGTCTGAGCTCACCCCATCGACCTTTTTCGTCATGTCCGGACACTCAAAGTGGTCACAGATCAAACACAAGAAAGCGATTGCTGATGCTAAAAAGGGAAAGGCATTCAGCAAGCTTTCTCGCGCCATCACCGTTGCCGCCCGCGGAAATCCCGACCCCACAACCAACATCAGGCTAAAATCGGAAATTGAGCGCGCCCGAGCGGTGAATATGCCACTCGAGAACATCGAACGAGCCAT
The DNA here is from genome assembly GCA_020847715.1 of Candidatus Yanofskyibacteriota bacterium. Taxonomy (GTDB): domain Bacteria; phylum Patescibacteriota; class Minisyncoccia; order 2-02-FULL-40-12; family GWA2-44-9; genus JAGOPO01. Next base: position 55,102 of record JADLBM010000012.1, on the reverse strand, counting down.
CCGCCGTACCACCGACACCTCCTCGACGCTCGACGAGCTGACACTTGAATTCATCGGCCCAGGAAACACCGGTATCGTTGCTCAAGCCATCACCGACTCAAGTAACCGAACCATCTCAGAGTTACGACAACTTGCCGCATCCCACGGAGGCCGCATGGCAGGACAAGGCTCGGTACTGTGGATGTTCAAAAAAGCCGGGCTCATCATACTCAAAACAGCTGCATCACCAGAACTTCAGCTCGCTGCCATCGATGCGGGCGCCGACGATGTTATCGAGGAAGATAGCTCTGCTGTTATTCTCACGCCTCCGGAGAAACTTGATGTGGTGCGGCGAGCGCTCGGGGAAGATATCATCGAATCTGCCGAGCTAACTCTTCTTCCGACGACGAGCGTCCCGGTCACAAGTGAACACGACCAGCGCTCCCTCGATACCCTCATCGCCTCTCTTGAAGAACATGACGACGTGCAGACGGTGTACTCAAATAGAGATCAAGAATCGTGAACCGCATTTTCCTTGGCATCGACCCTGGAACCACCCGCATCGGATACGGGGTCATCGAGGAGCGAGCAGGAACCCTCCACCCACTCGCGTGGGGCATCATCGGGACCCCAGGGAAGGACTCGCAGGCCGATAAGCAGTCTGCCGCGCGCCAGCTCGCTGATCTCTTGGCCACATGGAAACCGCATGCGGCAGGAGTTGAGCGGTTGTTCTTTATGAACAATAAGCGCTCCGCAATGTCCGTGAGCGAGATGCGCGGAGTACTTATGCTCGCGCTCGCAACGCACCAAATCCCCGTTCATGAATTCACTCCCCTTCAGGTGAAGCAGCGTGTGTGCGGCCATGGGGGCGCCAAGAAGGCGCAGGTCGAGCAGATGGTCCGCCTCATCCTCCGTATTCAAGAACGCATTACGCCCGACGACGCCGCCGATGCCCTCGCAATTGCCCTCTGCTGTGCGACAGCCCAAGACCCCCGTTGACACCACCCCCTCCGCAGATACAATAGTCCCCATAATCGCGTTGCGTGTGAGATGTCTTGCGTCTTTTCCTGAGACGCGACGACAGCCACCATGCAGCCATCCGTATGGACGACACAAGAATGCTGATTGCCGAGGCAGAAGAGCCAGAATACCCCGACTACGAAGACGAAGATGAGGACGAGGAGGAGGAGGAAGACGATGAAGAAGAGGAGGAGGAGAAGGAAGACAAGGACACCGATACAGATGAGGACGAAGAGGTTGTTGAGTAGGAACACACAACACCCGGCATACGCCGGGTGTTGTGTTAGAGAATCTTTATAAATCTCCCTTTTCCAACCTTCAGCTCATCCCCTTTTTCCAGCACAACATCCCATCGTGTCTGCTTCTCTCCGTTCACAGAAACAGCTCCCTGCTCGATGAGAGCTTTTGCGCCCGTGGATGATGATGCGGCTCCCGTCGCCACAAGAATATCCGTGAGTTTTCCGGCGCCCGCTTCCATTGGCCCAGTGGCCTGTCCGACCGCCTCCGCGCCGTGGTACATACGAACCAACTCCGCGGCGAGCTCTTCTTTCGCTTCTCGAGGGTTTCGGGGTGGCTCACCTGCCGGGCAATTCTCGTCGATCCACCGCTGGTCGCGTTCGGTACACAGCTCAAACAGTGTCCGCACCATGTTGTCGTCTATATCGAGCACCTTTCGCCGTATCTCTTGCGGTGTATCGCCGACAGCGATAAGACTCCCCTCCGACTTACTCATCTTCTTACCCGTTGTCGTGTCGACCAACAGTGGCGTTGTGATGACTATTTTGTCTTTTCCGATGATCTCTCGCTCAAGTTCTCGTCCCACAAGCATGTTGAACGTCTGATCGTTCCCGCCGACCTCGCCATCGGTCTGAAGCGCCACTGAATCATACCCCTGCATCAGCGGGTACAGAAATTCGCTCACATAGATCGGCTTCGCTTCGGCGTGTCTGCGCTGAAACATGTCCCGCTGCATCATCTGCTGAACCGTCACCATGCTTGTAAGTTTCAGGACTTGTTCCATGGTCAACGCCGCGAGCCACTCGCTATTGTATGCAACGCGGAACATAGACACCGGAAGGATCTTCGCAACTTGATCCGTGTACGTTTTCATATGCTCAGCTATCTGCTCATCAGATAACGCAACCCGAGCAGCATCTTTTCCGGTGGGGTCCCCGATGCGCGCGGTAAAATCCCCAATCAGTAGCACAATATCGTGTCCAAGCTCGGCGAGTCCCTTCAAAAGAAGGAGTGCTACCGTGTGCCCAAGATGAATATCGGCTCCGGTTGGGTCGATGCCGAAGTAGATTGTGAGTCTCTTGTCCGCTGCAATCCGGTCGCGGACATCCCCGTCAGACGGATACCGCGCTTCGGTCCGCCGTTGTAAGAGTCGCTCGGTATAGAGTATCCGTTCCTGCGAATTCATTTTGGTATTGTAACGGTTCCCGAAATCATTGTAAATACGTACTTTTTGTGGTATATTTTCCTTCGTGAAACTCCCCCAACTCCTCCGCCGTCTCCTTCGTGTGATTCCCACGGATCGCCGATCCTACCGCTCACCGACTCCGTGGAAGACTCGCCTCCACGGGCTTTTGACGGTTGCCGTCTGGTGCACAACACTCGGACTCATTAGCGTCTCTTTGTTTGTCCTGTACGCAAAGAGTCGCACCCCCGATCCAGAGTCAATTGTTTCTCGTCAGATCAAAGAGTCAACGAAGATCTATGACCGCACAGGAACAGTCGTCTTGTACGACATCTTCGATGAAGAAAGGCGGACTGTGGTTTCGTGGGACAAGATGAGCGAGAACATTAAACACGCAACGCTTGCCGTTGAAGACAGTGGGTTCTATGAGCATAAGGGATTCGACCTCCGCGGCATCGCGCGCTCACTCCTCCGAAACGTTGAACGAGGGTACGGCTCTGGCGGCGGTTCAACCCTCACTCAGCAGCTCGTCGGGAATGCTCTCGTTGGACGAGAAAAGAATCTTACCCGCAAGGTCGAGGAGCTTATTCTGGCAATCGAAGTCGAGCGCAGATTCACCAAAGACCAAATCTTTGAGATGTACCTCAACCAAGTTCCGTATGGTTCAAACGCGTACGGGGTGGAGGCGGCGAGTCAAACATATTTCGGCATCCCAGCCTCGGATCTCACTATCGCGCAGGCAGCGCTCCTCGCATCGCTCGTACAGCGCCCATCATACCTCTCGCCCTATGGAAGCCACGTGGCCGAACTCATGGCTCGAAAGGATTATGTTATCGGTCGCATGTTCCAGTTGGGATTCATCACTGAGCAAGAGAAAGTCTCCGCGCTTCGCGAGTCGCTTGCATTCAAACCGAAATCCACCGGGCTTGTTGCCCCGCACTTTGTTGCAATGGCGCGTGAGTATGTTGTGCAGAAATACGGGAGCGACATTGTCTCGTCGGGAGGGTTCAAGATTATCACCACCCTCGATGCTGAGCTCCAGAAGAAAGCCGAAGAACTTGTCGCAAAGTATGCGGTAATCAACAAAGAAAAATACAAAGCGTCGAATGCGGCGCTCGTCGCGATACACCCGAAAAGCGGTGATGTGCTCGCCCTTGTCGGATCCGCAAACTATTTCGACACAGAGAACGAGGGTAACTACAACGTTGTCACCGCACAGCGCCAGCCGGGTTCCGCATTTAAGCCGTTCGCGTATGCCGCTGCTTTTGCAAAAGGGTATCCGGATACTACCGTCCTTTGGGATATGAGGACTGAGTTCAACCCACTGTGCCCCGCCAATGCGTCAGCAAAAAAAGATTCGAATGGACAGGATTGCTACCATCCCCAAAACTATAATGGAAAATATTCCGGACCAGTCACCATGCGGCAGTCGCTTGCGCGATCACTGAACGTCACATCGGTAAAGACACTCTATCTTGCCGGCGTTGATACAACACTCGACCTCGCAACGCGCCTCGGTATCACTACTCTCGGCGATCGCTCTCGGTTCGGGCTCTCTCTTGTTCTCGGAGGCGCCGAGGTTCGCCCAATCGACCTTGTATCAGCGTACGGTGTGTTCGCAAACAATGGCATCCGATCCCCGTGGGGAATGATTCAGAAGATTGAAACGAACGACGGCACCATCCTCGAAGAGCGTCACATTACTCAGGAGCGTGTTCTCGACGCCCAAACTGCGCGCCTCGTCACAGATGTTCTCAGCGATAATAACGCCCGTTCGCCGGCGTTTGGCGTGAACAACTCCCTCGTTATTCCTGGTCGAGAGGTCGCCGCAAAAACCGGAACAACACAAGAGAATCGAGACGCATGGGTTGTCGGGTACACACCCTCGATTGCTGTTGCGGTATGGACCGGAAACAACCGGAACCAATCAATGACCGCCGCCGGGGCCGGTATTAGCGCATCGGGTCCTCTCTGGAACGCATTCATGGTGGCGGCGTTAAGGGATACGCCCGCAGAAGCGTTTGTAAAACCAGATCCGGTCATTACGAATAAGATTATGTTGAACGGATCTTATGTTTCCACAGAATACCCTCAACCACATTCTATTCTTTGGTATGTTGACCCAAGCGATCCAACCGGACCGGTTCCTGCCAACCCTGGAAATGACCCTCAGTTCCTGAATTGGGAGCGTGCGATAAACCCGTAGGACGCGTTCGCCTACTGAATAACAACGCGATCGACGTCGACTCTATTTTCGCGCAGATGAGCGCGAAGATCGATGCTCTGGAGTAAGAGTTCACCAGCAAGAGCTTTCCCTTTTACCGAAACCAGCACCCGTCGTTGCGGCTTCTGGTAGGTTACCGAAAATACCGCTCCAGGATAGCGTTCTCGGATAAACTCCGTAGTACATCGTTGCACCCGCGTCGCCGCTTCTTCTTGTTGTCGGAGAGACGCTCCCCGTTGTTCAAGGGTTCTTTGTATTGATTTGAACATACAATCAACTGCGGAGCGGCATAATGAGGTACACCGTATGGTGGTCATCACTATTCGGCCTGAGAACGAATGGACTTCCTTTGCCTGTGAATTCAAGAACCACCTTCTCCGTTGGTATTGCTTTTAGCCCGTCGAGGAAATAATGGTAGTTCATGGACACATCGAACGGGTCCCCTTTTAGATTTGCTTCGATACCTGCGTACGCCTCTCCCTTATTCGAATTCTTCCCAGTGATCGTAAGTTCTGCGCCAGCACATTCCAGCTTAATATCGGAGATACTCGACGAAAAGAGCGCCGCCGTCTTCACTGCATTCTCGGCTTCGTCTTTTCGGACCAATACTCTGGCGACCGAGCGTTCGGGAATAATTTTCGCGTAGTCGGGGTATTTCCCGTCGATTATACGAGAAACAACCTCGCACTCATCGTGGACAAACGCAATCTGGTTTTCTGTTGCGTGGATATGTATCTCTCCGGTAAGACTCCCGAGCACCCGCCGCAACTCATACACCGTCCCCCGTGGAATAATCGCCGCAAATGACGGCTCATACGAACCGAGCTCTTTTTGTTCGGCAAGTCGAAAGATATCGGTCGCTGCCATCGAAACAGAGTCCCCGTTAAAACGCAGGAGAGCCCCCGAAAGCTCTGGTCGCGAGTCGGAGGTCGCAATAGAGTCTCCAACCGTCTCTATGAGGCGCTGAAGGGTCTCTGTGGGGACTGTATACTGCTTCCCATCCTCTATTCTCGGGATGATCGGATACTCCGCGGCATCAAAACAGAGAATCGATGTTTGGTAGGAACCAGACGAAACGGTGAGCGTGTTCTGGCGAACCACCATCTCAAGCGTATCCCCAGGAATACCCTTCACAAAATCCGCGAGTGTTCGCCCGGGAACAGCAACTTGCCCTTCTTCCTCGATGTTCGCACCAATAACAGAGCTTACCCCAATCTCGAGATTCGTCGCAGAAACTTTTAATCGCCCATGCTCGGTCTTTAAGAGGACATTGTTCAATATAGGGAGCGACGCGTTCTTTGAGGTGATTCGTTCGACGAACCCCAGTGCTCGGCTTAATCTATCTTTGTGCACAGTAATCTTCATGTCTGTTTTTCTCTCTTATAATCTAACTATATTACTATATCTTATTAGAGCTGTTGATATGGGGACGGGCACCTAATTCTCTCTGGTATCTCCTCACAAAATAGCGTTTTTGAAGTGTGGATTCCGAGCGGATTACAGCGGGGCAATTGTTGATGAATTGGTGAGAACGGAAGTAATCGCGAATCCGGACACAAGAAAGTAACACTTTTCCCACAGTCTTCTCCACACCTACCCAGTGTGCTCGAATGAGTCATAAATACGCTGGCGGATCATCGTGATCTCATTCTTGAGCGGCTCATCAATTCCCTCCTCCTTCTTTATTTTCTCGCAGGCATGGATGACCGTTGAGTGGTCACGTCCGCCGAGTTTTTGCCCAATCTCGGGGAACGAAAGCTTAATCTCTTCACGGAGGAGGAACATGGCGACTTGGCGTGGTTTTACCACCTCTTTTTTCCGACTCCGCTTCGTGAGGTCCGCTGAGGAGATATTGTAGAAATCAGCGACCGTTTTCAAAATGACCTGCGGAGATGTTTTTCGGTATGGAACCGAGAGGTAGGCGGTGAGAATGTTTTTCACCTCTTTTAGATCGGGGGTCCTGTTGTAGATCTGAGCGAGTGCAATAACGCGGTTTAGTGCTCCTTCAAGCTCCCGAACATTCTTTTGGATGTGTGTAGCGATATACGAAAGCACCTCGTCGGTGAGTGGTGATGAGCGTTCTGCCGCCTTTTGCTTCAAAATAGCGAGACGAGTCTCGAAGTCTGGCATATTAATATCTACCAACATCCCCCCTTCGAGGCGCGACTGAAGGCGTTCTTCGATGGCGGGTATCGCTTTCGGAGGACGATCCGAAGTGCAGACGACCTGCTTGTTGTGGTTGTGGAGTTCATTGAAGATGGTGAACACAACTTCCTGTGTCTTATCTTTTCCAGCAATAAACTGAATGTCGTCGATGACGAGAAGATCGAGACGGGAGTAAACCGACTTAATATCCTCGATGGTTCGATTTCGGATGGCCTCTACGATAATCGCGGTTAGTTTTTCGCCGGAGGTATACAGCACCTTTCGCTCGGGGACATCAGAAAGGAGTTTGTTGCCGATCGACTGGATGAGGTGGGTTTTTCCAAGGCCGACTCCCCCGTAAATAAAGAGTGGGTTGTAGTTTTTCCCCGGATTCGCGGCGACTGATTGCGCACACGCGAACGCTAATTCATTGGACGAGCCGACAATAAATGAGTCAAACGAGTATTTCTTGTTCAAATGCGTAACCTTGTCGATCTCCTGACTTTGGTCTGCGGTTGTTTGCTCTTGGAACTCTTTCTCAATAATAATCTTCGAGATGTCTTGGCGGAGAGGTTCCGGCTTTGGCTGGCCAACGACATACCGAATCTCGCGGATTTCATTGCAAAGCTTCCGGACCGATGTGAGGATTTGTCGGTTGAACTTATTCTCAAGCCATTCCTTCACGAAACCATTAGGAACGCTGACGGTTGCCGAATTTGTATCACGAGAAACAATGGATGTGTTCTTGAACCACGTTGTGAAATGAGCGCGAGAAAGAGAAAGTTCCATTTCTCCAAGCACCGCTTTCCAAATATCTTCGGGAGGAATGGAGGACATGTGTGCCGCAAGTATACCGTTCGGTGCACCTCGCTCAAGCGGGCAGAAAGCCCGAATAAGTTGATAGAGTGTTTATAACAAGTGGAGAAATCGGGTAAATATTGACTTGCATTCTCAAACATAGTAGACTGCTCATTACTCAGCGCCGAGTGCTTCGCACCGGCAGACCACATTATGAAAATAACGCGCTATCGCCCAAAGAAGGCAAAGCGGAGCAGGAAACACGGGTTTCTTTCCCGTATGCATAAGAAGTCAGGACGAAAAGTAATCGCACGACGAAGGAGCAGAGGACGGGCGAAGCTTTCCGTATAAAAACCGCCCCGGCACACCGTCGGGGCGGTTTTCCGTACCACGTATGGCGATTCCAGCGAAAAATAAGATTCGAGGAGTGCGGGCATTTGCCGCGATCTTTCGTACAGTTCGCCCCACCTCCTCGGCGCACCTCTCTATCCGTGCGCAGCGCAGCAATCCTTCCTCTGCGATGCGATACAGTGTTACAGTTCCTGTGAAGGTTGCCCCGACGGCCGTCCTACGGAGTGGGGCGCGGCGCAGGGTCTCGGAAGCGATTCGGCGGATTATGCAGCAGCGCACGGTAAGACCAGATGTTGCGGCGGTATTTTCGGTGAAGCAACTTCCGCTTCCCTCGGGAAAGACGCTCGAGCACGAGCTACTGATTCTCATGGAAAAATCTGGTATCCTTTCCCGATGAAGAGCGTGCTCATACAAGGCATTCGGTTCTACCAGTGGGTAAGTAGGCATATGATGAGCGGCAACCCATTTTTCGTCCCTGTTTCCGGATGCCGTTCGTGGCCGACATGCTCCGAGTATGCCGTCCAAGCAATTGAGACCCGAGGTCCAATTCGCGGTTCTGGTGCGGCTTTGATGCGATTCCTCCGGTGTAGCCCATTTGTGCCGCTCGGAAAGACCACTCACTCATAGCCACTCATGTTTACCGAAATCATCTATCGGCCAATTCTGAACTTAACCATCTATTTGTATGGAACGGTTGCGGTGGGCGATCTCGGTGTTGCTATTATCGCGATGACGGTCTTGGTGCGTGCTGTGTTACTCCCCCTCTCTCTGAAGACGGCGAAGTCACAGAAAGCGATGGCTGAGCTTGCGCCGGATATCGAGGCTATTAAAGCGAAGCACAAAGGCGACACACAGGCACAATCCGAAGCGGTGATGGCGCTCTATCGGGAGAAAGGAGTGAGTCCGCTTGCGGGATGCCTCCCCCTCGTTCTCCAGCTTCCCGTTTTATTCGGTGTCTACCGCGTATTTTTGAATATCTTCAAGCCGGAGACGCTCGACCTCCTCTACCGCTTTGTCCCCGATCCGGGAACGGTGAATCACATTATGCTCGGCGTGCTCGATATCAGTAAGAGGAGCCCTATTCTCGCGATTACCGCCGGTGTTGCGCAGTTTGTTCAGGCACGCGTTTCCATGCGGCAGCAGGCGGGTTCCCCGCAGGCAACCGCACTGAACCAGCAGATGACCTACCTCCTTCCGGTTATCATTATTGTGGTGAGTTGGAACCTCCCCGCCGGACTCGCACTGTACTGGGTTGTGACAACGCTTTGGTCATTGGGAGAACAGTTGTATTTGAGGCGGCGATAATTCATACTACCTCCATGCAAGCAAGCGATATCGATACACTGACCGCATTCGTGAAGGAGCTCACGGGGTATCTTCAAATCCCGTGTGATATCACGGTGACACCCTCAGAACAGGGTCCGATCGCCGTTACGATACGCTCGGAAGAGCACGGGAAGCTTTTAATCGGGAAGGGTGGGCAGAATCTCAAAGCACTCGAACATATCGTTCGTGCGATGTGGGCGCGGAAGAATCCTACCAATCACGCCATCGCGCTGGATGTGAACGATTACCACGCCGAGCAGATGCAGCTTTTTGTGACCGCAGTGAAAAACGCCGCCGATCGCGTTCGGGAAACGCGCCGCTCCGAGGCGCTCAATCCGATGAGCTCATACGAACGTCGAATCGTTCACACAGAACTCGCTGCGTACAGCGACCTCACAACTGAAAGTGTCGGGCAAGACCCGCATCGCCGTGTCGTCATTAAGCCGCTCTAGCTTCTACGGAAGCTCTACCATCGAAAGTCGGCGGTCGAAGATGTTCGTAAAAAGGAAGTAGCGTTCCGACGAAGAGAGTGAGGGGTCAATGACCCCGAGGAGATTTGTTGTCGTCCCCTGATAGTGTGTCGTGAGGGTCCCGGCCTGCAGATCAAAGGTCGCAATATCGTCGATGGTTGCAGTGCGGTCGGAAGGGGTGTCTCGGGAGAGTGTGGTCGTCGTCGGGATGCCGCAGGTGATTTTCTCAAGCGACGTGTGCCATGCGCATTTTCGCGCGCTCGTTGAGAGTGGGACCGCAATATCGAGGTCGCGGTCGAGTGTCCGATACCACAGCGTGATTCCCCTCCCCGGGTAGAAGTATGAGAACAGTAGACGAGATCCGTCCGGTGACCAAGCATACTCCAGATTTTCTCGGTTCGACATGAGTACACGGAGTTCTCCGCTCAGGCCGATGATGGCCATGTCGCTTCCTGCGCGGTCAGGGCGCTTTGAGGTGAGTACGAGCGCGTCCTCACGCGGCCAGGTGAGGGCGACCTGTTGGGCGCGCGTGCCAAGCACCTTGCGTACTGATGTTCCATTGGTATCTGCGATGTAGAGCGCCTGGTCCTCCCCTGCGGTGTCGATGAACGCGATGCGGCGACCGTTCGGCGAGATAGCGAGCGTCGAGATCGACGAGCCGATGGTGCGCGTTTCCTTCGTTTGGTAATCGTAGTAGCGATACTGAGATCCGCGAGATTCCGAGAATAATGAGATGACGCGGTTCGCGTTCGGTACCCAGTACGACTGAATAAATCCAGGGAGCTTCCGATCTGAGAGTGTCTCGGTCTTGAGAGTGCGAAGATCGATGAGAAATGCGCGGCCGGTTTCCTGTTCGTAGTACCTAACCGTATCTTGTGCGAGGCCGTGAGCGACCGAGCTCACCGCATGTTCGCTGATAGTTTTCGGGAGCGCCCGCGAAATACCAGGTGAAGAGGTTGGCGAGGGGGTCGCGCTTATCGTTGCATTGGATATCGTTGCGGTGGTGTTGCGCGTCGCCGTGTTCCATACAAGAGCGCCACCGACGACCACAGAGAGAACGGCTGTGAGTGCGAACGGCATAAGTCTTCGAGGACGAAGTCCCTGCGGACTGGCGAAGTTTAGTTCTGAGTGGAATGTGGTCATAGCGCTGGTTCGGGTACAAGCGGCGGCGCTTCGAATGCTCGCGTCGATGGCTGGGCGATGTCTGTGATGCGGGGAGCCGCTTCTGGCACATACGGCTGCTCGAAGAACTCGGGCTCGTACAGGGCGAGCGCTTCACGGAGCTGAGCTTCGAGCGCCGCGACCTCTTCCGTCTCGAGTTGTTCGAGGCGAGCGAAAGCAGTCTGGAGTGGAGGGAGCATGCGCTGAGCTTTCTTGTATGCGTTGTACTGGTCGATGGCGACTTTCACAACTCCCCCGGTATATGCGGGAAGCCAATCGAGAATCGGTATGAGCTCAAATCCCTGGATGCCCGCAGTTTCGAGAATGAATCTGGTCATATACGGGCCGACTTTTCCTTGGAGCTGCTCGGCGAGACCAGCAAGAACTGGGCGGCGTTGTTGTCCAGGGATGCCGCCGAGGCGCTGATTGATGAGCTGAAGCTCTCGTACGGTTGCCGCGTATGCCTTTTGTGCGCGTTCAGCGCCCTTGTTGATCGTTCCAATACGCCGAGCAACGAAGAATAAGACGATCGGGATTGCCCATGAAATAATCCACCCCGCATCAAAGATGCTGAGAATATCGGCGGCAACCGCAATGTAGAGGGCGAGTCCGGTGATACCGATGAACGATCGTTTGATCGCTTTTTGAATAGCGGCGAACTCTTTTGCCCGCTCTCCGCTCTTTCGCTTGTTGTCCGAAACGAGCCAGCGGAGCCGCTCGGCGAGTCTGCGCATCTCTTGGGGAAGGTTTGGTAGTGAGAGCGCCGCTCCCGCTGTTCTCACCCCCTGCGCTCGAGTGGTCGCTCCGGAAGTGGACGCAATATCGTAGACGCGACGCGTTTCCCGGACGTCTCTTTTAATCCTCCGGCTTTCGGCGATGTTCATCCCCGCTTCTTGGATGCCCTCCCCGCTGATCTCTCCGACCGACTTCGCTGACGCTCCCTGCCACACCTTGTCTCCCAAGTTGTAGAGCGGGACAGACCCCCGTGTCGATGGCACGGGAGGAGTGTGTGGTTGCGTTGGTGGGAGCGTTTCCGGCATGCTATGTGTTTAGTTTCGCCCACTCCTGTTTTGCCTTTTCGATCTCGAGGAGTTGTTTCGGGTCTGAGGTGATAATCTGATCCTCCGCATACGAGGCAAGCACCCGAAGGCCGACATGGTTTGCGCCGAGGAAGAATAGGCCAAACCCGACGCGAGCTTCGAGGAGGTAGTATTTTTCTGAGTCGGTCAGGTTGAATGTCTGTTGGATGACGTCGATTGCCGCGGGAGACTGCTTCATAAGCACCTGGATGGACGAGTTTGTGACAATGGCTTTTCCTTGAGGTGCGCTCATGAAGTCCGGAATGTCCTGACTAATGGTCGTGAGCCCGACATAGTATTTACGGCCGCGCTTCGCGATGTTGAAGAGGAAGTCGGCTCCTACCGGAAACTTCATAATCCACCACGCTTCATCAACAACGAGAATGCGTTTCTTTCGGTCGCGGCGAACCTGTGTCCAGATGTAGTTGAGTACGGAATACATCGCGACGGGACGAAGTTCATCCTCGAGATCGCGGATGCCAAAGACGACGAGTTGGTTATCCAGCGGGACGTTGGTCGGATTGTTAAGGAATCCTGCAAAGGTTCCCTCGGTGAATTTCTTTAACCGTGTTGCCATGCGTTCCGCTCCGGCAGTGCCTTCGAGAATGCTTTGGAGGTCGCTCAGGACGGGTGGTGGCAGGTTTGAGAAATCCGTATCGGGCACGATGTCTTTGAGGGCGTACGTCTGGATGAGCGCCTGGTCGATGAGGGACTCCTCTTCAGGCGACAGCGCACCTCCCATGAGGAGCTTGATGAGCCCGGCGAGTCCGAGAATATGCGAATTGAACACATCGCTCCACGACTCCTCATCCTTCGGGGTTGGCAAATCGAACGGATTGATGTGTTGGTCGGAGTTGATAGAGATCTTCACATTCGTTCCTCCGACCGTATCGCTGAGGTACTTGTACTCATCCTCCGGATCGATGACGAGGATTTGAGTGCCGAGGATAAGCGAGCGCAAAATCTCGAGCTTTACGGTGTAGCTCTTTCCGGCTCCAGACTTTGCGAACAACACAGAGTTCGCGTTTTCGAGCGAGAAGCGGTCGAATAGCACGAGGGAATTATTCGTGGTGTTGATGCCGTAGAGGATACCCGAATCGCTTGTGAGGTCGCTTGAGATGAATGGGAACGTGGATGCAACTGGCTGGGTATTTAGTGCGGTAAGCGCCTGAATGCGATCATCGGCAAGCGGCGAGGTCGTCAAAAATCCTTCGAGCATACGGAATGTCGCCTGCTTCGAGACAACCAGTTGACCCTCGAGAATGCTGCGGATGGTCTTTTCTGTTTCGTCGAGTTCCTGCGGACTATTCTCGTAGATGGTGAGGTAGAGCCCCATCTGGAAGAATCGCTCGGTCCCCTGCTGGAGCTCGTCACGGAGCGCCTCGATGTCCTGAGCCGCCGTCTCGAGGACTGGATTACGAACCTTGCCGGCGGCTTCTTCTTCCATAATCTGCGCCTGCACATGTGCAAGCTTGTCGCGCAGCTGCTTGAGGACGGTCGCGGTCGGCTGAGGGTTTACAAAGAGAGCGACATCGAGAACTTTATCGAGGTTGATGATGGGAGAGAGCCAGCTCGCGTTCAGGTAGCGCGGATACGACGCGATAACAATTGTCCGCGCGTACTTGTCCCCCACCTGAAGGTAGTTCGGGGTGATGTGGAGCGCTGATGGTGCGAGAGCTTGTGCGAGTGAGGAGGGTTCTTCCATGGATTACGGTGTTACCGGCTTTTTTGTTGGCGGGATAACGGGGTTGTAGAGGGCATTGAATACGACGAGAATCTCTTCCTGTGAGAGCATGTGGCCCTTGAGTCCCATGCCCGAGATGCCGCCGATGACCAGCTCTGCTCGCTGCTGGAGTTGAGCCTTGTATGATGCGAGGCGCTCGGGAGCGATGCCCGCTTGCTGGGCGGGCTTCTTCTTGAATAGGCTGGTAATGCCCGAGAAGAATCCTCCCCCCTCGGCCGTCGCGATGACAGACAGCGGAAGGACGATGTAGAAGCGCTTTGCCATGATGTTCGCCAACTCAGAGAGTTCGGACACGAATCGGATGTACTCCCCCGCTTGGACTTTGAGGAGGTCGTTCGTGAGCGACTCGGTCGCCTGCCGGACGGATGCGAGGTAGGTGCTGATATCGAATCGGCGCGAGTGCACAACGAGCTGAACGGGAAAGTCGACAGAGTTGAGGAACGCGGCGAATTGCTGGAGGATAGCCGCCTGCTCCTCACCGCTCCGGAGCTCGAAGTTGATGGCGGTTACCTCGACGAGGGCGCGAAGCGAGCCGTCCTTCAGAATGATGACGCCATCGGTGATGGATTCAAGCTGGATAAGCTCTGTGGTCGAGGGCTCAGGCATGAGGTGGTGTGAATTGGTTCTGCGTGCTTCCGGTTCGATAGATGTAGCGTTTTGCACCGAGCGTGTATGCCAGCATGTAGGCGAGGTAGTTGAAGAATGGTTGTCCGTCGATGCGAGCGAAGGCGAGCGCGCCGAAGAATCCAAGAATAAGAAGTGCGGCGATGGCGAAGAACACGCCGTTGAGGAGGATGTATGCCATTGCGGTCATACTGACGCCACCGGCGACGAATAGAAACTGCCGGAGCGTGAGCGGTCCGATAAGCTTCGTTTCCGTTTCAATGAATTGTGGAACCTGAAACTTCATGCGGCCGGTTTGTTGCGTAGGTCTATTATATTACGCGGTGGCGTGTTCGACGAATGCTGCTGTGGGGCGGGCGGAATCTTCGTTGTCATCGGCGGAAGTTCGGGGAGCTGCTCCGGTGTTTCGGCCGCGGCTCGTGCGGCGATGAGTGGTTGGAGGAGTTGCGTGATTGCCGTTGCGGCATTTTGCGCTTGTGGGGAGGCTAGTCCAATGCGCTCGAGAAGCTGCGGCACGGAGGATAACGGGACTTCGCGAAGAACAACAAAAGCAACGATCTTTGCTGTCGCAATGGCGTACTCTTCTGGAATAACTCCCTCTTCAACGAGGCGCTTGATCGCCAACGCAGTTTCGGGTGACGTTAAGAATGTGCGATCAGATTCGTTTTGCGCAGCAAATTTTTCTGCGAATGCACGAAGCTGGGCGTCGTCTTTATCGGCGATTGCAGCTATGTAGGGGCTGTAGAGAAAATCCTCAGTCTCGTTTAGTGCGGTCATAGTGGCGGGACGTTACAGTGTGCTTTATCTCTGCTTTTTACTCTGCTTTCGGTTTCCCTTTTGGCGCCGCAGATTTTCTGCGAGCGCGGCGATATGAGCGATTTCGACTTGTTGATCCGGTTTTGCGGTGCGCACCATTTCTAGGTAATCGGTGAGTTTTTTCGTACGCTCGGTGAGAATCTCTTCGAGGGGTTTCGTGAGGGTGACATTTCCGGCCTTTGCCTCTTCGAGTATTTTTGCCCAGTCGCTATTCGAAATCGCCCGGGCGTTCCGTTCGAGGATGTCGCTCGCGCGCGCCTTTGAGCCGTCCGGTCTCGTGTAGAACTTATCGGCGAGCGCCGCAGCGATGAGCGGCTGGTTTCGCTCAAGGGATTTCAGCAGCTTGTCTTGCTGTGGCTTTGTCAGAATATCAAGAGAAGAGAGGACATCGGCTGCGTCTTTGTATTCTTTCTTTTCCGCTTTCTCGCTGAGCTGCTTGCTCACTCGTTCGAGGTAGCTCTGGCGGGCGATCGCGGAGATTCCCGCGTACTCCTCAGCGGTCTGCTTCATGCTAGCGGCATCGAGTTTGCCTTTTGTTGTGAGGATCTCTTTTGCGGCGAAGGCAATTTGCCGGTTCCCGCTCCCCGCCTTCTCACGGAGGAATGCGGTTTCATCGAATGTTTTGCCTCGCGCAGCAGCCTCGGCTTCTCGTGCCTTGATTGCGGCGCTCAGTATGTCCTGCTCCTTACGGATCGCGTCGCCGGTAACCTTTGCGACTCCTTCGGCTCCTCCGCGAACCCCGAACTGTCGACGACGGAGGGCAAGCGCCTCCTCCTCCGTCTTTAGGAGTGATGGGAGGCGTCCACGAGCGCCGGCAACAACATCGGAGCCGAACTGCTGAACTCTCTCGCGGCCGGCTTTATACGCAGGCGTAATCCCGGAGATGCGTCCAAGGGCGGCAGCCCCAGGGATGCGGGTCGCATACGGAGTTTTTTCCGAGATGCCAAACCACTTTCCCGCGGTTGCTCCAAACCATGTGCCGACCGAGAGCTGGCCAGCTCCTTTTCCGAGGGAGAACGAAAACTTGAGCGCCCATCCCGCGCCGCCGATGAAGATGGCCGCGATGATAAGAAGGTACAGTGCGCTCGCGATGAATCCGCTTGCGAAAGAAGCGCTTCCGCCACTCGCGAGGACGGTTGCGAGAAGGGTGCTTCGTTGCGAGAACATATACAAGCCGAGATAGATAATGAACAAGTACAGTGGTGAGAAAATAGACCACGCAAGGACTCCATTGAACCAGTTCTTCAGCATGCTTTTCCCGGGCACAGCGTAGGTAAAGAATGCGAGCGATGAGACCGATAGCAGAAGCCACATTGCCGGCAGTCGGATGACCATGAATACAATGATGGTAAGGTATGACAGCACAACAACGAGCAGAATCAGAATAGTGAGCAGAAGACTCCCGATTTTAGCTGCTTGGTCGAGGACGGTCTCGTTCTGTGTAGCACTTCTTGTCGCCGCATACGCCCAGAGCTTTTTCCCATACGATCCGCTCAGGAAGGACTCCCAGAAGCTCTCATCGACTTCTTGGGATGCACCGCGTGGACGCGATGCTGCAGCGATAATATCCTCCTTCAGCGTGGAGGAGAGTGACACTTTCAGGAAGCACGCATGCTGGCTCTCGTTGTGTTCGAGGCAGTCTCTGAAGACGGTGAGCGCTTTGGCGTATCCCTCCCTTTTCCACGCCGCAACAGCAACGCGCTCACGCTCGGTGAGGAATTCTTCCGGGGTGTCGGCGCCCGGTACGGCATCGATGCTCGGAGTTGTGTCGCCTGTGATGCGTCTGTCCAGCTGCAGGGCCGCTGTGATGCTGCCGCTGATACCGGATGGCATCAGTTCAATGACCTTCTTACTCGCTTCGTTGCCGACCCAGATAACTGTCTGACCGATGGCGAGGCTAAAATTAATACTGATGGCCGCGATGAGAACGCCTTTGATGGCGTTGCTGTAGTAGTAGTCCCCCTTCAGGAATATGCCAAAAATGGTGGCGAACGACATAACAATGAATGCAACAATAAAGAGCAGGTTGCACATGTCGCGGAGGAGTTTCCATACGGAGTACACGGCGGGTCCGCCGGTGGTCAGTGGAAGGGCAAGCGCCTGCTGAATCAGCTGGCCGAGCCAGTTCATTGTGGTGACAATGATGTCCTTCACGAGGGTGAGGGAGCGCTCGACGAGGTCGAGCACATTGATGCCGATGAGGTTTCCTACAAGTCCCGCGATGCCGCTCGTACCATTTTCTGCGTGTGCGGCCTGAGGAATCATCGCCGAGGCGACACAGAGGGCGATGAGTATTGCTGAGATAAAGCGGAAGCGTCGCATGGTTAGTCTTGAACGCCAAGCTCGCAGGCGGCTACCGCGTTGCCGCCATTCGAGCGCAGCCCTCCGTCACCGGTAATAACATCCACGGAGATGCTCATGGTCTGAGTGACGAGGACAATCTCATCATCTTGCCCGGGGTGTGGCTTACAGATGATGCCCTGCGGCGGCTGCATGCGGTCGCAGACCGCCTGCAGAACGGTGCGGTAGTTCACGCCGGGGGCGATGCGATTACTGCCGGGAGGGTCGAACAATGCCGTGCTCGTCTGCATGACCTGCTCGACGGCGCTCCGGACGACAGAGCCAACCAGTGCCATTGCGTTTGGCTCGCTCCTTACACAGGTGCATTGCGGGTTCCCTCCCGTGCACGACGGATCGTCGGGCGGATATGTTCCGGGCGATACGCTGGGGGTTGGTGTTGGGGTAACGACATTGTCCGGCTCGTCCTCGAGGCCAAGCTCGAGCTTGATGGGGAGTGGTTGGTTTGCCATGTCGATCATGCGTGCACGGATGCGCGCGGAGATGTCCTCCATCGCTTTGGCGGTGGTCCCGTTGGTGTTATTCAGGAATGTAAGCTGCGCATCGTAAGAAGAGTTGATGAGGTCGCGAGCGACGCCGGGAGCCTGCCGGATGCGACCGTTCGTGATGCAGTTGCCGTCCGCATCAACTTTGCAGCTCTCCTCCTTTGTGCCGTAGATGGGAAGCACGCCTCCCCCGCTGATGAGCTGGTTCGTGACCGAATTCACCAGCACCGCTCGCTGTTTCGCGAGTTCATCTTTTGCGAGGCGGATAAATCCATTGAAGTTGTTCTGCGGTTCCGCGAGGCGCCCAAGGAGATCAAACCCGCCGGACTGGGCGAAGGTTTTCGCGTCCGTTATTTTACCAGGAGTCCATCCTTTTGCGGTGCAGGCGGCTTTCAACGGGAATGGCGTATCAGCGTCGACACTGAGCTCGTATGCTTTGATGGACGGCGGGTTGTCGCGGTACGACTGAGGAACTTCGAAATAGTTGTACACATCGGTGCGCATGTACTCGCACACATCGGTGTTCACAAGAAGCGTCCAGAATCGACGGTATGCCTGACGGTCGGGATTCACATAGGAGTTGGTAATCCAGTCGGTTGCCCATGCGGGGCCGCCTTCCGGCCCCTGCTCCTGGATCATCCGGTCGACGGTGTTTGTGATGTCGTTGATCTGCTGGTCCACCACGCATCGGGCAATAAAGTTTTGCTTCGCTTCTTGTTCAGCCTTGAGTTTTATGTACGCGGTGAAATCGGATGCGACCGGCATGGTGCACTGAAATCCCGCTCCCGTGTACTTATTGATGATGCCCGACACTGCGCAGGCGATAAGCTTCTTTTTGACGATATTGAAGAGGTCGGTAATGATGCCGCCGATCTGACTCAGAAGGCGCTTCCCGATCTCGTCGAGACTTCCTTTGAAGAGGGTGAAAATATTTCCGGTAACACAGATTTGCTTATATGTAGCGCTCGTGAGGCCGCGATTTTTGATGATATCCGAGAGTGTGGTGCTGGTCTCTCCTCCAATCGGTTGGCCGGGAGAGAGCTGGGTCGTATCGAATGCAGCAAGTGTCGGCCGTGCCACGAGGGCGAGGGCGAACATCGCTGTGGCGACGAGAGCGAATTGGATGGATGATGCGCGAATAGTCATTGCTGGAATGCTTTTGCGAGCCGACTCGAGAAGTCGGCGCTGATTTGCGCTGAAGTGTCGGTGGCGAGTGATTCGAGGACTTGCAGTGCAATAATACCCTGGAGCGGGTCGCGGCTGATGTCGCGTACTGCGCGGTACTGCTGCTGAGCGCCTCGCGCGAATAGGAGCGCATTCTGGTGGGCTGTGCGCAGAGAGGGAGGAACGCGGATTCCTTTCAAAGTAGTTGCGTGCTTCTCGAGCATCGCGATTTGGCCATCAATGGAAGCTGCGAATGCGCGGTAGGTTTCCGGTTCTTCTTTCTGAAGTTTCGAGAGCGAGTCGATGGGGGTGTTCCCGACAACGCCGAGCGTCGCTACAAATCCCTTCGCGGTGTCCGAGAATAACTCCGGAAGCGCGCGACTCATCGCGAGGCCATAGCGAATGAGGGCGTCGGTCGAGTCGTCGGTCGTTGCGAGCGAATCAAGCTCGACGGAAGTGTTTGTGGTGTACTGATCGAAGATCTGGTCGACCAGCGCGGTGATGGACGCCTCGTACTTTGGACTCTCAGGATCGAGGTCGCCCGCGACTAATCCGCCCAACAAAAGGGTGCTGGTGCGCTCGGTGAGGTTTCGGCGCTCGTTCAAGAGGTCGTCGGGCCCCTTCTTCGCCGGGTTGTGCCCGCTCAGCACCTCTTCCCCGTCGGTGAAGCCGTCTCCGTCGGTGTCGGCGGTCTTAAAATCTGTTCCCCAATAGGTTTCTTCACGGTCACCGAGGCCGTCATTGTCGGTATCCTGGAGTGTTGCGGTTGTTTTTTCGTATAGAGACGCTGAGAAGGTGCTACTCGAGGATGTTGGTCCGTAGCTTGCGAAGTACCAAAAGAGCGAGCCGGCACCCACGGCCAAAACAGCGAGAAGGAATTTGAGTCTCCCGCTCATATGGCCTCATTCTAGCATTCTTTCTGCGCAGAAAATCGAGGCTTCGTGTGTATATCTACTGAACAGTGGAGGCGATGCGTAGCCAGTCCTCCACAGAAAGCTCCTGCGGGCGCACTGTCGGAGCGATTCCAGCCTGGAGAAGCGTCTCGAGTGGGATGGTTGCCGTAAGCTGTTTTCGTTTTTGACCAAATGCCTTCTTTGCGAGTGTGAGGACGGCAGCGTTCATGCGGCGCGTTGCCTCATCTGTATTCCGTATGTCGAGCCGTACGACCGTCGAATCTACCTCCGGAATGGGCCGGAAACTTCCGCGAGATACCTGCATGACGATAGATGGCTCGGCGAACAGGCGGACGGAAAGAGCGAGGAGGTTCATATTGGGAGGCGTTGCGAGAAGGCGATCCGCAACTTCTCGTTGGACCATAAGGATAGCGCGGGACGGCGACGGCCACAGTTCAAGCATGCGACGGAACAGCTGCCCTGTCAGGTAGTATGGGATATTCGCGACGACCTTATAGGAGCCAGCGGCTAAGTTCCAGGAGCTCAGTTCCAAGCCGAGGATATCCCCTTCTTCGATGGTGACCGTAGGATGCGCAGCAAACAACGCTCTGAGCGGAGCGATAAGGCGGCGGTCTTTTTCGATGGCGATGATGCGCGCACCGGTCTTCGCGAGTCGTTGAGTGAGCGCTCCCTTTCCCGGCCCGACTTCTAGAATAGTATCGCTCGGGGTGATGTCTGCTGCCTCGACGATGCGATCCAGCACGCCTTCGTTGATAAGGAAGTTCTGCCCGAGGGAGCGCTTCGCTGGGATATCGATGTTATGCATCGTAGTCGATGTGTTCGTCATCTCCGATTCCGGCGTCCATGTCGATGCGTTGCCACGAGAGGAGATGGTCTGGGATTTCGGCGATGAAGCGAGATGGAATGTTGGCTTGGCGGGAGCCGTAGATGTTGCGCCATTTTGCGAGACTCATAAAGAGGCGCTCCTTGGCTCGCGTGATGGCAACGTAGCAAAGTCGCCGCTCTTCTTCTAGCTCATGAGGCGCCCAGACGGTGCGGCTATGCGGAAAGAGGCCCTCCTCCATACCGCAGACGAATACGACCGGAAATTCGAGCCCCTTTGCCGCGTGCATGGTCATGAGTGTGACCGCAGTGTCTCCAGTAGTGAGCTGGTCGGCGTCTTGGAGGAGGGCAACCTCCTCGAGGAACTTTCCCATGCCGCTCGATTCTCCCGAGTCGTACTTCTTGGCGACCGTGAGAAGCTCTCGGATGTTTTCGATGCGCTCCTCGGCGCTCTCTGCGTCGTTGCCTTTCTGGGCCCGCAGGTATTCCTCGTAGTTCGTGTGCCGGATGATGGCGCGAATGACTTCGCTCGGTTTCTTTTCAGCCGCGAATCGCTGAAGACGAACAAGGAGCGCATGCAACGCGCTCAGCGACTTCCCTGCCCTGCCGGTCGGCGGGTAGTCGTGCGACAGCAGGCCGACGGCGGAGATGCGGTCGGGGGCGTCAACAGCAAGGAGGCGGTCGATGGTTGTGGGGCCGATGCCGCGCGCGGGGACATTTGCGATACGCTCGAAGCTGACAGCATCGCACGGGTTTGCGAGGAGTCGCGCGTACGCGAGGATGTCCTTCACCTCTCTGCGCTCGTAGAATCGGATACCCCCAACGATGCGATACGGGATGCCCGCGCGCACCAACTGCTCTTCAAGCGCGCGGCTCTGTGCGTGCGTGCGGTACAAGACCGCGCAATCCGAAAGCGTGTACCGTTTTCGCTGGAGTGCGCGGAGTGTGTCGATGAGTTGCTGGGCTTCGTGTCGCTCGCTGACCGTCTCGGTGATTGTGATGGCATCACCATCCGCGTTTTCGGTCCAGAGCTCTTTCGGGATCTGCGCCGCATTGTTGGAAATGACCGCCTGCGCCGCAGCGAGAATGGTCTTTGTGGAACGGTAGTTCTGTTCGAGGAGTATCACTTTTCCCTGCGGCCAATCGCGCTGAAAGTTTAGGATGTTGCGGATATCTGCCTGACGGAACAGGTAGATAGACTGTGCGTCATCGCCGATGCAGAACAGGTTGCCGTGGCGGGAGGCGAGCATACTGATGAGCGTGTACTGGTCGTGGCTCGTGTCCTGATATTCGTCCACCAGCAAGTAGCGCCATAGGGTGTGGTACGCCTCGAGCACATCGGGACATTCACGGAACAGTCGTACGGTCAGGAAGATGAGGTCGCCGAAATCAACGGCGTTCATAGATTCTAATTTCGTCTGGTATGTGCGGTACACGCGTTCGAGGATTTTCTCCGTGTGTCCGGTGCCGACATACTGATGGTGTCCGACGAGCTCGGTTTTCAGTTTCTGAACCTTGCCCAGCAGAGAGCCGGGGCTGTATCGTTTCGAGTCGAGTTCCAGCTCCGCGATAATGCGGCGCATGAGGGTTTGTTGATCGCCCGAGTCGAGAATCGTGAAATCCGTTCCGTAGCCGATGCGCTCGGCGTAGCGTCGGAGAATGCGGAGGCCGACGGAGTGGAAGGTACCGATGGTCGGCAGTGCCCGTCCCGCAGGATGCGCGGCGCGCTGACCAAGGAGGGTGGCAACACGCTGCTTGATCTCCCCCGCCGCTTTGTTGGTGAATGTAACCGCGAGAATGGATGACGGTTGCACGCCCGATGCGATGAGGTGCGCGATGCGATGCGTCAGCGCGCGCGTTTTGCCGGAGCCGGGTCCGGAGATGACGAGAACCGGACCTTCGGTGGTGGTAACGGCCTCGACCTGTTTTTCATTGAGGCCGTCGAGGATGGGATTCATGGGGTGACCGCGATTGCGAACTGGTTTTCAGGTGTGGACCCAAGGAGATTCGAACTCCTGACCTCGTCAATGCGAATGACGCGCTCTACCAGCTGAGCTATGGGCCCAAATCGGAGGAAACATACCATAAAACGCCGGTTTTTGCCAGAGGCGTAAGGAATCTTCCGTGGAGCCGTCATACTTGGTGTACGCAGTATTGTATATACTATACGCATGAACAAACATCTCACGACAGCAGTAGCGGTGGCTATCCTGTTGAGCGGAGTCGCCTCTCCGGCGCTTGCCGACGACAAGTCCTCCTCGAAAGGATTTTTTGAGCGTATCCGTCAGGAGCGACAGGATAAGCGCGAAGAGCAGGAACAGAAGCGCGACGAGCGCCGTGACGAGATTGCCTCCAAGAGCGCAGAGCTTCGCCAAGAGCGCGAGCAAAAGAGAGCAGAAGAGCAAACGAAGCGACTTGAAAAGTTTTGGAGAAAGACGAGCGAGCGCCTCGCGAAGCTCATTGAACGCCAGCGGAAGCTTGCCGACCGTATTGAAGATCGTCTGAAGCGAGCTGAGGCGAACGGAAAGAATGTGACCACGCAGAAGGCCGACCTCGCGGCGGCACGAACGAAGATCGATGCCGCGAAGAAGGCTCTTGATGATGCGAGTGCTCAGATCGCCTCAATCATTACGAACAACACCCCCGCGGATGCAATGCGGAAGATTCGGGACCTGCATAAAGAGGTAACCGGAAAGATTCGCGAGGCGCATCAGGCACTGGTTCGGGTCATCGTGTCGACCCGTGGCATTGGAGGCGGCAGTCCGACGCCGACCCCGACCGCAAGCACTTCGCCAACCGCATCCCCTTCAGTATCCCCGACAGCATCTCCTTCTGTGTCTCCGACGCCCACTCCGAGTCAGTAGGAGCGATACGCGCATACGCCAGAGAGCGGAGTACTCCGCTCTCTGGCGTTGCCTTCGGTAAGACGTGAAGGTATTGTGCGTCATATACTATGGACCGTCCGACAGAACAGCAGCTCACTTCAGCGTATGACGAGCATGGGGATGCGATCTTCCGGTTTTGCTACGCCCATACCGGAGACCGCGAGCGTGCACTCGATTTGACCCAAGAGACGTTCGTACGAGTCTGGCGGGCCCTCTCGGGCGGCACCGTCATCGAGCGCATACGCCCTTTTCTCTATACGACCGCCCGGCACGCCTGTATTGATGCCGCGCGGAGACCGGCGACAGAGTCGCTTGAGCGGCTTCAGGAGGACGGGTTCGATGTAGCGGATGAGCAGACGCTTGATCCCCTTCTCTCCACAGAGGTCGCTCGTGTAATCCGCTGTATTGCGCGTCTCGACGAACCGTATCGTGAGGCAGTCGCGTTGCGATATGTGAGCGACCTCATGCCGCGTGAGATCGCGGAAGTTATCGGAGAGAGTGAGAACGTTATTTCCGTGCGTATCACCAGAGGTCTCCAGAAATTGCGAGAACTCCTGCATCTATGAACGATTCTTTCGAACAATTGAAGAATGAATTGGCCACCGTGCGCATGACGGATGGTGAGCGCGCACGCATCGGCCACTTCCTGCGAGTCGCCGTCACGACACCCACTTCACATGCCGTGAGCACGCGGACGTGGGTTTTGCGGCACGCGTTCGCGACCGGCTCGCTTGCCGTCCTTCTCATGGTTGGGGGTGTGGCGGTATCTGCCAGCTCTGCGCATCCAGAGGATGCGTTGTACGGATTTCGCACTCAGGTGAATGACCGCATCGAAGAGGCGCTCGCCCGCGACGACGATGCGTGGTTCGATGTTCAGGTGCGCCAGATGGAACGACAGCTCAATGACGAGGTGTTCGTGTCCGACGAGTTTGAGGCCGACGAGCAGGAGCGTCTCGATGAGCAGAACGGTGACGAAGAGCTCTTGAACGATGCCCGTGACCAGAGCGACGAAACGGATGGCGGCGAGGATAAAGAAGATACGCAGAGCTTGCGGCGGGGCGATGAGGAAGACGACCGAACCGCAGACGCCGACCTCGAAGAAGCTCGCCGCATCGAACGCGATCTCGGCGACGAAGAGGAGGCCGCCGGAGAAGCCAGCATCTCATTGTAATTCTGGTATTTCTGTGGTATTGTCGAGTTCGCATCGTAGCGGTGCGGGCTGTAGTATACCGGTAGTACGTATGATTCGGGTTCATAAAGACTGGGTTCGATTCCCAGCAGCCCGACCCATAAACAAAAAGACCCCGCAGTGGGGTCTTTTTGTTGCGCGCAGATTGCCTGCCGGGAAGCGAAGGGCGGAGCGATACGTCGACAGTAGGAGGCGCCGCGAGCCCCGGCCGGAAGCGCGAACCGAGCGACGGCGAGGTTTGACGCGTACGGGATTCCCAGCAGCCCGACAGATACCAAAAGACCCCTCCGAGAGGTCTTTTGGTTACACGTAGTATTTCTTCATCCGCTCCTTCTCTTCCGAATCCCGAGCCTGTTCGATGCGTTCAAGCGCGCTTTTGAGGTCGGCAGCGGATGCCGCATCAAGCTCTCCCGCTCGCTTTAAGAGGAGCTCGCGGGTGTTGATGGTCGGATCGTCGAGTGCCTCGGCGAGGAGCGTGTTGAGGATGAGGCCAATCTTCGGCCCGGGCGGAATTCCGAGGACTTCCATAATATCCTGCCCGTTCACCTTGAGCATCTTTACTGAAATGGGGTCATGGCTGACCTTGTCGATCATGTACTTGAGGTGGCGGAGTTTATAGGGTACCGCCTTGGGCGTTCCGGAGCCGATGCGATCTCCCTCGCGGAGCCTGAGGAGGTCGTCAATGTGTTCGAGCCCGACGTTCGCGATGAGGCGGCGAACCGAGGACTCGGTGACTTCGCCAACACTGTAGTAGAACATATGGTAACGAACCAAGCGCACGACCGCATCGACGGTCTCGCCGGGGTATTTGAGGCGCTCCATGATCTTTCGAGCCATCGTGGCACCCACGGCATCGTGTGCGTAGAACGTGCAGTGGCGGCCCTCTCCCCGCTTGGTGCGCGGCTTCCCCACATCATGGAGGAGGCACGCCATTCGCACGGGGAATGAATATCCCTTCTGCGCAGCGTAGTGCATGGTGCGCAAATTATGCTCCCACACCGTGTAGATGTGGTGGAGGTTCTGCTCGACTCCTACGCCCTCGCGCAACTCCGGAAGGATGAACCGGAGGAGGCCGGTATCTTCGAGGAGTTGGATGCCATGCATTGCGCGCGGAGCATTCAGGATCTTTGTGAGTTCATCGCGAATGCGCTCTGCCGAGATGCGCTCGAGCAGTGCGGCGTGGCGCGTGAGCGCCCGCAGAGTGTCGTCGTGAATGCTGAAATCGAGCGTGGTCGCGAATCGAACCGCGCGCATCATGCGGAGCGCATCTTCCGTGATGCGAGTATCGGCATCCCCGACCGCGCGGATTATTTTTGCGGAGAGGTCGTCTCGTCCGCCGTAGGGGTCAACCAGTGTCCCGTCAGCACTCATCGCCATTGCGTTCACGGTGAAGTCACGGCGCGAGAGGTCTTCTTCGATTGTTTTCGCGAATGTGACCTCGTCGGGGTGCCGCTGGTCGGTGTACCGTCCTTCGATGCGGAACGGGGTAATCTGAATGGTGCGCACGATGGGGTCGTCGTCGCGCGTCTTCACGGTGACAGTTCCAAATGCGTTGTCGTAAAAGTTATCGGGGAACAGCTCTTGGATGCGCTCGGGGCGAGCGTCGGTGGTGACATCCCAATCGGTTGGATGTCGCTCCATCATGATGTCGCGCACGCAGCCACCCACCGCATATGCGCGGTGGCCGTTCTCCTCGAGTGTCCGTAGGACCTCCCCTACCTTCGGATGGATTTCCAGCATAAGTATTTTTTCTGTAGTCCTTCGCGTCTATGCGCTCAGGACACTTGGCCGGCCACTTCCTGCAGTATGAGGAGTGGTCAGGTGTGTGCCCCCGGAGGGAATCGAACCCCCATCTCATTCTTAGGACGAATTTGCTCTATCCGTTGAGCTACGGGGGCAGGCAATACCTTGCGATACTACCATTTTCGTGCTATTTTTCCAGACGCCTTGGGCCCATAGCTCATCTGGTAGAGCGCATCCATGGCATGGATGAGGTGACCGGTTCGAGTCCGGTTGGGTCCACCACTACACAGCACCGCCATCGGCGGTGCTGTGATATACTGGAGGGAATGGGAGACGATCCAAAAGGCTCACTCAATGTTCCCGCATCCAAGCTCCCCTGGGAGCAGACGCAGGAGATGCCGCTCGACTTCCGCTCCAGTTTTCACTGGCGCGTGTTCCGCATCATGGCGGAGTTCGTTGATGGGTGGCAGTTTGTCACGGACTACAAGAACACGATTTCTATTCTCGGTTCCGCACGGTTCGAAGAGAGTAATAAATGGTACCAAGTTGCCCGTGAGCTCGGTGCGTTGCTGGCAAAGGCGAAGATTGGCGTCGTGACCGGTGGCGGGCCGGGCATTATGGAGGGTGGCAACCGTGGCGCATTCGAGGCGGGTGGCGAAAGTATTGGCATCAACATCAAGCTTCCGTTCGAGCAGCGGGAGAACCCCTACCTCACCAAGAAGCAGCCCTTCTACTATTTCTTTGTACGCAAGGTGATGCTGTTCTACACGGCGCAGGCGTACGTGTTTTTCCCCGGCGGCTTCGGGACGCTCGACGAGTTCTTCGAGATGGTGACGCTGGTTCAGACCAAGAAGGTCGACCGCGAAACGGTTCCGCTCATTCTTGTTGGCAAAGAATTCTGGACACCGCTCCTCTCCTATATCAACGACATGGTGTACGAGAAATATCGCGCCATCGATAAGGAAGACATGCAGCTTTACCACCTCGTCGATACTGCGCAGGAGGCATTTGATATCATCAAAGCCTCCCCTCCTCGCAAAGAGCTCTACTACTAAGAAAACGGGACCCTCACGGGTCCCGCTGGCTATCCGGCGCGGTGTCGAAGACGATCCAGTGGCCGCCGCATGACGGGCACTCGGTCGAGCTCTGGAGCGCGGGAATCTCCCACCGGTACTGGCAGTGTGCACACGAGTACCGCTTGCGCTCGGTGAGTCGCCGGCGCGTGTCGTCGTCCAAGTCGTCCAGCAGTAGCGTTGTCACGATTCCTCTCTTTCTGAATCCTGGCGGAAGCGGGAGGATTCGGTCTCGCCTCTTGGGTTGTCCGTCGACAACCCTCGGGCTGACCACGGACTCGCGGTCGCCCCTTCTGGCGCGACATCGCTCCGTCCTTCGAATCCTCCCTTTTCGACGACGGCACCAAAACGGGTTACCACACGGCAATCCGTTTTGGTATTGCGGAAGCGGGAGGATTCGAACCTCCGATAGGGTTACCCCTATGCCACATTTCGAGTGTGGTGCCTTCAACCACTCAGCCACGCTTCCGGGAGTGGAGCGGGAATAATATAGCATTTTCTTGAGTTATTGGCAATTTCACGATACACTGGCGCATTGGGTGGGATGGCTGAGTGGTCTAAAGCGGCGGTCTTGAAAACCGCTGTACGGGAAACCGTACCGTAGGTTCGAATCCTACTCCCACCGCCATATCACCCCAGACTGCCATGTGGCAGTCTGGGGTGATACTATAGCTGGAGCGTAGGATTCGAAGCCCGGAGCGCTGTCGCGCCAGAAGGGGCGACCGCGAGGGCTGGAGCCCAGAACCGAGGCGCGCCGACGGACGCGCCGAGAGTGGCGGGTGAATCCTACTCCCACCGCCAAGAGCGCGCATTCTTTATGAAAAAGACGAATACAAAAAACGGCGCAGTACATAGGGCGCCGCCGGACCTCCGCGCAGCGATCGAATCGGATTCGAAAGCTCGGAGCGTGTGGGCAGATATCACTCCGCTGGCTCGCAACGAATGGATCTGCTGGGTGACTTCCGCGAAGCAATCGAAAACACGTGAGCGGCGCATTGCAGTCGGTCTCGATAAGATGCGCAAAGGCATGCGGCGACCGTGCTGCTGGGCCGGCTGCCCTCATCGGTAGGAGCTGGGGCGTAGAAAAATGATGGTATACTACCCGCATGAGCAACGTGCTTGACCTCAAGAATCCGGAACCTGTTAGTGTCGACGAATCTACAACTGCGGATGTGATGACGCCGGAAGTGGTTTCCGCGGATGCTGTACCCCCGTCATTCAACGAATTCGCTGCACAGGCAATTGCATGGGAAGCGCACCATCCCCTTCAGGGGCGTGCATGGCAGCGCCACTACATGCTCATGGCGACGCTCGTGTTCATCGGGGGTGCGGTCGCGTGGTGGCAGTCGAGTGTGGCAGTCATGATCGTCACGCTTTTGGGCGCCGCAACATGGGAGATTCGAGAGCGACTCAGCAGGCCGGTGAGCGTAGCTGTGGACGGCCGCGGCGTCGAGATTGATGGACGACGCATTGCTCACGCCGATCTCGCCTCGTTCGATATCCATCGAATGCCGGACGATACCGTTGAGCTCAGCCTCCAGACGCGGCGATGGCACATCCCGACACTACGTCTTCCGCTGGGAGAGCAGGACCCTCAGGAAATCCGCGCAGTGTTGTCACAGTATATAGTGGAAAGCGAGCATCCGACCCCCCTTCTCGATGTCTTCATTCGGAGGCCGTAGAGGGTAGGAATCACCCTGCACTCTCGGTAGGAATTTCGCCTCAGCTCCCCGCCGTCGCGGTGAGCCTTCGTTGTACTGGGGAGCAGTCGCATATCCACCGGATATGCGACTGGCGCTCACATCGGCCCGCCCATACTTGGCCGGGCCTCGCTCCGCTTCTCCCCGTTCGATTCCTACCTCAAGCATGAAAAACAAAAGGCCCCGCAAGGGGGCCATTTGTTTTTGTGCTCTCGGTAGGAATCGAACCTACATTACAAGCTCCGCAAGCTTGCGTCCTATCCATTGAACGACGAGAGCAAATTCACCGAATATCCACTCCCCTTTGCATTGTATGTCCTATCCACTCCGACGCCCAGCTTCGCTGGGGTCGGAGAGCCGACCTCTTGCGTCGGCTTTGAACGACGAGAGCGAACAATGCTCGGACAGTATACCCGAACATTGCATTTTTTTCAATAATATGGCCTTATTCCGCCGCGGGAGCAGTTTTTCGGGGGTCTTGACTTTCTGCCATTTAGAATGGTATAATATATCAACACGATCCCAGTAGGGATTGGTACTACGTAATCATTATATTCACCCATATGTCCAAGAAAGCCTTGATTTTCGGGCTTTTCACGGCCCTTCTGGCGTCCTCGGTCGGTGGCGCCTTTGGTGTCGTTGATGCCCAGGCGCAGTCCACGCAGTGGTACGGTTCCCTGCAGTGTGCGCCGTCCGTTCAGTCCGTTTCGAGCGGAGATTTCGTGAGCTTTACTGCCTATTCCTCGAACACTACGAACCAGCTGACATGGTCTGCGGTTGGTGGAAATCCGAGTTATGGGTATGGTGCGACATTTGGTACCCGGTTCTATGTGACCGGTTCGGAGACGCGCACGGTAACCGTTTCTGACGGTTACCAGACCGCCGCGTGCACGGTGTATGTGTATGGCGCTACGCCGACGTACACCTGGACCCCGACGCCGACCCCATGGACGACCCTGCAGTGCGCACCGTCGTACTCGAGTGTCACCTCGGGTGATGTGGTCTCTCTGAATGCATGGGGTGGTAACGGTTCCTACTACTGGACCACGACTGACGGCAACCCGTCGTCCGGTTGGGGTTCCGTCTTCTCGACTCGTTTCTACAACTATGGCTCCACAACGGTGAATCGTACGGTCACGGTCACGAGCGCCGGTCAGTCGGCTTCGTGCGCGGTGAATGTGTACGGCTCCACCTACTGGACTCCGACGCCGACCGCGTATCCGTATGGCTCACTTGCGGTTGACCACACCGTCCGGAATGTTACGCGCGGAGGAGAGGGTTCTTCGGTGAATGTCTACGGGAGCGATCGCGTGCAGTTCATTGCGCGCATCACGACCGGTGCCTATCAGCTCACCAACGTTCGCATCACGGACGCACTCCCCTCGTTCGTTCGCTACCTGTCTGGAACTACGAATATCGACGGAACGTGGTACACCGACGGCATCACAAACGGCGGTCTGAGCCTCGGTACGCTGACCGCGAACCGCACTTATATCGTGAAGTTCGATGCGACTGTTGATGCCGCATACACGAACTGGCAGTCGCTCTACAACTCAGTGACCGTGACTGCAGAGAACGCGAATATGCAGGCTCGAACTACCACGCTCGTCCTGAATGGTAGCGCGTGGACCCCGACGCCGACGGCGTACCCGTACACCGATCCGAATGCACGACTCGATCTGCGCCAGACCGGACGCAACGTCTCGCGCGGGCAGAGTGGTGAGAACGCAAGCGTTCGCGCCCGTGGCGGAGACACGCTCGACCTCATCCTTCGTGTTCGCTCAATGAATGGCTCGTCATTGTACAACGCGTTCGTGACGGAGCTTCTCCCGAGCGGCGTGAACTACATTGCAGGCTCGACAACACTGAATGGGTATGCGGTTTCGGACGGCATCACGAGCGCTGGTATCTCTGTCGGTACGCTCTCGCCTTCTACTGATACGGTAATTAAGCTGTCGGTTCGCGTCGACGAAGCATCCGTCCCCTCGTGGGGCCAGGTGGTAGTCAACGCGACTGCGCAGGTCCGAGCAGATACGGTTGGCACGATGTCTGCTCAGCTTCCGATTACTCTCGGACAGCATGTGAGCATTACGAACGCATCAGGCGTCCAGACGGGTCCCGCGGACTCTCTGTGGCTTGCCTTGCTCATCGCCGCATTGGTGACGGGTGGCTACGCCGTGTACACGCGCTCACTGGCCTTCGGTCGCCGCGCGGCACTCGCGGAGGTCGGACGACTCTCGCGGTCTGCCGGACTCAACTTCCTCAAGTAGGTCTGAGTGTCCGAAAACAACAACATCCCCATACCGGGGATGTTGTTGTTTGGTATACTGGTGACATGCGACTTCACAATCGGAACCGAACCATCTGGCTCCGGCTCGTGTTTATCTTCGCCGTAACATTCACTGCGGCGTTCCTGCTGCTGAATATTCGTTTTGTCGCAAAGAGCGCACAGTATCTTGTAGCTCCCGGAACAATCCGAACTCGAGACACGCTTGGAGATGCCATTCGCCTCCTCCCGCTCGCGGGTGCCGTGCAGGCAAAACCGCTACCCGATCGGGCAACGCTGGTCATCGACAGCATCGGTGTTCGCGCGCCTATCGTTTTCAATGCGCCAAACAACAACGACGCCATCTACAAGCGTCTGGAAGATGGCGTCGTGCACTACAGTGATACCGCGAAACCCGGAAACCCCGGCGCGGCGGTCATTCTTGGGCACAGCTCAGCGTACCCTTGGTATAAGGGAGAGTATGGAGCGGTGTTCGCGCTCTTGAGTCGCCTGAAACCCGGAGATCGATTCTATGTGCAGTATGAGGATAATCGTTCATTTGTATATGAGATGAAGCAGGCAATCATTTTTAATCCTTTCTCAGAGGATAGCCGTCTGAGCGAAATGGAGAACGCTTTGGGCAGTAGCCTTGTGCTTATCAGTTGCTATCCGGTCGGTACAAATTACAAGCGCATTGCCGTCCAGGCGGTGCAAGTGCAGATGTAACACACAGGGCTCCGTGCTCTGTGGGCGCGGAAGCTGATATACTATTGCTATGGATTGGGAAGTCATTCGCCGGCTCTTCCGTGAAAGTCCACAGGCGTGGATTGTGGTTACTGCTGCCGTCCTGGCGATGGTGCTTGTGATATGGGGTGTCTACGGAAGTTTTCAGTTGGAGATCGGGAGGTTCTTCGCTGCTGAAGAGCGATGTCCCGGACGCGCAAGCCAGCCGCCAAGCTGGGTGCCGGATTTCGTGTGCAATCGAGAGCCGGAGTACGACTATGCGCTCGATGAAGGGTGCCTACCGACATATAGGGGGACAACGGGTACGGGAGAGTTCCTGTACATGACAGACCGCAGGCCCGAGCCTGACAGCGGTGTTGTGTGGGAGCGGTATCCGAAGATGTGCGTTGAGAAGCCGCAAGATTGTCCGAAGAACTGGACAGCATTCGGAGACGATTTCTGTATCCGAGTATGCGATCCGCGTGCCGGTGGGTCTGGGTGTGATGGCGGCGGCGCGGGTGGAGGCGGCGATTCATGCCCCGCATATGCGGGAACTCCGTCAACGCCCGCGCTGGCGGTCCAGTGTGGTTCCGTCAATGTTCTGACTTGGACGAACCCGTTGTCGGGTCGCGCGATGCAAAACGTTATTCAGCGCATGGATATCAACGGAGGGAGCTGGACCGATGTTTTCAGTGAGGGCGGATGCTGGAATACCTTTGGTATTGGGACGTACACCGATGTCTCGGCTGCGGCCGGACGAACCTACCAGTATCGCGTGAAGTTTAGTCCTAGCATTGTTTCGAACACTGTGTTGTGCGGCGGCGCGTCAACGACTCCTATCGGCACAACTATCTCAACTGCTCCGACCCCTCCCCCGCCTCCGCTCGTTTGTTCGCCTACAACGCAGACTGTGCAGCGTTCCGGAAGAGCGCTTCTACAGGCAAGTGGCGGTACGGGCGTATACCAATGGGATATCACGGGCGGTGGACTCCTTGAAGAAGGTGGGAATGAATTCGTGTCGATTACATATGCGACTACCGGCGTCAAAAACGTTCGAGTCAGCAGTGGAGCGCAGAGTGCTCGATGCTCAGTGACAGTGACGGACGACACGACGCAAACGGGTAGCGCCGCGCTTACGGTGGCGAAGTATGCGCGGAATCTTTCGGTGGGAGATCCGAGCGAGCGGACCGCAGTCACTGTGAATCCGGGGCAGATCGTGGAATTTGTCATTCGAATCACGAACAGTGGAGGTGGACCCACGAGCGGCCTTCTGGTTCGCGATGAGATCCCATCTGGCATGTCATACCGACAGGGCTCGACGACCGTCGAGGGTCAGCCGGTTCTCATCGATACCATTACCACTTCGGGCCTATTCTTAGGTCGCCTTGAGGCCGGAGATGTCGTCACGGTGCGATGGTCTGCTCTTGCAGATCAGACTTCCCTGCTTCCCAGTGGGCCGCAGATGTTCCGACCGCGCGCCGTGGCGACCGCCCAACAGCTGGCGGATGTTATCGGCGATACGAGCGTCACGGTGTACGGTTCAACTCAGGGAGGAGCTGGCACGGGTGGAGGCGTCGTTGGCGGCGCGGGAGGCGTGCAGACAGGGCCCGGAGATGCGGTTATTGCGGCGCTTATGTTTGCAGCGACGCTCACCCTGCTCTACACGGCATACACGCGCTCACCGCTGTATCGTCGCCGCGAGGCGACAAAAGCGAGTGAGGACCAGGGCCCACTCGACTTCCGCGCGTAGAGAAAATGTGGATATGTCCCTGTGAAGTGTTCAAGCGGTGTACTATAATCAACTGAGATTGCACGTGCGTATATGAATGCCACCGTTCGAAAGATGCTTCTGGGAGGAGTCCTGATGCTTGTTGTCGGCGCCATTAGCATCTGGTGGTACTCGGGATTTAGTCTTGAGTTCATGAAATTCTTTGCCGCAGAGCCTGCCGCTGATGTTGTAACAACGACGGCATGCCAGACGCGCCCGGCATGTCTTGACGCGACTCCTCCGTGCGACATCGCAGAGCCCGCTGGAGGATGGTGTCCGCCCACGGGAACAAATCGAGCTGTTGCTTCTTGCTCCCCCGCGACCCAGACAGTCGCCGTGGGTGTTCTTGCGAACCTCACCGTGGCTGGAGGAGACGGCATCTATACGTGGCTTGGTCCGGAGTCATCTGCACCCGACACAAACCGACAGGGGGCGCAGTTCGCGGTTCGCTATACCACCACTGGAACCAAGAAGGTTCTTGTGCAGAGCGGGAGAAATGACGGTTCTACCGCCAAAGATATCGCAGTGTGTACGGTTATTGTTCAATAAGAATGGATTCTCAAGGATTTTTTGTACGATTCGGTGGATTCCTTAAGGCGAACCGCCTCTTTTTCCTTGTTGCGGGGTTGATCGTTCTCTCTACGTTCGGTTATCTCTGGTGGAGGGCTGGTTTTACGCTAGATGTAAACCGCTTCTTCGCATGCACCGTCGGTGATCCGGGGTGCACCTCCTGTCCTCTTCCTCCAGAACAGTGGACCTGTCTTCCGGACCACGATTGTGACGATGATGGATTTCTGAATCCTGACGTCGGCGGCGAAGACTGTAATGATGGCGATCCGTGCGTTGGCGGCGGGTGTGCTCCATCGCCAACTCCGACGACGACTGTTCTTGAGCAGCACAGCGAATGCAATGCCAATAATGCCTGTGTCATTATTAATGGCCCTGGGGATGATCAGTGCGCCTCAAATGACGACTGCCTCCCGACGACGGTTGGGTGTCCTGCTGGCTACAATGACTGGGGCGGAGGCATCTGCTGGAAAGTTGTAGGCGGGAATCTTACAACAGAGGCGTGCCAGGGACCCGCGAACGGCGACATGTCTCAGACGTGGGACGTGTACAATCGAAGCACCGATACCTACACCGTTGTTGCGAATGGTTTCCACAACGATACGAAAGGGTGCTCTGCGACAGCAGGGACTGCGGTGAATATCGGGAAGACGAACGCGAGCTTTGCTCCCGGGTCCCATCATCAGGTTACCGTCACTTACAACGCGAATCGCTATACGTGCGGACGCGTTCAGATCGATGGTTGCTTCAAGAATGAAGCGACCGGTGAGTGCCGCGATTCTGGTGGCGGGCTTGCGCTCGGTGCAGTTATCGATTACGGCACAAACTGCGTTGCCCCAACAACCTCCCCTGCTCCGACACGAAGCACTCCTCCATCTCCGACTCCTACGCCGACCGTCACAATAACACCGACCCCGACGACGAGTGCAACTCCGACGCCTACGCCCACGGGAAGCGTGTTGCCGCCAGTCGTCTGTTCTCCGACGACGCAAATGGTGGTGACCGGTGCGGTGGCGCACGCCACTGCTTCCGGTGGGACTGGAATGTATGCGTGGTACACAATCGGAGGCGTGTCATCCAGCGCGACCGGAGCATCCTACGCAGTAACATTCGCAACGCCAGGAACGAAAGTGGTTGTTGTCGCGAGTGGCGGCAATATGGCCGCATGCACCGTCGTGGTGAATCCTGCGCCAACCCCAACACCTTCGACTACCCCGACGCCGACCGCGAGCGTTACGCTAACACCAACTCCTACCGCGAGCGCGACGCCAACGCCTGTTGCTCCCGCGCTGACACTTCAGAAACTTGTGCGGAATGTTACTCAGGGAAGCGGAGAGACCGATTCTGTTAACGCAAACCCCTCGGACACGGTCGAGTTCTCTTTGCGCGTCTCTTCGGTCGGAGTTGGCGCCGTCACATCCGCGACGGTTCGTGATAGTTTGCCCGCTGGGCTCACCTATATCCCAGGTTCGACGACCATTGATGGGGCGCCTGCCGCAGACGGCATTGTTGCATCGGGACTGAATCTCGGCGATCTCGCATCTGGAAGGACCGTGACCATTCGATTCCGCGCGTCCGTTGCGGCCGCAGGATTCTTCTCGCAGGGATCGACCGTCATGACGAACACCGGATACGCGCGCGGTTCAAATGTTTCTGAGGTGAACGACGTTGCTTTCGTGAATGTCGTGAACGCATCCCAGAATCTCAGCATGTCACTCGTGAAGATGGGGCGGAACACGAGCCGTGGCCAAACTGGCGAGGCGTCGCCGGTCTACGCCTCTCCGGCAGAGACCGTCGAATTCATTCTTCGAGTCCGCAACACCTCGAATGCACCGCTCACAAATGTGATTCTTCGCGATATCGTGCCTCAGGGCATGACCGCACTGGCCGGTTCGGTGCGTGTGAATGGCTCCCCTGCCCCCGACAGTCTCACGAGTAGTGGACTCAGTCTCGGGACGCTTGCGGTCGGCCAAGAGGTCACCGTACTTCTCTCCGCACGTGTTGCGGTGGCGAGCCAGCTTCCTGCGGGAACTACAACGGTGCTGAACACGGCCCAAGCGAGCGCAGACGGTATCGGAACTCTTACCGCACAGCTTCCGGTCATTATCACAACCCCGACGACTCCTGTTACACAAGTGCCGACCGGTCCCGGCGAGTCAACGCTTCTTGCGCTCATCGTTTCCGCGATTATTACCTTGTTATATGTCGGATACACGAGCACCGATGCGTATCGTCGTCACGAGGCGGGAGCGCTTGCGAAGGGCGCCCATGACGACAAGGATCTGTTCGACTTCCGGCGCTAACCCATGAACGAATTATTCCAGCGGATTCGAGACCGTGTTGCAGCGAACGCGAGTGCGGTGGGTGTGTTTTATCGAGCGAACCGCGTAGTTATGCTCGGTGGTATCACGGTCTTTAGTATTTTGCTTATCGTTTGGGCCCGTCTCGGCTTTACATTCGAGATTGGTCGCTTTTTTGCTGCTGAGCCAATCCCGACTGGATATGTTCAGATATGGTCCCCCGCTCCTGGAGGCGGCGTGTACGAGTTCGACTCCCAGAAGCAGGGGTGTTTTGGCACGGTCTTTTGTCCGAATCAGCCGCCGAAGTGTAATCGCCTCGGCAGCCTTGCGTATGCAGTTCGGACGGGAGGTGCGAAATACGACACGGAGCACAACCTGCTTTTCTCTGAGAATCCGGCACATGTTGACGATTACACAAAGTGGAGCTGGGCGACGGTTCCTACGACCGAAGCGGATTGGTGTAATCGCACGGATGGATTTGCTGATTCTTGGTTCCAAGAGCACCGTGCATCCCCTCCGGCGAGCGGAGCTACATTCTGGGGGCATATCGCTCGGTGTATCGATGGGTCTCGCGGCTACACATCGTTGACCTGCTCGAAGATTATTGGTGCAACAACTGGCACGCCGACTCCGGTGGTGTCGCCAACTGGCACGCCGGATGTGAATGCGCCTGCGGCAGGGACCATCGCGGGATTCTGCACTGGCGGCGCAACGCCACGCATCACGCTTCGCTGGTCAAAGCTTCCTCCCCCTGGAAGTCAGACTCCCGACAGTAATGGTATGAACAAGCGCGTTGATGGGGTGACTACGCAGATGCAGGAGCTGGTACCGGTAGACAGGGGGGCATACTGGGAGTATGTAGACTCTCTGGTGCAGGCAAACAAAACCTATGAGTACTGGGCGAAGTACCGTCCGGATACCCGAACGACAAATTCATATATTGTAACGACGAATGGCGTGAACTGTGGGGGCGCCACAGCAACCCCGACAGCTACTGCAACGGCAACGGCGACCCCGACCGCTACTGTTACCGCAACGGCTACGCCTGCTGGGACTGGAAACAACGCGCAGTTTATTTCCCAGAATGTTCCGGCGACGATGGCTCCGGGCGCGACCGCACAGGTGACGCTCACCTTCCGTAACACCGGAACGAAGGCGTGGGACAAGATTGGGAGTCCCGGAGACTACGGCAACGCCTATCGCATCAAGAGTCAAAATCCAGCAGACAACACCACGTGGGGCATTGGATTTGTGCCAATCCCGAGCGCTCCCATTCAACCCGGACAAGATGCAACCTTTGTGTTCTCGATTACCGCTCCGACCCAGCCCGGGACATATAATTTCCAGTGGCAAATGAACCAAGGGTTGGTGGGTTGGTTCGGCCAGATGAGCACGAATGTTGCCATTCAAGTTGCTACCACCTCCCCTGTCGGAGGAGACATCGGGTTTACCGTCTCTGGTAGGAACGCGTCCACGGGGAGCGCCGAGGCGGCTACGGTATCGGTGACCGGAAATCAACAGGTGGAAGTGATTGCGCGAGTGTCGAGTGCTCCCGCGAATGCCGACATTGTGAGGAATGCGGTCGTGCGGGCGGCGCTTCCATCCGGTCTTGCCTATGTTGCTGGTTCAACGTCGGTGAACGGGACTCCTTCGTCCGTTGATTCTGTCACAACCGGAGGCCTCGCAGTTGGCGCCCTCGGCCCCGGCCAAGAGGCGGTCGTGCGATTCCGGGCGTCGGTACAGAGCGCGTCATTCCCCACCGGACAGTCTCAGGCGATTATTAGCGTGCAGGCGACCGCAGACGGTGTCGGCGCTCGGACCGGGCAGGTTACGGTTCTTGTGAATCGAGCAGTGGGCCAGGTTGGCACCGTGCAGACGGGGCCTGGCGATGCCGTTCTGGCGGCTCTTCTGGTGTCAGCGATTATGACGCTCCTGTATGTGTCGTATACGCGCTCGGCTTCCTTCAAGCGCCGCGAGGTGGAAACAATCACGAGCGGGCGCGATCCAATGGACTTCCGGAGTTAGGCAGAAATGCCACTGAAAGCGGGCCTCGCGGCCCGCTTTCGTTCGACGCTATTCCATGGTATTGATATGAAGCTATGCCGCTGGATCTGACGATGTCGGTTATGAATGTGCGCTCAGTCGGGGCGCGCAGCGCCGCGCGTTTGGCGAAGCTCGGAATTACGACGGTGCGCCAGCTTCTGTGGCATCTTCCGACGCGATATGAGGACTACAGTGCGGCGGTTCCTATTGCTGAGCTCGTGCCCGGCGAGAAGCAGAGTATTCGAGGCGAGGTCATCGCCATTTCCAGTCGGTTCATATGGCCGAAGCGGATGACAATTACAACGGCGACGCTTCGCGACCAGAGCGGCGCGGTCCGTGCGGTCTGGTTCAATCAGCCGTATGTCGGAGAGTCGATTCCCGAAGGGACACTCCTGTCGCTCTCCGGTAAAGTGGTGCTGGATAAGCGGGGGCTCTCAATCTCAAACCCACTCTACGAACGAGTTACCGATGCGGAACATACCGCAGCAGAAGGGCTCCGGCACACGGGGCGGCTTATTCCCATCTACGCTGAGACCGCGGGAGTTACCTCAAAGTACCTCCGATTCCTCATCCAGCCTATTATCGAGCAGCTCGATCTCCCTGATCCCCTTCCCGAGTCGGTGCGTCGGCAGTACGGGCTTCAATCACTCAGTGACGCACTGGTAGCGGTTCACTACCCGCATCGTCCGGAGGATGCGGTGCGAGCGCGGGAGCGTCTCGCATTCGACGACCTCCTCCTTCTGCAACTAAAAGCACTGCGCGATCGGCGGCAGATGAACCTCTTGAAGTCCGTCCGCGTTCCTATGGATACGGAGTATATGCGAACGCTGGTGCAGGGGCTCCCGTTCCCGCTTACGCGAGATCAGCGTGTTGCTGCGCTCGAAATACTTAAGGATATGGAGCGTCCGTACCCGATGAACCGGCTCCTTGAGGGAGATGTAGGAAGCGGCAAAACGGTCGTTGCCGTGCTGGCGGCGCTTCATGCCGCGCGACAGGGTCACCAAACGGTTATTTTGGCGCCAACTGAAGTTCTGGCAGCGCAACATGAGCGTACGCTGCGGACCTTGGTAGGGCCCACGATGGGTGTGCGCACAGCCCTTCTGACCGGCGCAACGACGCTTGTGGATGGGCGGGAGGCGACCAAGCCGGCGGTCAAGCGAGCCGTTAGTTCGGGGGGCGTGCAGATCGTCGTGGGGACACACGCGGTCATCCGCGACGATGTTCGTTTTTCGCGGTTGGCGCTCGTCGTTATTGATGAACAGCATCGATTTGGTATTCACCAGCGAGCTGCACTCATGAAGTCCGATCGGCACGCGTCGGGGGTGGTGCCTCACCTCCTCTCGATGACGGCGACCCCTATCCCCCGCACACTTGCGCTTACCGTGCTCGGTGATCTGGACAGCTCTCTCATCAAGGAAAAGCCGAGTGGGCGGCAGCCGGTGCGCACGAAGGTTGTTTCTTCCGCGGAGCGTCCACGCGTATATGCCTTCATCCGTGATGAGGTGCGGGCAGGTCGGCAGGTGTTCGTGGTGTGTCCGGTGATTGAGGCGGTACAGCCGGATGCTGAGCGCATAGCGAGCTCGCCGAGGCCTCCAAGACAAGGGAAGCTCAGCGCGCTCTGGGCGCAGGTGAAAGCGGTGCAAGACGAATACCAGAAGCTATCGAAGGAGGTATTTCCGGACCTCCGCGTCGTGATGTTGCATGGCCGCATGAAGGCAAAGGAGAAGCAAGCCATCATGCACGAGTTCAAGGAGGGTTGGCATGATATTCTCGTTTCGACTTCGGTTATCGAGGTTGGTGTTGACGTGCCGAATGCGACCATCATGCTCATCGAAGGAGCTGACCGATTCGGGCTCGCCCAGCTTCATCAGTTCCGCGGACGCGTCGGGCGCGGTGCGCATGCGTCGTACTGCTTTCTCCTGCCGACTGACGACGGAGCGGCGCGGGCGCGGTTGGCTGCGCTCGAGAAAACGGACGATGGCTTTGCGCTCGCGGAGGCAGACATGAAACTCCGTGGGCCGGGAGAATTCTTTGGTATCAAGCAGTCCGGCATGCCGGATGTGACTATGGAAGCGCTTGGGAACGCAGTGCTCATCAAAAAAGCCCGCACGGCGGCGCGAGCCATTCTCAGGACTGATCCCCAGCTGAAGCGCAATCCCCTCCTCGCGGCTCAGCTCGCAGCGCTCCAGAACCTCGTCCACTCTGAATGAGGAGGCATTGACTTTGTTTATAGAGGTGTTATAATAGAAACAGTAGCTGGCGTGCCCATTGTGGGCGACGGAGCCCGACGGCTCCTTGAAAACAAGGCCAAGAAAGGAACTGCTGATGGCTTCCAAACAGAAGACCAATCAGACTGTCCGCATGGCGACCCCAGACCAACTCAAGCAGGTTTGGGCCATCGTTGTGCAGGCGTTGCCGACCCGTCTCACCTGGGCGCAGGCCCAGTACTGGATCGGGCATGGCAGAGAGTTGGCGGCAAAGGTTCGCGCCGTCTTCACGGCGGTGGACCCGTACCGCGACGTCCTCGCGACGTGGGAGAAGCTCTACGCCGACCACTTCGGTATGACTGTGGACCTCTCAGGCCTGCGGGTCCCTGACCCGAAGCCCGGATCCACCCGTCTCATCGTGGTCGTTCCCGGCCTCACCATCGAGTCGGTGCTGGCCGTCTGCGCCAAGCGTCTCAGGGTCTGGCGCTGGACCAACGACAACCTCGACACTATCACCACCTCGGACCGCTCCGCTGTGGCCGGACCCTACGCCGTCTGGGTGCGCGATGTCCAAGAGGCGGACCCAGAGCACGCCAACAAATCCTACAACGACCTGAAGGAAGTCGGAGTGCTCGGCATCACCCTGCTGGAGCGCCTACTCCTGGAGCTCGTCTACTTCCTGGAGACCGGCCAGCACCTCGACGTCAGCAACATCACCCTCTGCTCGGGTTCGTTGTCTCGCGATGGCGGCGTGCCGAGCGTGGACTTCGGCGACGGCAGGCTATACGTGAACTGGTGCAGCCGTGGCAGTGCGCACGTCGATCTGCGTTCGCGGCAGGTGGTAGTCGGATAGCCTTTTCACTTCTTGCCTTGCCCCACAGCCCCATGTCGTATTCGCGATGTGGGGCCTTTCTATTAAGCTAAAGCTAGCGCGACTTTGGGGTGACCCAGAAGCCCATGTAACGCCCCAGCATGAGGCGGGTTTGGGCGTCGAGTGCGGGTATCGCGCCGAAGAGGATAAAGTTTACGGGGAACAAGAGCCACTGCAGGACCATCCATGCGTAGCGGAACGGGCCGAAGCTGGGCGGGCGTGGCGGGAGGAGGACGAGTGAGATGGCAGCCGACGAGATGAGCCCTACCATCGCCAACAGCATGATGGTCTTCGTGATGAATGGCAGGTTGTACGAGAGCACCGTTTGGGTAAACGCCCCTCCCCCGATGTTCACCGGAAGCCAGCCGAGCAAGAAGATGATGAGGGCATTCGTGGCGCTCGAATGGGTCTTTTCAATCATGTTGAAGGCGTG
The DNA here is from genome assembly GCA_020847715.1 of Candidatus Yanofskyibacteriota bacterium. Classification (GTDB taxonomy): domain Bacteria; phylum Patescibacteriota; class Minisyncoccia; order 2-02-FULL-40-12; family GWA2-44-9; genus JAGOPO01. The sequence continues at coordinate 12,434 of JADLBM010000012.1, read as the reverse complement.
ATGCCATTTCGTGCGCCACGGGATGCGCGGGTTCTTCAGGAAGCCGAAGACGAAGTACGGATTGTTCTCAACGCCGTAATGCCAGCGTCGGATTTGCTTATACTGGTTCACGAGCGTTCCCCATACGGTAGGAGCCACATTTGCGTCCATGTAGACCGGAAACCGCATCGGAACCGTGCGCCAGTCGCCGTCGTAGCGGAGGAGGCACTTCCAGAATATCTGGGAGTCCTCGGAGACGACATTGATTTGCCAAAATCCGACATCAACGAGCGCCTGGAGCCCGATAGACTGACTTGAGAATGTGACAAGCTGTTCGGGGCGTGCCTGCTGGATCATTTGCCAGAATGTCGTCGAGAAGGCAAAGACGCGGGCGAATGCCGGAGCATGCCAGATGTTGTTACTGAATATGGGGATGGGCTGGTAGGACGAACGGAGTGGGTGCTGGGCGGTCAGGTAGTGCCATGCAAGGCAGGCAAAGAAGTCGGCGGGGGCGACCGTATCGATGTCGAACACCGAGACGATGACGCGACGGTATTCGATGCCAAGCTCGTCGATGGCGGTGAGCGCCTGCTTTCCTGCCCATGTTTCATTTGAGCCCTTCCCGCGGATCTCTCCCGGGATGCCGTCGGGGTGCTCTGTTACGATGAAGCGGAGGAAGCGGTCGCCGTACTCATTCTGAATGCGGGCGGCGATGGCCCGCGCGGACTCCCCTATTCGTCCCTCGGTTGCCAATACGACGATCATGCGCTTCAGCGGCCATGATGTTTTCAAGAGGCCGTCGAAACTTTCCCGCACCACATCGTAGGGCTCTGTGGCCATTGGAAGGATGACGAGGTGATAGAGATCACCTGCGCGGAGGCCGAGAAGATCGGGTGCTGCGGGGGTTGCCTGCTCGCACCGGTCGAGCCAGTTGACGCGCTGGTTTGCTCGCATGGCGCGGAACGAATGGCTCATGTGAAGGGATAGAAAAATCGTTTTGATGAGCCAGTAGATGTCGAACCCGATGATGAAAATGGACGCCCACATCGGCATCCAATACGAGGCCGCTACGACGAGGAGGAGTGTTCCCCACGCAAAGAGTCCCGGCTGAAGCTCGAGAAGGCGGTAGATGATGCGGTCGCGTCCGGCCGGGACATCGGAGGCGCGACCATAGGAGAGGTACTCAGCGGTCATATGCGAAGAAGCTCATCATACAACAAAAATCAGTGTGCGGCAAGGAATCGAGCTACCATGAAAGGAGAATAGAAAAGAGCTCGTCTGCGGCATGAGCAGTCCCCTCTTTTACCGAGCGGTCGAGTGTCGCGAGGGCGATGTGGGCGCGGCGGAGTGCGTCGGCGTCGGTTGCTTGTGCTCCGCGGAGCGTCTTTGATACGACGAATGGGTGGAGTCCCGCGAGTTTCGCAATGGATGCCGTGGGTGTGCCGCGACCTGCGAGCTCTTTCACCATGGCAAGATTTCGCATTCCGGCGGCGATTGATCCGATGAGGAGTTGCTCCGCCGCGCCTTCGTGGAGTCGCTTCCAGAGCGTCGTTATGATTGCTCGCTTGTTTCGGGCGGCAAGAGCGTTCGAGAGCTCCCACTCGTCATACTCCGTGCGATGTGGAGCAAGGAGCTGTATGGCGGCTGGCTCAATGCGTCCACGCTGGACATAGGCGCAGACTTTTTCGAGCTCATGCGAGAGAGCTCGAAGGTCGCTGCCGATACGAGCGATGAGGAGCTGTATGGCGGGGCGAGAAACCTCACAGCCGCGATCCGCGCAGAAGCGCGTTGCCCAATGGATCCGGTCCTCTTCGGAGAGGACTTCGAATGAACGATGCTCACTCGCTGCCGCTCGGAGTGTGGCGGCTGATTTTTTATCGTACGCAGGGTGTTCGGAGTCTTGGATGGCCACGAGCGTGATGTCGGTGGCGCTTGCGATGCGATGATTCTTCGCGGCAGCGGTAATGAGTGGACATGCGGCATGCGTGGCGACGACGACATGGTGCGTATGGAAGAATGACGGGTACTTCAGCGGCTGTTCGAGGCGTTCTGCCACGTCCGCGTCGGTGCAGTCGATGCGCGTGACCGGCACATCGGCTCCATGCTGTTCACGGAGTGTGCGTATGCACGCTTCCGCGGCTTCATGGAGCACGAACGATTCTGTTCCGACGTAAGAGATGAGCATAGAATTAGCGCGAGACGCTTGGGAGCGGCGCATCAATGAGAACCCAGAGAACACCTGGCTCAAGCGGAATAGGCGCTCCGGCAGCGTCTGTGAATGTGAGCATATCGGATGCTCGTTCCTTATGCCAGAGAGCTGATATGCGTCGTCCGCCCTGCCAAAGAGTGGCAACGCCTTTGCCGAGCGTCCGTACGCGGATGTATTGGTCGCGCACAAACGATGCGTCGGTGTGCACGAGGACGACTACCTGGGCGTATACTTGGCGCTTGGTCAGCGCGTCAATCTCAGGCTCCCCTCCCCGCCACCGTGCGTAGGCGTTCCGGGAGGGATCATAGGTAAATCGGACATCCATGTTCTGTGGCCATGATACCGACGCGGTATCTCCGAGCGGGCTTGTTGTCCGCGTCGGGGCGTCAGAAGTCCTCAGGTATGGGAGAAGGCTTGATGAGGCCCGGTATCCGAACAGGTCGGCCCGCTCACGGAGGAGCGTCGGCGTTGTGAACCCGTTGTGGGGTCGCGGGATGCGTTCCTTGCGGTAGAATGTACTTCCTTCATAGGCGAGCGCATCGATGTTGTCGATGATGTGGCTGTTCAGTGCGGCGAGTGCGTCATGCTCCCCTCCCCAATGTGCGAGGACGGCATCAACTCCCTGTGCGAGCGGGATGAAGTCTGAGCGGGCAGACCGGATGGAGCCGATCTCTGTTGGTTCGCCGCATTGGTAGACTGCCATCATTCGCGTGATGCCGTTCGGAGTAACGGGCATTTCGAACACCATATCGGCGGCCCCGATGCCTGAGAGCGGTCGGGCCTCTGGGTCCGATGCAAGCATAATGGCGAGCGGTCTTCGGGTCGGTGTTTCGCAGGGTTGTCCGGTGAGGGTGCCGAGCGTCCCGCCCATCGGTTGGCGCGTGTTTGTGACGGAGATGCGCGGGCCTCGCCAGATCCATGCGATGAAAACGATTCCGACGCACACTGCGCCTGCGATCGCGGCGATGACGGCGGCATCGAGTGGTGGGATACGGAGCTTCATGGCTACTGGTGTTCGATAGGCTCCATTGCCGCCCAATTCAGTCCTGCTTTTGCGTCGACCACAAGCGGGACATCAAGCGCGTAGACCTTTTCCATGATGTGAGCGAGCTCATGGGCGGCGTCGACGACTGTATCGGAGGGTGCTTCGAATACCAGTTCGTCGTGGACTTGGAGGAGGAGTCGCGGGCGATGACTTTCTGGAAGTTCGGAAAGATGCTGCGCGACCGCGATCATTGCCAGCTTCACAAGGTCTGCTCCTGTTCCTTGGATGGGGTGATTGACTGCCATGCGCTCGGCCTGGGCGGCGAGTTGTGGGATTCGGCTCGAGATGTCCGGAAGCGGCCGACGACGACCGAGGAGCGTTGTGACGAATCCACGCGTGAACGCCTCCTCTTTCGTGCGTTCAATGTAGCGGGCGACACCGGAGAAGCGGGCAAAGTACTCATCGATGAATTGCTTTGCCGCGTCACGCGAAATACCAGCCGCGCGCGCGAATCCGACGGAGCCCATGCCGTAGATGATGCCGAAGTTCAGCACCTTCGCTTGGCGGCGCATATCCTTGGTGACCTGCGCGGGTGCTAGACCGAATACTTCTGAGGCGGTGCGAGTGTGGATGTCTTCTCTGTTTCGGAACGCTTCGAGCATTGTCTGGTCCTGAGCGATGTGTGCAATAAGGCGGAGCTCAAGCTGGGAGTAATCGAGCGATAGCAGGCTGGTGTGCGGGGGTGCGATGAAGGCGGCGCGGAATCGGGAGCCAAGCTCGGTTCTTGTCGGGATATTTTGCAGGTTCGGATCGGACGACGAGAGGCGTCCGGTTGCCGTTCCCGTTTGATGGTAGGTGGTGTGGAGGCGTCCGTCGGCTCCAACGAGCGTCGGGAATGGCTCGATGTAGGTTGTTTTAAGCTTGTTGAGCTCGCGGTACTGCAGAATGAGGTCAATGATGGGGTGTTCGTCGCGGAGTTTTTCCAATTCCGCGGCTGCGGTAGACGGCGCTCCCCCGCCGGTTCGGCGTACCTTCCCCTTGATGCCGAGGGTCGTGAAGAGGATGTCGCCGAGTTGCGAGGGCGAGTTAATGTTGAATGTCGTTCCGGCGTGATGGTAGATCTGCTCTTCGAGCTTCGCGACCTCTGTGCTTGCGCTCGCCATGAGGTCATCGATATGTGACGTGTCCACCAAAATGCCGACCTGCTCCATCCGCGCGAGGATGGCGATAAGCGGCGATTCAATATCTCTAAAGACGGGAAGGAGGTCGAGCGTCCTGAGGCGCTCCTCCAGCGGTTCTCGAAGTTTCCAGATGACGGAGACCGATGAGCGCTCATTGTCGCTCATCGGTTGACCGAGGACCTCGTATGCCACTCGGCTCAGGCTGTAGTCACGCTGTTCGGGGTTCGCGAGCCACGCGGCGATTTGGGTGTCTACGAGAGTTGCGCGAGCAGCGGTAGCAGCGTCAGGGGTTGCCTTCAGGATCGGCTTCAGGTCGTGTCCGATGAGAGTTGGGTAACGCGCAACGACATCGGCGATAGTGCTCGGCGACGGGTTTCGGATTTCATACACGGTCGGGCCATCGGCCGTTACCAAAAGGCTTTGCAGTATGCCTTCCGAGAAGATTCCGTGCAGCGCGGCGGCAGAACCCTGAGGAAGCTCATGCGGGCTTGTGGCCACAAGCACAGGCGCTCCATCATTTTTCTCCACGGGGCTATCGAAGTCGAGCTGCTGCGCAGAGGCTTCTTTGACGGCCGAACCGAGTGTTGTGCCGATACGCTTCATGAGAGAGGTGAAACCGAATTCTCTGCAGAGCGCCTCAATCGCGGGGATGTCGAGGTGCTGGCGCCAATCGGCGGCCTCGCTATCGTAGGAGATGGATGCATCGCGCACGATGGTTGCAAGCTTCTTACTGAACAGCGCCATATCCTTCTGTTCGAGGAGCTTTGCACGGACGCTTGCGGACACGCCGGCTTGTTTCCCCGGTGTGAATTCTGGCTTTTCCAGTTCGGTGTAGAGCTGCTCGATGGACCCGAATGCCTGGATGAGGCTCATCGCTGTTTTCTCCCCGATTCCTTTGACGCCGGGGATGTTATCGCTCGGGTCGCCCTTCAGTCCCTTCAGGTCGGGGACCTGTGTCGGAGCGATACCGTAGCGCTCACGGACACCGTCCTCGTCATAGGTGACCGTGTCGCTCATCCCCTTTCGTAGGGTGAATACGACGACTTTTTGTCCGTGGACCAACTGAAGTGTGTCGAGATCTCCGGTGACGATGATGGTCTGAAGTCCGGGAATCTGTTGGGTCTGCGCGCTGACGGTGCCGATGATGTCGTCGGCTTCCAGCCCCGCCTGCTCGAGGATAGGAATGCCGAATGCACCGAGCATGCGCTTCACCCCAGGTATTTGCTCATAGAGCTCATCCGGCGCTTTTACGCGGTGAGCCTTGTACTGTTCATACTCCTCGTGGCGGAATGTTGGGCCGGCGAGGTCGAACGTCGCGACAATGGCATCCGGTTTCAGGTCCGCGATCATCTTCAAAAGAACGGAGGTAAATCCATAAATTGCGTTCGTCGGCTGTCCCGCGGGTGATGACAGCGGAGGCAACGCGTGGAACGCCCGATGAACGAGCGCATTTGAGTCGATGAGGACGAGCTTCTTCACGGGTTCTCGTTGATGGTGATGCCGCGCGAGGTCGGCCCTTCGTGGGTGAAGCGTACTTCAATGGTGTCCCGTGGGAGTCCCTCTCCTATATGTTCAGGCCACTCTACGAGCACAATATTGTTCGGGTTTTCGAATATGCGGTGAAGGTCCAGCGTGACGAGGTCGCGATGTCCCTGAAGCCGGTAGCAATCGAGGTGCCAGAGCGAGTACGGTGTCTGGGGTATCGCGTACTCTTTCGCGAGTAGGAAGGTTGGGCTCTTTGGTTGTTGGGTGATGCCAAGCGCCTTCGCGAATCCCTGGGTGAATGTCGTTTTTCCTGCTCCGAGATCCCCATAGAGTGCGACGACGGTTGCCGTCGCTCGTGGGAGTGCGCCGTGGAGGCGCTGGGCGAGTTTTGCGGCGATAGCCTGCGTGTCGGTGGGGCTCTGTGAGACGAGGTGCATATGCAGTATCGTATCGTTTTGTTGTCGGTTATTCAATAAAAAGAAGACCCCCGTACGACGCGTGTCGTACGGGGGTTTGGTCAACTGCAGCCCATGGGCGCGCAGTCGACCTCCACGATGGGGTTGAGCTCGCCGCCGTTGCTGCGCGGACGGTCCGCTCGCCGACCCCTCGGCTGCTCCCGCGCCTCGTAGAGAGGCGGGTACTCGGTCGGTGCGTTGAACGTCGGCTGTTCCGGGTTGCTTGCCCAGAATCGCCGGACGATGCTTTTTGTTACCGGCTTCAGCGGCTCTCCGGTGAGCCGGCTGAAGCCGGGGCCGCTGAAGCACTGGATGCGGCCTCCTCCCAGCTCATCGATCCACACACGAGGCTCGGCCTCGACTTGCTCCTTGCCTCGGTGGGAGTCGAACGGCTCGCGCATCGCGTCGTAGCACTCGACGCGCTTGGCGATGCCGGCGCTGTGAATCTCACCGGCCTTTCGGATGTCTTCTGCCTTGGCGACATCCGCCTTGGCTTGGACGACGGCGGGCCCGTCGCCACTTCTGGTGCAGTATGTCCACACCAGAATGCCGACGATCATGCCCGCGAGCACCGCGCATGCAGTGGCGAGCCACTTCTTCATATCCCCTCCTCTCGCCCTAGCGGGCGAGCCTCCACTCAACCTTCCCCTGCGGCAGGTCCGCCACGCGGATTGCCTTGCCGGGGCTCAGGGTGTGGACGTCGTCGCCATCGACGACGATGACGACGGCCTGATTCGTGTTGTTGCAGATGAGGCCGTTCTTTTTGAAAACGGTCCTCGGCGTCTTGGTCGGCGCCTGGGTCTGCGGGATCTCTTCTTGGGCGTCGGCCTCCGAGCCTTCGTCGCCGTTGATCTGTGCCTCGCGGGCCCGAAGGGCCGCCAGAACTTCCTGATGACGGGTCTCGGCCATCGCTTCCCGCTTCTTCTCGTTGCGGGGGTCGATGACGAACTCCTTGACGGCGTACAGCACGCCAACTCCCGCGGCGACGCCGATGATGGTGTTGCGGTCTCGGTGCGAGAGGCCGCGACCGTCGTAGCGACGATCGTAGCCGTTGTACCTGCCACGCGGGACCGCGTAGTCGCGGTTGCTGGCCCAGCGGAGCATTTCGGTGCGCCGCTGGCCACGGACGGACATGGGGTTGTAGCCCTCGTACCGTCCGTTGTTGTCGTAGACGTCGCCGTAGCACCACGACGCCTCCACCTGATCGCCGGTACCGCGATGGTTCTCGCAGTATCGCCGACCCAGCAGGCCGAGCGAATCCGTTCCGAGGTCCATGGTGCGGTTGAGGACCGCACCAAGGCTCGATCGGTCGAACTGGCGCCCCTGCGCCTTAGCGGTCGGGGCAAAGATGATGAGAGCGACCACTGCGAGCAGGGCCGCAATCACGAACGGCAGCAGCTTCTTCATGTTCTTCTCCTGATGCCCCTGCCGGGGCTTGGAAATGGGCTTTCTTTTTCTACCCTCTATGCGTGTTAATTATAGCAGGAATACCATATTTAGTCAATATGGCTCGAGTATCGAAAAGTGCCTTATTTCGAGGTGTTTTCTCTGATAGCGCGAAGCGCCGCGATGTCTTTGTCTTGTCCTTCGCTTTCCGTTTCGAGTATCCAATCGATGCGGGCGAACGCAGGGGTTTGCAGAATGCTGGCAATGCCTTCGGTGTCAATGAATCCCTTGCCGATGTGCTCGTGGCGGTCCTTGTGACCCCCAAGATCGGTCTTGCTGTCATTCACATGGGTGAGGCGGAGATGCTTGAGACCGATTGTCGCATCGAATTCACGAAGTACTGCGGCGACCCCCGTGGTAGTCCGGAAATCATACCCTGAAGCGAACGCGTGACAGGTGTCGAAGCAGACGCCGCCAAAGCCAGTGGCGTCAAGAACGGGGCGTATCATGTCGGCGTTCTCTTGGAAGGTATCTCCGAGCACTTGGCCCGCTCCCGCTGATATTTCCACGAGGAGTTCGCAGGATCCGGTATATCCCCGTAATATTTCCTCAAGTCCCTTCTGGACTGCGGCTACCCCCTCCTCCAGTGGTCGGCCGGTGTGCGAACCGGGGTGAAACATAACAAAGCTTGCTCCAAGCGTACTCCCCCGCTCTAGCTCCTCTCGAATGATGCGGCGACTCGCGTGGCGGACGGGGGCGTTCGGTGAGGCGAGATTGATGTAGTACGGTGCATGAATGACGAATCGGTCGATGGAGGATTCCTCCATGTTTCGCTTGAACTGAGAGACAACCTCATCGGTGAGCGCTGGCGCTGGGCCTCCCTGTGGGGAGCGACTGAAGCACTGGAATGTCTCACACCCTCCATCGCGAGCGCGGGTGGGGGCATGAAAGATGCCTCCGGCTATACTGACATGTGCGCCGATTTTGTTCATTGCTTAGATGTTCTCGAAAAACTCTATCGCAGGTGCCTTCCCTTCCATAATAACGGAGATGATGTCCAACTGCCATGGAGTGTCGGGCGAATACTGATGCGCGGAAAGCCATGTTTGCGCCGTTCGCATGACTTTATGCATTTTCCGTCCGTTGGCGCGGAGGAAGGGCTCGAACCCTGTTACGAGGCGACGGGCAGTCTTTACCTCGACGAAGTGGATGGTACCGTCCTTGCTCGCGACGATATCGAGCTCTCCCCATGGACGCCGCCAATTTCGGTCGAGAATGCGAAATCCGGACCCAACAAGCCAGTGGCAGGCGGCCTCTTCGCCGGAAAGGCCGAATATTGTATCGGCGGTACTCATAAACTTGACATATAGACTAAATAGAACGTGTAATATGCCTTGTGGACAATAGTACGGGCAAGCGTTGACCCAAAGACCACAACATGCTAATCTTCGCCTGTAATTCTCGCAAGAGAATTTTTGCTTTCTTTGGCGAAAACGCTCGGTTTCGTTGATGTTTAACCGTTTGCGCCAAGTCTGCCTATTAGTACAATCCTCTCCAGAACTAGCTCGAAGGTCCGCAGGCTTTTCGCCGAAAGTCGGATCGGAGCGATCATAGGACGAGTGACTCGAAGCCGCTATACGGAGCTCTATGCCGTAGTTTTTGTCGCTGTTACGGCTCTGGTCTTCTACGGCTCAAGCAACGAGGGGCAGGCCTCCCTGCTTGATAACTGGGTCCGCCAGTATATAGAAGAAAAAGCGGTCGCTTTTGATTCTTCACGCAGTCTCTCCTCGTCTCAGATGGCCGATATTAATAGCATTTTTGCTGGAATTGGCGGGGACGCGGCCGTCTCCTCCCCTGCTCCGAGTTCTGGCGCATCGACGATCCGCGAGAGCGCCGTGGTCGCTATTACCCCTCCCGACACCGACTATCTTTCCCGCATCTCGGGTCGCCGGACGGGTGTTATCGAATATACCGTCCAGCAGGGCGACCTCCTTTCATTCATCGCGTCTGACTTTGGCGTAAGCATGAATTCCATTATTTGGGCGAATAGCCTCAAGGATGCAGACAGCATCTCCCCTGGTCAGGTGCTCCGTATTCCCCCAGTGACGGGCGTTATTCATCGCGTGAAATCAGGAGAAACGGTTGCCGTGCTCGCGAAGAAGTACGCCGCGGATGAAGGCCGTATCGTTGCATACAACCGCCTCCCAAGTAACGGGGAGCTTGAGGCTGGGGACGAGATCATCATTCCAGATGGTCGCTTGCAAGGCACATCTACCGGCGCCACAAAGGTTCCGCTTCTGGGCACGGCATCGGTTGCGAGTCTCGCAAAGGCGGCAAAGCAATTCGCCCACCTTCCCGATCTTGGCGACTTCTTTAAGCTGCCAACGTATGGGTTTAACTGGGGCCGGATTCATGGAAGAAATGGCGTTGATATGGCGAATTCATGCGGAACTCCTATCTATGCCGCCGCTGACGGGAAAGTGACCGTCTCTGACGCGACCGGATACAACGGCGGCTTTGGGAAATACATCAAGATATCCCATGATAATGGCACTGAAACGCTCTACGCGCATGCGTCTAAGCTGTTGGTTGAGGCGGGGCAGGTAGTCGGAAAGGGCGACAAGATCGCTCTCATGGGGACGACGGGCCGCTCCACAGGGTGCCACCTGCACTTCGAGGTTCACGGGGCACAGAATCCGCTGGTTAAGAAGTAGCTCGGTCTGCCATACGAAGTGCCATCGCCTCGGCGACATGGTGCTGCTGTACGGCTGAGGAGTCATCAAGATCCGCAATGGTTCGCGCGATCTTTTTTATTTTATGATACGCCCTCAGCGAGAGGTTGTTTCGATTCACTGCCGCCTGCAGAAGCTGTTCCGCGCTTGGTGAGAGCGCGCAGAGAGAATCGATGTGGGTGTGCCGAATCTCGCTGTTCGTAACGAGCCCAATGGGGGACAGGCGCTCCCGTTGGACGGAGCGAGCGTGCTGGATGGAGCGCCTAATATCGGTGATGTTAAGTGTGTTCTCGGCCGTTTCGGCTGAAACATGTTCTCGCGAAACCAGTACGCGGATGTCCATGCGGTCGAGGAGGGGCCCCGAGATACGTTTCCCATATTTGAGCGTGGATGTTGCGGTGCATGTACAGATTGCCGCCGGATCCCCGCTGTTTCCGCAGGGGCACGGGTTCATTGCGCCGACGAGCATGAACTTTGCGGGGAGGGTAATCGAGCCTGATGCGCGAGATATCGAGACGATACCGTCCTCGATGGGCTGACGGAGGGCCTCGAGTACATTTCGCGCGAACTCAGGAAGTTCGTCAAGGAATAGCACGCCACGGTGAGCGAGGCTCACCTGTCCGGGGCGAATGGTTGTCCCACCTCCAACGATTGATGCGGGGGATGCGGTGTGATGAGGTGCTAGAAACGGACGCTGGAGAGAGCTGACAGAACCGTGGAGAAGCCCGCTCGCACTCTGGATTTTCGCAACTTCGATAGCCTCCTCATTCGTAAGGGGAGGCAGAAGGCCAACAATGGAGCGGGCGAGGAGTGTCTTTCCTGAGCCGGGAGAGCCGCTCATGAGAACATTGTGGGCTCCTGCGGCGGCGACGATGAGGGCTCGTTTTGCCGCCTGTTGACCCTTAATGTGCACAAAGGAGTCGTCGTTTGGCACCGGTGCCATCGTGGTGTCACCACGTGTCACCTGTATTGGCACCTGGTGACATAAGTGTGACACCACCTGTGACAAGGTGTCAGCACCGATGACACCTACCTCTGTCACCACGGACGCCTCGGCGGCATTGCAGGAGGGGACGATGACCTGCCGAATTCCCATGTCTCGCGCAAGCATAGTTGCCGCGAGAATGCCGTTTGTATGAGCGAGACGACCGTCGAGGCCTAATTCCCCAATGAGCATGGCTTCCTCGCCTGTAATGACCAATTGGCGCGTTTCAACGAGGTATGCGATGGCGATAGGGAGGTCGTAGCCGGGCCCTTCCTTTTTTACATCTGCGGGAGCCAGATTTACGACAAAACGCTTGTTCTTGCTCCGAGGTGCAGCGAAGCCGCTATTTTTGATAGCGGCTTCGATACGGTCAATGGATTCCTGCACCGCCTTGTCGCCGAGGCCGACGATAGAAAAGGCGTGAATGCCTGGGTTGGAGTCTATCTGGACGCGCACGGTTTGGGCATCGATGCCCCCGAGGGCTGCCGAGAGGAGTTGGTGTGCCACGAATGGGTGCGCCCCCTCAAGCGCCAGTGTTGGCTATGCGGCTAGTTGCATGAGCTTCTGGATCTCGTCGTTCAAGCGCGCCATTTCACTTCCGGCCCGCTCTTTCATAGAGATGAGAAGGTTCTGGGTTTCATCGTCCGCAGTGAACTCCTGAGCATTATCGAATGGCTCATTTCCGCCTGATTCAGAATGAATCATGGGGATTCGGGCGCCGACCTTATTGGCAAAATCGTTGTACGCTGACCATTTTTTGCGCATCTCCTCAACGGTGTTCTCAGGAAGCTTCTCGATGGCGCTCAATTCGTGCTGCGTTGCGCCAACTTCTACCGCTCCGGAGATCTCTTCATGCATTTTTTCCATACGACGTAGGTGGTTAGTGCTTCATGTATATCACGCTGAGAAACGCGAAGCAACAGAAGAAAAGGAAAGGGCGCTCCGTGCCCCGTAAACCGTAATGGGTTTTTATGGGGGAGCGCCCGTTACCGACAGACCCCTGGCCGGCAATCTTGCCTCACCAAGAGTTGATGAAT
>JADLBM010000011.1 GCA_020847715.1 Candidatus Yanofskyibacteriota bacterium | reverse complement strand
CACTCACCGTTCCCACATGGCAAAGAAGAAGAAAGCAGCCCCGAAGAAAAAGAAGGCTGCAGCAAAGAAGAAGAAGAGGTAATCTCGTCTTCGCTCCGATACAAGCCCGCAAGGGCTTGTATCTTTTTATGCCAACAAAAACCCCGTAGATTGCTACGGGGTTCGAGCGTCCAGTGCGACCGTCCACTCTTGTGGCCACTCCTTCGTAAGGTAGCGATATTTCGCGATGTAGCCCTTCGTCTCGGTCAGGAGACACTCGGCCCATTTATTCGCCTTGCTGCAGCGCTTTCCACGGGCTTCGGTCCACTCAACGAGCTTCTTTACCAGTGCGATACCGTACACCCGTCCGGAGCGCGAGGCGCCGGTATTGTAGCCAGCGGCCTGGAGCTCGCCTACGTTACTGTCGTGTACGATGGCCGGTCCGCGCATCTCGATGAGGGTCTTCAGCTGCGTGTCCAAGAGGAGCGCCGCCGCCTTCATACTATTGAATGCGTCCCGCCGACCCTCATCAACATCCTTGATGAGTCCAGCATCTGGAAACCGCCGACGCATGTCGCGATAGGATGCCGGCATGAACTGTTGGGGGCCACATGCCGCCGCAGGGCTGCAGGTGTATGTCGCAAACCGCGAACCATTGGCGCCAATGACCATATAGACCCGCTTGGTGGTCCACGCCTGATTGGCGATGAACTCGCCCATGTCCATGTGCTCGATGGGAAGCAGCTGCTGCAGCGGATACGCAGTGGGATAGCGCTCCATCGCATCAGCGACGAGCATGTCTGGGAATGCCGCCGAACGTACGCCACGCGCGCGTAGGTCGTCCTTCACCCGCTGTTCCTGCTCCTTGATGTACGTCATGCCTCGTTCGATGAGCGCGGGAACCGCCATGAGCTCTTCACTATGCGGAACGTATACCACGCTCGTCACGCGCGCCGCACCCTTCTTCACCGATGCGCCAACCATGGGATACTTCAAACCAACCACGATACGGCCTTCGGGCGCGGCGACATGGAAGCTGGTGCCCCAGTTGTTCCACTCGATGCCGTTATCGTTCCGACGAACCACCTCGACGCTCCATCCCACAGGGGCAGATACGAGCGCGGCGGGCTTCACCTGCTCCTTCATGCTGGTCCCCGTCTTCGTTTTGACGGGAATGGAAACGGTGCGAGTTCCGTATGTCTTCCGAACAATAATGACCTCGGTCGTGCATGATACAGGATCAAGCACGCGAAGCGCGATGTCCTTCTCGTAGTCGTCGAACACCTGCACCTTGCCGAGGCGCACTTCAACATACGGATGCTTTTTCGTTCCAACATTCAGCGATACGCTCGCGAGCCCGGGGTCGGTAAACGTCTCGGCGACAACCTTTGCGATATCGCACGAAGGTGCCGCGGTCACGTCGACGGCCTGTGCCGGTGCAATGATCTCCGCGAGAGAGAACTGCCGCACTGGGAGGATGTCCACGACCTCCGGAGTGTCGGCTTCTCCGATGGGAGCGACGGGCGCGATCACAATAGTACGCGTTCTGCTCGCGGCGCATGCGCCGACGAATACCGCGAGCATCGCGACAACCAGCTTTGGTGCGAGAATGCGCCAGCGCATGAGGCCTCCTTTCTTATTGGAAATGTCCTGCGGTGAAGATAGCATGTTCATCGCCATTGTCATCAGAGATCGCGTTCGATATCCGCCGCCTTTTTTAGAATTGTGTTCGCGTAATTCGTGCAAGTCGCACTTGTGCAATTCGGATTCCCGCTAATATACGCCTTCGCGGCCCGCACCTCGCCAGCCCGATCCTTACTTGTCGCACCACCGCGAGCCAACTTCACCGCCGAGGCGGTGAAAGCATCTTGGAAGTTCCACGGGTTCGGTGTTGCGTGTCCGGTAATGCGGATGACCTCCGATTCATACCCGAGCCATGTTGACGGGATGAATTGCGCCGGCCCCATCGCTCCTCCGCACCCATATGATGGCTCTTTCGAGACTTTCACCGAGTTCGGATCCAACCCCAGCTTCCCGATGACCGCAAGGAATGCGTTCTTCTCGGTCTCCGCTCGCTTCTGGTAGTACTGTTTCCGCTCGGCGGTTTTCGCGATGTTCGCAAGACGCAAGTAGCAGAGGTACATGTCGTCCTGCCAGTTGCCCGTGCCAACGTTCCGCCCCATACGAGATTCAGTTTCGAGCAGTGCGAGCAGGAACGCCGGACGGATGCCTGCGCCGATGGCAGCGAGCTGCGCGAAGCTGACAGCGTCTTCCACCGAGATGCCGCTCGACACCAAATAGTTAATCTGCTCGCGGATGCGATCGAGGTCTTGCTTGGTGCGCTTGATGAGTTGCTGAAACTTCGCCTCTTGCCCCTTCGTCTCCTTGAGCACGGTGTTCTTCGCGCCTTTCGTGGATGCAAGATCTCGCTGCTGAATCTCGGTCAGAGTCTTGAGGCGCTCCAGCTCGCCCTTCTTCCCTTCCAGCTCATCACGGCGATCGTCGAGCTGTGCGTGCAGCTCACGGATAGAACGAATCGTGATACGCAGACTGTCTTGAGTCCGCTGAACCTGATGCACATAGTCGAAGAAATCCGATAACGCATTGTTCTGGAGGATGACCTGCGCGAGACTTTTCTGGTCCATTTCATTGGACGCACGAATGTACTGAGCAAGCGCTCCGAGATGGAGGTCCATCGTGCGCTCGGCGTCGGCGATATCGCTCGTCGTTTTCGTTATCTCCAGCCCCGTCTGGTCAATCGAGGTTTCGAGCTGACGGATCTGTGCGCTAATTTGGCCAATCTGCGCGTTCAGACGCGCAATCTCGTTCTCGAGGGTGCGTGATTTCTGTCCGACCGTTTGTGCTTGCGCTTCGTACTCGTCAATCTGACGTTGAAGCTCCTCAATCTGGCGTTGCTTCGCCTGTATCTCCTCGGAAATACCCGCGCGGGTTGTCACGGGAACCAGCAGGCTGAAGACCACGGCGATTGCCGTGGCATTCAGGAGAACGAGTTGAAGTGGAGTGCGTCGAACGCTCACTGCACAATGATGGTCCCGCGCTGGGCGGCGTTCGCAGGATCCAGATGGTTATGATACCCGCACGTTTTCTTGGTGCTAAACGTCAGCGTGTAGCCATCCCCTCGCTGAAGCCCTCGCTTCGCATCGAACCCCGGGCAATTCGTGTGGCTCGGATGGGGATCAGACGCCGGCCAGTACAGAGTGTCCGTTGCGTTAATAATCGAGACGCTATCGCCGGTATGGACGGTGAGCGACTTCGGAACCGGCCCATCCTGTGCGATGCGGATGATGTAGCTCTTCGGAGAGTACGCCGGAGTTGCGCTCACCCGAGGACGAGCCGTCGAGAGAACCGACGCGGAGGGACTCGGCGTATCGGTGGATGTGGGATTTTCGTCGCCGCCACGGACGAGGAACCCGATACCGAATGCAACCGCCGCCAGCACGAGACCCGCAATAAGCAGACTCTTGCGTGAGTAGTGAGTATCCATGCCCTCAGTATAGCAAACCGGACAGACGACAACAGAGGGGTGGATAGCCGCCTGTGCGCCGCCGATGTGCTCATGTATACTATCGGTATGGTACGCCTCGTCGTAACACTGCTCGTCATCGGATGTCTTGCGTTCGCCGGGCAACCACTCTTCGCCGCGGACGAGCTACAGCCAGTTCCGCTCGGCAAAGTCATCAGCGACCTCTACGACTACTCCCTCGGAATCGTCGGCCTTGCCGCATTCCTCATGTTCCTCCTCGCTGGCCTTTCATTCATCTTCCCGCCCCTGAAGGACGCGTTGAAAATTAAGGACCCGTGGCAAATCATCAAAGACGCCGCCATCGGCATCTTGCTCCTCTTTTCCGCATACCTCATCCTAAACTCCATCAATCCCGATCTCGTCGGCAATCGAACCGGCAACTCTATCCAGAATACCTCACGATAGCCCATGGCATACGTCTTCGTTCTTCTTGCATCTCTCGGCATCTTCCTCTGGGCGACACCCGCCCACCGCACCCTATCGGACAGCGTACGGCAAAACGCCTCGGTCATCGAAGCGGTAACTGCGTCTGCCAGTGCATCGGTTCGTGCGCTCGGCGCCAGTGCCGCCGATGCGGTCCGTGCAAAAACAATGAAGCTGCTCCGAGAGCAGCTTCATCAAGCGATCGACGAAGAAGTTCGCTAGTGTTCCTACTTTTTCGCAAGAGCGGCATCGATTGCCTCCTTGAATGCCGAGTACGGTTGCGCTCCCACGATGAGCGTCCCGTTGATGAAGAAGCTCGGCGTACCACTCACGCCAACCGTGGACCCTGCGTCCATATCTTCGGTCACCCGGCTCGCATAGGTCTCTCCATCGAGACAGCGATTGAACGCGGCGGTATTGAGGCCGATCTGCGCGGCCCAGGATTTCAGCTCGGGCGCACCGAAGGCAACGGTTCCCTGCCCCTTCTTCGCCTGCTCTTGGAAAAGGGTGTCGTGGTATTGCCAGAACTTTCCCTGCTCGTGCGCGCATTGCGCCGCAAGCGCCGCCGGTCGAGCGGCATCGTGGAACGGGAGCGGGTAGTCGCGGAATACGAGCTTCACCTTCCCTGTGTCAATGTAATTCTGCTTAATCTTGCCGTAGGTATCCTGGAAGAAACTCCGGCAGAACGGGCACTGAAAGTCGCTGAATTCGACGATCGTGACCGGAGCGTTGCTCTTGCCGATGACTGGGTCATCGGTTCCGAGAAGCGCTTTCGGGTCGACGGAGCGTTCGGGAGACGGCGCTGCCTTCTTTGCAGACGGTAAGAGCGCAGCGTCTTGCCCGCCACCAACATAAAGGATCGAACCGGACACCATTGCGGCCGCAATCAGTACTGCGACCGGCACACTCACGACGAACCGCGACTCACGAGCTTCTGTGGGAATCTGTTCCGTTGGTTCCATGCGAAGGAGAAATTATTGATACGGCTAATCCAGGTACATCACGCGCACCGCAATTGCGAACATGACCGTCGTCGTGAATGCAGACACCAAGCAGTACGGACACAGTGCGCCGATGATGAATAACTGGACATAGATAAAGTAGAGCGACGCGAGCATACCCGCACTCACCAGCCACGATGCAATATGGAGAAGCTTCCGATTCTTCGTGTCGAAAAACGCGATGAGGAGCAGGAGCACTGCACCGTAGTACCCCAGTCCCAATGCGGCAACCGGGACGGGACCAACGCTCGCATATGCGCTGGTGAGCACCTGTTCGCAATTATTGAGAACCACACAGGGCGGAATCACGCCACGCAGATGTTGGGCGGTGAGGTAGGCGGCATCCGCGAACCCGATAAGGGCCGCGATGCAGAACGCGATGGCAAGATACTTAGGGAGTCGCATTGAGGGCAGATGTGAGGAACTGCTTAAACTGCGCAATGCTCTGCGGATGCGGCATCTTGGTGCCGTTCACGAAGAAGGTTGGCGTACTATTCACACCGGACTGAAGGCCGCCGTCAAAATCTGCCTTCACGCGGGCGGCTGCCGCCGCGCTGTCCATTGCGGTGGTAAATGCCAATGCATTAAGTCCGATGGTACGCGCATATTCGACAAATGTGTCGCGGGCACCTGCCGATGACTTCCCCTGCCATGTCGTTTGATTCTTGAACAGCAGGTCGTGCATCTCCCAAAACTTCCCCTGCAGTCCCGCGGCATACGCGGCCTGACTCGAAAGCTGGGCATTCGCGTGGATGCTGGTGAGCGGGAAGTAGCGATACACGAATCGAACCTTTCCAACGAGGTCGGGATCCTTGAGTAGATTGTCGACGACCGGAGCGAATGCACCACATGCGGGACACTGGAAGTCGCTGTATTCAACCAGCGTAACCGGCGCATCGGCCGGTCCGCGGGTGTTGTCTTGTGCGCTCACCGGAACCGACAGCGCACCGCTCTCCGTTGGGAGCTGGACATTCGCGGAAAGCTTCACCATCCCCCATCCGATGAGCCCGAGCACCACGAGGACGCCGCCCCACAGCAGGAGCCGGCGGACGCCTTTTCGCTGCATGAGTGGCGGTGCGGTGCGCTGAACGCGCTTCAGTTCACGGCGTTCTTGTCGCGTCATTCCTTCGTCCATGGGGATTTGCTCGTTCTCGTTCATAGTCGCCCCATCATACCAAACCCAGTTATCCGTTTCCAGTTGTCGACCGTCAGCGGTATACTTGAGGTGATGCATATTGCCTTTGTCGAGATCATGCCCGGAGAGCGGGAGCATATCGAGTCCGGTCTCCCGCAGGGGTCCGAGACGACCTTTTCTGAGGAGAAGCTTACCGCGAAGAACGCGGCGACATACCGCGACGCCGATATCATCTCCGTCTTTGTTAATTCTCAAGTGACCAAAGAGGTCATCGACCTTCTCCCGAACCTAAAACTCATCGCAACCCGCTCGATGGGGTACGACCACATCGACACCGCCTACGCAAAAACCAAGGGCATCCGGGTGTGCAATGTGACGACCTACGCAGCTCACCCGGTCGCCGAGTTCACGTTCGCGCTCATGCTTGCCGTTGCCCGCAAGATTTACCCCGCATACGACCAGCTCCGCGAGGGAACGAGCTACAACATCCGTGACCTGCAGGGCATCACATTATCCGGAAAGACGCTCGGCGTTCTGGGGACCGGACGCATTGGAAAGACCGTCTGCGGTATTGCACGCGGGTTTGGCATGAACATCACCGTATTCGATGCGATGCCGGACGTGGAGCTCGCCGCGTCCACTCCCCTGACCTATGCTTCGCTCGATGAGGTCCTCTCTGCTGCCGACATCATCACCATCCACATGCCGTACACGCCTGACACGCACCATATTGTGAACGCGGCAGCATTCGCTCGTATGAAAAAGGGCGTCATCCTCATCAACACCGCCCGCGGCGAACTCGTCGATACCCACGCTCTTGTCGCCGCCATCACTGCCGGTACCGTTGCGGGCGCCGGTCTTGATGTGCTCGAAGGCGAACGAGCACTCAAAGATGAAACCACCGCGCTCTCCAATGAACAGCGCGGCACGGACTACCGCATCCTCGCCGCGAACCACTTCCTCATCGACCACCCCGCAGTGCTCGTTACACCGCATATCGCATTCTCCACGGATGAAGCGCTCCGCGAGATTTCCCGCGTGACCGCACTGAGCATCAGTAATTTCATTGCGAATATCGACCAGTCATACGTCTAATCGTATGCACCGCATCCAGAACTACACCGCGCTTGCGCGGACCCCTGCACGCCGAGACGCGCTCGACATCATCGAAGCTGGTCTCGCGAGCATCGATACGGCCGCAACGGTACGCCGAAGCGTTCGGCTTCACGGAGAACGGCTTGAAATTGCAGGTACCCATTGGGACCTTTCCCGCTTTCGGAACATCCACGTCATCGGGTTCGGGAAGGCGTCGTGTGCGGCATCAGCAGAGCTCGAACGCATCCTTGGCGAACGCATTCACCGCGGCATCGCACTGAGCGCGGAGGCGCGAGTCTGCCAGACCATCGACATCTGCGAGGCGAGCCACCCCGTCCCCTCCGAACAGAATGTCCAGCTGACCGAACGATTGGTCCGCCAGTGTGAGGGCATCAACTCTGACGATCTTGTCATCGCAATCGTTTCCGGCGGAGGGTCTGCGATGCTCACATGGCCCGCGAGCGAGTTCACCCAAGGAGTCCGCCTGTATACCGCGGCTAATCGTGCGGGACTCAGCATCGAAGAGCTCAACACAGTTCGCAAACATATCTCAAGCCTCAAAGGTGGCGGCCTTGCGAAGCTATTGTACCCCGCGACCGTCGTCGGTCTCATCTTTTCCGATATTCCTGGTGATGCACCGAATCTCGTCGCCTCTGGTCCGACCTACTCCGACCCTACGACGATCGCCGACGCGCAGACAATCATCGAGCGGTACCACCTCGGCGAGTATGAGCTTCGAGAAACACCGAAGGAATCCCGCTACTTCGATCATGTCACGAACATCGTGCTCACCAGCAACGCGGTCGCGCTCGACGCAATGGCCACCCATGCGCGCACGCTCGGATATGCCGTCCACCTCGAAGGAGCTGACCTCACCGAAGAAGCCCTCGAGCTCACGCGACGCCTCCAGTCGCATGCGACAGGACATTCCGTTGTCATCGCCGGTGGAGAGGCGCGCCTCGTCGTTACCACAAGCGGAGGCGTCGGCGGAAGAAATCAGCACGTTGCACTGAGTGCGGCGACCGCGCTCGCGGCCGGACAAGTGTTCGCCGCCATCGCATCGGACGGTCGCGATAACGGCGAGACAGCAGGGGCGCTCATCGACGACGGAACCACCGCGCGAGCAACAGCCGCAGGATATTCCGTGCCTGACACCCTCCGTCGCCTCAATGAACAGCCGCTCCTCGAGGCGACCGGCGACCTCGTATTCACCGGGTCGACCGGTTCGAACGTGAGCGACCTGTATCTCCTCCTGACGCCATAATCGGCTTCTTAGATTGACCCCGCTGGACCATCGAATACAATAATTAAGTATGCGCTCGCGCTCCCATGTGGCTCCACACCGCAAAGCACTCACCGCTCTCGCAGGAGCCGGTATCTGTTTTGCTTTTTTCTTTCTCTTCTCCGCGCATACCGCGTCCGCTGCCGGCTGCACCGGCACCGGATCTTGCTACTGGGTAGGCGGAACCGGCAACGCCACCGACACAACGAAATGGGCGACCACCAGTGGTGGCGCAACGACTGGCGGCGCCCCCTCCGCGACAGACAACTGTATTTTTGATTCTGCGAGCAATGCCACCGCGTACACGGTAACTGTAAACGGGACGCTCGCATGTAAAAGTATTTCGTTTGCCGCGCCAGGCACGAGCGGGAACGTCACGCTCGCGGGCTCCTCCGCGCTCAACCTCACCGGCACCTGGACCGGCTATGCCGGTCTGGTGAACTCCTACACCGGCACCATCACCATGAACGGCGCCGCGGGACCCTACAATATCACGAGCGCAGGGGTAGCGTTCGGATCAAGCATCACCATCAACACCACCGGTGCGGGCGCGCTCGGCGAGTACGACCTCGCGGACAACCTTACCCTGGGAAGTACGCAAGCACTCACCCTGACGCAGGGGATATTCGATGCAAAGACATTTGATGTAAGCGTTGGTCTTTTCAGTTCCAACAACTCAAACACTCGAACCCTCACAATGGGCTCCGGCACGTGGACAGTAACCGGAAATAACAACACCGTTTGGTCCAATAACGCGATTAATTTCACGCTCAATCGCGGAAATCCTGTCGTTTTCAATTATTCCGGAAGCACCGGAACCCGAGCAATGGCCAGCGGATGCACGCCTGGTGGAAGTAGTTCTACCTGCGTGGAGGCGAAGGCTATTGATGCAAATGTAACTGCGGGAACCGATCTTTTCATGACTGGGTCCATGGCAGGAGTCCGAAATTTGAATTTTACGGGCTTCCATGGAACCTGGACAACTCAGTCGGTTGGCGCATTAATTTTTGGGAATCTCACTCTCGATCCTGGCATGACAACCTCAGATGCCAGCAATGCGCTTCACCTTTCGCCTAGTCTTGGCAACACCTCAATCCTTACAACGAATGGCGTATACCTGAATCGATTCACGATGATAGTCGGCTTGGGGACCGTCCAGCTCGCTGATGACTTGAATAGCGTGGAATTCCTTATTTTTTCCGGCGGAAATTTTGATGCCAACGATCACAACGTAAACGTAAGAGTCACTGAAACATACATCGGACAACTTTGTTCGTCGGGCAAGGTAACTGGTTCCGTTCACATGGGTTCAGGCACTTGGTCACATTCGCAGTTCATCATTAATGGAACGGGAATCAGCAGTGGTGCAAACTGTTTTGATACCGACCCCTCCTTTGTTCTCGACGCCGGTACTTCGACAGTCGTCTATACCACCAACTCTACCGTGAACTATTTCGCTCTGGGCGGTTATACATACCACAACATTCAAATCACGGGTTCGGGTACCGCACCGATTACTCTTATAGACAGCAACACCTTCAACACTTTCACCGTCAGCACTCCTCCTCACACCGTCCAATTTGGCGGCGGCACTACGAACACTGCCTGTACCTGGAACTTGTCGGGTACCGCAGGGAATGCGAACACTATTAGCAGCACTACCACGACCCCCGCTACGCTTGCCGTCTCGTGCAGTACGGCAAGCCTTGAGCATCTCACCGCCTCGTACCTCACCCTCACTCCTGCGTGCAACTGGACATTCGGATCAGGATTCGTCGATGGAGGCAACAATGACCGTACTTGCGGTGCAGGCTCCAACCCTGCGGGCTCCATCCGCGTCACCCTCAGCATCTCCGGCGGCTCTGCGACCCTCTCCGACGTCTCCCTCACCCTCAACACCGGCATCATCGACCCCAATCTCAGCTATCCCGCCCTCGCCGGCT
>JADLBM010000010.1 GCA_020847715.1 Candidatus Yanofskyibacteriota bacterium | reverse complement strand
CCTCGTCACCCAAGGCGCCCAATGCGCCAACGGTAGGCGTTGCAACCTTCCGATAGTACTGCGCGTATACAGTATATTCACCGTACGGGCATCCCCGATCCGCATCACAAAGATCCCATCCCGTTATCCGGTCTGTCATTTTCCGCACAACACCCGACTCAAGCTCGGGCAGACTCGCGGAAGAGAGCCGAGGAGCTGTGCTCCGCGATCGATTGACTTGCCCTGGAGTTCCCCCGCCAAATACACCCTTTATAAGCTCGCGATCCCGCGCAGTGAGAGCCTGCGCGTTGACGAGTCGAACGGATACATCAGCGCCTGCGCCAAATGGACTCTCGAGTCCAAGGCGAACCGATCTGCTCGTTGTTCGCGCGGCCCCGTCATTGATGAGTATTCTCCCCAGAGACGTCGGGGGCACGGGGCACCAGCCCGCGATTGGTTCGGGAGGGTCGCACGCAGGAACAGCATCAAGACACGCTGGACGCGGTAGGCACGTTGCCACCGGACACCAACCCTCAACCGGCTCAGGAGGATCGCATGCCGGAGTAGCGTCGAGGCATGCTGGGCGCGGTTCGCAAACCCGTGAAACCAATGCAATGTCGTCCTGATACCGAGGCGAGAGCGGCGTGTACCACGTTGGCTCCTTAAGATTCAGATACCGCACATACACGGTGTGCGCTTCCGGGGTGCATAGCGCCTTCCCGGAACAGAGGTTCCAAGAAACCGTATCCGTAAAGGGTCGCGATAGGGCATCTGAAAGATCTGGGAGATTACTGATGTAGACCTCGGTTCCCGGATGATTGAACCATGGATTCAGACGAAGCTGAACCGAAGCGGTCGCCGTAGAAAAAGCATCGTCATTCACCCGAACGCCCCATTCAGGCCATGCAGACTCGAGGAGGATATCATCCTGTACCGTCGGCTGACAAAAACCGTATGCACAGTAGCGGGCATATACCGTTTTCACTCCGTTCGAGCAGAGCGCACCGAGCTCGTCGCAGAGATCCCAGGCGCCGCGCACGGGAGTGAACTTTTGCGGCGTTGCCCGCGTCACCGCGTCGGGAGCATTCGCGAGCTGCATGGTAACCTCTCCATCGGAAACGCTAGCAATCCCATGCGTGAGTGTCAGTACAACCTCTCGATCGCTCGTTGCCAATGACCCTCCGTTTAAAACAAGAGAGGGGGTATTGCCATTACTCGATGGCACATACACGATGGCGTCGGAAACGGTGGCATACGCTCCCTTCGGGGTCGTAAAAATAGCATATACCGTGTACATCCCGCTCGGACACGGATCAGAAGCCGCACCTCGGCATAAATCCCACGCCTTATATTTCGTAAACGGTTCCTCGAGCGCCGCCTGCGCGGCTGGAAGAGAATTCCCCAGTTTTACGGTCATTGTGGCGCTTGCTTCTTGCGCAAACCCATGCGAAAGCGTCAGCATCACATTCGCGGTCGGCGTGACCGGCGCGTCGTCGTTGATAGAAATAAACCGATTTCCGCGACCGAGCAGTACGATATCGTCCACGAGTGTCGCAAGTCCATCAACCTGCACGGTCGCGGTGGCAGTTTGCCCACCCGATTGCACAGAAACCGTCTGATACGTCGCATTTGATTGCGCACTCGTAAATACCGCTCCCACCTCCGCTCCAGACCCCGTTACCGCACCACCAGGAATACTCCACGAATACACGCCGTCTCCGCCGGTTGCCGTAAAGAATGCTGTAACATTTGGCGAAACGGACTGGAATGCGGGAGTCAGTACGAGCGGTCCCGATGATCGGGTCGGCCCTCCACAATTCGCCGCCGAGGTGTAAATGCTGTAGGTATTTCGAGAAACAAGATCGGGTCGATACTTTAGCCGATACTGGTACTGAGTATTCGGAGCCAATCCGCTGTCGGTAAACGAATATTGACCAGGAGGATTCGACAGAAAGCACCAGTAGTTATTCGGATCGTTCGGATAGCAGTCGCCCCGCTGAAGCGCATTTGCGGTCGCGGCACCCTGACCGGGAGGAGGAGACTGCGACCAGCGCACCTCGACGAGCGGCTGGCCCCCATTCCACATACACGACCCAGTGATAGCGCCCGCTTCGAGCATAGGCGTCGCCGCTCCGGATGATGTCGGCGCGCCACCACAATGCGCGGCATCAATCGTCACAGTGTATGTATTACTCGAGGTCTCCGGTCGATACTTTACCCGGTAGGCGTATGTAGAGCCGCTCTGAACCGCGTCATCCCGAAGATCGTGGACGAAGTAGTTTGGGTTCGGGTACCCGGTGGGACCCCACGGCAGAGCGGTCGAACCATCAATGCGGGTCGCAGTCACGCCCGGATAGATACCGCCAAAGAACCACCGACTCCCGAGTCCGTCTACATCGCGAAGCACAGAGTTCGTATTCGCAGAAAGGGACCCCGCGGGAGCATTCGGCGACCACCGTAGCTCCACGTGCGGCGTTGGCCATCCAACACATTCGCCAAAAAGTTGTCCGTCAGCAAGAACTCCAGAGAACGCCAACGACTCACCGCGAGTGCCGGGCATCACAATGAGGGCACCCCCAAAGAAAACAAAACCAACCACAAGGAAAGACAGCGCACGACCAAGAGTAGGAAAGCGCATAACAGAACCATTATACCATTCCGCGAACGAGAAAAATCGCCAAAAACATACCGCACTATCGCACCAAAGAACTCATTAATCTCTGCGTTAAATTTGCAGACAATAAGACAGATGCAAGTCTCCTATTGCTCATAATCTTATATATACATTGATTACTCTTCATATATACACATAGATACTGCACGGCGCATCCTCTTGTGTATCTTTCTCGAAAACAAAAACCCGCGCTCTGCGCGGATTTTCTTATCAACACACCTACAAAAGCCTAAAGCGCTTTCGCAAATCATCGTCATAATCGACATCGAGCGTCGTGACGACTTTCGCGTACCTCCGCATCTGCGGATCGGCAATGAACTTGAGAAGGAATTGTGGAAGTTTTTTCGGAGTAATCCAGATGCTCCGCTGGAACTCCTGGAATCCAAGCCTCTTCAGGAGAACTCGGAGATGATCTCTGAGTGGGCGCTTCTGTTCTGGAAAGTCGAAGAAGACCACACGCCATCGACCGTCCCAACTCTTTTCTTTTCCTTTCTGCTCTGGAAGCCGAGTCTTCTCCGCGTCTACCATTTCTTTCCGGATATAAGCTTTTAGCGCAGTATACTCTCCGGCGGGAGTAAGCTCATAGTAATCTCCGGAGCGGACGACGAGACGCCGCCGCTTCAACCTTGCAAGAGCTGTATAGAAACTGTTTTCACTCCGAACGGCCCCAAGTAGTCTGACTTGCGGGTGCTTGGCTATCTGCGAAAATGTCGCCCGGCCATCCCTTGAGAGGATGAGAAGAATGATGTGGGCAACCGATATATCCGGACGAGGAATCGAGTTGCTGCGCTCCGGTTCAACCATGTAACCATGGTAGCGCGCCCGCGGAACACCCGCTAGGCCTCCTGTTGATAATCTGTCATGCTTTCACGAAGAGCGAGAAATAACACGCTATTTTCACTGGCTTTTTTGGCTGATTTACGAGGATGCGACAAGATCACCTATGGGAATCGCAATAACCTCAGGAAGAGCATCCGGAGGCGCCTCAGAAGGCGCGAGAGACTCCTCCGGAGTGCTCGAAGGAGATGGGACAGCCACCGAGGGGGTTGGCTCCGGAGGAGATTCGGATGGAGCAGGGCTTTCCGTCATAATCGGCGTTGGCGTTACGGATGGCGTTAAAGATGGAGTCGGGGTCGCGGTCGGCTGCATATCCCCGACCGCGTTGAGGAGCTGCCGGAGCTGTTCTTGGTCAACGCATACGTTTCCGGCGCAGAGCTTATCCGCCTGCACCTTCCCCTGCTCGAATACAATACCGAAGATACTACGGAAAGCATCGATGATAGAGGCAAAGAGCTCTTGGAAGGTCCAGTGGAGCCAGTTGGTGCCAATGTCGGCGGAGGTGTCGGCAGAATCGGTGACGACGCTGAGAGTAGGCGCCCAATACGAAGGGCTCACAAACACCAGAACTTGCACCTGAGAGCCCGAAGAAACCATGGAGGCGTCCTCCAGCGCGATACCTATAGTCATTCCGGCATCGGTTGCCTTCATGGCAACACCCGGTATTTCTGATGCGGTAAGCCTGTCTCCCGCAAGAACGGGGCCGTTCGCGCCGGAAACCTTCAACGGGACGCGCCCGGCAAGCGCCACCGCCGGACGCCGAGGATTCAGTATGTAGTCCGCCTGGAAAAGACTCAGACTTCCTCCATCAATGGTCATAGCGGGCGCCGTAGAAACAACGCCAAGCACCATATCTCGCCCCTCCGCGGTTGCCCGCTTCACGGCATATGAAGAAGTCGCAGTGTCCACCATAACCAAATCGCCTTTCTCAACCGGCTCTGACGACGGATAAAACTCCGCATAGTCGGCCGTGCACCCGCCCCCACCCGCATCATCTGCGCAGTCCCCGCCAACAATCTGCAGTTTGCTGGTCGGACTCGTGGTCCCAATCCCCACGTTTCCCGACGATGCGATGGTCATAAGGGTGTCGGCGAGTGCACCCGCGCCACCGCGAATATCGAGGCGGTCGGAGGTGGAAGCGGTAAGGATAGTGAACTGGCCATCGGTGCCGGTTGCGGAATTCGAGCGAAGCGCGAGAGAGACGTTGCCCGAGGAGGAGGCGAGGATATTGCCGTTAGCTTCAATCCGCGCGTGAGTTACGGTTGTGCCGAGACCGAGATTTGTTCCGTCAAAGTTTAAGAACGAACTGTCCATCAATCTTCCCCCCACTCCCGCGAACGGCACCCGTCCCGGAGTAAGGTCAACGCCGTCGGTCAGCACAAACGCCTTCCTCGCTGAACTACCTGACTGAAGCTCGATATGTCGGAGACCTATGTAGTTTGTATCACCGTAGTTATCCGAGATTTTCACCGCGTAGTACCGGTACGCCGCCGTATTGCTCACCGTTATATATTGTGGGTCAGCAGTATTCGTACCTACATGTTGTACGAAAGCGGTCGGCGTGGTAGAGATCTGCGTCCAGTTTGTATCTATGCCATACGTCGTCGTGTTAAATGCGGAGGAATCATTCGAGCCCCAGAGCGTAAAGTTCTCTATGCCTCGGTTAATGAAGCTGCCGTTGGAGTGGTAATTCTCATAGTAGATTCGGGTAACGACGATTGCCGAACCGAGGTCGATATGGAGCCTCTGGTTCACACCGGAAGTCGCAGCCGATATCCATGAAGTCGTCGAAGCGCTTCCCGTCAATGACTTCGCTGGGTCGGTGGCATAGTGCGGCCACTGGTTTGTATCAAGTTTTGACGTTGCCTTCACATAGGTATCGCTCTGCGTGGGTGGATAGTTTGACTGAAGTGAAGTGCCCGCTCCCGTCGTAATGGTTCCGTAGAAAGCATCTGTGAGGAATTCGATTGCCCCGGCCGATGACGAGGCAAGAAGCGAGCCAGACGTCAGTTTCAACGGCGCGGCAGTGGTTGAGCCTGCGCCAAGCTGGAGCCGCGCTTCCGGCGCTGTCATCCCGATGCCCACATTGCCGTTTGAGAGAATCCGGCCTCCCGCAAAGCTCACCTCGGTATCGAGAAAATCTACCGTGTAGTTACTGGAGGTGGAAGCGATGGAGAGATTCGCATCCAGCGTCATCGCATCCACCAGCTCGTCGAAGTCGAGGGAGTTGGAGGAGACACCGCCTCCTCCCGTCGCGTCTGTTCCGCACACAAACTTTCCGGTGGTGAGGTCCCAGTTCAGCGTGGCGTCTGCCGCATCGCAATCGCCGAGGGTGCCACCTGCGACTGCGGGGAGAATGAAGGAGGAGATGGATGCGAATCCCGTGATTTCAAGGTTCGAGGAGATGGAGGCAGAACCATCGAAGAATGCGTTGCCGTCCACTTCCAATAGACCGGAGAGAAGGAGGTCGGAGGACGCAACCAAGCTATGACCTGTAGTCGCGGTTCCGAATCTTGAGTATGAGACGGAGGCACCCCCTGCAACCTGCAAGCCACCGGTGGTGAGGAGATGGGAGGCGGAAGCGGTGCCTTGCACTTCAAGTTTGGTGAGGGGGGCGGTGGTGCCGATGCCGACGCTGCCGCTCCCATCAACGCGCATACGCTCGGCCACCGCTGCGCCCCCAGTGCGCGTTGAGAACGTCAGCGCAGATGCCTCGGTGCCGTTTGTTGCCGTTGAAAATAGAGACGTCACGCGCGCAGCGTCTTCAGCGTCACCAGCGCTATCCGCCAGCTTAAACAACACCGAGCTACCGATGCCTGCCCCGCCACCGGAAGTTGATTCGAGTGCGTCGGCATTGCCGCTGTTGTAGAGGTCGGTCACCTCCTGCTGGGTCAGTTCGCGCGACCAGACGCCGGCCTCGTCGATAGTACCGTCCAGATAGAACCCAACCGTCTCACTCCGCGCACCGATCCGAAGTGCAGTCGCTGACCCGAGCGTGTGCGCTACGGTACTCGTTCCAACGAGCACGCCGTCTTTATACAACCGCAGAGTGACTCCATCAGAGGTCCCCACAATGTGATGCCATCCAGTACCGGCAAGGTTCGTATTATCAGTCACCCCTGTATTCGACGAGCGCGCAATAAACTCAATCTGCCCAGTATTGTTGTAAAAACGCAGCTCGGGTTGGTTCCCCGCTGTTGTGCCGTACGACATGACCATCGGATACGTCCCGACCGTATCGAGACTCACCCACGCCGAGAATGAAATGCCTGTATAGCCCGATGGGGCCAAGGGTGTATCAATGTATGCCGACCCTCCGTCAAAGCTACGGCCATTGCTTATCTTTCCCGCAACAACCGTAGCGCCAGTGGCAGTTCCCGTATTCGAACCAATGGCATCCGCGACACTTGCGCCCGTCGGTTCATCCATTCTCCAGTACGAAACGAGACCGTTCAGCAACGACGCTCCGGTATCCACTGCAAACACCTGAGAGCCTGCCGTTACCGTGTGAGTAAGCGTGAGCGTATCAATCGCCGAATTGGTGTTCGAATCCTCAACCGCTACAGAGAGCTTCGTCGCAGGCGTCGCGGTGCCCACCCCGACATTCCCAGTGCCGGTGAATGTGAAGTTGCTCCCCGCCATCGCAACTGATGTCGACGCGTCCAGCGTCATGGCATCCACCAGCTCGTCGAAGTCGAGGGAGTTGGAGGAAACACCACCCCCACCCGTCTGGTCAGCACCGCAGGAGAAGCGACCGGTTGTTGCGTTCCAGAGAAGTTTTGACGTTGTGCCGTCGGAGCAGGAGG
>JADLBM010000009.1 GCA_020847715.1 Candidatus Yanofskyibacteriota bacterium | reverse complement strand
TTGTTTACCTGGTTTACGCCCGCATCAACAACGCCGTCGAGGACCGTGTTCGCTTTGTCCATATCGCGGATTTTCACGGTCAGAGACTGGGTTACCTGGTAGTTGCGGATACGAGTCCGGCCGTCGGTGTAGTCGTACTGTGGGTAGATGCTGTACCCGCTGGTTTTGATGTCTTTTTCTGCAATGCCGGACTGCTTCAAATAATCGACTGCCATCTTCGAGCGACGATTTGCTTCTGTCTGTGCCGATGCCGCGGTCGTTCCTTCTACGCTAATGGCGAGGTCTGCGACGGCGATGTCCGGTGCGGCGCTGACGGTGCCGGTTCCGCTGACGGTGATAACATCGCCAACATTCCCGGTTCGGGAGAGCTGGTCAATGGATTGTCCGAGCCAGACTGCCGAGAGAGCGAGCACTGCTACGACGAGCCAACCGCCGATTTGCAACTGCTTTTGGAATTTCTCAATCATATGAGAGGAAATAAAGTGATTACTACTATGATACCATGAACAACGATATGCAGTCCCCACAAGTAACACCTCCACAACTACAGATTGTCGCACACAATGTGCGCAGTATTTTGAACGTGGGCGCGATATTCCGAACCGCCGATGCGGTGGGGGTGGGGAAGGTATGGCTGACGGGGTTTACTCCCGGTCCCGATGTTCACCCAGAGCGCATCGCAAAAACAGCCCTCGGTGCGGAGTCCGCTGTGCCGTGGGAGCGGGTGGGTCGCCTCGAGGATTGTGTCGGAGAACTTCGACGGCAGGGGATGCAGATTGTGGCCCTTGAGCGATGTGAGGGTGCTATTGATTACCGCTCCTTCTACCCCGCTCGTTCTATTGTCCTTGTGGTCGGCAACGAAGTTGATGGACTTCCGGTAACGTCGCATAATCTATTCGACGCGGTTGTTGCGATACCGATGCGCGGCATGAAAGAGTCGCTGAACGTTGCGGTTGCACTTGGCGTGGCGGTGTATGAGATGACGCGGAACTGGAAATAAAAACCGGCCCAGTCGCGGGTCGGTTCAATCACTGAAGCCAAGCGGTTCGCGGAACAATGATGATGCGTGGGCTGGGATTCCGGCTCGATCGGAGGATGACGAGGCTGCCATCGATGCTGACCGTAGTCAGGAGGTCGCCATCAGGCCAGGTGCAGTAGTCGCAGAGGTAGACCCAGCGCTCGTTCATCGTTCGGTTCGGATTCGGGGCATGCGTGGTCCAGCGGAGCGGAATAGCAATCCATCGAACGCGCGTCATCCCAAAACATGATTCGCAGTGCGCTCGGCCGGCGGGTGCGAACGCGAACTTTGCCCAACGCCAACCCGTGAAGGGAGGTTTTCGCATACCAACTCCTTTGTTATGCGACGCGATTGACTGTCGCTCATGAGATGGCCATACTCGGAAAGAACATGGTCACGCTACCGCGGAAAACGCTTGAGCGCAATCTTCTCGTCGAGGGGTATGCCCCTCTTATCGGAGTGGATGAAGTTGGCATGGCGTGTCTCGCTGGGCCAGTTGTTGTGTGTGCTGTTGCCGTTGACCCAGATTTTTATGACCATGCTCACCCAGCGCTC
This sequence comes from Candidatus Yanofskyibacteriota bacterium, assembly GCA_020847715.1. Lineage (GTDB taxonomy): Bacteria > Patescibacteriota > Minisyncoccia > 2-02-FULL-40-12 > GWA2-44-9 > JAGOPO01. The sequence goes on along the minus strand of JADLBM010000009.1, from coordinate 4,079 downwards.
GCGAACCTCCGAGATTCCAAGGCGCTCCTACCCCACCAGCGAGAGCGGTATGCCGAGGCGCTCCTACGGCAGACGTCCTTTCGGTGGCGCATCGCTTCTCGCGACCCGGTCGTTATTGACCGAATAAACATTTACCAGGCAAGTCGAGATGCGATGCGGGAGGCGGTGCAGAAGCTTGTAGCTGGTAGCTTTAAGCGGGAAAGTCCGGAGCATAAACCAATGATTCTCGTCGATGGGAATAAGCTTGTTTCGGGTCTCGAGCTCTCACAGCGGGCCATCGTGAAGGGCGACCGGAGGGTATGGGCTATCGCCGCGGCTTCTATTCTCGCGAAGGTTCATCGGGACCGTCTCATGATTGAATATGCGCGCGAGTACCCTGACTACGGATTCGAGCAGCACAAAGGATACCCCACTCGGCTTCACTATGCTCGTCTCAAACAGTACGGTCCCTGCGCGCTCCATCGAAGGTCGTTCCTCCGGAAGTTGACACAGCATTCGTAGTCTGTCATTGTTCGTCATCCTCGTTTGGCGTTCTTTCCCAGGTAAGCCGCGGAGGTTGCCATGGTCCGCTTGTTCGTCGGTCTTGGAAGTATCGCGCTCCTTGGAGTGTGCCTCTCCATTCTGCTGATGCGTGCGGTCGGGCATCCACGCGCGTTCGTCCGGTCGCTCTCTCTCATAGGGCTTGCGCGGACGGTGTTGAGTGCAATTGTCACGACAGGGGCAGTGCTACTGTCGATGGCGCTCTCTTGGGTTGCATTCGGTATCCGTCCCCATCGGCTGGACACAGCGCGGGGTGAGCTTGGTGCCTACGGCGTCGTTCACGACGACCGGTTCATGGCAGAGGGCGTGACCGTGGTTCGGTTCAACGCTGTGTATGTGCCCTCCAGAGTCATCAGTGTGCTTGGTATCCCTTGGCCGGTTCCTGAGAGCGTCGAGGTTGAGGTGGTCTACAGACGGGGAACTGGATCCCAGAAAACATGGGAACACACCTACCTCATCTCATGTGAGGAGGATAAGGGGTGCGTCCCGCTGTACCAACTGACTGGGATTCAGCTCTGTGCCGAGACGGATAACCTGCGGAGCACGCCCGCCTGTGGGCCGTTCGTATTCCTGCGAGGACAAATCCTGCCCTCCCTGAGCGGGCGTCCTCCCCTGCGTCCGTCGGAACCTCCGACTCTACCCCAGCGGCCGCAAAAACCGAAGAAGGATGAGCTTGGGGGTGCCCCAAAGTCGCTCATTGCGAGTGCCCCGCCCCGCCTGTTCATAAGGGCGGGGCGCTTTCTTTTCTATGCATGGTAAAATAGACTTATGGCGAAAGTCGCGATTAACGGTTTCGGGCGCATCGGCCGCGCATTCTTTAAGCTGGCTCTCACAAAGCCGGAGCTGGATATTGTTGCTATCAACGATTTGGGTGACCCGGAGAATCTCGCATACCTTCTCCGCTTCGATTCTGCCTACGGTCGATACCGTCACGACGTAGCCATTGAGGACGCTGATGGGAAGAAGTGGCTTGTCGTGGGCGACCGACGATTCCTTTTTCTTCAGGAAAAAGACCCCGCCGCGCTTCCTTGGGATGAGCTCGCGGTAGACATCGCCGTGGAGGCAACCGGAGTTTTTGAGAGTTATGAAAAAGCGCGTGTGCACATTGCGGCGGGCGCAAAGCGGGTTGTCCTGACCGCTCCCGCAAAAGATGACGATGGCCCTGACGCAAAGACCGTACTGGTCGGCCTCAACACTGATGAGCTCAAGACGTGTACCCTTTCGAATAATGGCTCCTGCACCACGAATTCCGTTTCGCCGGTCATTCAGATTCTTCAGGAGGGCCTCGGCATTAAGAAGGCGTTTCTGAACACCGTGCACGGCTACACGGCAACGCAAACGCTTATTGATAGCCCCGCTAAGGGTAGCGATTTTCGGCGTGGCCGCGCGGCGGCGGCAAACATTACACCTTCCACGACCGGCGCCGCTATCGCGGTGGCACGCGTTGTGGACGGTATGGATGGACACTTTGACGGCCTCTCACTGCGGGTGCCGGTACTCACCGGGTCTATTTCCGCGGTAACCTTCCTTGCGAAGAAGAAAACAACGGTTGAGGAGATTAATACAATTCTCGAGGCCGCAGCGAAGGACCCTCGATGGGCCGATGTGTTCACGGTGACCCGTGAGCAGTTGGTTTCAAGTGATATCATCGGCGATTCGCACGCCGCCATCGCGGATCTCTCGTTAACAAAGGTGGTGGATGGCGACCTCTGTGCGGTCTACAGTTGGTACGATAATGAATTCGGGTACACGAACTCATTAGTGATGCATGTTCTCAAGGCCGCAGAAAGTCTTGCGTAGGTGACTAGCAAACCCGGATTGTCTGAATACATTTCTGAAAAGAAGATACAGGAACTCGAGCTGAAGGCGAATGAAATCCGCCAGAGTGTTGTTGAAATGTTGGTCGCTGCAGGCTCCGGACACACTGCTGGTCCGTTGGGGATGGCCGATATTTTTACGGCCATGTACTTTCATGTGCTCAACCACAGCCCAAAGGACCCGGCGCTTGTCTCGCGAGATCGACTCGTGCTCTCGAACGGTCATATCACTCCGGTCCGGTATGCGGCGATGGCACACGCGGGGTACTTCCCTGTCGAGGAGCTCCGTACTCTTCGCAAGTTTGGGAGCCGCCTGCAGGGTCATCCAGAACGGGAGCGCCTTCCTGGTCTTGAGACAACTTCGGGCCCCCTGGGTTCTGGGCTTGGCCAGGCCGTCGGCATGGCGCTAGCGGCGCGGATGGATGGTGCGTATTGGCGCACCTACTGCTTCATGTCTGATGGTGAGCAGGACGAGGGAGTACTGTGGGAGTCTGCGATGTTAGCGGGAAAGGAGCGCCTCTCTAATCTGACCGGCATCATTGATCGGAACAACATCCAAATTGACGGCATGACCGAACAAGTGATGCCGCTCGAGTCGCTCCGGGCAAAGTGGGAGGCGTTCAATTGGCACGTTCTTGAGGTGGACGGACACAACATCGAAGCATTCGTCGATGCGGTTCAGCAGGCAAAGGCGATTTTTGAAAGACCGACCGTCATCATCGCGCACACGATTCCGGGAAAAGGCGTGAAAGAGATTGAGTTTGATTATACGTGGCATGGGATTCCCCCGAAGCCTGAAGAGGCAAAGAAATTCCTCGCGGAGCTGCGGACGCTTCGTGGTACCATACAGAGTGAACACCAATAGTCATGATGCGTGATTTGACCATGATATTCTCGGTACTCGTTTCGGTGTTTTCGCTTGGATTCGGTGTGTACAAGAACATCGAAGCGGGGAACGCCCGGGGATTCGCATACGAGCAGGCATACCGTATTCTTGGTGCGGTTCAGGATTCGGATATTGGTCCAGGAACGAAGGCTGCGATTGTTGACGCCGCGTTCGCATCATTCGCGACCCCTCCGCCGGTAGTCGACCTTTCTCGTTCCAGCGCAGACGCTCCGGTGCCGGCCGAGGCATGTACCGAAACCGTCAAAACCCGATGCGTTGCGCTTGCGCAATCACTTGCGCAGGCAAACGCCCTATGCGCCCGAGAGCAGGAGCCGGGAGATGCGTGCATGAACGCATCTCAATTCCGGATGATCATTGATAGTACCGCATGCGTACAGTGTTTCATGCGTTGATTATGGAGAAACGTCTTCTATTCCCTGTGGTCATGTTCCTATTTGCGGGCGCTTCTTTTGCCTTTGGTGGTTGGCAATATCTTCAAGCACGCGCAACGCGACAGGCATCACAGCAGCGTATGGCGTTTATACTCACGGCTATTGAAAACAGTGCGGTCGGGCGTATGCAGAAACAGCAACTCTATGCGAGCATTATGGCCGGCCTCCCTGCGGCTCCGAGCGTATTGGGTATCGATTTCTCGGGGTCGTGTGCAAGCCCGACCGGTGGCGATACCTGTATCAACGACGGGCAACGTGCAGTCTGTCGCGCTCTGCGTGCCGAGCATGCAGGGGCGGATGTCTTGGATGCGGTGTGCGGGAGCTGCGACCCGCGCGGAGAATAACTACCCTATGGCTATGGTTACTGGAAGGAGGTGGAGATTT
>JADLBM010000008.1 GCA_020847715.1 Candidatus Yanofskyibacteriota bacterium | reverse complement strand
GGGCCGCTCGAAATGGCGTTGAGGAGGACCTTGCGAAGGAAGATTTGCACATCCATATTCCGTCGGGTGCAGTGCCGAAGGACGGCCCATCGGCAGGTATCGCACTCACCACTGCGCTCGTGTCGCTGTTCATGAAGCGTCCAGTCCGTCACGACGTGGCGATGACAGGCGAGGTGACGTTGCGGGGGAAGGTTATGGAAATCGGCGGACTAAAAGAAAAATCGCTCGCCGCTCTTCGGGCCGGCATCACCACTATCATCATTCCTGCCGACAACATGCGTGACCTCGGGGAGCTACCCGCGGAAGCTAAGAAGAAGCTCAAGTTTGTTCCCGTGAAATCCGTCGATGATGTACTCGTGGTCGCCCTCAAAAAAGGGGCGAAGCTCAAGAGGACGAAGTAAGCGCCTAATGGATTATCGCCGGCATCTCTCAACGACAGATCCGGTTATGCGGAAGCTGGTAAAGCGTTTTGTGTTGCGCCGGATTACGGTAGCCAAAAACCCACTCGAGGAGTTGGTGTCGAGTATCATTTCGCAACAACTCTCGGTGAAGGCGGCGGATACCATCTGGAAGCGGTTCCGCGGGCTCTTCAACGGGCGCATGCCGTCGGCTGAACGCGTTATTGCAACGCCTGGAGTGCGCATTCGAAGTTGTGGGATGTCGGGCTCGAAGGCGGAGTATGTGAAGAACGTCGCACGCGCATTCAGGGATGGTCATCTGAATCGTGCGCATCTGATGCGGATGACGGACGATGAGGTGTGTGAACGACTGGTCGCCATCAAGGGAGTGGGGCAGTGGACGGCGGAAATGTTTCTCATCTTTGCGCTGGGCCGGTCCGACATCTTTTCGCCGGGCGATGTTGGCCTGCAGAATGCCATCAAGAAGCTGTATGGTGGGAAATCGACACCGCAGGCGATTGAACGTCGTGCACGGCGGTGGGCTCCGTATCGCTCATACGCCGCACGGTATCTTTGGAAATCGCTCGATAACGAATAATGAGAATCTGGGATATTGAACCGAAGCTACTCTGCCGTAAACATCTTGCGGCGGAACATCGCGAGCTCCACGGACTGTGGAATATTTTAACGTTGGGCAAAAAAGGATACGCTCGTCATCCGGAGACTCTTCGGTGGGTAGGGAAATTAGCCGCGCTCTACTGGCGGCATGAGTCTCTTGTCGCTGAGATGGCGCGGCGAAAGTGGCGGCACGCGACCCCGCTTGACGCCGGGCGTGCTATCGGGTTGTCGGTGCAACGCACATACATAGATGCGCCCGCTCGGCAACGTGCCATCCTGCACGAGAAGCCGTGCGATTGTTTTAAGGCGTAGGGTGTATACTGGAATACATGAGAACATACGCGGAGTTCTACCGAAGCGTTGCGCTACCCTCATGGGCCCCACCGGAGTGGCTATTCGGCGTTGCGTGGGGCATCATCTATCCGCTTTTTATCGCGGCGACAATCTATGTTGCGTATCAGGCATGGAAACGCCGCGCACCTGCCGTAGTGCTGTGGGTATTTGGCATTAATTGGGTTGCGAACCTGCTATTCACCCCTATTCAGCTGGGTCTTGCGCCGTTGTGGCCCGCCTCACTCGACATTCTCATCGTGCTTGGGTCGCTCGGGTATGTTCAGTGGTATGCCTGGCGCCGTATGCGTGTCGTGTTCTGGCTCCTCTCGCCATATCTTGCGTGGGGCGTCTTTGCCACGGCACTTCAGCTTACCATCGCAGGCACGAATTAGATCGTGCCACCTCCTAGAGCATCTGTTTGAGCTCCTCGGTGTTTGTCGAGAAGAGCTCTGCATTCTCGGCGGTAATGACGCCGTCTTTTACTAGTTGCGCAAGGGACTGATTGAGTGTCTTCATGCCTTCGCTGGTTCCCGTTTGGATAACAGAATCAATAGAGAATATCTTTTTCTCGCGGATGAGGTTGCGGATGGCTGGGTTCATCACCATAATCTCGAGCGCAGGAACGCGTCCGCCTTTGATGGCGGGTACGAGGCGCTCCGACACAATGGCCACGAGTGTGGTGGCAACCTGCGCGACGATTTGCGGTTGTTGTTCGGATGGGAAGGAGTCAATGATGCGGTCCACCGTTTGAGAGGCAGAGTTCGTGTGGAGTGTGGAAAGAACAAGGTGCCCGGTCTCGGCGGCGGTCATCGCCGTCGCGATGGAGTCTGCGTCGCGCATTTCTCCTACCATGATGACATCCGGATCTTCGCGGAGGATGGTCCGGAGACCCTCGGCGAATGATGTCACATCGCTTCCGACTTCGCGCTGGGAGACAATGCCTTTACTTTGTTCGAAGAGGTATTCGATGGGGTCTTCGACGGTGATAATGTGGGCTGCGCGGGTGTGGCTGATTTCATCGAGAATCGCCGCAGTCGTAGTTGACTTTCCGTGTCCCGCCGGACCCACCATAAGAATAAGTCCCTGGGTGAGTTTCGCGAAGTCGTGGAGAATCGAGGGAAGGCCAAGCTCTTCGATAGTGGGAACCTTTGCTGGGACCATACGGAGTGAGGCGGCCCAGAAGCCCTGCTGGAAGTACGTGCTCACGCGGAAGCGTACGTTATCAGTGAAGGAGTACGCGAAGTCCAGCTGGCGGTCTTTGAGGAACTTTTCTTTTTGTCCGTCCGTAAACAGCTCGCTAATGAGCCCCTGGGCCGACGCTTCAGTGATAACCTCTTCGGAATCAAGAGGAATGAGAACTCCCGCAACCCGAAGGGTGGGGTAGCGGTCCACGGAGATGTGGAGATCGGAAGCGTTTTGCTGTACCGCTTCGCTGAGGAGTTTCTTGAGTATTTCGGCGTGGTTCATAACCCTACGGTAGCATATCTCCGGCAGACCCTGAAGAGGATGTTTCCCTCTCGCCGGAGAGGGCGTATGATTGCCGTATGACTGGATTCATTCATTTCATCAAGCGGCAGGGAGTTGTCGGTCTTGCAGTTGGATTCATGCTTGGCGGTGCGGTGTCGAAGTTGGTTGCGGCGCTCGTGAACGACATCATCAATCCGCTCATTGCATTAGCGGTGAACACCGTGAATCTCCGCGATAAGGCGATTGTTGTTCGCGATGCGCGGATCCTGTGGGGCGACCTTCTGGCGACCACCATCGATTTTATTATCATCGCCGCGGTCATCTACTTCGGCTTTCGCATACTGCGGCTCGGCGAGCCGGATGCGAAGGAGTAGGTTGACGTTCTTTTCTTTTCGGCGTATTGCTTTTTCAGGAGGTGCGTATGGGGGTGAGCTGGCACGAGGCGCGTGAGATCGTGTTCGAGGAGATTGCGCGGAACGCGGATGTCACGGAGGCAACCGTTGAAGTGTTCTACCGCGTCGGGATGCGGTGCCTGATTGATGTCGCAGGGGAGCGCGCCGAAAACGAGTATTGGACGATGCTCGACCTGGCCATGCGGATGCGCGCCGTTGCCGGATTGTTCGTTTCTTTCACGGTTGGGATGTCTGTCGGGACGCCCGTGCTCCTACCACGGTCAGAAGGGGAGCGTTGGCTGACATGGCACTGTCAGTGGCGGCAGATTTTGGCGTACCTCTGGGACCACCAAGAGAGTTTCGCTGGCGCGAGCGACCTTAAGCTCACCGAGGAAGATGTTGCCGCGACGCTTGCGGTCATCGATAGGTGGACTGGGCGCTATCGGCACGAACTCATCGCGCGGGAGTACCTCATCCTTTCAGTTGAGGAGCTGCGCGGAACCAGCGGGATATCGACTGGCCTGCTGATGAGTTTTATCGGACGGGAGAGACTGGCTCATTTCGCACAACAGATGAACGGACTTATTCCCGCGCTCCGAGATGCCGTCAGAGAGATTCGCCCAGGGAATAGCACCTTGAACTGACGCCCGAACAAGGGCGTCTTTTGTTTCCCTCTTCCCTTCGGAGGATGAATCGTGTACAACAAGCCGCATGGACACACTCATTTCGCTGGCGACTCCGTTCGATTTGCATATTCTCACGCGTCTCCTTGCGGCGACGGTGCTCGGGGGAGTTATTGGGTATGAGCGCGAGCGCTCGGGAAAAATCGCCGGTTTGCGTACGCACACGCTGGTCGCGCTGGGCTCCGCGCTCTTTACGGCTATCTCGATTCTCTTATTCGGAGCATTGCCTTCGGTGAATGGGGTTCCCGGTTACGATTATCATCTCGTCGCGAACATTATCGTCGGCATCGGGTTCATCGGTGCTGGGGCTATTATGCGTAACGGCGACCGTGTTTCCGGTACAACAACCGCCGCGTCGCTGTGGGTGGTTGCAGCTATCGGTATGGCTTCCGGATTTGGATTCTACAAAGAAGCTATCGCCACCACGATGCTCGCGTACGCTGTGTTGACTGGCCTGTGGGCGCTGGAGCAGCGCATGCGCAAGAGCGTTCACTATCAGCACGACCATCCGAAAGAGGCAGCGTCTGCGAGTGCCGACGAGCAATCTGCGGCATCATAGTTTTCCCCTTCCGCGCACGCAAAGGCGGCGTACAATGGCCGCATGCGCGAACTGCTCCGTGACCGCCGATTTCTTCATGCAACCGCCGTTATGGTGGG
>JADLBM010000007.1 GCA_020847715.1 Candidatus Yanofskyibacteriota bacterium | reverse complement strand
GCCTTCCCCACCTCTGGTCTCTTCCGCAACTGTGAGACCAACGATACCAAGGTCTACGCCGTTGAGATCACCGGCGAAGACACGGGCACCCTCCACCACATCAACATGACCGGCGCTCAGGCCGTCGTAGAAGACCCCGCGTTCTTCGCCAAGGTCTTCTGCATCAACACCAACGAGTTCACCTGGTACACCATCTCTCCTGTGCCCTACACCGCACTGGCACAGGTGCCGGTGTATCAGAGGTAGGCCTCAACAAAATCCCCCCACACCGGTTGGTGTGGGGGTGGTGCTGCTACTACTGGATCGACTCGGGCTGATAGGGGTCGGGGATGACCTCGACGCGGGCCCTCCAGAGATGCGGCCGTTTCGTGCGCAGATTGGCGACCGCCTCGTTGGGTGATCCACCTGTGGCGCTCACGAGGCCCTGTAGACCGATGGCCTGGAACAGCGTCCCTCCGATTCCCGTCTTGCCGATGGAGCGGACCTCGATGCAAAAGTCGTTCATTGCGACCTCCGTTCGTATAGAATAGCACATATAATATGAAGAGTCAATATTTTGGGGCGGAGTTGCACCGTACCGAGGTGCGGGTATAATGACCCCAATGACGAAGCGTTCTGGAACTCGAACTCCACGCAGAACTCGCTTCATCTTTGTCGCCGGTGGCGTCATGTCGGGCATCGGCAAGGGCATCACCGTTGCCAGTACGGCACGCATTCTGAAAGACTACGGGTTCCGAGTGTCGTGCGTGAAGATTGACCCGTATCTGAATGTCGATGCGGGCACCATGAACCCCACCGAGCACGGCGAGGTGTTTGTGACGCACGATGGGATGGAGTGCGACCAAGATATTGGAAACTACGAACGCTTCCTCGATCAGGATATCCCTCGCACGAATTATATGACCCAAGGGCAGGTGTACCTTTCGGTCATTCAGCGTGAGCGAGCACTGGCGTATGGTGGTAAGTGCGTGGAGCCCTATCCGCACATCCTCGAAGAGGTGCAGGGTCGCCTCGAACGTGCCGCGCAGGAGAGCGATGCTGAGTTCATGCTCGTTGAGATTGGGGGCACTGTCGGAGAGCATCAGAACGCGCTCTTCCTCGAGGCGGCTCGACTCATGAAGCTTCAGGCGCCCGACAGGGTATTTTTTATGCTCGTGAGCTACTTTCCGATACCGGCGATGCTGGGAGAAATGAAGACAAAGCCGACCCAGAACGCTGTGCGGCAAATGCAGGCAGTTGGCATTCAGCCCGACATCATCATTGCCCGCTCGTCGGTTCCGCTCGACCGGCCGCGCAAAGAGAAGGTGTCTGTATTCTGCAATGTGACTCCGGCGGATATCATTTCAGCCCCTGACATTAAGAGTATCTATGATGTGCCCATGAATTTCGAGAAAGACCACCTCGGACGGCGCATCCTCGAGAAGTCCGGATTGCGTCCGCGACACCATTTGTCACCCGCGTGGCGTTCGATGGTTCGGCGGATGCATAGCGCGCATCTTCCGGTGCGGGTCGGCATCGTCGGGAAATACTTCGGGACGGGCGATTTCACCCTGTCGGATTCCTACCTCTCCGTCATCGAAGCGGTGAAGCATGCGGCATGGAAGGCAGGACGGCGACCGCAGATCGAGTGGCTCAACGCGCAGCAGTACGAGAAGGATTCTTCGCGGGTGCGCGAGCTTCAGCGGTTCGATGCGGTTATTGTTCCGGGTGGATTTGGGTCGCGTGGTGTGGAAGGGAAAATCGCCGCGATACAGTTTTGTCGCGAGCATGGCGTTCCATTCTTGGGGCTCTGTTACGGGATGCAGTTGGCGACCATCGAATTTGCTCGAAATGTCGCACGACTCAAGGGCGCACATACCACGGAAGTGGACCGTCGTACGAAGCATCCGGTCGTGAGCACCATGACAGAGCAGGTTGCAAACATTCAGGGCGGAACGATGGGTGGTTCGATGCGCCTTGGGGCGTACACCTGCAAGCTTGCGGCTGATTCGGTGAGCGCGCACGCTTATGGCGGCGGCACAATCTCTGAGCGACACCGGCACCGCTACGAGTTCAATAATGGGTACCGAGATCGGCTCGCAGCGCATGGGCTTCGTATTGCGGGCGTGAATCCTGAGCGCGATCTTGTAGAGATCATTGAGCTTCCCGGTCATCCGTTCTTCGTCGGGACCCAGTTCCATCCTGAGCTCCAGAGTCGGCCGCTTTCGCCGCACCCGCTCTTCGTCGGCCTCATCCGCGCGGCATGTGCTCGGGCGGAAAAGCGATAATGCTGTGCGTTGGTGCAGTACTTGCCATGCACAAAAGCTTGGGATACTCTATGTCCCAACGTTCTCTGAAAACGAGGTGAATCATGAAGCGCCCACTTGGTATCGCAGTGGCGCTCGCAGCGCTTGCGTGGTCGTGCGGGAGTAGCTGGAATGTGGCCGCCCCGTCGAGTGTTTCGATTGGCTCCGGCACACAGCCGGCGACTGTTAGTGCGGATGGCGCCGCGGGCGACCCTCGGAATCGTGGGACGCAGGTCTGGATGAACCCTCCTCCCGCAGGGGACCTCATTCGAGCGGTTCAGCATCCGGAGCTCTGGACAGAGGCACAGAAGCGTGTCGACGTGTTCGCGGTGTACTTCTCACAGGCGTACTGGCATGAGGGATACGAGTGCGGGAATGCCTGTGGTCCGAATGGCTTTACAGTCCTTCGCGATGCGGGAGCGTTCTCGTGGCTTGGTGAGCGGTTCACGCTCGCGCTGGAGGCGCCGGCAGTGAAGGAGTGGTCGTGTACGCCGGAGCTTCTCCTGAGCCAGGCGGCGCTTCCGGCAGTGCATGCGCTTGATTTGGTCCAGCAATCCGGTGGGACGATCTCCTACATCTCCATTAACGAGTCCTTCGCAATGGGGACATCCGGGTATCAAGGGCAGGCGGGTCCGTTCGGTCCCAGTGTTACCGGTTGCGCTCTTCCTCCGAACGAGGTTGCCGCGCTTCTGAAGCTGTACGTGGACACGATCCACGAGCGGTATCCGGCGGTGCGGGTCGGGTTCATTGAACCGTATCCCTACTTCTCGGCTGACCAGATCATGTCGCATCTGCTCGAGCTGGAGCATGCCAGCGTCCCCATCCCATACTTCCATCTAGACATGCATCTGAAGGGACAGGTTCGGCGGGGGGAGAATGCGGCGGCTGATCTGCGTCGCATCCGTGAGTTCTGCCGCGCGCGGGGGATCTCTTTTGGGGTCATCATCTTCGGCGAGGATGGCACCAGCAACGCGCAGTTCTCCGCAGATGCGTGGGCCGTTACGCAGACCGTCGCAGCGGCAGTCGGCGTGACCGAGCACACCATTCTCCAGAGCTGGGCGGAGGACCCGCCCGGTGCCCTGAACAGCGTGAAGCATATCCCTGACATCGTGCCGGAGAGTGACCCCAATTCGATGTCCGGGCTCCTGCTTCGCATCCTGCGGTACCTCAAGATCGAACCTCGGTAACAAGAACCCCTGCTCGCGTGAGCAGGGGTTGTTTTACTTGGTCCACCGAATGCCGAACCCGATCGAAGATTCAGGCATCAGTGTTGGGGTGTCCGGTGTGTAGCGGATGTCTCCGAATACGCTGATGCGCTTTGTGGCAGGCGCGGCGACGATGCATCGCGCAGACCACTCGTCTTCAAGTTGGCGAACCATCCGGCGGTCCGTTGGATGGAGATAGGTGAACTCTCCACCGATGCGGAGCCACCGACGGACAGTCACGCTGGTGTCAGCGCGGGCGCCGGCGACCCATGCGGGACTTCTGGTGAGCGCTTCGGTTGCCGTGAACGAGTCGCTGGTAATCCACGAATCGCGGCGGTCTTCCGCGTAGCCGTAGAGGAGCGTGAGTCGTGGCGACGCATGTGCGAACGGTCCTCGTCCAATCTCGATGCCGACCAGTGCGGTCGTCGTCTCGCGAGCCGTCCCTACCTTCATCAAGGGATCCGTGAAGGATGTGCGACGCCAGGAAGCGCGCTGCCCGTCGAAGAGGATGCCGAAACTCGGGCTACTGCCTCGGATGTGGGTTCGGAGCCGGGCGGTCGAGCGCTTCCACTCGCCATTCCACGCGCGAGCCTGTTCGGTTTCCACGCAGAACATCCACTTGCAGGCGTTAAACGCTCCTGCAGGGGCACCAGTGACCACCGCCTTCACTTGGTATGCGAACGGATCGCTGATGCGTCCCGCCTCTCCGCCGAGGCGTACCTGGAGAAAGAGCGGCTTTTTCGGTGCCGGCATCTTTGCGGTGGAGGTGTCGATTCTGAGGCTGCGGATCGGGAGGATGTCCACCAGATCAGTCGGTTCGGCCGGCGGCATTGCCTCCTGCGCTACTGCCGCCGCCGGAAACAGACACAGAAGAACGGTGGTCAGTAGACGCATCGGGGCTCCTTTGAAAAGAACTCCGCAACGGTACGCTTTTGACATTGAAAAGCAAGAGTGCTGTGCTATGATTTGAGCACTATGTATATCACTCTTGGTATCCTTGCGGTCGTGCTGGGGTGGATGGTCGCGGTGTATAACGGTCTTGTCGGGTGGAGGAACCGCGTCAAAGAGTCGTGGGCCGATATCGACGTCCAGCTCAAGCGCCGGTACGATCTCATCCCGAATCTGGTTGAGACGGTGAAGGGCTACGCGGCGCACGAGAAGGGCGCACTCGAAGCCGTCATCGCGGCGCGCGCCAAAGCGATGGGTGCTCACTCCGTTGCGGAGCACGCGCAGGCCGAGAACGCGCTTTCCGGAGCACTCAAATCGCTCTTCGCGCTTGCGGAGGCGTATCCTGACCTGAAGGCGGTTTCGAGTTTCGTCGAGCTGCAGCGTGAGCTTGCCGATACCGAGAACAAGATTCAGGCCGCCCGGCGTTTCTACAACGGCAACGTGATGACCTTCAATACGAAGGTTGAGTCGTTCCCAACCAATCTGCTCGCCGGAGCATTTGGGTTTTCCAAGGCTGACTTCTTTGAGCTCTCCGATGCGGCGCAGCGCGAGCCGGTGCAGGTGAAATTCTAGAAAGAAAAAGCGCTACTGCGATGTAGCGCTCAGTGCGAGTCTGAGTCTTCTTCCGATTTGACCGCGCCTCCCAGTGCCACGCAGAGGCGATACGCGATCCACCCTCCCATGCCACATGCGGCGAGGGTCAAGGGAATCCAGTACTCGTGGAGCATCTCCCACATGGTGGGCCTCCTCTGCGCATAGAGTATAATGTCGGGGAGAAGTGTCAATATGCTGCGAATGACCCAAAATCTCTACACCCATCAAGATACAAATATCCGCCGTACCTGGGCGTTGATGACCGGGGTATTTGTCTTGCTGATTGGGCTCGGGTGGCTGTTCTCGCGGGTGTACGGCGATGTGACGTTCCTATATGTTTTCGCCAGTGTGAGCGTTGTTGGCAATGTGTTCGCGTACTGGTATTCGGATAAAGTTGCGCTTGCCGTGTCAGGCGCGAGGCCTGTTGCGCGTGAAGAGAATGTTCGCCTATACCGCATCGTGGAGAATCTCTGCATTACCGCGGGGCTCCCACTGCCGCGCCTCTTTGTGATGTCTGGTTCTCAGATCAACGCATTCGCAACGGGACGGGATGCGCATCACGCGGCCATCGCGGTCACTGAAGGGGCACTGGACCGGCTCGATGACAATGAACTCGCCGGTGTGCTTGCCCATGAGCTGTCGCACATCGGGAATCGCGATATTCTCGTTTCCACCATTGTGGTGGTGCTTGCTGGCATGATTGCGATGCTTTCAGACATGTTTTTGCGGGTCTCGACATGGGGAGGGCGGAGTCGGGACGATGAGCGGGGCGGGAATGCGGTGTTGTTCGCGGTCGCAATCGTCGCTGCGCTTCTTGCGCCCTTGGCTGCAACCCTCATTCAGCTCGCCGTCTCTCGCAAGCGTGAATTCCTTGCCGATGCATCGGGTGCACTACTCACGCGTTACCCTGATGGCCTTGCGAGCGCACTTGAGAAAATCTCTCTCGACGAGGCTCCGCTCCGCGCCGCACACACGGCGACAGCACATCTCTTCATCGCGAGTCCGCTCAAAGGACGACAGGCAGGAAGCTGGGTTGCACGCCTTTTTATGACCCATCCGCCGGTCGAGGAGCGTATCAGCATCTTGCGCGGGATGCGCTAACCCGCCCTCCGTTTGGAGCTTTTTCTTTCGGGCTCGACGGTATATGCTCTGCGGTATGGCATCGACTCTCAAGCATGCGCGTGTGCTCGTGACTGGACTGGGTCGTTCGGGTGAGCGTATCCCGCTCATCGAGTGGCTGCTTTCACAGGGTGCCCATGTGACCGTAGCGGATACGCGAACTGCTGAATCCTGTGCACCGCTGGTGCGACGGCTGCACGAGCGCATGAAGAAGAGTGCTCGAGATGGAAAGGAGTATCAGAATCTACAGGCGCGGTGCGTATGGTCGTTCGGAGTGGGCGCTCCTACTCAGAAGAGGGGCCTAGTCGTGCGCACGGCTGCAGATGAAGTGAGACTGTTCTATGCCCATCGGAAAGGTCCGGTAGTCGCAGTAACGGGAGCTCATGGGAAAACGACTGCTGCCGTGTGGGCGGCACACCTTATCGGGAATGCGATTGCCGCAGGGTATACGCCGGACCGCTCACTCTTTTCGGTCGTTGACCAGCGTGGGAAGGTGGTCGTCGCCGAGCTCCCGCCGGTCGTTGCTGATGCGTGTCCTTCGCGCGCGACCATCATCCGAGTCGGAGCATCCGGCGATCTTGCTGGGTACGACGAAGAGGCGTTTGTGATGCGATGGGGGAGGCATAATCTCGCGGCAGGATATGCCGCGGTCGCCGTGGCTCGCGTGGCCGGAGTTTCGGATGCTCGTATCGCGGCGCGCCTGAAAGCGCTTCCTGAGGTGTCGCATCGGCAGGAGGTTCTGTATCGGAGTGCGCGGCGTATTGTGGTAAACGATACGGCGGCAACGACGCCTGAGCGAGGGGTTGCTGCCGTCGAGCGATGGGGCGGTCCGACGACCATCCTTATCGCGGGAGGCGAGCAGTGTCGTGCTGGGTACGCCGCGTGGGCCGCAGCGGTTCGGGCAAACATTCGGAAGACGAACATCATACTTCTCACGGGAGCTGCGACGCGGGACATGCGCGCCGCGCTTGGGAGTTGGGGTGTCGGCGTCCGTGCGTATGATTCTTTGGCCGCCGCATATGCTGCGGCTCAGCGACGGGCTGGCGTGTATGTCGCATCTGTGGTACTCTTTTCCCCTGCCGCGGGGATTGGTGAAGCGTTCACCGATGTACGCGAGCGGGGACAGCAATTCAGCGCATTAGTGGAGGAGCGCTCGTGAAAGAACATCCTCTGACGACTGCCTGCCAGATCTTGTGGCCTCAGCGTGACCTGCCACATCCGGCATTGCGGTTCGCTCCGTGGGAAGCTGCCTGTTGGGTCGTGGCGGGATGGGATCGGAGGGCGATGGCGCGCGCACCACTTCTCGCGCGGCGTGCGCTCTGTAAGATTGCCACCCTCGAGTACGGGGATGGGGAGGTGCAGGAATTTCTGGTCGCTTGGGCGTGTACCGAGGCGACACACTGGTGGCATGCTTTCAACGGCCAGCCACCGACTCGGAAGATGCTCGGCGTACTGTACGCCGACTTCATCGAAACTGGCAGGATCTGAACGATCCTGCTTTTTGTTTTAAGGAAAGGAAGCTTGAAAAGAAGTGAAAAATGTTCTAGGATATGCGGGCAATTCAATACGGAGGCGTCGCATAGTGGTCTAGTGCGCTCGCTTGGAAAGCGAGTATACCGAAAGGTATCGGAGGTTCGAATCCTCCCGCCTCCGCAGACATCCGCACCTGCCGACTCCCTACAGGTTTGACTTATCTTCTCTGACCTGCTATAATCGGTGAAAGTACATTATCCGATTGAATCGCCGTAGTGCGACTCACAGGGATAGGACTCGATCTCACTGCGTCATTCCGTGACTCACTATTAAAGAGAACTCGAGTCACGCCTGCCTGCCGGCAGGCAGGTATGATGCAACAATGACAGATAGTACAGAACAACGGCCCTCGTTCGAGGGTCTGGGTATCAATGAGACCTTTCTCAAGGTGCTTTCCGCGCACAAGTTTGTGACGCCGACACCTATTCAGCATAAGGCGATTCCGGTCGCCATCGTAGGCGACGATGTCATCGGTATCGCGCAAACCGGAACCGGCAAGACGCTGGCATTCGGTGTGCCGATGCTCCAGCGGCTCCATGGGGGGCAGGCGAAGGGTATCGGACTCGTACTCCTCCCCACCCGTGAGCTCGCCTTGCAGGTTGATGAGACTTTGCAGAAGGCAGGCGGGCCGTTGGGACTTCGCACCGCCGTTCTCATCGGTGGAGAGAATATGCGCCGTCAGGTCATGCAGCTGCGCAAGCGACCGCATGTCCTTGTGGCGACGCCGGGTCGCCTCCTCGACCTCGTTGAGCAGGGGCAGGTGCGTCTTGATAAGACGGCAGTGCTGGTGCTCGATGAAGCCGACCGGATGCTCGATATGGGATTCGCGCCGCAGCTGAATCGCATCATGCACCTCCTTCCGCCCGCGAGTGAGCGGCAGACGCTTCTCTTTTCGGCGACCATGCCGGCGGACATCGTGACCATCGCGAATACGCACATGCGGACGCCGGTGCGTGTTGAGGTCGCTCCCGAGGGAACTGCCGCCGAGACTGTTGAGCAAGAGATCTATATTGTTCGCAAGGAGCATAAGGTAACACTGCTCGCCGAGATTCTTCAGCAGTACACCGGTTCCGTGTTGGTATTTACGCGCACAAAGCATGGCGCGAGCAAGCTGTGCAAGTACCTCATCGACATGGGACATAAGGCCGCGGAGATTCATGCCAACAAAAGCCTCGCTCAGCGCATTCGTGCGCTCGATGGCTTCAAGCGCGGTCAGTACCGCGTGCTTGTTGCCACCGACATCGCTGCTCGCGGTATTGATGTGAAGGGCATTGAGCTGGTAGTAAACTTCGATCTCCCCGACAACAGCGCAGACTATGTGCACCGTATTGGCCGTACCGGCCGCGCCGGCCACGCAGGGCGTGCCATCTCATTGGCGATGCCTGATCAGCGCAGCGATATCCGCGATATTGAGCGCATTATCCGCAAGCCGTTGCCGGTGTCGAAGCATGCCCAGCTTTCAGTTGAGCTTCCCGCCATTCCGATGTCGCAGCGGGGTGTCATGGGCGGCCGTCGCCGCAGCTATCCGCGTCGCCCTCGCTTCAACCGCAGGTAACGCATCTGCTATACTCTAGTTCTCTATGACTCCCGTCACGATCCTTACCGGGTTCTTGGGGGCAGGGAAGACCACCCTCCTGAATCACATCCTTACCGGCGACCATGGGAAGCGTATTGCGGTCGTTGTGAACGAATTTGGTGATATCGGTCTTGATGATCGGTTCATCGCGCGTTCCGATGGCGACATTGTCGAGCTGACGAACGGCTGCGTGTGCTGCAGCGCCCGTAATGACACCATGGAAGTGCTCTTATCGCTGGTGGCGCGCGCAAAGAAGGGCGAGCCGATTGACCATGTCATCATCGAGACGACAGGGCTCGCAAAGCCTGCGTCACTGTGCCGGTTCTTTCTCGCCGACTCACCTCTGAAGGCGTTCTACCGTCTCGATGGTGTTGTGACGGTCGTTGATGCGTACCACGGCGTGTCCCATCTCGTGCAGTATCGCGAGGTGAAGGAGCAGATTGCGGTTGCCGACCTCGTTCTCATGAATAAGACCGACCTTGCTGAAGAGGCGCAGATGCACAACCTTGAAGAGTGGATTCATGGCATCAACCCGACGGCTCCTATTGTTCGCGGTTCGCGTGGTGCTGTGCCACTCGAGAGCATTCTTTCCATCGGCGGGTTCGATCTTGAGGGTACGAAGCACATCCTCGAGGAAGACCACGACCATGAGCATGCCCATGATCGCGATATCGTCGCCGTGTCCATTCGTGAAGAGCAACCGCTCGATCGTGGGAAATTCATCAAGTGGCTCACCGAGTTTGTCGCCATGGATGGCGGCGACCTCCTTCGCTACAAGGGTATTTTATACTTCAGAGACATTCCAAACCGCAGCATTCTGCAGGGAGTGCACATGATTCGCGAACTAGAAGATGCGGGCCCGTGGCCGGACGATATCGTACCTGCAAACGAGCTCGTGTTCATTGGTCGGCGTCTGATGGAAGATGTCATCCGCGAGGGGGTACGCAATTGCATCGCGCGGTAGTATACTGGAGACATGCAGACGGTTGTCTTTCTCGCAGGCATGCTCGCCGGCGGATTATTGGTTCGCTGGGCTATGCTTGGCGGTTTATGGCGAAGCGCTCAGCGGAACGAGCATGAGCAGCAGCACCATGCGGTTGCGCGAACAGCGCATGCGCACCTCCGTGCCAACGGCACACTTCACCCCGCCCAGCTTGCGCGGGTGCTTGACGTAGACATTCCAATCGCAACGGCGCATCTTGAACGCATGACTCGTGAGGGCGTGCTTGCTCGGCATGCGCGAGGGGACGTATCATTTTACACACTCCGATGAACGACACTATGAAAAAGGCGGGGGTTATTGCGGTGGTGATTGTGGTAGCGGTTGTAGCATGGCGGTGGATGCGGTCGGATGATACCCAGCGACTTCCGAGTCCCACGCCGATGCCGGCGGTATCGGGTTCCAAGGCGCCCACGAGCGCTCGACCGACTGCGTCACGCACGGCGGCACCGCAGGCGACGACGCTGACGGGCGACTCCGCGGCAATCCTCTCGTCCATCAATAGCGCTCGTATTGATGTTGGGGCGGGCGCGCTGGCGGCGCAGAAACTGCTTCAACAGGCGGCGCAGGCTCATGCTGAGGACCTTGCGACAAGCGGAACCCTCTCACACGCGAACTCATTGGGGGTGGCATTCTCCGATCGTCTCTCGGCGGTTGGGTATTCCGCAGCGTATAGCGCCGAGAATCTCGGGGTAACCAGCGGGAATGCGGCGACTGATGTTATCGCGACATGGATGCGCTCACCGGAACAGCGCGAGAATATGAACGATCCGCGCTACAAAGCGGCTGGCATTGGTGTCGCGCGGGGGAAGTACCAAGGACAGACCGCATACTTTGTTGTTGCGATTTTCGGAAGTACCAAGTAAGATATTCGCACTATGGAACAACCACCCGCATCCAATGGCGTCCGCGATGTCGCGGAGCTTGTCGAGCCGGCACTTCGCAGAGAGCAGGAGCAAAAGGAGAGAGAGGCGGACCTTGATCTGGAGCTTTACACCAAGGCAGCTGAAGTAGCTCAAACAATTCGATCTGCAGTCGAAGGCCTCTATCGAGGCGAGGAGGTGATAATCCAGGATATCAAGCGCACTGGGGAGGGGGAGTATGTGGTAAAGTTCAAAGTTGCCGGAGAAGTAGCTCCTCAGCAGGTGAAGGTTCGCGAGTAGCTTGCGGTGTGCATAACTTCGTGGTATCTTGCTTTTAATACCTGTACCGCCCATTGGCGGTTTTACGGCGTAATGCCGTTTCGTGCTCGGTTCTCTGTTGGTCACAATCTCTCCTAGTCCGTAGCAATCTCCGCCTGTCTCTGCGCGTGAGCGACACTGTCGAACAAGTGAAGGCTCGTCTTGATATTGCCGATGTCATTTCGGGGTATTTAAAGTTGCAAAAAGCGGGCGCGAGCTACAAGGCTCGGTGTCCGTTTCACAACGAAAAGACGCCATCGTTCCATGTGTCGCCGCAGCGTCAGTCATGGCACTGTTTTGGATGCAACAAGGGCGGCGACATGCTCTCATTCGTGCAGGAGATTGAAGGCATCGATTTCATCGAAGCCCTGCGCATTCTCGCGAGCAAGGCGGGCGTTCCGATGGACGAGCGCCGCGGACCGTCTGCAGGACAGCGGACCCAGCGACAGGCGTTGCTGGCGGTTGCGGACCTTTCTGCAAAGTTCTTCGAGAAACAGTTGTGGAATAGCGCATCAGGCGCGAAGGCGCTCGCGTACCTTCGCGGCCGCGGTCTCACCGACGATACGATCCGTGCGTGGCGATTGGGATGGGCGCCGAACGATTGGCGTGCACTATCGGGATTCCTGCAGGAACAGGGACATCGGCCTGAACACATCGTCGGAGCAGGAATGGCAATTCAGAAGAATGCTCCTGGTTCGCTCTATGACCGCTTCCGGAGCCGCATCATGTTTCCCATCTGTGATGCGAATGGACAGGTTGCGGGATTCACAGGCCGCGTATTCGGTGCGGAGGTTGCTGTGGATGGTGAACCGCTGGCGAAGTATGTGAACACACCGCAGACCGATATCTACGATAAGAGCCGCATTCTCTTCGGCCTCGATAAGGCAAAGGTCGCGATGCGCAGTCGCGATGGGTGTCTCTTGGTGGAGGGGAATATGGACGCCATTCTCTCGTGGCAGGCTGGCGCTCAGCATGTCGTGGCGACATCGGGAACTGCTCTGACCCCACATCAGTTGAAGATCCTTTCTCGGTACACGACGAATCTTGATTTCTGTTTTGATACGGATACGGCGGGCAAGACGGCGACGCGGCGAGGTATTGCGCTGGCATTGGCACAGAATTTCTCGGTGCGCATGCTCACGATTCGCGATCCGGAGTGCAAGGACCCCGCTGACTATGTCCTGAAGCACGGCACTGCATGGAATGATGTTGTCGCATCTGCGGTACCCGCGCTTCAGTACTACTACGATGAAGCGGTTGCTGCGTTTGATCCCGCATCCGCCTCAGGGAAGAAGGCGGTGGTTGCGTCGATGGGGCCACTCATTCGGCGACTTACGAGTCGCGTGGAGCAGAGCCACTGGATCGGTCAACTTGCCACGCTCCTCCGCGCACCACAGGCGGCGGTGGAGGCCGACGTTGCCTCGGCTCCTGATGATCTTGCGGTTGGTGAACGCGAGCCGGATGCTCCGGTTGCCGTTTCGGCGCTTGTACCCAGCGAGCCGGTCGACCTTACCGGACAGGAGCTGCTTGCGCTGTTCGTCCGAATGCCGAGCCTGGTGCCGCAGGCATCAGAGGTTGCAGACCTGCTCGACCCGCGTGTTGCCGCCGTGGTTGCCGAGCCCTCGATGCTTGATGCGTCGTACAGCGGGGAGCAGCGGCACCTCGTTGATGTTGCTGCGATGCGAGCTGAGCAGCTCTGGCAGGGGTACACCGAACAGCAGCTCCAAGAAGAGTTTCTTCTACTGACGAATCGACTCCGTGAGCGTCGACTCCGTGAGCGTCGTGCGGATGTCGAGCGTGATATCCGTCAGGCGGAAGCGGCGAAAGACGGACCGCGACTGCAAGAGCTTCTGGCCACCTTTCAACAGTACACGACCGAATTACATCAACTCCAAAGTATCCGATCACCGAACACAACCTCATGAACAAACGTACTCATCCGAAGAAAAAGAAGAAGAGCCTGAAGCGAGCAGCAGCAAAAAAGAAGAAGGTCGTGCGGAAGCCCGCAAAGAAGAGTGCACGGAAGGCAACGAAGAAAGTCGTACGGAAACCAGTTCGGCGACCTGTGAAGAAGGTTGCAAAGAAGTCGGCGAAGAAGGCCGCGCCGGTACCGCGCGGGAAGCAGCCCGTTATTTCCGAGTCTGCCGTCCAAGCCATCATTGAAAAAGGACGGGCGCGCGGATTCGTGACGCACGCGGAGATTCTCTCGATGTTCCCTAATATTGAGCGTGATATCAACGGACTCGAATCGCTCTACGGACGGCTCGAAGGGCTGAGCATCAATGTTATTGAGTCGAGTCGCGTGTTCGACGAGAAAGAAGCGAAGGTGTACGAAGAGAAGAAGCGCATCGAGACCGAATTTGATGACAGTGCGAGCGACTCGGTGCAGATGTACCTCAAGGAGATTGGTCGCTACCCGCTGCTGACCGGTGAAGAGGAAATCGACCTCGCGAAGCGCATCGAGCGGGGTGACGATGCCGCGCGTTCGAAGCTCGCAGTGAGTAACCTTCGACTCGTGGTGTCCATTGCAAAGAAGTATGTTGGACGCTCAGCGAACTTGTCGCTCCTCGACCTCATTCAGGAGGGGAACATCGGTCTCTTCAAGGCGGTCGAGAAGTTCGACTTCCACAAGGGGTTCAAGTTCTCGACCTATGCGACGTGGTGGATTCGGCAGGCCATTACCCGCGCGCTTGCCGACCAAGGCCGCACCATTCGCATTCCGGTGCACATGGTTGAGACTATTAACAAGTATCAACAGGTGGTTCGCCGACTGGTGCAAGATTTGGGCCGCGACCCACTCCCCGAGGAGGTCGCCGCAGAGATGGGTGTGGAGGTCGACAAGATTCGGCACATCATCAAAATCAGCCAAGACACCGTTTCGCTCGAGGCTCCGGTAGGGGACGAGGACGACGACAGCTCGTTGGCGAACTTCGTGCCGGACGAAGATATGATTTCGCCGGCGGTGTCGGCGCAACGGAAGATTCTCAAGCAGTACATCACTGAGATTGTGAATGATCTCACGCCGCGCGAGCAGAAGATTCTCGATATGCGGTTCGGACTAACCGATGGCGTCACGCACACTCTCGAAGAGGTGGGGCGCGTGTTCTCTGTCACGCGCGAGCGTATTCGTCAAATCGAAGCGAAAGCGCTCGACAAGATTCGTCAACACACGAAGGTGGAAAAGCTCAAGAACTACTAATGCCCGAAGACACCATCAAGCAGTTGGAGGATGAAATCGAGCGGCTCCGACACCTCGTGTACTACGATGAGCTGACCGGTCTCTTGAATCGTCGCGGGTTTCTGCACGAAGCGGGCGCCGAGTTTCATCTCGTTTCATACGGCATGAGCACGGTGGAACGGCGCGTAGGTGCGCAGATACCATTCGCGGTCGTATTTTGCGATCTCGACGACTTCAAGGGTATCAATGATACGCACGGGCATGCGGCGGGGGACCGTGCGCTGAAGGTGGCGGCGACTACGCTTCAGCAGAGCCTTCGACACGGCGATGTTGTCGCCCGCTGGGGTGGGGAGGAATTTGTTGTCGCGCTCGTTGGCGCCGGTGCGGCGAATGCTGAGCGCATCGCAGAGAAGCTCCGGAAAAACATTGAGCAGGTACAGGTTGTGCACGATGGCACCCATATCCCACTCACGGGGAGTTTTGGGGTGGCGTCCTACGAGCACGAAGAATCGCTCGAAAAAGTTATCGAGCGCGCGGACCGCGCAATGTATGCCTCGAAGAGCGCGGGAAAGAATCGGGTGACTACAGCTTCCGAAGTTCAGTGAGGTCGCGGTCGGGGAGGTACAGAATGAGGAAGCCGAGGATAATGCCGCCGGCGGCCGAGAACAGGTGACTCCCACCCAAGAGCGCCTGGTCAACGGCATCGAGGACATACCAGATGCCTCGCCAGATGAGTACGAGCCCGAGCACGACGGCGAAACTGGATGCGAAATAGGTGACTCGGTGATGTTTGCGGCGAACCATGTACTTGTAGTATAGCATGAAGAAAAAGCCGACCATACGGTCGGCTGTGTGTTACGTAGTCGGCGACGCCTCTCCGAAGATGTAGTGACACACGCGGCAGCGAACTTCGTAGTCCCCGAAATCGCCGGGCTGGTTCTGCGCTGCCCCTCCTTGAAGCCGTTGCGTGTAGCGTCCCTTGCGGCGCTTGCAGCACATGCAGACGCCAGTGTGAATCTTCACCTTGTCCGCCATCGCCATGATGGCGGGCATCGGATCGTACGGCCGAAGCCGGTAGTCGAGGTTCAATCCGACGACGACGACTTTGAACTTGTCCCGTCGACGCACGTGCTGTGCCTCGCGGAGCTCGGGGACAATCCAGTGGGGGAAGAATTGCCCCTCCTCGATGACGAGCAGCGAGAGCATCGGGTCGCGGATGATGCCTCGGAACTCAGCGCGAGTTCGCACGATGCGCGCGGGGAACTTCAGATCCGGCCGGGGCTTTCCGTTGATGACGCGGCGCGAGATGATGAACGGTTCTGAGTGTCGGTCGAGCGCGGGGCGAATTGCGAGTACCCGCTCGTTCCGGTACTGGGCGTTCTTCGCGTCCTGAATGGCGCTTCCGGTCTTGTCGGCAAACATCGGGCCGGTTCGCACGATGATTTTCACGGGGCCTCCTTGAATGAACTGTACGAGCAGGATAGCGAATCCACGAGCGTGCGCCAAGGAGTTGCATGATGGAAATAGTATGGTATAATACTCTCATCGTGGAGGTGGGGCATGACGAAGCAGACCATGCTCGAGAAGTGCACGGCACCCGCAGGGATGTGGAGGGTCGTGGAGACCGACGGGTGGCACGGCCCGCTCCACGCGGTCATCGGTGATTTCCTGAATTTCTCGGAAGCCGCGGATCGCGTGTATCAGTGCCACGCCCCCTACTCGCGCGTGTTGTACAACGACGAGGGTGTGCAGGTGTTGGCGGTGACGCCCGGCTCCGAGGGTCAGGCGGATGCCGGACCCGAGTCCTAGGTAATCGGTCGCGCCTACCCTTCGGGGTAGGCGCTTTTTTGCTCTATTGAAAAGGAGCCGCTTTTGGGGTACTATACGGACTGACAATTTACGTATTCCGCAATATACATTCCGCGGTAGCTCAATGGTAGAGCAGCGCCCTGTTAAGGCGACGGTTGTAGGTTCGAGTCCTACCCGCGGAGCAAGCACAATAAAACTCCCCAATCACGGGGAGTTTTATTGTGCCCTGCTTCGCCAGCAGCACATGACCAATGTCATGTGCGTCAGGACGAGAAGTCCGGAGCGATGTGTCGCCAGAAGGCGATACCGCGAGGACCGGAGCTGTGAGGCGAAGCGGAGCGGCTGGCGACGCTTCGACCGACGGTGAGTCCTGGCTCCGGAGCAAAGAAGGACGGCAATAAAACGCCCGTAAAACGGTGTCTTATTTTTCAAAAGATCATGGAGGAGAAAAGGACTGGAACTGACTCTTGTGCATTTACAAAAAGAGTAGTATAGAAGTGGACGGAGGTGATGGATGGCTCAGAAAAAGAAGTCGAACGCGGGCAAGCAAGAACAAGCGAAAGCGCCACTCACAGTAGAGGAGCGCACGCGCCGTTTGAAGAACCTGAAGTCGGGCGACAACTTCGCCTACAAGCACGTCGGATTCGGACTCGTCAGCTACGAAGGTGGCGGCGAGAAAATCTGGCGGAAGAATGGGAACCTGTTCACGCCCACCTTCGACAGCGAGGGCATGAGGTGGAACGGCCAGACCTGGGAGTTCGACGGCGGACTCGGGATGAAGACGCTCATTGTTCTTTCGGAGGACGTGCCGGAGGGACAGCTCGCCGAATGACGGTACCGAGCGGGAGGCAAAAGCCCCCGCTCTTTTTCTTTATCCCAGAAACCGCGTTAGCCTTTTTGCAAGAGGTCGAGGTCCCCATACTCTTCGACCCAGTCAATCTCTCGGAAATCGTATTCTACGCGAGCAAATGCTTGCATAAACCACAGAAGTGTGGTATAATGCAGTTTAAGGAGGTAGAACCATGTTGGGATCAAGCCGTGAAGTCGATTGTGACTTTCCGTCATGCAAAGAGCGCTTTGACACGACGGATGGCGCTCGTGTGGCGGCGGTGCGCAACGGAGATGTTGTCGCATTCTGTGCAAGACACAGCGCTCATCTGATCGCACAGGGCGTGAACTTGCGGACTCTCCAAGAGGTTCGGAGGGAGCTCGGCATCGAGGTGCCGCCGTCTCCCGAAGAGCTTCGCGCGAGGGCAGAGCAGGAGCTCATCAGAAGTCTCAAGTAAGAAAGGAGAAGTCGATGGGGACCTAACAAAAGGCAGCAGCAAAAAACTGCTGCCTTTTTCTTTTTCAATAACTCAGGAATCGGTCAACTCTTTTCTGCAGGATTTCCAAGTCCCCATATTCCCCGACCCAGTCAATCCGTCGGAAATCGTCCTTCAGCGCGAGCCATGAAGCAAACGCAACGCCCACTTCGGGTGTTGCGTTTGCTTTTATCGTTCAGGCGTGGAGGACTCAAACGCCGGACGGATGCGGTACCAGCTGGTGTCGCCCGGAGGCGGTGCCCAGCCTGCCTGCCGGCAGGCAGGCCCGAGCCGAGTGGCTGACGAGGCGAGGGAGAGTCCTACCCGCGGAGTATGTTATTGACGTATACCACAGAAGTGTGGTATAACCTAATCTAGGAGGTGGAGTGGACATGGAAGCCTATAAGACGACCTGTCCTGATTGTGGCCATGTCCGATACTGGACCGGCTACAAGACTGGTCTGGGAAAGTCTGCCGCCCAGCTGGAGCAGATGGGAAAGGATCACAGGACGTGTGCTCGATGTGGTTCGGAGAGGGCAACTACTGACCTGGATCACGAAACGGAGATTGGGCAAGCCATGGATGCCCAAATGAACGGGTTGTTCCAGGCGCTCAATCTGGCCTTCGGCGGAGGGGGCAGCGCTCCGGAGAAAAGAGGAGCAATCGGCACGGATCCCGAAGTCATTGCCGAAGCCGACGGAGATTACATCGAAATGGCTGAGGCAGAACGGAAGAAGTAGCTCGTCGGATGTTCTCACGAAGCTGTCATACCCTTGTGTGGCAGCTTTTCTTTTTCAATGCGTTAGAAATCGTATTAGTCTATTCTGTAGTAGGTCGAGGTCCCCGTATTTCCAGACCACTTCGACATGCTCAGTGCAAGCAGTTAATCTGTCGGAAATGGTTCGACTTCGCTCACCGCAGGTCGTCCTTCAGCGCGAGCAAGGTGTTGACGCAAACCACGAATAGTGGTATATTGTTAAGGAGAGAGCGAACGAGCTTGCTATCAAGGTGGCAAAGCGGCTTGGTGTAGAGCCAAAGCTGGCCGAATAGCTTCTCGCAATTTTCGGAGGGTGACGGTGTATTGCTACAAGTGGTTGCGTTTCCAAATAGCCTGGTGGACTTGGCTGGTGAAATGCCCGGGCTATCGCATGGGAGACCCGTCGCTGGGCACAGGAGCGCTGCGCGAGCAAAATCGGAACATTTTGCGCAGACGCCACGATGCCGAGGAGCCAAAAAGAGAAGATTTCGGCCTCTCAGTGGCGCGATAGTGAAGTCAGCTTGGGGCGCCGGCTGTGGCCGGCGCCTTTTCTTTTTAGGGAAAGTGTGGTATACAATGTGCGGAGGTGAGCGATGGAGTCGATGGCGACACAGCAAAGGATTGCGGATGTCGTGGAGTGCGGACCGCCGCTGAACACCCACAGCACCGATTGGGATCTCCTAGTCGCCGGCGTTGAGGACTTGCCGGGACGGAAACAGGAGCTTGTTCTCAAGTTGTTCGGAGAAGTGGCGCCGCTCGTCGCTCGGTTGGACGCCGAACTTCGAAAACAAGATCCCAAGCAATTCCACGAGCTCGTCGAGCAAGCAAAGCGGAGGTTGCTGGCGATTGAGCCGCACCTTATCGCACTCGAGCAGCTTACGAAGAGCGAGTACACCTCGTTGCCTGTCAGCTTGCGAGTGTGGTTGTGGCTTTTTTCGTTTCTGTCGAGCCGCGCTCGCAAGGATCGTCTCATGTGGACGAAGCGCCGCCAGCGACGCTCGGCGCTGCTAGCGGCCGTTCTGGGGTATCGCGACCTTCTCGCCCGATGGCGCGAGCAGATCAATGAGGCGGATGTCTCCATGATCAGGCAGAAACGGGCGCTCATCCTCGGGCGGCACGAGCGCTATCAGCGGCTGCTTAAAGAAATTCGCGAAACTCAGGAGGCGTATAACCGATTCGGCCGTAGCGCAGATTATTACCGGCTCCTGAAGCTTCGCCAGGAGAGAAAGAGCATCGAGGATTTGGCATTCCAAGAAGCTAGCGCCGAGCTTGGTGATGAAGCGTAGTGCTAGGGCCCGTCGCGCGACGGGCCTTTTCTTTTCAGAAAAGTGAGGTATAATATTTTCGGAGGTTCACGATGGCGAGTCGAGGAGGAGCGTTTCTGTGCAAACTTGGGTGGCACGACTTCGAAAAGGAGCCGAGCCGGAAAGAGCTCATCAGGGACGATGGTGTGGACTTCGCATTCTGGACGCGCGGCGTTCAAAAGGGCATCCAGCGATGTACGCGTGCAGGCTGTAACGCGGAGCGTAAGGTCTATCGGACGGGCTGGATGGGTATTGGTGGCACCAGTGGCCCCTGGAAGCGGCTCGGGGTGCGAAGAGAGCGCCGCATCGATGCGCTCCCGACTCTCTAGCCATGCCCCACTCTCCGGGCGACGGTTTCGACCGCCGCCCTTTTTCTTTATCAATACACCCCGCAGCGGGGGTGGTGTGCTAGTGCACGCCGTGGCGCTCGAAGAATACGCTGTACTTTTTGTCGGAAAGGAGGATGTGGTTGCTCAACCACGAGATGGAAAAGTTTGCGAGCTCTTCGGCGGTGCTCTTCATGACGCTTTGGTCGTCTTGTAGCCTCGAGAGCAGTCCCTGTACTTTATCGCGGTAGTAGTCGTGCTCGCGAATGTGCTCCTCGGCGTGCGGGTAGGCGAGCTCGTGGAAGTACTTCTCTTCGGTGGTGAGGTGGTATGCGGCGTAGTGTTCGAGCTCACGCGCGATGGCGATGCAGTCCTCGTGCTTCGCGTCGGGTCGTTCGACGAAATCGATGAGGTCGTTGGTGATACGGAAAAAGTTCTTATGCTGCTCGTCGATTGAGGCGACTCCTACGCTGTACTCCTCCTTCCAGATGAACTTTTGCATGTTTTGAAGGCGATGAAGGCTGCGACGGCTATTGCAGTTCATTATGCACGGTCTTCCGCGAAGCGGAAAGCGGAAACAGTGGAAATCATCCGTGGGGGGTCTATTGACGAGTTCTGTCCACAGTATGTGTTCCATGAGGAGGGTTCACTGGTATACTGATGGTATCGGTTTGTAGCAACTCTTATTGTACGCACCATGAAAATTCTCGTAGCAACCCTTGGAGCGCTGCTCCTCTTCCCGCTCGCCGCTGTGGCGCAGGCTCCGGCAGAGCTTCCGGGCGCCGGTATGACCCCAGAGAGCCGCTTCTACTTCCTCGAAGAATGGAGTGAGGCGCTCCAGACGCTCTTTACCTTCAAGCCAGAAAATCGTGCCCGATTGAACATCGCATTTGCAGCAGAACGCATTGCGGAGATACGAGCAATACTGGAGGCGAAGGGTGTCGATGCGAAGGGGCTCGATATCGCTCAGGCGCGCTTGCAGGAACATCTTGCCGATGCCGCGGCCATCGTGACCGAGCAGAAAACGCGCGGGGAGGATGTGAGCGAGCTTGCGCGTGAGCTTGGAGATGAGTTTGATGATGCAAAATCGGTGCTCGGAGATGCCTTCACTACAGAAAAGAAAGCGCTTGAGGCATCAAAGGCGGAGTTGGAGGCGAAGATTCGCACCGCTCGGCGGGCCGGCGATACCGCGACGGTAACATCCCTGATCGCGGAGCTTACTCGCGTGAAGGCTCAGCTGGAGCTTCTCGACCAGAAAGAAGAGGGTATGGACGACGAGTTGAAGGATGACGAGGATGCGCTCAAGGAGGCTGAAGTGGAAGTCGAGGCTGACGATGAGAGCGACGATCGTGTAAGCGAGCAGAGCACAGAGGCGCAGAAACAGATTGCAGAGGCGGAAAAGAAGCGGTTGGAAGTTGAGGCAGAAATGGGGAAGGAGGGCGTACAGATTCCCGCAGCATCTTTTGCGACCTACGACCGCCTGCTTGCGCAGGCAAAAGCGGCGCTTTCAAGCGGCAACACTGCTGGTGCTATTACGGCTGCCAAGCAGGCAAAAGCATCGCTCGAAGACGTGAAGCAGAGCGCTGAACAGCTCCGCGAACAGCAGAAGCAGGAATCTGAGCGGTAATAGGACGGCTTTTCTTTTCGTCAGAAGAATGGCATACTGGGGAGCAGCGGATTAACGTATTCTTATGGCAAAACGACACGGCGCAATCGGGCGGAAGGCAACCAGGAAGCGCGCACATCCCCCGAAGACCAAGAAGCGATTGGCGACGAAGCGGGCGATGCTCGCGGCGCGCAAGAAAGCTCGATAGCCTCACTCCACGGAGCCCCTACAGGGGCTCCGTGTGTTCTGTTATAGAAAAACTCCCCAAGGGGGGAGTTAGAACGCGCGGTGTGCGCCGGTGTGATTCTTTGGGAGCGAGCAGGTGAGGCGTATGTACCCCGAGAGGCCGATGGGGTGTCCGCAGCGAGGTTCCGGGGGGTGCGTAGTGGGGGTGCGCATATATCCTCCGTGTGTGCTACGCCAACGGTACCAGCCCTGTGCGGGGCACGCAAGATAGGTTGCATTGTCCCCTGAGAGGAGTACGGTCGCAGCATGAGCCGACTTCATCGCTGGTTTCTCTACATTACGAACAACGAAGAAACTTCTCGGCACGAGGAGCTGTTCGATATCCTTTTTTTCATCATTAATACCGCGGCGCTCGTGTTTGGTGTTGTCATGTTCATCGTTCACGACGAGCCGCAGTGGATACCTGTGCTGGTGATTGAATATTCATGGGCGCTTGATAATATGCGCCACAATCGGCCGTGAGGAGGGGTGATGATACTGCTGCTGTTCCGGCGATCCACCGACCACGGGGTTGGTGAGCGTATTCTTGCGGATTTTGGGGCATCGTTTGTTGCGTGGGCGCAGGTGTTCGATCGGGTGCGAGGGCTGTATGCTGTCCGAGTCGCGCAGGGCGATCCGGTGGCGTGGCGCGAGGCTCTGATGCGGCTCCCTGAGGTTGAGTGGGCAGAGGTGGTGTCCTCGGTGTCGTTTTCCCCGCGAATTTCCTAGGTTCGCGGGGTTTATTGCATGTTTCTCAAATGTGTTATATAATATGTCGCTATGCAATCTCCGCTCGCACAATATCTCTCTGACGCGGCAAACGCAGGCATGACCATGGCCGAGGCTGCCCGTGCGCTTGCTGATGCCGGCTGGACGACCGCGCATCTTGCGGCGGCATTCGGACATTCGGTTGTCCCTATGGGAAGCGCAGACGTTATTGAAGTCGCAGACTTGGTGAAGCGCTATGCCACCACCACGGCGGTGGCGGGCATTTCGTTTACCGTCCGCCGCGGAGAGGTGTTTGGCATCCTCGGCCCGAACGGAGCTGGCAAGACCACGACACTCGAGATGATTGAGGGGCTCCGTAATCCGACCTCCGGCTCTATTCACATTGACGGACTCAACGTTGCGACGCAGGCCAATGCGGTGAAGCATCGTATCGGAGTGCAGCCGCAGGCGAGCACCTTCTTCGACGGGCTTACCCTTCGCGAGACGCTGATATTGTTCGCTTCGTTTTACGATCGCACCGTTGATCCGGACGCTCTCCTTGCTGATGTGCAGTTGCAGGAAAAGGCAACGAGCAAAGTGAATGAGCTGTCCGGTGGGCAGAAGCAGCGATTTTCCATCGCGGTAGGACTCGTGAATGAGCCGGTCGTTCTCTTTTTGGATGAACCAACCACTGGACTCGACCCGCAGGCGCGCCGCAATCTGTGGGACTTAGTGCGGCAGGTGAATGCACGCGGGACGACTGTGGTTCTGACAACGCACTACATGGACGAGGCCGAGGTTCTTTGCGACCGGATCGCGGTTATGGACCACGGTGTCATTGTGGCGCTCGACACGACCGCGAACCTTCTAGCCGCTCATGGGGGCGATGCGATTATCGAGTTCACGAGCGATCGGCAGGTGGATGAGACACTGCTGGCGGGTCTTCGCGAGGTTCGCTCCGTTCGCCACGAGGACGGCACTCACTTCGTTGCGACAGCCCAGCCTCGCCATACGCTCGACGATCTCTTCGGTGCAGGACGCACGCAGGGATTTGCTATCGGTTCGCTGACTCTCAAGCGCCCGTCGCTCGAGGATGTTTTCCTGAACCTTACCGGTCATCAGCTCCGCGAATAATCTATGAATACATTCCGAACCCTCGTTACGTCATCCGCGCTCATCTTCCTGCGAAGCAAGCAGGCACTCTTCTTCACGCTCTTCATGCCGTTGGTCATTATGGTCATCTTCGGGATGATCGGTTTTGATACGCCGCCGACGTATGATATCGGCATTGTTGCTTCGGCGCCGCAGCCAGGAACCGCGCAGTTCATTGCAAAGCTCAAGGAGCTCAAGGTGTTTAAGGTGCATGAAGGGACGCTCGCAGATGAGCGCGCTGCGCTGGAGGAAGGGGATCGGACCGTTGTTGTCGCTATGCCGGACGACCTCATCGATGGCGCTGCGCAGGCTCCCCGAGAGTTGGTGGTCTATGTGAATGACGGGCAACCCGTGCAGGCACAGTCTACGATCTCCATGCTCAATCAGTACCTCGACAAAACGAGTCTCGCGCTCGCGCAGGCCCCGACGTTCTTCACGCTTCGTCAGGAGAAGGTCGCGTCTCGCGACCTAAAGTACATCGACTTTCTTCTGCCGGGGCTGATTGCGATGTCGGTCATGCAGATGTCCGTGTTCTCAGTCGCATTCCTCTTTGTACAGTACAAGGAGAAGGGTGTGCTGCGCCGACTTGCAGCGACGCCGATGCGGCCGTTCCAGTTCGTTGCGGCGAACGCACTTACCCGCTTGGGAGTTTCGGTCGTGCAGACCTCGATCTTTATCCTGGTGGGCGTGCTACTGTTGAACGCTACCGTTGTCGGTTCCTATGTACTCGTCGCGCTGTGCGTTGTATTGGGCGCACTGATGTTCCTTGGTCTTGGGTTTACTGTGTCGGGTATCGCGAAGACTGTTGAGTCGGTTCCGGCGCTTGCCAACCTTCTTGTATTCCCGATGCTGTTCTTGGGCGGAACCTTCTTTCCGATTTCAAGCATGCCGAATTGGCTCCAGCATGTTGCGAAGTTCCTTCCGCTCTCGTTCTTCTCGACCGCACTCCGTGAGGTCATGACGCGTGACGCCGGGCTCTCCGACATTGCGGGGGATCTGCTCGGTATGCTCGTGTGGGGGGCGCTTCTCATTGGAGCCGCTACGCTCACCTTCGGATTCCAAGAGCGTGACAGTGCATAAGTCTGCGGGCTCTCCGGTGGTATACTAACGGTATGATACCATCAAGCATCTCGAAGCCGCTTCTCGCCATACTTCGTATCGCGCTCGGGTGGATGTTTTTCTATGCCGGTGTCGTGAAGTTGATGGATCCGGCGTGGTCCGCGGCGGGATACCTCCAAGGAGCGAAAACGTTCCCAGCGCTTTTCCACTGGTTCGCAAGTCCGAGCGTGCTTCCGGTTACAAACCTCCTGAACGAGTGGGGACTGACGCTCATCGGACTATCGCTGATGCTGGGTGCACTGGTGCGTTTCAGCGCTCCGCTGGGAGCATTGATGATGGCGCTCTACTACCTCGTTCCGCTCGAGTTTCCGCATCCGAACGCCAATGCGTTCATCGTAGACCAGCACATCATCTATATCGTCCTTCTCCTTTTCTTCGCGGCGTCGAGCGCCGGGCGGTTCTGGGGCCTTGATGCGTGGCATCGCCGCGCGGGGCAAGCCTCCTAGCGGAAGAGGAGACGATACACGAACGACGCAACCGGATCGATGTCCGGTCCGTATGCGATGATGCCGCCGAGTGCGCCGGTGAGCGTGATGAGCAGGAGTCCTGCGGCACCGGTGAGATACGCGAAGCTTGTTCCGGTAACGCGCTGGCCGAGCGCGTGGAGCATGCGGAAGAGCTGCATGTGGCGCAGCCGTGGAAGAAGCTGTTCTCGCTCAAGCCACTGGGTGATGTAGAAGACTGAGAGTATCCCGAAGAGCGCGAGGGTGGCGCTCGCAAGGGTTGCGTGGAGTTCGACCACGCGCGCCGTTGAGGTGCCATCGTAGAGATGCTCGAGGAGTTCACCCGTCTGGAACGCGGCGAATCCAGTTATCGTTCCCGTGATGACGAGGAACGCTTTTGTATAGAACAGATAGGATCGCTGGAGGAGTCTTTGGAAGCGGACGAGCTCAAGGAGCGCGGCAAGCGTCAGGAGCGCTACGGGGAAGTGCACGAACAACGGATGGATATTGAGTGGTGCCATATGCCCATATCCTATACCGTGGCCGACGACTGGGCAATCTTGTGTCTGCAAGGTTGGCGCGTATACTGGTGAGCATCGTTCTTTCCGAAGGGAGGGCGCGATGAGCATTGTGGTCGGTTGTCACTCGGCAGACGAGTTTTTCCGGGAAACGCTCGCCGATGCCATGCGGCGGGAGCGCGTCCGAGTCTCGGCACTCGTGGAGTTCTACCTCACGGCGCTCCTTGCTCGCCAGATGGTGCAGGATGCTCGGACGGATTTGCCCTTGGGGGTGCGGTTCGTTGAAGCGCTGAGAGTATCGAGCGGCTCGCCAGAGCGCGGGCGCATGCTCAGGGAGGTGGGAGACCACGCACTTACTCGCTTCGTCTGGTGGCAGGTTGAGTGTTCCCGTCGTAGCTCTGGGAGTTTTACGCTGTACCGGCACGTGGGGCAACGCGCATACCTGTATTGTGGGGCGTATCCGTTCAATGAGCTTGGGGAGCGATTCGCCAAGCTCTCGGATGTCATGGCTCGGTGCGGTACGGTGTTGGCGACCATGCGGCCGGCTGATGTGTTGCAGCTCTACACGCTGTGGACGGAAACGCGGAGCGAATACGCTGCGCGTGCGATCACTGAACTCGGGCTGTTCTTCGGCGTTTCTGAAGGCGCCCCGTCATAGGACGGGGCTTTTTCTTCCCCTGTTTTTGTGCTACTATGCAAGCTCATGAGGTTTTTTCGTTCTCACGTTATTCTCGCTCTTGCGTTCAGTGCACTTATTGTTGCTGTGGTGTGGCGAAATGCTATTCGCGACACATTCATTGAGCTGGCAAAACCGCCTGTTCCCAGCGAGCAGCCTCGATTTACGGCAACGCCAACTTCTCCTTCGGTGTCTGTTCGTCCATCCGTATCCCCGCGTCTCTCTGTCTCTGTGACGCCGGAAGCCATTAATCTTGCGGTGCCTTTTTCAGCGCAAGCTCCCCGTGGTGATTGGTCGCTCCCGTGGCAGGAGGCTTGTGAGGAAACGAGTGCGCTCTTGGTGGATGCGTATTGGCGTGGCACGACTCTTTCTGTGGAAGATGTTGAGTCAGAAATTCTCCGTCTTGTTGCATGGCAACAGGAGCGGTTCGGCTACTATCAGCACACGACTGCCGCTGAGACCGGAATCATGCTCCGCGAGGTGTACGGCTATCATCGCGTCGATGTGGAATATGGCGTGGGCACCGAGCGTATTGCCGAGCATGTACGCGCAGGGCGGCCGGTTATTGTGCCACTCGCGGGGCGCTTGCTGGAGAATAAGTACTACACGCAGCCGGGGCCTGCATACCACATGCTGGTGGTCAAAGGTATTGCGGAGAATGGAGATATCATCACGAACGATGTTGGAACGCGCCACGGACGCAATCTCACCTATGCTCCGGCGGTGTTCTTGAATGCGATGCACGATGTCCCGCAGGGTGGTGATGCGTGGCCTGCGGATGTGGACCCTGCAGAATACATCAAGACCGGACGGCGAGCCATTATCGTGGTCTATCCGAATAAATAAAACCGTCGGAGTTTCCGACACGGGCCGTCAATGTTCCACTTATCGAGCTACGCGGAGCCGTCGTCGGAGGAGGAAGAAGAGGACGATGCCCTCGAGTGAAACGGAGATAACATACGACAGGCCGAGCGCGTTGAGGCCGAATGCTGGCATCAATGCATGTGCTAGGACCCAGATGAGGGCGAGTCCAGGGACGGATACGAAGATAGGGGTCCACGTGTCCTTGAGCGCGTAGAATGCCCGTACGAAGAGGTGAATGAAGCTTTCTGCGGGGATGGAGAACGCGAACACGCCGAGGAGTCGCGCGGTTGCGGTGACCTGTTCGGGACCGAATCGTCCGCCGCCAAGGAACAGATCAATGACGAATCGGCCTGCGAACAGGTAGAACGCCGCAGACAGAAGCGAGACGACCGCGAGCGGCTGCGCGGCCCCTTTGAGCGCCCGCATGAATCCCACGTCGTCGTTCAGCGCCGCGGTCCGCGAGAGCGACGCGAAGACCGCCGTGGAGAAGGAGATGCCAAAGAGCGCGACAGGGACGGACTGGAAGTTGCGAGCAAAACTCATCATGGCGATGGATCCGACAGCGAGCGACGAGGCGAGGTTTGTGAACAGGAAGAAGGTGAGCTGCTCAATGGGCTGACCTGCCATGCGGGGGATCATGAGCTTGAGTACCTGTCGGACGTTGGGGTTCCCGAGGCGTATCGGGCCGGATGGCCTGAATCCGGAGCGCCAGAGGGCGAACAAGCGGGAGGCGAGATGAAGGGCGGCTCCGCTTATCGTGCCAACGACGAGGCCGACCGGGCCCCACAGGGGGACGAGGAACACCCCCGCGATGATGCCGAGATTATAGAGCACCGGAGAGAGGCCGTATCCGATAAAACGCTCGAGCGACACGAGAATGCCGCCGAGTGTATTGGAAAGCGCGAACAGAATGGGAGAGAGGAGCATGAGGCGGCTCATGCGGACAAGGAGCGCCATTTCATCAGGCGAGAATCCGGGGGCAACGATACCGGCGATCTGTGGCATGAAGATGAGTGCAACGATGCCGATGATGAGCATCGCGCTCGGCGCGCCGGCGAGCATTGTTGCGGCGAGCTGGCGGGCATCATGGGTGCGCTCGTGTGCGAGGAGGTGTGTGAACACGGGCACGAATGCCGCCGCAAGGGCGCCTGCGACGAAGACATTGAGGAGTGTGTCCGGCACAATGAATGCCGCGTTGTACACATCGAGGAGGCGTCCGGCTCCCAGCGCCCGAGCAAACAGCATGTCGCGCACCAGGCCGAGTATGTAACTCGCGAACGTCAGGGCGGTCAGAAACGTCGCTCCACGACGGAATACGGAACCAAAGAGGTAACCCCAGAGCTTTTTGTGCATGTCCCATCGTACCTCACGGGATGCGGTATTTCCAGACTGATTGACGCTACCCGTGGGCGGTGTACGGTGGTAGAATATCACTACTCCCATGAAAAACATTCTCGCGTTCTTCATCGGTCTTTCCCGTGGCAAGCGCATCGCCGCAGGTGCGGGTGCAATCATCCTTCTCATTGTCATCGCTGCCGCGTTGTCCGGAGGGGGAAACGGGGCGGACCGCGTTATTTCCGTGACTCGCGGATCCATCCGGCAGATCGTTTCCGTGACGGGTCGGGTCAAGGCGACGCAGGATGTTCAGCTTGCATTCCAGAATGGTGGACGCATCGCCGTGGCTGGTGCGAAAGTTGGCGATCGGGTTGTTCCTGGGCAGATTTTGGCGAGTCTTGATAACGCCGAGTTGAATGCCCAGCTTCGAGATGCGCAGGCGAATGTGCTCGCTCAGCAGGCAAAGCTTCAGGAGCTCGCGGGAGGTGGCCGAGCGGAGGAGGTCACAATCAAGGAGTCCGAATTGCGGCAGGCCCAGCAAGACCTCGAGAATGCATATGCGAACGTATACGATGTGCTCCTCGATGCCTACACCAAGACAGATAATGCCGTGCGCATCCAGACCGCGCAGATTCTTCTCAGCGTCGGGAGCGAGGCTGCCCCGTTGTACCAGCTCGCGTTCACGTGTGCGTGCGATCAGCTCCAGCGCGATGCGCTGTCAAAGCGGGTGAGCGTTGAGGTTGCCTTGAATCGCTGGCAACAAGAACTGAGCGGCGTCGCTCTCGGCGGATCTCCGGAGGCCCTCGTGAAGGCTATTCATAATGCGCGAGGATACCTTCAGACGGCGAAGGATCTTCTCACGCTTGTGCAGAACATTCTCGACAATAACAGCGTTCAGGTGGATTCCACGACCCTTCAGACATACCGGACGAACGTAAACACGGGTCGTGCGAGTGTTGTTGCTGCGCTCACCTCCGTGAACACGCAGGACCAGCTCATCACGACGAACCTCCTTACGGTCGAGCGCGTCGAGGGTGAGCTGGCGCTTACGAAAGCAGGCTCAACTCCCGAACAGGTGGATGTTCAGCGAGCGGCGCTCCTTTCTGCTGAGGCACAAGTTCAGCGGATACAAGCCCAGATTGCGAAGAACATCATCCGGAGTCCGATGGCGGGGATTGTTACAAAGCAAGATGCGAAGGTTGGGCAAACGGCGACTGCCGGTCAGGCGCTTGTTGCGGTCATTTCGGACCAAGAGCTTGAGATTGAGGCGAATGTTCCCGAGGTGGATATTGGACGCTTGATGATCGGGAATCCGGTCAGTCTTACCGTCGATGCGCTCCCCGGACAGACGCTTGCCGCACATGTGACATTCATCGACCCCGCAGAGACTGTCATCGATGGCGTCGTGAACTTCAAGGTGACAATCCTGCTCGATGAGCCGAACGCGATGCTGAAGAGCGGGTTGACGGCGAATCTTGATATTGAATCAGCCCGGCGCGATGCGGTTCTCTTGCTGCCGCAGTTTACGATTCTCGAAGATGAGCGGGGAGCATTTGTGAAGAAGCTGATTGGCAACGATGCTGCGGAAGTTTCGGTCACTCTCGGGCTGCGAGGACAGGATGGAATGGTCGAGATTGTTTCGGGGCTTTCAGAAGGCGATCAGGTCGAGAACATTGGCATCAAACGCAACGGCAATTAGGAAGGTCATGATCGATCTGGAGCATCTTGGGAAAGTGTATCGGGAGAACGGCGAGGAGCTTTCGACCGTTGCGCTTGCTGACGTCTCATTTTCTATTGGGAAGGGGGAGTTTGTCGCTATTATGGGCCCGTCCGGCTCCGGGAAGTCAACGCTCCTCCACATTCTCGACTTCCTTGATCGTCCTACGAGCGGGACCTATCGCTTTCTGGGGCGCGACACGGCCACACTGACCGATATTGAGTTGGCGCACTTGCGGAACAAAGAGATGGGGTTCGTGTTTCAGGCGTTTAACCTTCTCGGTCGATCCACGGTCGCAGAGAATGTTGAGTTACCGCTGATGTATTCCGGTGTACCGGTGTTTCGCCGCCGCGAGCTTGTCGAGCGGGCGGTGCATGCGGTGGGGTTGGATGAGAAGATTGATGTGCCGTCGAGTAACCTCTCGGGAGGACAGAAGCAGCGAGTCGCTATTGCCCGCGCGCTCGTGAATGACCCGAGCATCATCTTTGCGGATGAGCCGACCGGAAATCTGGACTCAAAATCGGGCGGGCAGGTTATGGAGATTCTGCAGGGGCTCAACGATGCGGGGCGAACCATTATTCTCGTCACCCATGAAACGTATACTGCGGAATACGCGCAGCGTATCATTGCGCTCCGAGACGGCGGTGTGGAGCGCGATGTTGCAGTTGAGCATCGGAAGAGGGGCAACGGTCTCATCAAATAGCCATGCAATTCAACGACGCAATTCGCGCATCGCTTCGGGGACTCCGGCAGAATAAGATCCGGACGACACTCACCATGCTCGGCATTATCATTGGCGTTTCATCCGTCATCTTGATTATGTCCATCGGGAGGTCCGCAGAACGCTACATCATCGATCAGGTGCAGAGTTTTGGCTCGAACCTCATTAGCGTCAATCCGGGTGCGCCCACCAAAGGAGCTCCGGCAATCGCACAAGGAATTGTGATTAAAACGCTTGTCCAGCGCGATGTTGATTCGCTGGAGCGGGAGCCGTCGATTGTAGCGGTCGCAGCTCGCGTGAGCGGACAGTCGAGATTTTCGTACGGGAATACAAGCAAATCGGTTATCTGGCACGCGATGCCACCCAATGTGTTCGACATGCTCAACATCGAGCTCGCTCGCGGGCACCATTACACCGAAGCCGACTCCCAGGCGTACAACAAGGTCATTATTCTTGGACAGGAGCTGGCGAATGATCTCTTCGGGAATGTTGATCCCATTGGAAAGAGTGTCCGTGTGAAGGACTTCAATTTTCGAGTCATCGGCATCTTGCAACCAAAGGGCGCCGGCATCTTCAGTTTTGATGAGAGCGCCATTCTTCCGCTGACTGTGGGGCAGAAGCAGCTGCTGGGTATCGATTACTATCAAGAGATTCATGCTGAGATCGATCCGGTATACGATGTTGGCTTCATAAAGTCGCGGATTACCTCTATCCTGCGACAGAATCACCGCATCACCGATCCGTCAAAAGATGACTTCATGGTCGCATCCATGGAAGAGGCGCTTTCGATTATCCAGAATGTCACCTCTGCCCTCACTATCTTTCTCGCGGCAATTGCCGCTATCTCCCTCGTTGTGGGAGGGATCGGCATTATGAACATCATGCTGGTGTCGGTTGTGGAGCGCACCAGAGAGATCGGCCTCCGGAAAGCCCTTGGGGCAACCGAGGCGGACATTCTCCGGCAATTTCTTGTGGAGTCCGTGATTCTCACCTCGATTGGGGGAGCTATCGGTATCATGGCAGGGGCATTCTTCACGGTGGCGACCTACCTCGGCGTGACGTACATCGCGAAGTTTGAGTGGCCGCTCCAGTTTCCCTTGTCCGCGGTCCTCATCGCAGTGACTGTATCCGTGCTGACTGGTCTTGTGTTCGGAGTCTATCCTGCACGACAGGCCGCACGAAAGAACCCTATCGATGCGCTTCGGTACGAGTGAGCCTTCTTCGCCTCCTCCCGCCTCGATGCCCCGACTCGGACGGTTTCTCGGCGCTCCCAGTCGGAGCCCCCTCTCTTCTCAACTTCTCTTTGCCTGTGGTAGGATGGCCTGCAAGCCTTAATGTATCCACCACATGAGCAAAAGCGTTCAGGAGATATTCGGTCGGTTGCAGGAGAAGCGTCAGCAGGCGCGCATCATCG
The DNA here is from genome assembly GCA_020847715.1 of Candidatus Yanofskyibacteriota bacterium. Taxonomy (GTDB): domain Bacteria; phylum Patescibacteriota; class Minisyncoccia; order 2-02-FULL-40-12; family GWA2-44-9; genus JAGOPO01. The sequence goes on along the minus strand of JADLBM010000007.1, from coordinate 61,829 downwards.
CGAGCAAGTATAAATCCGAACTCGCGTCGTCACACGATTACCAGCAACTGAAGGAGCAGATAGAAAAGCTGCGTGAGAAGAAAAAGAAGCACGAGGCGTCGGTGCGCGAACAGGCAGGGGCCAACTTCGCACGGATGGAGGAGTTGAAATTCGCCATCAAGCAAGACGCACAGCTACTCTCGGATGTGGCGCTTACCGCGATCATGAAAGGTGAGTCTATCCAGATCAAGGAAGATCACGTCGAGTATGAGCCGGTCTTCACCGTCCGTTTTCGCAAGACGAAATAACCATGGTGTTCAAGCGGAATCAATACGATCCGGCCTCAGAGAAACCGTTCCGGATTAGTCGCTCGAAGATAGATCTCTACGTGCAGTGTCCACGGTGCTTCTACTTGGACCGTCGGTGCGGCATCTCCCGTCCGTCCATGCCGGCGTTCACATTGAATAATGCGGTGGACGCGCTCTTGAAGCGGGAGTTCGATATCCATCGTGCCGCCGGTACTCCGCATCCGCTGATGAAGGCCTACGGGATCGACGCGGTGCCGCTCGCGCACGAACGGATGGATGAGTGGCGCGATTCCCTTCGACGGGGTGTGCAGTATGTCGACCCGACGACAAACTTCACGGTGACTGGCGGGGTTGATGATATTTGGGTGAATCCCGCGGGTGAGCTTATTGTGGTGGATTACAAAGCCACCTCGTCTCCGCACGAGGTCACGCTCGATGGTGTGTGGAAGGAGGCATACAAGCGCCAGATGGAGGTATACCAGTGGCTTCTCCGGCAGAATGGGCACACCGTCTCATCGACGGGGTATTTCGTATACTGCAACGGGAACGCCGATCGAGAAGCGTTCGATGCTCGTCTTGAGTTCGACGTGCGCATTCTCCCGTATACCGGTGATGATGGATGGATTCCGGGTGTTCTGAAGGCAATGAAGGTGTGCCTTGATGCTGAGGAGCCGCCGCTTGCGGCGGATGAGTGTGAGCACTGTGCGTACCGTGAGGCTGCTGCGCGGATACTCGGCTAGGCCGCCGCGCTCTTTGCGGCGATGAGACTACGGAGGAGCTGCTCGAGTTTCGCCATAGACTCCGAGTCGTGGATGCTGAGTGGGAGCGCGTCTACGCCCGCTTCCCGAAAGCGCTCGAGAATCCGCGCTACCGACGCCGCAGTGCTCAAGTCTGTTTTTGTGAGGAGAACTTTCTCGTCCTTTTGAATCATTGCGGGGCTATAGGCACCAAGCTCATTGCGGATGATGGTCCAGTCTCGGATTGGGTCATCCGACTCGCAGGATACGAGATGGAACAGTGTTCGCGTACGCTCGACATGGCGGAGAAACTTGATGCCAAGCCCCTTCCCGGACGCCGCGCCTTCGATGAGGCCGGGAATATCCGCGAGAACGAGCTCGTAGTACACGCCGAGGGATGGCTCAAGGGTTGTGAATGGGTAATTCGCGACCTTCTGTTGCGCGCGGGTGAGCTCGTTGAGGAGACTGGACTTTCCGGCATTCGGCATACCGATGAGCCCGATGTCGGCGGTGAGCTTCAACTCGAGCCGAATGCTCCATGACTGTCCCGGAGTTCCGGACTCGGCGCGCTTTGGAGATGTGTTAATGGATGAGCGGAAGTGAAAATTCCCACGGCCACCCTTGCCTCCTCGCGCGAGCAGGACGCGCTGTCCAATCGAGGCAATCTCGATATCTTCCTTCGTATCGAGATTGTGAACGACCGTTCCGACGGGGACGGGGAATGTGAGGTCCTTGCCGTCGCGTCCGTCACGGTACTGCATGCCCCCTGGTTCACCAGATTCCGCGATTGCCTCCTTGGAATTTCGCCATCGGGCGAGGGCGCCAAGATCGGCGACCCCCTCGCAGAACACACTTCCGCCGTTCCCGCCGGATGCTCCGGTTGGGCCAAGTTCCATGAGGTTCTTATTGAAAGCAACGGAGCCGTCTCCGCCGTTTCCGGCCGCTACCCTGATTGTGACGTCATCAATAAGCATTGCGCACCCACCATACCACAGCTATCGACTTCAGCGAAGCGGTGGTAGAATACAGGGGTATTCATTGAACTATACGTATGAAGCGCATTTTGAGTATTCTCGCGGTCGGCGTGTTCGCGGCGGTTCCGCTGAGCGCAATGGCGGCAACGCTGGCTTCGGGCCAGCAGTATTCACTTCCTGTTCAGCAACGAGTACTGGGGAGCCTGTACGTCGCGGCAGGGACGACGACGGTCGGTGGTACGGTTGATGGTGATGCGTTAGCAGTCGGTGGAACTGTATCGGTGACGGGCGCGGTACTTGGCGATATTGCGGCGATTGGCGGGAACATACAACTTCTTGGTCCGGTTTCGGGCGATGTTCGTGCAGCGGGCGGCTCGGTTGTGATCAATGACCGTGTGAGCGGCGATCTTGTCGTCGCCGGCGGGACGATTCATCTGCTTCCCGGATCCCGTATCGGCGGCGATCTTGTTGTCGCCGGCGGCCAGGTGACGATTGACGGTATCGTTGATGGTTCAGTGCGGATGATTGGAGGTGTTCTTGTCATCAACGGAACGGTGAACGGAAATGTCTACGCCCGTGCCGATGAGAGCGTTATGCTCGGTTCAGCCGCGGTGGTTGCCGGAAACCTCACATACCGTTCAGCGCGTGAGGTGCAGATGGCTGATGGTGCTCGGGTTACCGGATCAATCGAGTACACCCAACGCATGCAGGGTGTTCGATTCGACGATCGTGCTCCGAAACGAATTGGATGGGCAATCATCGGCGTTCTGTCGGCGATGCGACTCATCGCAACGCTTGGTCTGGCGGCGTTCCTTATGTGGCGTTGGCGACGGCAGTCGCTTGAGCTGTTCGCGCAGGCAAAGGACGCATTCCTGCGTTCGCTGGGACGGGGGCTTATCTACGGCATCGTGACCCCAATCGTTGCGATTCTCCTTCTGTTCAGCTTCGTGGGCATTCTCCCGGGTGCCCTCATACTGCTTGCGTATGCCGCGATGATGATTCTCACGAAGGCTCTTGCCGGAATGTTCTTCGGGGCATGGCTCATGATGGTCGTTCAGAAGCGAACCGCGCTGCACCTTACCTGGGCCTCGGCATTAGGAGGGGTTGTTCTCCTGAGCCTTATCGGCATCATTCCGGTTATCGGGTGGTTCGTGAGTGCTGCATTCTGTCTGGCGATCTTCGGAGCTCTTGCGCATGAGCTGTTCCGGTGGGCGACGGGGAATTAGTCGCTCACCCATACAAAAGCCCCGCACATGCGGGGCTTTTGTATGGGTGCATCACGGGCGAACTTCCTTGTACGAGGGAATACCCTTATTCACCAAGAACCCTTGAGATGCGGCGCAGGTATCTCCTGGGTTCATGCTACTCCCTGAGACCGTAAGCGTTGCGGTGATATTCGTTGGGTCGACATATGCATGGGTGGTCGTTCCCGTTCCGGGGTTCTCGGTGACAATGGTGCCATCGCCGAAATTCCATTGCCGTACTAGCGGGGAGAATGCGCCGTAGTTCGTGGTGTCGGTGAAGAGCGCGTTCTCGCCGGCGAAGGGGGGAGCGGGATCGACGGTGAAGGCGATGAGTGGGTACGGTCCCGGTGGGGTCGAGATGGTCGCGGATGGGGCAGACCATATGCTTGGATTGTCGGCTGCATCCCACACCATGACGCGTGCTCGGTAGGTTGCGTTGTAGCTGAGCGGGTCCGTGGGATGAGACGTTCCGGTCGATGATACCTTGAGCGAATCATAGGCTGGTGCGGCAAAATTGAACGCGGGACCTGCGGCGACTTGTACCCGGTACGCACTCTGAGCTCCCGCACCCGGAGCGTAGGTCCATGATACGGTTTGGCGTGGAGCCGCTCCGCCACAGTAGTTGGGGGCGACCATCTGTACGCCTCCCGCGACCGGGGGAGGCGCGGGTGCGACGGTTATTGTTGTGCGAGCCTCTGCGGGGGCCGCGGTGCTGCGTTCGACGATGACCTTTCCACTGTAGGTTCCGCTCGTGTACGTGTGGGCGGTTGTTGCTCGCGGATTCGTGTTCACGCCGTCACACTTGTATCCGTTTGCATTCCCCGCACAGGTGCCGGGAGCGGGAGCTGGAAGGGCGCCGCATGCGACAGACGCCGCTGCAACACTCGTCGTCGCACTGGAGCAGTTCCACCAGAAGCTGTAGTTCATGGTGCCGGTCGCGGTGCCGCCTACGGTTGCCTGAAGTGTCGAGCTGACGGGTGCGGTGCCGGAGTTCGGTGTCGCGGTGAGGGATGCTGAAAGCGTGGGTGGTGGGTCCACGGTAATCGTCGCTGCTCCGCACGCGGCGCCGAACCACTCAACGCCTTGTTCAACGAGGCGGTACTGTCCCGCGTAGGTGCCGGGTGTCGCGGGGGCGGTCAGGGTGAGCGGAATGACCATTGTCTGTCCGGGAGCAACAGATGCTGCAGAAATATCGCTTGCTTGCGGCGTGAGTGAAGGGGCAGTCGGGGGCCACGGCCAGAGGGAAACATCGTAGTTCGCAGGGGCAAGTTGTGTCCATGTCGTTGTGCCGGTGTTTTGGAACGTTACCGAAGCGTTCACCGTTTGCCCCGTGGTCATGGCGCTCGGGATGGTGTGACTTACACAGATCGAATTATTCACAGCCGGCGGAGGCGGGCTCGAAGGCGGAGGTGGCGGACTAGAGGCCACTGGAACGCAGTCAAGAGAGAGGTAGATAGGTTCGGTCCAACGCGTCCATGGGCGGAGATCAGAGCTTCCGACGCAGTCATAGCCGGGGTTCGGATTTGGTCCGCCCCATCCTGAGTGGATAAAATAATCTCCTGCGCCAGCGCATACTCCGTTCTGACAGATTGCGTTCATTTGGGCGGGGGTCATGTTTCCAGTGCCATTCCTTCCATTACAGGTATACGGTCCACCCGGACAGGTGAGTCGCCATTTGAGGGATTGAACCGGAAAGGTTTCAATCGTGATGTCGGAATACGACACATTATTGCATCCTGCATTTGCCTCGCTGGTGTCGCTCGGGTCAGTGCAGCCGCAATCGTTGGGGTAGTCGGTGTATCCGTCGCCGTCATCATCTATATTGTTTGAACACGTGGCATTCGGAGGAGGTGGGCCACTACCGATTCTGAACGTAATTGAGTTGTTGCCGCTGGGTTTATGGCAGGAATTTATATCATCGTATCCGTCCAGCGATAAATCGAACTGAGTTCCCGGTGCGCCGACATATGTTGTGCTTACAGATCGTGTCACGATCCGATTTCCTCCTCCCTGATCGCCGTCGCCATTCCCGAAGTCGGCGAGACCGTTTACAGCTCCCTCTCCCGAGACGCGCCATGTGACCGTTGCCTGCGTTCCGGATGGTCCAGAGGTCGGCGATACGCTCAGTGAGCAGGTGATTGCATGGGCTGCGTGAGCTCCGATGAACTGAGCTCCGAATACCATGAAAGTGATGAAGAATATTCGTTTCATGCGGGCTAGGGGATTTGACTGCGAGTGATGGCGATAAGGCTTCCGCCATACTCCCGCGGGGCGATACTGATAGCGGTATATGCGTCTGCTGTTTGTATGGTGAGTCGTGTCATATCCTGAGAAAGGGAATATGACCACCCAATTGCCGCAAAATATTCCTCATATTCCCGTCGGATATCGGATGGTTCATTTTCGACAACGAACACGATGCGCTCCACATTTTCCGTGTGTGTTGCCGTTGTTTCTAGAAGGAATGGATGAATCCCGAAAATAAGCCCCTTCATCTGTAGGCTTGGGACACGCGCAAGCGATTCAGAAGACAGAATGGGGAGTCGCTTGATGACCGACCCGTCTGCATCGATGGTATACCGGGGGAATGCGGGCGGGCGGGTCCGATACCATGCGACAGCCCCGCCGCCTACGATGGCGCAGGTGACTAGTACACCAAGAACGGCGCGGCGGGAGAGCCTCATGCGTACAGTATACCGCAGTCATGACGACGGCTACAGCGTTGCTGTGGGGAAACGGTCTGGTATACTGCCCGTATGGCGACTCTATCTACTGTGCGTCGCGATGTGCGGCCTGCACGGCGTCCTCCGACGCCAAAGCGAAAGCCCGCACGCCTCGACTCGAAGGTGTCGGTATTCCGTGGCCATGCAGTGCGAAAGCCACGGTCGCGGTAAGTATCGTATTACTTTTATTTCATTCCTATGTTGCACGGAATCGGCGGGAAGTGCTATCGGTGGTGTCACAATAAGTCGGTCGGCTTGCTCGTGCTTCGCCTCGCGCTTGGCGCGTTCTTCATCGGCCATGCAGCCGCGAAGCTTCAGAGTCTTCCGGCGACGGTTGAGATGTTTGGTGGATGGGGATTTGGGCCTCTGTGGGCGTATCTCGCCACGGGTTCCGAGCTCGTTGCCGGTATCTTTTTGGTCGTTGGAGCGTTCCTGTGGATCGCTGCTGCGCTTCTCGGTATCGTCATGCTCGTCGCTATCTATGCGGTGACGGGACCGAATCCAATGGGTCAGCCTGCATTGCTGCACTTCATCTTCGGGTGGGGACAGAATCTGGTTTTTGCAGCCGCCGCACTCGCGCTCGCATTTACTGGTGCCGGTCGTTGGTCGCTTGCTGCGTGGTGGATGCATCGCCGAAAGGGCGATATGCAGTGCCGGGAGTGCATGTCAGACCACGGGATGGGATGCAACTGTGATGCGTGTTCTCAGCATCATGGAATGGGTCAGCAGCCTCAGATGGGCGAGCAGCAGTAGGAGTATATCTGTCGTGGTAGCGCGGACGGCCGATCCTCGCGGGTCGGCCGTCCTCGAGTATGATCGTCGTTGATGTTGAAACAACCGGAACCGATCCTGCACTGCACGCCATCGTATCCATTGGTGCAGTTGATTTCGGACGACCGGAGCGGCAGTTCTATCGCGAATGTCGCATCTTCGAGGGGGCGCAGGTGCAGCCGCAGGCGCTTGCGGTGAACGGATTCACTATTGAGCAGGTGACCGATTCTGCAAAGCCAACCCTTGAGGAGGTCATTGGGCAGTTTATCGGATGGTGTCGGGATGCAGAGAATCGTACGCTCGGCGGTCATAATACCGCGTTCGACAGGGATTTTTTGCAGGCAAGTGCTGATCGCTATAATCTCGCATGGCATTTTGGGAATCGGGTTCTCGACCTGCATTCGATGGGGTGGATGCACATGAAGTCCTCCGGAGCGGTAGTTCCTACGCGTGCGGGGCGGAGCGACCTCTCCTGCGATGCTATCTTGCAGTACACTGGACTACCGGCTGAGCCGAAGCCGCACCACGGGTTGGTGGGGGCGAAGATGGAGGCCGAAGCATTCTCTCGCCTTGTCCATGGGCGGATACTGTTTGACGAGTTTTCCGCATATACGGTTCCGTTCGGAGTTCCGCCGCGCGAACCGGATCAGCGGGGGTTGTTCTCGTAACGTTTCGTCATGAATTATTTCCACGCAATTATTCTCGGCATCATCGAAGGTGTTACCGAATTTCTGCCAATCTCATCGACTGGGCATCTGGTCGTTGCCGGTCGCTTACTCAATCTCCCGAGCGGTGACTTTCTCCGCACATTCGATATCGCCATTCAGCTGGGAGCGATTCTCGCGGTGCTCACGCTCTATGGAGCGTCACTGCTTCGGAGCCGCAAGCTACTGAGTCGTGTCATTGTGGCATTTATTCCGACAGGAGTTCTTGGACTCACATTGTATCCGTTCGTGAAGCGCCTCCTTGCGGCTCCGGCGGTTACGCTCTGGTCGCTTGGCCTTGGGGGCGTTCTCCTTATCGTGTTCGAACGCTGGTATGCTGAGCCGGCAGATGCCCACGAAGACCTCTCGACGATGCCATATCGTACGGCGCTATTGGTCGGACTTTCGCAATCCGTCGCGATGATTCCTGGGGTTTCTCGGGCGGCGGCGACCATTTGTGGAGGCCTCATGCTGGGAATGTCGCGGCGGGCCATCATTGAATTCTCGTTCCTTCTCGCACTCCCCACCATGGCGGCGGCGACCGGCTTGGAGCTCATCAGCTCTGCGAGTCTCTTCACGCAGAGTCAGTTCGGTTTGCTTGCGGTCGGCTTCGTTGTGTCGTGGGTTGTTGCGGTCATTGCGATTCGCTGGCTCCTTCGATTTGTGAGGACGCACGATTTCACTTTGTTTGGCGTCTATCGCCTCATCGCTGCGGTGGCATTCTGGCGCCTCCTCTTCTAGGTGCATGATACAATGTCGGTATGAGTCTCGCCGACGATCTCCGAGGGCTTCGTTGCGGTGATGTGGATGACACCGATGCTACGCGGGCTGCGTTCAGCCACGATGCGAGCATTTTCGAAGTGCGCCCGCAGGTCGTTGTTGCTCCCACGAGTGTCGAGGACATCGGTGCGCTGGTGCGCTATGCGACGGAGCATCGTGGCGTGTCGCTGGTAGCGAGGGGTGCCGGTACTGATATGTCGGGAGGAGCGGTCGGCGAGTCAGTCATTCTTGATATGACGCGGCACCTGAACCGGCTGCTCGATGTGAACCGTGATGAAGCGGTCCGAGGCCACGACGGGAGCGCAATTGTGCAGCCGGGGATGTACTATCGGGATTTCGAACGCGCCACACTCGCGCGCGGTCTGCAGTATCCTGTGTATCCCGCGTCTCGCGACCTTTGTACGCTCGGCGGCATGGTTGCCAACAATTCCGCTGGGGAACGAACGCTCCGGTACGGGCAGGCGGTTGATTGGGTGCGGCAATGTCGTGCAGTGCTCGCCGACGGGAATGAATACATATTCGAGCCGCTCGATTTCGGTGGTGTGCAGTACAAAATGAGTCGCGTCGGGTTCGAGGGGGATCTCTACCGCGCGATGTGGAAATTGGTTACCGAGCATCGGGAGTTTCTTGAGCGCTATCATCCGAGGGTCAGTAAGAACGCGTCGGGATACAACCTTTGGCGCGTGTGGGACGGAACGACCTTCGATCTCACAAAGCTGATGGTCGGCTCGCAGGGAACATTGGGCGTTGTAACGCAGGCGACTCTTGGACTTATCCGGCCGCCACAGTACCGGCGTATGGTTATCGCATTCTTACGCGACCTGCCGTATCTTGCGACGGTGGTGGAGGACCTGCTTGCGTTCGAGCCAGAGTCTCTTGAATCGTTCGACGACAAGACGCTCTCATTTACGGTTCGATTCCTGCCGGATTTCGTGCGCATCATGGGAGCGTCGAACATTGTCTCGTTGGGGCTCCAGTTCCTCCCCGAAGCGTGGATGACGCTCACCGGCGGATTGCCGAAGCTGGTCTTAATGGCCGAATTTGCCGGTGATGTGGAGAGCGAGGTGGCGAAGCGCGCCGAAGCTGCGCTTGCTGCACTGAAGAGCCGCAACCTCAAGGCGCGTATGACCAGCGGTCCCGAGGAGAGTCATAAGTACTGGACCATTCGTCGGCAGGCGTTCAATGTCATTCGACACCACACGACGGGGAAGCGGACTGTGCCATTCATCGACGACATCGTCGTGCCTGTCGAGCTCGTGTCGGAGTTTCTGGGAAAACTCTACCCACTCCTTGAGCCATACCGACTAACACTGACAATCCAAGGCCATGCAGGGAACGGGAACTTCCACATCATCCCGCTCATGGACCTTGCCGCTCCGCGGACAAAAGAGGTTATCGAAGAGCTCTCGGAGAAGGTGTACGACTTGGTGCTCGAGTACCACGGCTCAATTACCGCAGAGCATAATGACGGGCTTATTCGTGGTCCATGGGTGCGGAAGCAGTTTGGACCGAAGATGTACGACCTGTTCCGGCAGGTGAAACAGCTGTTCGACCCGAAGGGCATCTTCAATCCAGGCAAGAAGATAGATGTTGATCGTGCATGGGCGCTCGCCCATATTCGCACTGACTAGGTATACAAAAACGCGGGCTTCCGAAGAAGCCCGCAGAGGGTTCATGGCCAGAGACTCCGAATGGTTTCTGTGGCGATGAATGCGATGACGGCGAAGATGGTGAATCCCAGAAGGGCGACCCCGACCCCGAATCCCTGGCCAAACAAGAGCGTCAGGAAATCCGGCGGGAACGCGGCGGTTCCTGCGATGCCAGATCCCAGTAGAACGAGCGCCGCATTCCGATTGTTCTGGAATGATGCGATCGCTCCGAGGATGAACCCTGCGATGAGGGCTCCGACGAAGTTGAAGGCCTGCGTTCCGAGTACCGCAAGTCCTACGCCGACGACGATGCGAGCTGCGTTCTTCATGAGTTCCTCCGTGAACAGGAGCGACGCTCGAGCTCTTCGTGGTAGGTGAGCGTCGAGAGCCAGCGAAAGACGCCGGCGTATGCGGACAGGATGATCATGGCGAGGAGCATGCCCCACTTCCGGTCGGTGATACCGAGGGTGAGGGTCTGGGGGAGCGCTCCACCGATGACTGCGCCCCAGAGAGCCGGAATGGCGGCAGGTGGCTTGACCTGAGCCTGCCCGAGGAGCCAGCCGACCACGATGCATCCGAGGACGCTGCCGGCGACTGGAATGCGGAAGCTCACAAGGCAGGAGACAAGCAGCGCCCACGCGGTGAGCTCCGTGTTTGTGAGCTCCCTGAGTCGAGAGAGGACGAGCGCAGAGAATCGAGTGAGCGTAGGCACCTCCGTGGGAAGAACTGACAACATAATACAATAAAATAATCAAAGGTCAATATGTCATTGCACGACAGTGTAATCTCTGATATAATGCGCTGACGTTTCTCCCCTACGACTATGCCTCAAGATATCCGGAATATCGCCATTATTGCTCACGTTGACCACGGCAAAACCACGCTTGTGGACTTTTTGCTGAAGCAATCGGGCACATTCCATGAGAAAGCGCAGGAATTGGGGCAAGACCTCATCATGGACTCCAATGATCAGGAGCGGGAGCGTGGCATCACCATTCTTGCGAAGAACACCGCGGTTCACTACAAAGGGGCGAAGATTAATATCGTAGACACGCCAGGGCACGCCGACTTTGGCGGAGAGGTGGAGCGCACACTCAACATGGCCGACGGCGCCATCCTTCTGGTAGACGCTCAGGAAGGCCCAATGCCGCAAACGAAGTTCGTGCTCAAGAAGGCGCTCGACCTTGGATTGCGGGTCATCGTGCTGGTGAACAAGATTGACAAGCCGGGGGCGCAGATCAAGCGCACCATCGATGAGACGACGAATCTTTTCCTTCAGCTTGCGCAGGAGGAGCATCACCTTGAGTTTCCGGTCATGTACGCTATCGGGCGCCAAGGGAAGGCGTGGGACCATCTTCCGACATCGGAGGAAATGGAAGCTCCCGGCGACTTGCGGCCTATATTTGATACCATTCTCTCGTATGTTCCCGCGCCGCAGGGCGATGTGAACGGTACGCTGCAGCTGCTCGTCGCGGCGTTGGACCGCGACAACTATCAGGGTCGGTATGCTATCGGAAAGCTCGTTCGAGGTGCGGCGGTTCCTGGTGCCGCAGTTGCTATCGTGCATCCCGACGGGAAGCAGGCGACCGGTCGTATTGATAAGGTATTCGTCTACGACGGACTCCGCCGTTCCGAGGTGCAGCGGGCAGAGGCGGGGGATATCGTTGCGGTCACCGGCGCGACCGATGCCCATATCGGTGACACGATTGCGGACATCGCTGTGCCCGAAGCGCTCCCGACGATTCGCGTTGAGGAGCCGACACTCCGTATTACTATCGGACCGAACACATCACCGTTTGTCGGGCGCGAAGGCACGCTGCTGACGGGTCGTCAGATTGGCGAGCGCCTCGAGCGCGAGCTGGAGACCAACATTGGATTCCGTGTTTCCCCGACAGGTGACGGGCGCTACGCTCTTGCCGGTCGCGGCGAGTTGCACCTCTCGGTATTCATTGAAACACTTCGCCGTGAGGGTTTTGAAATGGAAATTTCGAAGCCGGAAGTTATTTTCCGCGACGACGGCGGACAGAAAACGGAGCCGATTGAAGAAGTCACGGTGGATGTTCCTGAAGAGTACGTGGGAGCGGTGACGACCGAGTTCGGAAAGCGGAAGGCGCAGATGACCGACCTCATTAACCACGGCAACGGCTACAGTCGTCTCGTGTGGCACATGCCGACGCGCGCGTTCCTCGGATTGCGAAGCATTCTGATGACCGCAACGAAGGGGACGGTGGTCATCAACAGTATCTACCTGAAGCATGAACCGCTCTGGGATCTGCCGCCGCGTGAGCGCACGGGCGCGCTCATCGCTTCCGAGTCGGGAACCGCAGTCGCGTTTGGCCTTGATATCGCACAGGGTCGCGGGGTGACCTTTATCGGCCCTGGGACTGAGGTCTACGAAGGTCGCATTATTGGGCAGAACGCGCGCCGCGAGGATATGGAGATTAATGTCGCCAAAGGAAAGGCGCTCTCCAACATGCGCTCAAAGGGGAGCGATGGCATTACCATCCTCGCCCCGCCAATTCTCATGTCGCTGGAGCAGGCACTCGACTGGATTGAAGATGACGAACTCCTCGAGGTGACCCCGAAGGATATTCGATTCCGAAAGCGGTTCCTCACGAAGGTTGACCGCGACCGCGCTCGTCGCAAGGCCATCGACGAAGGCTCTCAGCAGTAACAAAAAACCGCCGCCCCAAAGGGCAGCGGTTTTTTGGTACTAGTAGGTCGGGATGCCGTGGCGGTAGATACTACCCTTGAGAACACCGTTCACGCGTACATCGTTCTGGCCAACGGGGGCGGAGGCGAGGTCGAGCACCGCTCCTGTCGTGAAGGTGCTGATGGTTTGGATGCATGCTCCGTCGGTGGGGCCGAGCGTGCTCACCATTGTGAGGCTGATGTCGAATACGTGTCCGCTGCGGGTTACCGTTACGGGGTTGAGGGTATAGCAGGGATTCGGGAGGTATCCCGACAGGGTTACCGTTGCCGACGACTGATAGGAGGTGAGCGTCGGAATGGTGACGCTGGTAATCGTCGGAGTTGGGATTGGAGTGGGGCAAACGAGGACTGGATTGCAGGGGGCCTGTATACACTGCACCTGCTGGTAGTAGCAGCCAGGAGGGGGAGTTGGTGTGGTGACGGGGCACCATCCTTCAACGGGTTCCGGAATGCTGCACGACGGCTTCGTATCAAGGCACGCGGGGCGGACTTGGCATGCACGGCGGAAGTACTGCGGAATGTCGGCGATGCGGGTGTACGGCGTGATGCTCTTTGCGTAGTAGTTATCCTCGCGTGAGTTGATGCAGAATACCTTATCGAAGAATCGTGCATCTTCTGCGGTGGCCTGCTCGCCGGTCATCTGGACATGGTGGAGGACACCGCTGTCTTCGCCGGTCACTTCGGTGGCCCATACCGTCTGATCGTTCGTCTCGCAGTTGCGGAAAATGCCGGAGGTCACAAATGAATCACGGACTGCGGCGGTAACCTGACGGACGCGAGCATAGCCGCCAAGGTGGCCGTACATACTGAAGATGGCGGGATTGAGGAAGAGGCGCTTGAAGCCGTTGTAGTCGCCGTAGTCAGCGCCCGGTGTCGCGTAGCCCGTGAATCCTTTGAATTTGATAATGAAGATGTCGGGGTCTCCGGCGCTCTGGTTTGCTGAGATGAGGTCGCCGTCATGGAGCGGTGCGCCAAAGATATCGACCGTTGCAGGCGGAACGGCTGCGGCAGGGCGTGCCGCGATGGTCACGATGCCGGCGATGCCGAGCATGAGCCCCATGAGGAAGAGTTTTTTCATACCTGTAGTATACGGGGCAATGCGTGCATCACAAGACGTCTGGTGGACAATGGCGAGCCGCTGTGCTGAAATGCGCCTAGCTCTCGAGCAGGGAGGACTCATGATGACGAAGCGACAGGTCGTGTTCAGTGAGGTCGCCTGTTGTGCGATGGTGCATGCGTTCCTTCGAAATCCCCAGATGACGCGCCAGTGGGGTCGTACCATCGGCAAGTTCCATCTCCTCTACGAGATCTTTGGGCAGACACGGGAGATGACGCTGGCCCCCGATGAGCAGACCGCCATCGTCTACCGTGCATTCGCCATCGCCGAGCGCGATCGGCTGGTGCATCATGTCGGGGCGGAGCGACTTGTCTGCGCACACCGAGCAGTCACGCATCGCGAGGCGCTTGAAGGTATCATCGCCATGCTCCCGTGTCCCGATTAGAAAGTGAGGCAGCCCCCTGTATTCGCAGAGGGGCTTTTTGATTCCAGTACATGAAAACCCCCGGACAGTGTCCGGGGGTGGATGCTCAGGAAATCTTTCGCTCTTCTTGGAGAGCTTCGAGCGTGAGTGTGGCTTGGCGCCAGAGCTCGTAGTGCTTCTTCACGTCGAAGCCGTAGCCGTCGATGGCGTCCATTGCCGGACGCATTGCGTCCAGGCCGGCTTTCCAAGGAAGCAGCTTTCCGTTTTGGGTCAGCGCTTGCTTCTCGTGCTGGAGAGCGATGATGAACTCTTCGGAGCACCCGAGCGACCACGCCCAGTCGTCCGCGAATGCGACCGTTCGCGTGTGGCGCACGATGACTTGGCGCCAGAGCGACATGTAGTGCTCTTGAGTCCATCCTTCTGCGAAGAACTGGCCAGGCACGATGACCTGGCGCCAGCCGAGTTCACGGAGTTCGCCTCCGAAGCGAATTCCTTCGGCGAGGTTCGGGAGAAATACCCGCTCTCGGAAGAGGGGGTTCATTGCTCGGCGAAACTCGCCAGCATCGATGAATCCATGCGCCCTTGCTTCTTCATAGAGCCTAAAGCCCGATGTGATCGGTGCGCTGGCATAGACAACTCCCTTGCGGTGGGGTTTGTCTTGCCGCATGGTGCGGAACGTTGAGAGGGACAGGCGGATCTCGCGCAGGATTCGGTCTTCCTGGGCGAGTCGTTCGCTGGCGCTCATGTGTGTCTCCTTTGTTCTAGCGGGTGCGGCAGGTGTGTCGGTGAAAACTCTGGTGAAACGAACCGGTGATTTTATATCATACAAAAAAGCCCACGGCAAGCGTGGGCGGGGAGCTACGATTTTCTAATCGTGTGGCAGGCGTGGAGGTGCGCTTCCATGAACGCCTCCATAATCTGCGAGTGGCCATGGCCGCAACCGGTGCAACACGCCATGATGTGGCGGGCGCTTGGATCGTTGTGGCAGCTGCACTGACATCGATGCACGCAGTGCGCAGGCAACGGAACGAGGTTGAGGATATTCTGAATCGACGGATCGTTGGTCACGGGCGCTCCTTGACAAGATTCTATTTGTAAGATATCACAGCGATAGCTCTCGTACAAGGAGGAGCCATGTTCGGACTCATTGCCGTCCTACTCCTGCAGATCACACCGGCAGAAGCGATGAAACCCGGCGCGCAGTACTTCTGGAGCCCTCCGTGTGTTGTTCAGGAGTCCGATCCGGCCAATCGTGTCGAGCGACTCTTCGCGAAGCACTTCGCAACGGCTGGCGTCACCGAGCGGCTCGTACGCTGTCGGCAGCCCGAAGGACGCTTCTCGCCCGTGTTCGCGACCGATCCCATCAAGGGTGTCGGCGTGGTGGCTATCTACAGCGAAGAGTTCGAGGCCTCGACGTTCAGCGAGCTCGCGCTCAGTGGCCTTGTGGCACACGAGGTTGCCCACATGGGGCTCGGAGTAACCTGTCAGAGCCTCGGAAGCTTGGAGGAGTACATCTCGTGCGAGTCCGCTGTGGACCATGAGGCCGCCCGCTATGCGGGTCCGGCTGCGGTGGAGGCGGCGCTGATTGCGTATCATCGGATGCATCTCCACATGGCAGCGCAGGCGCTTGCCGAGATTCGCCGCCGGCTCATCGATGAGCGCCTGCCGCGGTTACATCGCCGGAGGTAATCATGGGGCACGCACTGCTTGCAGTCGTACTTGCGCTTGCCGGAGTGAACGAGCTGTACCACATCGACACCGCGCTCACCGAGCGGGTGCAGGCGCAGGCGCGGTCATACGGACTGGAATACCGCGTCGTTGTTGCGGTGGCACCGGCGTGGAGAGCACGGGGCATCGTGGACACGAGGACGCGAGTTCGAGACAACATTGTTGCCATCATCGTGAGCCCGATTCTCTTGGAGGAGATGGATCGCGAAGCGCTCGAAGGCATGTTCGCTCATGAGCTTGCGCATCCTCAGCGAGCGTGCGGTCTGGGGCAGTACGCGACGCTTGCCGACGAGATTGCCTGTGAGCATCCTGCCGATGTTCAGGCGGCGAAGTGGGTGGGAAGGCGCGCGGTTCTCCGCGGACTGTGCCAGCTCCGAGCCATCAGCTGGGACTGGCGGTACAGTACCGACGCTACCGGCACGAACGAGCGCATCAAGCGCCTCCATGAACGGACGGACATCTCAGAGTAACATGCCTTCGACCCTGTCGGGGGCTTTTTCTTAGAGCGCGTTCACGTCGCGCTCGTACTTCTCGGCCTCTGTGCAGACGCGTTCCATGTAGGTAACGGCCTCGACAGGGTATTTCCCGCGGGCTGTTTCTTCGGAGAGCATCACCGCGTCGGCGCCGAGAATAATGGCGTAGGCAATGTCGGTAATCTCGGCGCGGGTCGGCTCGGGATTCTCTACCATGCTCTTGAGCATTTCAGTCGCGACAATGACGGGGGTGCGATGCTCTTTACAGTGGTGCACGACGAGCGCCTCAGCGAACGGCACCTGCTCGAGCGGAATGTTCTGTCCGAGGTCGCCGCGTCCGAGCATAATGGCATCGCTTGCCGTGATAATCTCTTCGATGTTCTCGAGCGCTTCTTTTCGCTCGACCTTGGCCATCACCTTCGGCAACCCTTTTTCGGCAGGAACGCCACCGTTTCGTTTGGCAATTTCGGCACGTAGGTCGTTTACGTCTTTCGCGGAGCCGACGAACGAAAGGCATACATACTCAACCCACTGCGAGAGACCGAAGTCGAGGTCAGTGAGGTCTTTCTCTGTGATAACCTGTACCGCGTTCGGGTCCATGTGATGCTCGCTACCGGTCTGCACGCGAGGGCCGGAGAGGTCTTGGATGATGGGGATGACGCGTCCGGCACGCTGCGCAGCGGCGCGGATGTTCTCGATGAGTACGCGGTGCTCGTCGTGGGTGCCGTGGCTGAAGTTCAGCCGTGCCACATCCATCCCGTGCGCGATGAGCGCATCGAGTACGGCGGGTTCCTTCGAGGCGGGACCGATAGTGCAGACGATCTGTGTTCGGGTTGGCATAGCAGGATTATACCATCGCTACTCCCAAAAGATGAGCACGAGAGATGCGATGCCGAAGACGAATCCGATGGTCTGCATGCGAGTAATGGATTCGTTGTACATACCGACGCCAATCACTACTGCAAGGAGTGCAGATACGACCGAAAAGATGACGGCCCCACGGCCCAAGCCGGAACCGTTGTGAAGTGCAAACAGCCAGAATGTATTTGCCGCCAGGTATGCCGCAAGTGCACCGGCCGCAAGGAGCGAGCCGCCAACAAGCGACCACTTCTTCGCCACAATATCAGCAATCAGCTCAAAGAGTATGAGGATGCTGAGCGGGAGGAGCCACTTCATGCAAGCAATTTCAGGAATCGGTTGTACTTTGCGACGCGCTCGCCGCGCTGAGGGCCTCCGGCTTTCACTGCGAAGACCCCAAACGCAACCGCAAGGTCTGCGATGAAATCGTCATTCGTTTCTCCCGAGCGGTGGCTCACGATGCACTCGATGCTGTTGTCGCGTGCGAGCTTCATGGTGTCGAGCGTTTCCGTGAGCGTGCCAACTTGGTTTACTTTAATAATAACGCCGGAAATAGACTTCTGTTCGATGGCTTGCTTTAGGAACGTTGTATTCGTGACGGTAAGGTCATCGCCGACGATGACGGTCGAGCCATCATTGAGCCGTGCGAAATCGGCGAATGCGTTCTCATGGAACGGATCTTCGATGTAGAGAAAGGGGAAGTCGCGGAGCATGCCGCGGAGGGCCTCTTCCAGTTCTGTTGCGGTGTGCTCTGTGCCGTCGTAGGTGTAGCGATCGGTCGCTGCATCGTAGAACGAGGACGCGGCGACATCCATGGCGAGCTTGATGCGGTGGTCGAGGTTGAGTTCGGCGGCAGTTTCCATGAGGAGTGCGAGCGGCGCGCGCACCGACGCGAGGTCGGGGGCAAAACCGCCTTCGTCGCCCACATTCGCATGCACGGCGCCGTGGTCCCGCACGAGGCGCTTCTTGAGGGCGTGCATGATGCGCGTCCCGATGTCGAGCGCCTCGGTGACGTCGTTGGTCTGTGGTACCAGCTTGTACTCTTGGAATGCAAGACGGGTCGCGGCGTGCTTCCCGCCGTTGATGAGGTTCATGCCGAGAAATGGCATGCGCCGGCCGGTCGCAGATGGGGCGATGTCCGGCGCGAGGGCGTGTAGGTAGTCGACAAGCGGTGCTTGGAGCGCGGCGGCGGCTGCCTTCGCGGCGGCGATGGAGATGCCTACAATGGCGTTGCCACCGAGCTTTGCCTTGTTCGGCGTGCCATCCATGGCGAGCATGCGCTCGTCGAGTGCGCGTTGGTCACGCGCGTCCATGCCGATGAGTGCGCCGGCGAGATTTACGTTCACATGGGTTGCCGCCTTGAGGGTTCCCATGCCGCCGTAGCGACTTGCGTCGCCGTCCCGCAGTTCGACGGCCTCGTGAGTACCAGTGGATGCACCCGATGGTACGCCGAATGTGCCACTCCCGCCCTCGCAGACGACCGACACTTCAAGTGTCGGCACCCCCCTCGAGTCGAGAATCTCCCGTGCGTGGATTGCGTTGATTACAGTGCGGGACATGCAGGTTGATTTTACCACATCCGTATGGTATAGAGGAGCTTCGGAGGTGATCGATGGCGGACTTTACGGAAAAGGTTGCCCGGGTGACGGACCAGAAGCTTACGCAGGCGTTGTCGGCCATCCGAACCGCTCACAATGTTCGCGATGCGGAACGCCAGCTGGTCGTCATTTCGGAGACGCTTGAAGCGGCTGCGAAGCTCGGGGCGATGCAGTATGCCACTATGGGGGCATTGGACGGCAATCCGGAGGAAAGCCAGTTTGCTCGCCTGCACGCACACTTCCATGCCATGTTCGTTCTCGGGCTTTTCTCCGAAGCTGGTGATGCGCTGGCGAGCCGGCTGGAGAGGCTGTGTGGGGTTGAGTTGAATGAGCCGCGCTACTTGGATCCTCCTCAGGGGTTCTAGCCTGAAGGGCGTTGGATTGGCCAGAAACACTTCGTTTCTGGCCTTTTTTCTACCCCTTGCCTTTTTGTGCTGACCGTGCTATACTTCAATTCAGCGTAGGTATCTCGGCAGCCAGTCGCCTCGTGCGAAGGGCCTCGACGGGAGGTCGCCCTCACGCAACATACGTGTTTTGTACCGGCCCGTTCAACGACATCGTTGCCCAGGACGCACAAAACGCAGAAGAAATGGCGAACAAGCTTTATATCGGTAACCTGCCTTACAGCACTACCGGTGAAGAGTTGCAGCAAACGTTCTCGCAGGCCGGCCAGGTCTCTGAAGCCGTCGTTATGATGGACAAGATGACTGGTCGCTCTCGCGGGTTCGGTTTCGTCACCATGGCATCCGATGAGGATGCACAGAAGGCTGTTGACATGTTCAACGGCAAGGACTTCGGCGGCCGCGCAATCGTGGTCAACGAAGCCCGTCCGATGGAGCAGCGCGCTCCTCGCTCTGACCGTGGTGGCTTCGGCGGTGGCTACTAAGTAGCCCTGCCTGCAACCGCAAAGACCCCCTCTCGGGGGTCTTTGCTTTTCAAGATGAAGAGCTACACTGATTGCATGCACATCAATACGAAGCTTCGTATTCTTGAGTTTATCGTCGCCGGTATTTTGCTCGACCTTGTCGAGAACCTTGTTGTCTTCAAGGTTGCCGCAGGTCGTGCGCTTGTGCTGGACGAAATGCTCATCGCGGTTGTGGTCATCGTTCCGTTCGCCGTTGTCACTGAGTTGGTTATTGACCACCCGCGGTTCTGGCACCGCCTGTTCCGTATGAAGGGTCACAAGTTCGACCACATGGACCTCTAGCGCCTATGATTCTCCTCATCACCGGCAACGGAAAAGGGAAAACGACTTCGGCCATCGGTCAGGCCGTCCGTGCGGTGGGGGATGGGCGCAGAGTACTCATGGTTCAGTTCATCAAGGGGCCGTGGCGCTCGGGGGAAGACGACGCGCAGATGCTCCTGCGTCCCCAATTTAAGATTGTGAAGACGGGGCTTGGGTTCGTGGGTATTCTTGGAGATACACTACCTCGGGAAGAGCACGCCCGAGCGGCGCACGAGGGGCTCGCGTTCGCCTACGGCGAGATTATGAGCGGAGGGTGGGATATGGTCATCCTCGATGAGGTGAACAATGCTGTGCACCTTGGATTGCTATCCGTAGCGGATGTCATGGAAGTCATCCGTGCGGTGCCGGAGGGAGTTGACCTTCTCCTGACCGGACGCGATGCGCCGGAGGCATTCATTGAAGTAGCGGACATTGTGTCTGAGGTTGTCGAAGTGAAGCACCCCTATCAACAGGGGCAGGAGGGGCGCGAGGGCATGGAGTGGTAGCTGGACTCCATCGCTGTGGTACAGTAGGGTGCGACATGGGCGAGTTCGCATTACCTCGCGATAATGAGAAATACCGATGGACGCACCACGTGGTGCGGAAGTTGCGGTTCTATGGATTGACCCCAAGCCGCGTGCTTCGGGTTATTCGCGCCCCCGAGCGGGTTGAAGAGGGTGTTGCCGAAGGAACGCTTGCCGCTATGCAGACGGCGGGGACGAAAGCAAAGCCGTGGGAGGTGTGGGTGATGTGGCGGGAAGAAAAAAAGCGCGCGAAAAGCCCGCTCAGCGATTATCGGAAGGTCATTATCACAGCGTGGCGGTATCCGGGGGTGTCTCCGGTCCGCGAACGGGTGCCGCTTCCGGCGGGCGTACTTGCGGAGCTGGAATCCGAGGGGCTCTTGGATGCCTAAACCTTTCGTGGTATAATCGGGGTATGTTCAACGACATCTTACAGATACCGCTGGATCGCCAGCTTTGGTATCTTGCGCTGTTCGCGTGGGTCGTGGTCTGGAAAGGGCTCGCGCTGTGGCGGGCGGCTCAGAAGGAGCAGAAGTGGTGGTTCGTGGTTCTGCTCGTAATCAATACGCTCGGGATCCTCGAGATCCTGTATGTGTATGTGTTCTCCGTCGAGCGGACGAAGAACCGCGCCGAGGAGGCGAAAACCGAGTAAGGAAACTCCTCTTGAATGTTCCATACGAGCCGTCCGCAAGGGCGGCTCGTATGCGTTCGAGGGTGAGATTGAACCAGCGCACATTATGGAGTGTTGCGAGTCGGCCAGCGCGCTGGTCGCGTGCACGGAAGAGGCGATGGAGGCGACCAATGCTCGCGCGCGACACTAGGAGGCGGCGACGATCATCGGCGAATGCCATTTTGCGCACGTCGACGATGCCGTCATCGGTGTAGATGCGGGCATGGCGTGCTTCGCGGGTAGGGATGACGCAGTCCATGGTGTCCACGCCCGCCTCGACGGCAGCAAAAATATCGGATACCGATCCGATGCCCAGAAGGTGGCGAGGCTTGTCGTCAGGAAGATGAGGAATGACCGATGCGAGCGTTTCAGTCATCTCGTCCTTGCCGAAACTTCCTCCAATGCCGTAGCCACCGAACGGCAGAGCTGCAAGCGTCTTCGCGCTTGCAGCGCGGAGGCGCTTGAAACGACCACCCTGCACGATGCCGTAGAGGAGTTGGTCGGTGCGGGTGTGCGCCTTCAGTGAGCGGAGCGCCCATCGGTGTGTGCGGTCCATGGAGTTCTTGGTGTACCGCATCGGATGCAGTGGTGATGTACATTCGTCGAATACGAAAATGATGTCCGCGCCAAGTCGTTCCTGTGTTGCAATGGAGGATTCAGGGGTAATCGAGCGCCGTTTCCCGGCAACCGAAAAGTGCGCGCCATCCTCGGTGATGGCGACCGTCGAGTAGTCGCTTCCCGTTCCGGTAGTTCGGTGGCCCCGTTTCAGTACTTTGCCGACGCGATGGTCCTTTGCGGCGCCGAGCGAGAACACTTGGAATCCGCCGGAGTCGGTCATCATCGGAATTCGTGCGCCGAGCATGCGGTGGGCGTCGCGCTGTTCCCAGAGGTGGTACGTGTTCGCGATGACCAATTGAGTCTTTGTCTTTTTGATGTCCGCAGGTGTGAGGGTGCGCACCTCTGCATGGGTCGCCACGATGACATAGGCAGGTGTTCGTACGGTGCCGTGCGGCGTGCGAAGAACGCCGAGTCGTGCGCGGCTTCCGCGGTGTTTTGTGGTGACGGTGAATCGGGGGCGCATGGGATGTTCTGAGGTGCAATAATACTGAATTTTTTACGTTTTGGCAAATTTTGCGTTGTCGGAAGGGTACGATATCATTGCGGAGTATTGAATGAACGTTATTGTATGGCGAACATCACCATCTATTCGACCCCGACCTGTGGCTACTGCAAAATGGCCAAGGAGTATCTTACATCGAAGAACATTCCGTTTACGGATATCGATGTCTCTCGTGACCATGCGAAGGCGCAGGAAATGTACACGAAGTCCGGTCAGCTCGGCGTGCCGGTCATCGATGTCGACGGCAAGATTATCGTCGGATTCGACAAGCGCAAGCTCGACGAGTACGCAGGTATCACTGGGA
Source organism: Candidatus Yanofskyibacteriota bacterium (assembly GCA_020847715.1). Classification (GTDB taxonomy): domain Bacteria; phylum Patescibacteriota; class Minisyncoccia; order 2-02-FULL-40-12; family GWA2-44-9; genus JAGOPO01. Next base: position 39,270 of record JADLBM010000007.1, on the reverse strand, counting down.
ACGCCTAACTATGGATACCAAGCCATTACCGTTCGACGCCGAGAAGCTCGGCGCTATCAGCGCAAAGACGCTGGCTATCCACCACGACAAGCTCTACGCAGGGTATGTGGCGAAGGCCACCGACATCTCGCAGAAGCTGCAGGAGCTTGCTGCTTCCGGCTCGGCTGCTGGAAATGCGACCTATTCGGAGCTTCGTGCCCTGAAGGATGCCGAGACATTTGCTGTCAACGGAGTCTATCTTCATGAATGGTACTTCGATGTCCTTGGTGGTGATGGAGTCGTTGATGCGGCGCCGGAACTGTCCAAGGCGTTGGCCGAAAAATGGGGTTCTCTCGAGAATGGGCTGAAGTACTTCTCAGAGTGTGCCATGGCGGCGCGTGGGTGGAGTGTGCTGTGTTGGGACACGAAAGCAGGAGCGCTGAAACACTACAACGCCGATGCGCACAACCAAGGCGGGGTGTGGGGGTGCCTTCCCGTCATCGTGCTGGACGTCTATGAGCACGCCTACTTTATTGACTTCGGTTCCGACAAGAAAGCCTACATCGAGGCGTTCTGGAAGAACTTCAATTGGACTAAGGCGGAGGAACTCTACCTGAAGGCGCGGCAGGTAACGCTGTAAGGGAACACAAAACGGCCATCGAGCCGTTTTGTTATCTCCAAGAACTGAACCACACACGGGCGTTGTAAGCGCCGTCGGAGAGGGGGAGGCCATACGAGAGCGGCGCGAAGTAGACGAAGGTCGCAAGCGCGAGAGCGGTGAGGGCGAGCGTGATGCGGGTTCGATGAGGTGAGCGGTCTACCAGATACGCGGTCATGAGGATTGCCCAGATGAGCGCGGGGAAGTAGTGGTAGAGGAACATAACGCGGGTGATACCGATGAACGGCAGGAGGTTTACGAGCCATGCCCCTATCAGGATGAACATCTCGCGGGGAGTGTTTTTCGGGCGGGTGAGGACGATGTTCGAGAGTATCACGAGCACGGCAACGGTGGAGAGCCACCAGACGGCAGGATTTCCCAGCAGGTAGATGCGTGCATGCCCGCTCACCCAGTAGTAAATGCTCCGGTCCATGAACGGCCACGTGAACCACGGGCTCGCATACGGATGCGATGCGGTGAGTCGTTGGTTCGAGCGGTACATCTCGGCGTTCAGTTGGAGTGTTTTCTCGAGCGGTGAGAGCGAGGTGAGCGTTGTGTCGGCGACAAACTGACTTCCGACGAGGTCGTGCTGGAAGCGTGCGCTCATGAATGCATCTCCCGTTCCACTGCGGGTGAGGAGTGTGAAGTGAATGAAGAAGGCGCCGATGTAGACGATGAGTGGTGCTACGACGAGTGCGAGGAAGAGCGGCCACAACCGCCGCACGGCGACTCGGTTGTGTTCCTGCCAGAGTCGGATGAATTCAAGGGCGCCCATGAGGCCGAGGAAGGTTGCGCCGGTCCACTTGATCCCTACTGCGGCGCCACCAAGGATGCCCGCCGCGGCGAGGAGCCACCGTGTACCGCCGCTGCGCCAGCGGAAGTAGCAGTAGAGCCCAGTGAAGCCGAACAGGAGGAGAAACGAATCGAGGAGGATAAAGCGTGATTGGACGAGGAGGGCGTTGTCGAGTGCAACAAGTATGCCGGCGAGCAGCGCTGCACCGCGGGACATGCGAAGTTGACGGGCAAGCCCGTAGATGATGAGCGGCAGGAGGGCGCCCGCGAGTGTCGGAAGGAATCGGAGTGCGAGGTAGAGATGGTCGGGATAGGCGTCGCCGATATTTGCGAACGAGAATCCCGGCTGGAACCCCCAGAGCCACCCCCACGCCGCAAGAATGAGCTTTCCGAGCGGGGGATGGATATCGAAGTAGTATTGGTGTGTGAAGTAGGCGCTGATGAACTTCCCAAAATGGACCTCGTCGAACACCGTTGCGTTCGGGCGGCCGAAGAACGCGAAATGCACGAGTAACGACGCCGCGAGGAGCCCCCACGGGAGAAGCTTGCCAAATCGTCTGAATTGTTGTATACTTAGCATAGACCTTTTTAGTGTAGCACATGCCGCTTGTGCGGCGAAGGAGTGTGATATGCGCGTTCTGGTGTTGGGTGTCTCGGTGCTGGCGATGGCCCTGCCCGTTGCCGCGCAGACGGAGTTCTCCGTCGGGTCCGCGGTACAGACCACGGACAACATGGGGCAGGACGGCACGCAGGCGGCGTTCGGCCTCAGCGGACGCAAGGCCCTCGGCCTCTTCGACCTCTCGGCCGCCGTGAAGCGCTCCGAGCTCGACAAGGTCGGGACGCCGGGTGGCCATCAGTGGACGGTCAGCGCCGATCTGCGGCACTGGATCGGCCCCAGCCTCTTCGTGGTCGTCGGCGGGCATCGCATCCTCTCGGATGCGACCGTCTGGACGAAGAAGACCTGGTGGGCCGACGGTGGTATCGGGCTCTGCGCCCGATACGGAAAGACTGCCACGCGCCGACCGCATCGCGACGAGTTCTCCGTCCGCTACGGCGGTGAAGTGGCGACCGACGCGGAGGCGCCCAACCACACGCAGGGATGGGCGTTCCTGTGGAGCCACGACCTTCCGCTCCGTGGCAGCGTCTTCCTGCGAGGCACGGTCGGGACCGCGTCCCGAAAGTACCTGCAGGACGGTGCGTGGCGTCGTGGAAGTTCCTCCTCGCTCGGCATCTCGTTCGTCGTGCGTCCTCAGGACCTCTGAGCGACTCCGACGGTTGACCCCCATCTTCGGATGGGGGTTCTTTTTTACATCGGTTTGCTATACTTTGTTCGTATGTATGACCTCATCATTATCGGCGGCTCCGCCGCGGGAGCATCGGCCGGCATCTACGCGGCGCGGCGCGGTCTGAAGTTTCTTGTTATTGCAAAAGATTTAGGCGGAGAGGTCGCGCTTTCCGGTGAAGTGGAGAACTGGCTGGGCATCAAGCACACGACAGGCATCGAACTGTCACAGATGTTCCGTGAGCACATCGAGAGCTACAAGCCTGAAATCAAGGAGGGGTATCTCGTGACCGGCATCGTGAAGGATGCAGACGGCATGTTCACGGTGACCGCCGACGATGGCGCTCCGTACCGTGCGAAGGCGGTCCTCGTAGCGACGGGCGCGCACTCGCGGCTTCTGGGGGTTCCGGGTGAAGATACCTATCGCCTGAAGGGCGTGTCGTACTGCACCGTCTGTGACGGTCCGCTGTTTTCGGGGAAGCGCGTAGTGACCATCGGCGGTGGCAACTCCGCGCTTGAGAGCGCGCTCATGCTTGCGGACATCGCCTCCCATGTGACGGTCATCAACAAAAACCCCGCGTTCAAGGGCGAGGCATCACTCATCGAAAAGGTGACCTCGAACCCGAAGATTGAAGTCCTCTACAGTGCCATGACCACGGAAATCATCGGCGACGGCGCGCTTGCAAAGGGTGTGAAGTACAAAGATGCTGCCGGCGTGGAGCACACGGTGGACATGGATGGCGCATTCGTGCACATCGGGCAAACACCCAATTCGCAGATGGTGCCGCCCGAGTGCACAAAGGATGCGTTCGGCTACATTGCCATAGGACTCGACGGCGCAACCAGCGTCGCAGGGCTTTTTGCCGCCGGCGATGTCACGCATAGCGCGCACAAGCAGATTATTATCGCCGCCGGCCAAGGCGCTGCGGCGGCGCTCTCCGCGGTGCAGTACATTAACCGGCTCTAATCCTCTCTATTCGTATGATTTACCTCGCTACCGACCATCGGGGATACGCGCTGAAAGAGCGCATCAAGGAGTGGCTCACCCAGTGGCATCTCGAGTTCGTTGATTGTGGGAATGCCGTGCTTGATTCGAACGACGACTACACCGATTTTGTTGCAGTTGCGGCCGAGAAGGTCGCGCAGGACCCCGTGAACAACCGCGGCATTGTGCTGGGGGCGACGGGGCAGGGGGAGGCGATGGTCGCCAATCGCCGACGCGGTGTGCGTGCCGCAGTCTACTACGGCGGGCCGAAGGATATCATCATGATGTCGCGGGAACACAATGCCGCGAACATCTTGAGCGTCGGGGCAGCATTCGTGGGCGACGAGTTCAAGGAAATGCTCAAGCTCTGGCTCGACACTGATTTCTCGAACGAGGAACGCCACATTCGGCGCATCGGAAAAATCGATAGCCAATAATTCTGTGGTCGACATCATCCCCGCCATTCTCACTGAGAGCGAAGCCGAGCTCGTTCGGCTGGTGCGCATCTTCGAGCAGGCAGGGGTGACGCGCGCGCATCTCGATGTCTGCGACGGCATCTTCGTGCCGACCCGCACCATCAAAGGATACGAGGAGCTGGCGCGACTGGAGACGCCTATCCTGTTTGATGTGCACCTTATGGTGTCCCGGCCAGAGCTCGCGTGCGCACACTGGTGCACTTCGACGCGTGCAGACCGATTCCTTGTACATATCGAAGCGACAAAAAGCTTCCCAGAGCTTGCAGGGCACGCACATGAGTGTGGAAAGAAGCTCGGAGTATCTATAAATCCGGAAACCCCACTCGAGCGGCTCGAGGCCGTTGCGGCGAGCGCGGACCTTGTGCAGTTCATGACGGTACACCCCGGCCAGCAGGGGCGGGCGTTCGTGCCGGAGGCGCTTGAGCGCATGCGGCAGTTTCAAGCGGCGCATCCCGATATCACCATCATTGCCGACGGTGGCGTCACGCCGCAGACCGCATCGTCATGCGCGATGGCTGGCGCATCCATTCTCGTGAGCGGGAGCTATGTTGTGCGTGCGGCCGATCCTGCGCGGGCGCTCTCCGAGCTTGCTTCAGCGGTGTAATCCTTCGCCTACTGGCTCAGGATATTTTCGGACGGATACCGAAAATAAAAGGCCCCTCGAGTGGGCCAAGGGATTCCGGTTCGGCGGCGCAGCTCTCAAGGAGCTCGCTAGCCTTCGGTCGATGTTGGGCTCGAGGGGCGTGGTTGCCTCTGGGTACGCGCGTTCGCAAGCCTTATCTTAATACACTCCATTGGGAGTGAGGCTCCTACTAGCTTACCGTTAGGCAACTCGTCACCACAGGAGTGGTGACATGATTCGTTGGGTTTTCAAGGTCCCACCCTCCACGTTTCATCCTTCGAGTGGCTCGCCCGACGCCGACGCGTGGGGTCATCGCCGACTTTGCTAGGATACCGTGGGTTCCCTGTGGCACACCGGACAGGTCGCCGGGTCCCTCGTTTCGTGCAAGGGCGTTGCGCCTCCTTAGCGCGCTTCTACTGCCGGTCGAACACTGGTCGTTTCCTGTGTGGCCCCGAAGAGCCGCGCGTGACGGGAGACTCAGCTCCAGCGACGCACAGACATCATAGCATACCAATAATATACTGTCAATAGCCCTCGGGGAGGTCTCCGGAGGAGGGGAGTCGTGGTATACTGCGGGTACACGCGGAGGGAATGAACTACGATATCGTTGCAATCGGGTCGGCGACCCAAGATGTACTCTTCAGCGCGGATGCGTTCCGCGTTGTTGGGGGTGAGCAGTTCCCGACGGGGAAGGGCATCTGCCTTCCCTTCGGTTCTAAAGTGAAAGTGCGGAAGATCGTGTTCGCATCGGGAGGCGGCGGCACAAATGCGGCCGTCACGTTTGCACGGCAAGGGTATCGCACCGCCTGCATCGGTGTTATCGGGAGCGATGCGAACGGTTCCGCTATTCTCGACGAGCTCCGTCGCGAGGGCGTGGACGGGAAGTACATGCAGGTTCGGAACGATGACATCACCGCCTACTCCGCCATTCTCGTTGGAGATGGTGGGGAGCGCACCATCCTCTCCTACACCGGCGAAGGCGCGCACTGGGATGCCGACCGCATCCCGTGGAATGGTTTTTCTGCGAAATGGCTGTATGTGAACTCTCTCGGGGGGAGCATTGATATGCTTGAGCGTATCGTTGCATTCGCCCAGCGCACGGGTGCCCACCTCGCTACCAATCCGGGGCCGGGGGAGCTTGCGCTGGGACTCGAGAAGCTTGCGCCGCTTTGGAAGTCGTTTGATATTGTCGGCATGAATCAGGAGGAGGCCGCCCAGCTCACGGGTATTAGCTATGAAAAGCCCGACGATCTGTTCGCAAAGCTGGACGCAACCATCGGAGGTATCTGCGTCATGACGCGAGGCGCACAGGGGGTCGCCGTGTCCGATGGAGCGGCTCGGTATACCGCAAGCACCCCCGAGGGTGCCGTTGTTGAGCGCACAGGGGCGGGGGACGCTTTCCATGCGGGATTTCTGGCGGAGTTCATCCGTTCCGGTGCTATCGAAAAAGCAATTCAGTTCGGTACAGCGAACGCGACTGCGGTTGTCATGCAGTACGGCGCGAAGGCGGGTATCCTGAAAGCGGGGGATATTGGTCCGTGGCCGCCGGTCACCGTCACGCGTACGCAACTCTGAATATAAAAAAGGACTGTTGCGATATCCTGGCTTTTCGCAACAGTCCGTACTGCACCGTCCGTAGAAGGAGGTGAACATGCTCCACGCGGGTCTCCGTGTGGACAGGTCCTCTGAGGAACGCTTCCGTAATCGCGGTCGGCAGCCGCGGCTCCAGTCCTCAGAGGAGTGTAGAGGTGTTGTACTCCTCTACGCCGGGGGGTCCGCGGAGGCGCTCTCCGGGGACGATGGGAAGATGATGAAAAAAGAGCGGGTGTGGAGGTCCGGGCCTGGGGCTGCCGACCCGCAGAACGCAGTCCTTTGGTCGGTAGGATGGGCTAAGACATCCCTCGACAGGACGGGCCAGGTCTGGCGCCAGCCAGTCCGAACCTCCACGAGAGCATCATACCATGATGCCTATTTTAAGTCAAGTACCAGGGTATGCCCAAAAATGAAAGACGCCACATGATTTGGGAATAGTATTCCCGCCTCGTTTGTGGCGTCATCTACTCGGGATCGCTGTTCTCCGGTGCCGCTTACGCGTCTGCGGTTGAACCGGCATGACGTCTTCGTCCCTTTCGGACTCCTTGAGAAAGGAGTCATGGGTTTGCCCGTTGCTCCATCTCCGTTTCAGCGAGGAGGGCTTAATGCTTTGTGGGCGGCCTCCAGCTGACGATCGATGGCGGGCGTGGTTCCCTTTTCGGGAATCCGAGCGCACGTGCTAACGAAATGCACCGCGCGTTCGTACGAGATGCTTCCTGTGAGGCACTGCGGCCTCGCTTGCTTAGCGGAGACACTTTTAGCCACGCCTTCTAGCCAACGGACTTGCAGAGAGTCTGGCCCGAACGTGGTAAGAGTAGGATAGCATTTTGTGATAATATTGTCAAGTCCCCCGAAAATCGGCCTTTTGTGCACACCGCCCAACCGCAGAAGCGGTATACTAGAGGGGACTATGCGCGACCCTTTCAATAAGCTTGCGCGATTGATGCGCGCCGCTCCGGAGACGCTCCTCGCAGTGGAGCAGAAGATGAACGCGATTACCGGGCAAGAAGGCGTCTTTGAGGACATCGCGCGGCAAATCGATGTAACCGTCGACCGTACGCTTGCAGGGCTTGGCGTTACGCGGCGAGATGGCGCCGAGGCGGTTCGTGCGGCACTCATCGAGCGATTGGGGCATCTGGACGGCCACCTCTATGAGTTGCTGGACCGTCCCGATCTTACCAAGCCGGAAGAAGCGTGCGCGAAGCTGTGCGCCACGGTGGCAAAGGTGTTCGTCCCGCCTCCGGGGCTCTTCCTAAAGCGGGACCGTATGGCCGCGCTCCTCGAGAAACATCCGCCGACAAACCTCCTCGAGCACTTCGGCTACGCCACCGTAAAAGACCTCATCGACCGAGAAGGGTTCGCGTCGGTAATGGTGTCACTTCGATTCACCCAGACCGACGAGTGGATGCATCGGTTCTTCGAGGAGGCATACAGTAACCTGACGCCGGACGATTTCGAAGAGCGCGAAGTGGATCACTTAGTGCTCGATACGAAATGGCTGAAGGTCGCCGAGAAGTTTCTCCGAAAGAAGTACCACAATGTCTCGCACCTCAAGGAGCTCGGCATCATCTTCGTTATTCCGGCGGATATCGAAGGGAAGGGTGCGACGCTCCGTCTCTTCACGCTCATGCTGCACTACCTGCATGAGGTGCCGTTCTACTCAAGTTTGTTCCGGCGGCACATGGGCCATCCTGACTTCGGGACCATCTTCAAGAGTCTTCTGCGTGGAGATGTTTCGAGCGCTCCGATGCCGAACCATGGCCGGATGACATGGCGCATCGTTCAGCAGTATCTGGCAAAGAAGGACCCGACAGATGCTCGACTGAGCGAGCCTCACGTGAATCCCGAGGCCGACCACTGGTGGCGGGCGGAGGACGACTTGAGTCGCCTGTCACGCATTCTCGGCCGCGACCACGGCGGGCTGGACCTTGGGTGGTGGACCGGTCTTGATTTCATCGGCGAGGAGTTTGTTGATCCGGCCAGCGGCAAGAAGGAATTGGTGAGCTTCGACCTCATCGACCTCCTGATGTCACTGGTGCACGGTGAGGGGGCTCGTTCGCAGTACCTCTACCACCAGCAGGAGGCGCTCTGGAACAAGATTTTCGTGGAATACATGGGACGGGAGCGTATGCAGGAGCTCATCGATGAGCACATCGTGGACGGCTTTATCATCTTGGGAAACGGGTACAACCACACGTCATGATGTTGCGAGACTATTTCGCACAGGCGAAGGCGGAGCGATGGGCCATTGGCCATTTCAATTTCGCCACGCCCGATGTTCTCCGCGCCATTGTTGAGGGCGCGACGCATGCCGGTGCTCCGTGCGTCATTGTCGGCACAAGCGAAGGGGAGGCGGGGTTTCTGGGTATGCGAGAGGCGGTGGCGCTCGTGCATGCGGTACGGGCAGCTTCCGGATTTCCCGTGTTCCTGAACGCCGACCACTTCAAATCCTTCGTGGCATGCAAAGAGGCTATCGACGCCGGATACGATTCCGTGCTGTTCGATGGCTCGCGACTTGCCTATGAGGTGAATGTCATCGAGACTCAGCGTGTGTGGCAGTACGCCCAGACGAAACGCGGCTCCTACATGATAGAGGCGGAGCTAGGGCATCTTCGTGGGAGTTCGGAAGTCCAGACGCGCGTAGCGGTGAGCCGCGAGGACTACACAAAGCCGGAACAGGCGGCCGATTTCGTACGCCGCACCGGTGTTGAGCGGCTTGCACCGGTATTCGGGAACATTCACGGCATTGTGACCGAGCAAAAGGAAGAGCTCGATATCGACCATCTCGCCGCTATCGCCGCGGCCGTTCCCGATACCTATCTCGTCTTGCACGGTGCATCAGGTCTTCCGGACGCGCCTATTGCTGACGCTATCCGTGCGGGTATCACGAATGTGCACTTCAACACCGAGCTTCGCGTTGCATACCAGCGCGAGCTCAAAAAGGAGCTGGTCGAGCATCCCGACCAGACGACCCCGTATCAATACCTTGGGCCGGCGGCCGACGCCGTGCGGGATGTGGTCGAGGCAAAATGCCGCCTCTTCATGGCGGACCGTATTCATCCATAACCAATCGCTATGTTCGACTTTCTTTCGGCGTACAACGGATGGGGCTCTGTTATTCTCAGTGTCGTGCTCGGTGTGGTGTTTGTTGTCCATGGGTGGCCGAAGTTTCGGAATCCCTCAGGTATCGCCGGCGCACTCGGATGGCCCAAGTTTGCCGGATTCCTACACGGATTCGTCGAGACTGTCGGTGGTCTCGTGCTCATTCTGAGTCCGTTTGTCTATCTCGGACAGCTTTTCGACTGGGCGGCCATCCTTCTTGCGGTCATCATGCTCGGCGCGATGTATTTCAAGGCAGTGAAGTGGAAGATTGGGTTTTCCAATGGAGGGAAGATGGGGTGGGAGTTCGACGCGGTCATCTTCGGCGGGCTCGTTGCACTGCTCCTCGGATAGCGAAAACTTGACGCGCACCCGTGTGGTGCTAGCATGGGTCAGCTAATCGCGCTGACGTGTTTTCCGTGTTCACTGGTAGTCTCGTACTAACCAAGAAAGTCGTTGCCTGTTTTCCTGCGCTCTCGGCGCGAGCGGAAAAACAGTCAACGGCTTTTTTGTATTAACTTTTTCATTTCATGAAAAGCACCGCACATCGTATCAACCGTTTCGTCGCCTCGCTCTCCATCTTCGCGATGGTGGCGACATCATTTGTCCCGTTGCCGGCGTTGGCGACTACGGTGGGCACCGTGACGATCTGCCACTATACTGGCGGGGGTTCATATCAACAGCAGACGGTCAGTGAGAGTTCGGTCGAGTCTGGCTCAGGACACAATAATAACAACCACGCGAGTGGTAAGGACATTATTCCGCCTGGGTCATGGGACCAGAATGGGCGTAATTGGGATGCTGAGGGCCAGGGAATCTACAACAATGGCTGCGTTGTTCCTCCGCTACCGACATGCGGAGATGCGACCTATGAGAAGGCGTCCGATTTTTCTGATGCGATCGTGGACATCAACTTCAAGAGTGATGACAAGAAGATTGATGTGAGCGGAAGTAATGGGTGGACGGTTACTGCAGTTCGCCTCGATGTCTCGAATGATGATCACGCGGGTTTTTGGCTGTACAGCTCAGGACCGCTGAGTAATTTTGACCCGAATCCTGGGACCACGATCCATGCTGCGCAAGTTGATCTTCACAAGGACTGCCCGAGTCCGAAGCTGAAGGTCCGAAAGGTTGTTATCAACGACAATGGCGGCACGAAGGGGGCTGATGACTTCGGGTTTACCATCTCCCAGCCGGATATGGCCGATGTGCATGCGACGACCTCCGCAGAGTTCCAAGAGTTTACTATCGGCACTGCGACTTTTGCAGTCGTTGAAGACGAGACGCCTGGCTATCGGGCTGAATACCAGGGATGCTCGCTGAACACGGATGCGGAATACGGCCAGGTGTACGAGTGCACCATCACGAACGACGACCTTGCGCCGTCGCTCACACTTATTAAGCATGTTGAGGGAGAAACTAATGCTGTTCCAGCGGACTTCCAGCTGACACTCGCTTCGGTGGCATCGCCATCAGCATCTCCGGTGCCACAGAACTCGCCGATTGTGTTGTCCGCGGGAACGTACACGGTGGGCGAGGATGCGGTAGCCGGTTTTACGCCGACATTCTCCAATGACTGTGATGAGAATGGGAATGTCGTGTTGGCGGTCGGCGATAATAAGACCTGCATCATCACGAACACGTATAGCGCGCAGCCGACCCAGTCTTCCGAAACTATCGTGGTGCGTGCCGAAGACTTGGGGGCCGCCTATACGGACTCAGGGAAGTGGTATCTCTACAACGATGAGACCGATGTTACCGACAATACGCTGGGTTCGTTCGTGAGCGGCCCCGCTACCGCGCCGCTGGGCGACGGGAGCGTGCAAATCAGCGTGTCGAGTTCGCAGCGCCGCAATCTGGCGACTTCGAGGTATGGCGGAGTTATGCTCGCGGATATCACGTCGCTGAAATACAGCACCTACAACCCCTCCGCGGGCAACGGCGGCAGCGCGAACCGCTCCGGCTACCTGCAATTCAATGTAGATTTCACGGGAGCGAATACATGGCAGCGGCGCCTCACATTCCTCCCTGCGGACAATGGCGCTATCGCCCAAGACACCTGGCAGGAGTGGGATGCCATCAACGGTGGAACTGCTCTCTGGCGGTATTCCGGTCCGACGTGGCCAGTAACCGGTCAGCCGGGTTCAACGCCAAAGACGTGGAGTCAGATTCTCTCTGATTATCCCTCAGTGCGTACTCTTGGGACCGGAGCATTTCTTGGCATTCGTGTTGGTGAGCCGTATCCGGACGGATACACTGAGAACCTCGACAAGGTAGTCGTCGGTATTAAGACGGGCTTGAATACGCACACCACGACGTTCGACTTCGAGCCGACGCCGCCTTCGACGGTGAGTGTGTGTAAGTTGAACGAACATCAGCAGCCGCAGTCCGGTTGGCAGGTGATGCTGTTGGGGAATCATGTTGGCTCGGTGACCGTGCCTGCCGATGGTGCAGTTCATGTGTCGGACTCGCTCGCATCGGGGAGTTATGTCTTCATCGCGAACGGCACCTATTCGTATCGCCCGAGCGATCCGAATGCGACCGACGCTGATGCGGCGTTCTCGAAGCGGCAGGCGGGAGAGACCGGATACTACACCGGCAACACGCTTGGCGCCTACGCGCCGTGGGCGAACGGCAACACCTTTGCCGCTCCGTGGACGGGATACTTGAGCTTGCTGGTAGGTGGGCAGACCGTGCACAACTGGGGCGATATCTTTAACACGAACCACCGCTATGCGCAGGCGTATACGACGGCCGGTGGTCCGGTAGACTTCCGCATCCTCGATAGTGCCTACGGCGACAATAGCGGGATGCTGACCGTTGATATCTATGAGGGTCACCTCGGCACGACCGGCGGCGAGAATGGATGTGCGGTGTTCAACAATGTTCCTCGAGGCGGCTACACGGTTGACGAAATCCAGCAGGATGGCTGGGTCAATGTGAGCGGTCTTGGCGAGGCGACCGTGGACGATGCGCAGGAGACCTTTACCATCGTGAACGACGGTCCTGACCCCATCGCGGCAACCGTGAATGTATGTAAGTTGGATGAAGATGAAGTCCCGCAGGCCGGATGGCGCGTCATGCTACTGGGCAAGAAACTGGAAACCGTCACCGTGCCCGCGTACAGCGGAAGCGGCACTCCGATTGCGGTCTCCTCTTCGACGGCGCTCACGAGCGGCGAGTCGTATGTGCTCGTTGCGCACGGCACCTACTGGGCGAACGATGGCATCACTGCGGATGCGAAGTACTCAGTGCGCGCGCCGAACACGACATGGACCGACCTGGTACAGAACTATGAGAGTTATGGAGCGGAGCTGCTTGACCTGCAGGTCAACGGCGCTTCACCCGACTGGGGTTCCTACTTCAGCGGGCACACCTACGCCATCCCGTTCACGGGTACGGGAAGTGCGGTGGCATTCACGCTGAACGATGTATACCCACAGAACAACGAAGGTAGTCTTACCGTTGATATTTACCCCGGCTACCTCGGTACGACCGGCGGTGAGAACGGGTGCGCGACCTTCGAGGGCGTTCCGTTGGGAAACTACACGGTGGATGAGGTTCAACAGGACGGATGGACGAATATGAGCGGCCTCACATCGGTTGCGGTGGAAAGCTCGCAGGAGACCTTCACCATCGTGAACGACGGTCCGGATCCGGTGCCGACACCGTCGCCAACGGTTTCCGGCCAGAAGTTCAGCGACCACAACGGCGACGGACAGAAGGGTGAGGAGGATGCCGGATTGGCGGACTGGACCATCAACGCCTACGAGTATGTTGAAACATTGACGGTTCCGTCATCTGACCCCGCAGGCATCAACAGCTCCGAGCTTCCTGCGGGCGAGTACCTCGCAGTTGCGACGGGCACTTGGGAGAATCGCCGTTCGCCGCTCAACCTCGTGGATACCGAGTACTCGACCGAAGACACGTGGGCATCGCATATGGACGGCTTCACGGGCTACGGTGATGGCATCCTCGAGCTCCAGATTGCCCAGCAGTTCGGCGATTGGGGTGCATACACCGATAGCCACGCCTACGCGCGTACATTCACTTCGTCGGGAGGAACTGTGAACTTCCGCATCTTCGACGGTGATGCGGCGAGCAATACGGTCAACCCGAGCTGGTATGGCGACAACTATGGCTCGCTGACCGTGAAGCTCTACCGCTTCATTGGTACTGACACGACAGATGGCTACGGCAACTACTCCATTGATATCTCAAGCGCAACGCAGGAGGTGCTCGTCTGCGAGGCGCAGCAGGAGGGCTGGGTGCAGACCTACCCTGCGGCTCCGGGGTGTCATTCGGTGGTGCCGGAGGGTCAGCCGGTGAGCGGCTTAGACTTTGGGAACCACAGCACAGAGGTCATTCCGACGCAGTACTTGGAAGTGAGCTCGGTCTGCAGTAACGATGTGGAAGGGACCTGGCGCTGGCGCATCTACAATCCGAACGATTTCCCGCTGGCCTTCGACTGGACCATCAGCTCGGGTCCCGGCGAGAGCGGATACGGTATCGTTCCGGCGGGTGAGTCGGTCTACATTGAGACCGGTGAACATCCGGGTGAGCAGCTGATGGTACAGGCGACGGTTCCGTCGGGAGATGAATACGGTTCGACCATTCCGTTCCAGACATCGGCATCTCATGACGAGTCCGCAGGATGGTGTGACGGCGAAGGGGAGGTCTCTCCGCTCCTCCGCGTTCGGAAGGTTGTTGTGAACGGCGCGTTCGGTGAGCTCGCCTCGTCCGACTTTTCGCTCTACGTCGACAGCATGCTGGTGACCCACAACCAGTGGTACACGATTGCGGCCGGTGATCACGACATCACCGAGTCGCCGAATCTTGCGAGCTATGTCGCATCGTATGATGAGGCGTGCTGGCAGGGCGGCGTCTCGCTCTCATCGGGCGACGAAGCAACCTGCACGATTACCAACACCTACCACAGTGATGATGGGGATATTGAGGGGTCGCCTTCGCCGAGTCCTACGCCGACGAATACATCACTTGGTTCTGATAATGGTGGCGGTGGAGGCGGTGGCGGCATTATCTACAGCCCGACCCCGACACCGACGACAACCCCGCCCCCTTCCGGTGGCCAGAGCGGCTCGACTGGCGGCGGCTCGACTCCGACCCCCGTTCCTCCGACCGGTGGCGGCCGAGGTGGCCAGGGCGGTGGAGTGAACGATGCAACGCTCGGCGGCCTGGCAGGCGATGAACTTGGGGGTACCTCGTCAGCATCGGCAACTCCCACGCCATCGGCCGTTGATGATGGTTCCGGCAATAACCAAGTTGCGGCCATCGGTCAGCTCTTCGGCGTGTCGTTCCCGTGGTGGATTCTGCTTCTCATTCTGCTGGCGATTCTTATCTGGTGGTGGTTCTTCCGCCGCTCTCAGGACGAGCGCTAAGCTAGTCTGACGCTACCCCGCCCGCGTGTCGGGCGGGGTATTGCGTTTTTTCGGTTCCGTGGTACACTGGCATGACTATTTCTCCTATGACCAAGCACACAACCGCAACGAAACTAGAGCTCGAAGCCACGACCCGTGAAGTCGTGGGAAGCGCCGTTCGCAACCTTCGCTCCACCGGTGTTATGCCGGCAGTACTGTATGGAAAAGGGCAGGAAGCCATGAATCTTCAGGTTCCGCTCAAGGAGTTCGACGGTATTTTCCGCAAGGCGGGAGAATCCACGCTGGTCTACCTGAATGTCGGCGGTAAGTCCTACCCGACCATCATCAAGGATGTCGCGCGCGACGCGCTCTCCGGCTCCGCGCTCCATGCCGACTTCTACAAGGTGTCTCTCACCGAGAAGATTAAGGCGATGGTGCCGGTCGTGTTCGTTGGTGAAAGCCCCGCAGTCAAGGAACTCAAGGGCATCTTCGTTCGTAATGTGAACGAGCTTGAAGTAGAGGCGCTCCCGCAGAATCTTCCGCATGAGATTACCGTCGACATCAGCTCGCTGAAGAGCTTTGGCGATCAGATTACGCTCGGTGATGTGAAGGTCAACGATGCGGTCCTCGTCGGCGGTGCCGATGAGATTGTCGCAACCGTTCAGGAGCCGAAGTCCGAAGCCGAACTCGAAGCCGAACTCGCTGCCCCCACCACCGATGTGTCGGCCGTGGAGGAAATCAAGAAGGAAGAGAAGCCTACCGAGGAGGGCGAGGAAGGAGCCGAAGCCGCTCCCGCCGAGGCGAAGGAGTAGTCTCTGTACTCAACCAACAACCCCGCATCTGCGGGGTTGTTGCTATAAAAAGAGCCCACCGAGGTGGGCTTGCTTGCTACGAGAACGTGACCTTTTCGATGTGTTCGAAGCAGAGATCCTGCATGGACGGTGAGAAGTTGCAGGAGAGGCAGTGGTATCCGCCTCCGTTGAGGGCCGCGAGCGGCTTTTTGCATTCGTCACAACACAGGACCAGCTTCACCGGTGCGCCGTCATCGCTCGTCCCGCACGTAGGGCAGAAGCGGCGCTGGCTGCTGCTCAGCCGAATGCGGCCGTTGCATGCTCCGCAGTAGAGGACCTCCACCTTGTTCGGGAGAGGTGTCTCCGCCTCGGCATCGCCGCTGGTAATCTTGGCAATAAGCGCGACTCGTTTCATCTACGTCCTCCTGAGAGAGGCTGAACGTACCACTTCTACTTAATAGCGTCAACGCGTGCGGAGTACGCGCTCCCATGCGGCGTGCTGGTGTGGAGGGAGGGTGAGTGCGTGGAGGATAGTGGTGGTGATGTCGGACGATTCGAAGCGGACTTCTTGGCCAACGGAGAGCGGTGCCCATCCAGCGAGGCGGGCAAGCGAGTCGACGGCGAAGAGATGCTGGGCGCCGTCTAAGCGGAGCGCCGCCGGTCCTGCGGCGAGACGGAGGTCGATGGCATGAGCAGCGAGTGTGGTGATGCCGTCACCGGATTGGGCGGTCAGTACGAAAACGCTCTCCACGGGTGCGCGGGGTACTGGAGAACGCTCCGCCTCCTGCGGGGTGCGCGCTACCCAGAACGAACGCACAATGAGGACGAGGGCGCACACGACGACGAGGCGGAATACGAGAAGGTATGCGTGTTCCGAGAACCAGATGCGAAGCTTGCCGCCCCATCCGGGGCGGGGAGTGAAGAGTGGACCCGGAAGTGCTGGGCCGATGGGATCGAGGAGCGGCGGCTGACTGGTCATGCAGCCGTACTACCATCCTTCAGGCCTTCCTGCAAGGCAACCACAATGCGGTCGAAATCTCCGTTGAGGATCTTCGGGATGTTGCTCCAGCTCTCCTTGATACGATGGTCGGTGATACGGTCCTGTGGGAAGTTGTAGGTACGAATCTTCTCACTCCGGTCGCCCGTGCCAACCTGCTTGCGCCGCTCTTCGGTGACATTGCCAGTCTGCTCGAGGCGGTGGAGCTCTGCGAGCTTGGTGCGGAGCACTTCCATGGCTCGTTCGCGGTTCGCCAGCTGGGAGCGCTCTTCGCGTGCGGAAATCACGATGCCGCTGGGCTTGTGATGGACGCGGACGGCAGTTTCCACCTTGTTCACATTCTGGCCGCCCGGGCCGCCTGCGCGCGAGAAGGTGACCTCGATATCGTTGGGGTTGATGTTTACTTCCTGCTCGGTTGCTTTCTTGAGGACTGCGACCGTAACGGTGCTGGTATGGACGCGGCCGGATTTTTCAGTGTCGGGGACGCGCTGGACACGGTGTACGCCCGATTCGTTCTTCATGGCGTCGTAGGCTCCGGCGCCGGACATCTCGAATGAAATGTACTTCAATCCGCCGAGGGATGTTTCATTGGAGTCGATGGTCGAGGTGCGCCATCCCTTGAGCGCCGCATACTTGCAGTACATCTGGTACAACTCCATGGCGAACAGCGCCGCCTCATCACCGCCGGCGCCGGGTCGGATTTCAACGATGGCCTCATTGCCGGGGGCGGTAGAGCCTCCTTCGGCGGCCTTCTGCTTCTTTCCCATTTCGGCCCAGTAGCGCCAGTCGTGGACCTGATTGTCGTTGTGGTTGTCCGACATGACGGAGACAATGCAAAAGCCGCCTCGCGGCGGCTCGTGCCGTTACTTTTTCGGGGTACCAGCGCTCTTTGCGAGGCGCTTCTTGAAGCGGTCAACGCGACCGCGGGTGTCGACGATTTTTTCGGTGCCGGTGTAGAACGGGTGGCACGCGGAGCAGATGCTGACATCGAGCTTTTCCTGGGTGCTGCCCACGGTAAAGCTGTTCCCGCATGCGCAGGAGATCTTTGCCTTGTCGTGATAGACGGGGTGGATATCGGCTTTCATAGTTCTTGCAGTATAGCAGTTTGGGGCTTCTTTGTCCAGATTCCACAGGGGAGCGGGCGGCCGGCTCAGACGGTGTGGTACACTGGGGGCATATGAAGCGCATGCGCTGGATGGCCCTGTGGTCGCTCCGGTCAGGAGGTGTCCTCCTGCTGGTGTCGGTTGTATTTGGCGCGGTGCTCTGGAGGCATGACGACATTGGCTTCTCGCAGGGGAGCGCGAGCACTGCTCTCGTGGATATTCAGTGCTCCAGTGATGCGGCGTGTCCTTCCGGCATGTTCTGTTCGACTGAAGAGGTCTGCCGAGCGCCGTTCTCGTGTCCGATGCTCCTGAGCGCACGATGGCGGAACGGCACCGATTTGACCGCGGGCGGGGTGTTGCCTGATATCCGCAACGGCGAATATCTTTCCCTCGTTCCGCTCTCGTCGTCTCGCAACTGGTTCTCATTCTCGCGGTCATGGGCGCTTCGGGTAACGGGTGGTCCTGCAGGGGAGCACACCTACGAGCGGGTGCTTATGAAGCGGTTCGCTCAGCCAATAACCGCATTCGCGGGGCGTATGCGCGCAAATCTGTTCAAGGTTGAGCCGTATTTCACATGTTCGGGGTGTTCCGCGAATGCGCCAGTCATGCTGGTTGGAGGGTACAATTCGTCGCAATGGCCTGCCGATGGAACATGGACGCGGGATCTCACAGTCGGCGCGACCGCACGGCAGAATCCTATCGGTGTCACTCCGCCGCCGTATCCGGTCTTTGGAGGGGCGGCGTACCACCATGATAATCTCAACGTAGGGAACACACAGGTGTTCCCGCTGGGCCAGCCGCTCCAGTGGCCTGACCGCATGGTCGACATCGATTGGTATGTGACTCCCGCGGGGAACATGTACATGCGGGCCGATGGCCAATCGTGGGTACGGGTGAGTGTCCCGACGAGCACGGTTCCCGTGAAGGAGCGCAGAATCTACGGTGTTGCGCTCGGGTGGGTGAGCTCGCAGTCCGGTGGGAGCGTCGATATCGAGCGATTCCAGCTCTACCCGCTGGAATGCGCTACAAAACCGTCTCAGGATCGGGATTAGCGGTTGGGGCGTGGGGATTGCCAAGTCCCACTTCTTTTGCTATGCTATTCCGGCGTAATAATTGATTTGTTCGGTAGTGCGGCGTGTGGGCCCCCTGGGACCAGAGACGCGCCAGATAGTGCACGGCACCGAGCACGACCCATATGACTGATAGCGAAAAGGACTTGTTGATTCCGTACGAAGATATGCTGCAGGCCGGTATGCACTTCGGCCGCAAGCGCACCGTATTCAACCCCAAGATGGGGCAGTACGTGTTCTCGGTCCGTGACGGCATCTGCCTCATCGACCTCCTGAAGACCCAGACGGCACTTCGTGCCGCCATTGATGCGCTCAACAAGACCCTGCAAGAGGGCGGTTTGGTGCTGTTCGTTGCTCCGACCAAGCAGTCGCAGGAATCCATGCGCGCACTCGCTGATGCGGCGAATATGCCGTATGTCATGGATCGCTGGCTGGGTGGTACGCTGACGAACTTCAAGGTCATCAACACCCGCGTGAAGCGACTCATCCAGCTCGAGGAAGACAAAGCCGCAGGACGCTGGGAGAAGTACACCAAGAAGGAGCAGCTTGAGCTGAGCCGTGAGCTCATCGAGATGAAGCGCAACTTCGAAGGGCTGAAGAAGCTTGTTCGCATGCCGGACTTGGTTGTCGTGGCATCTGTTCGGGAGGGAGCGCTCGCAATCCATGAAGCCGTGAAGATGGGAGTGAAGGTTATTTCCATCGCGAATACCGATGCCAATCCGGCAGGCCTCTTGCAGGTCATTCCGGCGAACGACCGCTCCAAGAAGTCCGTCGACCTCATCGTCGGCGCTATCCGCGACAATCTGCAGACGCAGGCGGCGTAGTGGTGTATATTGGAATCTATGAGCACTGTTGAACTGATCAAGGAGCTTCGCGACGAGACCGGACTCTCATTCGACAAGATCAAGAAAGCCCTCGACGAGGCGGGAGGCGATAAAGAGCGCGCACTCGACGTGCTGCGTTCACAGGCAGGCGCGGCCGCGGCGAAAAAGTCCGAGCGCGAGGTCAAGGACGGCGCCATCGGTTCCTATGTACACAGCACGGGGAAGATCGGCGCTATGGTCCAGCTCGGCTGTGAGACCGATTTTGTTGCGCGCAACGACGACTTCAAAGCACTCGCGCGCGATCTGGCAATGCACGCTAGCGCGATGCGTCCTACGGATGCTGCGGAGATGCTTACTCAGCCGTTCGTGAAAGACCCGTCGCTCTCGGTACAGGATGTCATCAACCAGGCGATTGCCAAGCTCGGCGAGAATATTCAGCTCGCCGGTGTTTCGGTGCTCGTTATCGGCTAAGCCGTGTTTCTCATCATCCCGCTGTCACTTGCCTTCGTCGCCTTCATCGGGGCGGCCGTCATTGTATGGCGGAAAATGCCGTACCTGCGCAAGCTAACGCCCGAAGCGCACGAGGTCGGTACGACCATCTTCCACGACTTCGCACCGGAGGTTGTGGAGCGGGTCAGCACGATTCCGTGGCGTCAGTACGTGCACACGGTGCTCGTCGAGTTCGAGAAGCTCCTCCGGCGTGGGCGCCTGCTGATGTCGGCGCTCGATCGTGCGTCCGACAAGGTTATCCGCAGCGTACGGCGCGTGCATCAAGAGACGGCCAAGCAGCAGGAGCGCATTGAGATTGCGCAGGAATTGGAGAAGGCAAAGGAAGAGACCGACACCGATGAGATTGATATGGACGATCCCGAACAGCTTCGACAGGAGGAGCAGCGGCTCATCGTGGCAATCGCTCAGAATCCAAAGGATGCCCAACTCTACAGCGACCTCGCGCGGGTGTACCTCCGATTGCAGAACTACCCCGATGCCGTTGAGGCGTTGGAGGCGGCAGCCAAGTTGACTCCTGACGATGAACAGCTTGCCAAGCGACTTGAGCGAGCTCGTCGCCGTCGGGAGCAAGCTGACAAAGATGCCGCCGCCGCGGTTGCGCAGGGAGAGTAGGTGGCGTTTGATTTCTGGGTGTTTTGAGGTATAATAGTCTGGCTATCCGCCGGCCGGGGTAGCTCAGTGGTAGAGCAACTGTTTTGTAAACAGTAGGTCGTCGGTTCAATCCCGACCCCCGGCTCACCGGCAGTTTCGGCAGAGTAGAGAGCAGATTGGGCGTTGAAAATGGGGGTGTGGTGGAGTGGTCAATCACAACAGACTGTAAATCTGTCGGCCTTTGGCCTACGTAGGTTCGAATCCTACCGCCCCCACTCGGTTCTTGATTTGGTACGCAGCGCCGTTGTAGCTCAGATGGTAGAGCAACTCCATGGTAAGGAGTAGGTCGTCGGTTCGATTCCGACCAACGGCTCACGTTGCCACTCCCTCGTGGTTGAGGGGGGTGGCTGGCAAAGTGTCCTGAGTGCATAGGCACGAAGGACTTCACAAATTGAACGGTTTGTGCTACAGTACGCGGGCTAATCTACCTCTATGTCTCAAGACAATCTCCTTCGCATGAAGTGCCAGAAGTGCAAGAGCGCGAACTACTACACCACCAAGAACAAAAAGAAGGTGGAGCGGAAGCTCGAATATATGAAGTTCTGCTCGAAGTGCAAGAAGCGCACGCCGCACAAGGAAACGAAGCTCACTGGCTAGCATACAGAAACGGCCCCTCACAGGGTCGTTTCTTATTCTCCGTGGCCGAAACCGATGCGCTTTCCGGCCTTTGTTCTTTTGACGAAGTGAGCGAGGCGCTTGGTAAACGCGGCAGCACCGCGTGCCCGATAGTGTTCGATGGCGGCGATACGGATGCGCCGGTAGGACGCGGGGAATGCCATGAATGCGCGCCAGACCGCAGGGTCTCGGGTGAGCGCAGCTTTCACATCGGGAGCGAGGACGAGCCGTTTCGTTTTTGAGAGTGGCGTGTGGTGCTTGAATGCGGCCAACCCCGCTGGGGTCATCTGCTTGGACGCAATCATGCGGTGCATGCGCTCGATGTTGTGTTGCGACCAGTTCGTGGGGTCCTGGCGTGGCGAGAAGCGCTGGGCGAAGCGGAGGGCGTCGATGGATTTCGCGGTGCTGTCGATCCAGCCGAAGCAGAGCGCCTGCTCGACGGCATCGTTGTAGGAGATGCGCGGTTTCCCGCTTCCGACCTTGTAGTACACGAGCCACACCTCACGCGCGGTCGCGTGGTTCTTAGTGAGCCACGCGCGCCACTGGGCGGCGGTGGTGACGTAGATTTTACGGCCAATCTTCATGGCGAAAACTATACCACAGAGCCCCTTCTCATGGATTATTGACAGATTTTAAAATAGTGAGTACAGTAGGTCTATTCACAGCAGAGAGAGCAGTTCAGGAGCATCGACGAGAAGAAGTGGCGCACTTCGTGTAGGGGAAGTTATGGCGAGGACGGCTCAAGAGCAGGTAACCAGTTACGAGAGGGCGCGTGACTTCGGGGAAACGGGAAGAAACCCGATTTCCGCGATGTTCACCTTTGAAAGCGAGGAGGATCGCCTCCAGCGTGTCGAGGCCGAGACGCGGGGCCTCATTGCCCGAAGCGAGAACGAAAAGAAGAAGTAATCGTATGCGGAGGCATCACTCCTCAATGGATGATGCCGGCGGGTCCACCATGGTGGCCCCGTCTTTGTTTTTGTGGGGGAGGGAGGTTAAGCGCCCGCCTTTACAGGGCAGTATAAGGGTTTCCGGGTGGCGGACCGGATACCAGACTGGGGCATGTGGGGCATGAAATCATTTGGTTGCCCTGTATGAATAGCTTGGCCACGGCTCCTTACCAAACGATTTTACTAGGTGCTTCCGAACACCATTACATGAGCGTGTGGCCAAGCGGAATATGAAGTTAACATGGTCAATTACAAAAGTTCTAGAAATTACGGTTTTCGCTACTCTGGTATTTGCCGAGACGCGGTGCGCAATTTCTCCACGAATCCTTATGTATTCAGCGAGCCTTGCTTTCGCCTGATTCGCAGACATGCCACGCCAACTCCAAAAGTTTGGCATATTCCTGAGTCCAATAAGTTTTTCAAAAAGTTGGGAGACTGCCTGGCTACTCGGTGTATTTACCGCGTCAACCCATTCCTGGATTGCCGTATCGCCGTGCTTTTGAAGAACATTTTTCCAACCGTCCTCCGCGAGGGACCAGGGGTAAATCGGGTCTTTTATTTTGAGTAATTGCTCCGAAAGTCTTCTCTTGATTGAATCTGGTACTTTTGAACAGTCTCCAGCTTCTTTTTGCATGAATTTGAAAGCCGTCCGTGCTAAATCCTCAACAAATGCTTCCCAGCAAGCCACAAATAAGACGATTGCGCTTCTCAGGAGAATTCTTTTTTCGACTGCTCTAATTTTCGGTCGTGAGGCAATATCGAGGAGCGCTCGAACTCCCTTGATGTTCTTATTAAGCGCAAGTACATGGCCATCATTTTTTGATTTCTTTTGCGCTGCCTTCATGGGGTGCAGGAATTTCGCTCTCGACGGTTCGCCGAAGATTGTAAGGGAATCGCCCTCGTGTCACGGCTTGCCGTCGCTTCGCCGTGCACTCGGGACCCCGCCTCGCGGTTGCGCCTACTGACGCAACATCGCTCCGGCGGTTCGATTCCTACATACTCCTTCACAAGCAAGAAAACAAGGCGCCACATGGCGCCTTGTTTTCTTGATGCGGGGGATGTAGGAATCGAACCCACGTTAGCGGTTTTGGAGACCGCCGTCCTGCCACTGAACGAATCCCCCAAAAGTACTACATTCTAGCATAAAATCTCGGTATCGGCAATTTGTGAGCACAAAAAAGGCGGGTTCACGAAGAACCCGCCATGGGGTCGAGCGATAGATTAGTATCCGCCGCTCGCTCCTCCGCCGCCGGAGTCTCCTCCGCCGCCGGACCATCCACCTCCGCCTCCGCCGCCACTGCTCCCGCCCCAGTCGCTTCCGCCGGAAGCGTAGTATCCGCCTCCTCCGCTGCTGTTCCCTGCGGCGAGCACGATGAGGATGAGGAGGACCACGACGACGATGATGAGCACGATGAGCCATGTTGGCCATCCGGTCGACGGTGGGCGGGTGTACTCACCCTTCACGGCAGCGAGGATGGCGTCCACGCCAGCGCCCACACCGACATCGAACTCTCGCTTGGCGAGGTGTGGGGCAATGATTGTGTCGATGATTTCCTTGGCGGTCGCGTCAGGCAGTGCTCCTTCCAGCCCGCGCCCGACCTCGATGCGGATCTTCCGGTCGGTTTTGGTGATGAGCAGGAGCACTCCGTTGTTGGTGCCTTTCTGGCCGACACCCCACTGGCGGAACAGGCGATTTGCGTACGCCTCCGGCGCTTCACCGTTGAGGCTCAGGACGGTGACGACGACCACCTGCGTTGATGTCTGTGCGTCGAACGCTCGGAGTTGCTCGTCGATGCGGGTCACTGCGGCGGTCGAGAGGAGGCCGGCGGTGTCCGTCACGTACCCGGCAGGCCGGGGGAGCTGGTCCTCCGCCGCGGCAGTGAGTGCCGCGGCGAATGCGACGACTGCGAGGAGGCGCCTCACTTCAGGAGGTCTCCCAGATCCGGCGTCTTCGTTGCAGCCTCTTCCGCCTGGAAGTAGGGCAGCTTCTGGAAGTTGCGGAACGACGCCACCAGACTCGACGGGAACATCAGGACGATGTTGTTGTAGTTGCGGACCGCCGTGTTGTAGTTGTCCCGCTCGACCTTGATGCGGTTCTCGGTGCCCTCCACCTGCGCCTGCAGGTCAATGAACAGCCGATCGGCCTTCAGATTGGGGTACTGCTCCTGAACCGCCATCAGGCGCGACAGGAAGGAAGACACCTCACCCTGTGCCGCCTGAAACTTCCTCAGCTTCTCGGGGTCGCTGAGCGTCTCGGCGTCCAGCTTGATGGATGCGGCGGCCGAGGCGCGAGCGCGGGCCGTCTCGATGAAGGTGCTCTGTTCGTGGGTCGCGTAGCGGGCCACGATGCTCGCCAGGTTCGGGAGCAGGTCGGCTCGGCGCTGGAGCGCGGAGGCGACATTGGCGAGCTTCTGCTCGGCATCCTGCTGGTGCGCGATGATGGTGTTGTTGACGCTGATGCCGTACAGGACGGCAAGCACCAGCACTGCCACGATTCCGACGGCAAACTTCTTCATTGCGGACACTCCTTAGAAACGGGGTTGGATTTGGAAAGGATCTGCGGGGATTATATACCATAGTTCTTTGGATGAGTCAATTTCTGGAAGATTGCGCAGGGCCCCGAATCTTGCTACCGTGGTGCCGGTTCGTTGTGCGGAGGGTGAAATGACCAAGATCTCGGTGTGTAAGACGATTGCGGCGCATCCCCAGCAGGTCGAGTACCTCTGTCTGGTCGCGGACGATATCAAGAGGGTTGCAGACCTGAACGAGCTCGCCAACTTCATACGACGATGGATTGGCAGGCCGAGTCCTTTCTTGCTCAAAAACGAGGTGTTCGGTGACATCGTCTCGTTGTGTCCCGACGACAAGCTGACCGTTCGTCTCTGCGAGTGCCAGCGTCTCTCGCCTCAGGAAGTACACGAGCTGGCGAAACTTCTCGTGGGCTGGCGCGTCCTCTGAGGTGGTTGAATCGATGACCGTCCACATCCGTGGGCGGTCTTTTTGTTGCGCGTACCCGTCGCGCAACAATCCTGAGGCCAGCAGGCCGTAGGATTACCTATTGCGATCGACCCCGTCGCGCAACAATCCTGAGGCCAGCAGGCCGTAGGATTACCTATGTGCTTGAATGGAGCCTCATATGTGCTAGGGTGCCTCCGGCGTCATTTACAAGAAAGGAAGCTTCCATGCTCACTCGTCTCGGTGCGAGGTTGTGGAACATCAATCCGCTGTGGCTGATTGGCGGCGTTGTCGCGGCGCAGCTCGGCGTGTTCTCGAAGGCTCATTTCGAGGAGCTTCGGACTACCTACGGTCATCTAGTTCAGTTCGTGCAGCTCCATCCCGCACTGTGGCTCCCGCTAACAGCCATCACTGTGATGGGGCTGGCGTACCTCCAGAACACGGCGTATGGCCTTCAGTCGCGTTCCGCGAACCGCAATAGCAATGCCTACCACGTGCTCGCGGCGCTGGCAGCGAGCTTCACATTCTTCTGGTCGCTACGGTTGCTGGTGCGAAACGAGTTGCCGCCGGCGCTCTTGGCGCCATACGTGTTTGCGACCATTCTCGGTACGCTGCATGCGAACACGCTCTCGATCAGAATCGAGTCCGCGCTGGGGCTGTCTGCGGAGGGCGCGAAGGGTCGGCCGCAGCTCATGAAACTGTGGCCGACGGTCGCGCTCCTAAGCGCCGCGCTTGGGGCGCAGATGATGCTGAGCGCGCCGTCGTTCGGCAGGGGCCTGCTTGCCGCACTCCTTCTTCTGACCGTCGTGGAAAGCTTCGCATTCTCACTTCTCCGCGTCGCGCGAAGCACCGATCACTACTGGTTCCACGCGGGTGCAGTCGTCTTCCAAATCGGCGTTGCCTTCCTGAAGCTGTTCATCATGATTAGCAACCGATTCGATTGGGCGTTGTTCCTGCCCGTTACGACGGGGAGCATCATCGGCTCGCTCATCGGTGCGAATGTCGGGCAGGATCTCGGGAAGAAGCTGAAGGCGACCTTCGATGCACATGTGACCGCCGGCGCCAAGGTGCAATGGCCCGTGGCGCAGCTGCAGGCGCTTGCGTTCATTCTGGTGGTCCATGTGCTGGTCTTCGGGTTTGCTGGTTGGAAGCCGGCACTCCTTCTGTTGGCGGTTTCCGCGTGGCAGGCAGTGAGCTTCACGATGGTGAGCCGCGCCCGCCAGCGGAACAGTCCGCAGTACCTCGCGTGGACCTCGGTGTTCTCCAATGGTGTGTGGTACCTGTGCATGCACTCCCTTGCACAGGGGACGATTACGGCGGAGAAGGCAGCGCCCTACATCGTCGGCAACGCCGGAGGCAGTCTCATTGGCCAGAACTTGGCGATGAAGACGGAGCAGTTGTCGGGTGCGGTGATGGACGAAAAGCCGAAGACGGTGAAGGCCGTCGCGGTGACCGCATAGCGCTTGGTGCGGGTGGCGAAAGCCACCCGCATTTTCTTATGTTTCGTCAAGTTGTCGGGGTGAAATAGATTGGTATAGTTTCGGCGTTGTTCTCTGACAATGAAGGAGAAGCACAATGGCAAAGGCCGAGACGTCACACCGAAACGGTTCGGCGGCGAAGGACGTCTGGAGGATCCAAGGCCTCGAGTCCCGTTGCCGCGAGCTCATCCAGTCGGGTGCGCTGCTGCGCAAGGGCGGCTTGGAGTCGATCCTACAGACACTCCGCACCGAATTCGTCGAGAAGTTGACCGGAGGCCTGCGCCTTTCGAAGCAGGGTCTCATCGGTCGACTGCCGAAGCTCATCTGGACCACGCAGGCGCTCGATGCGCTCAAGCGTGCGATTCGGACCAACATTCCGTTGGACGAGTTCCGGAAGAAGTACTACGCGTACATCCCCGAGGACATGTTCGCCAAGAAGGCGAAGTTCCTGACGGGTGTCACGAATGCCCACGCATCGGCGAAGTTCATCGCCGGCATGGGGCGCCTGTCCACGGAGGATCTCGCCGCGGACGCGGAGCTCTTCGAGTTTCCTGAATCCAGCTTCGCGAACCCGTTCGTCGTGCCCGCAGGGGCGGACTGGACGGTCGCGTTCGTCAACGGTGGCCTCATCGGTATCAAGCACAACCGCCTGATCAAGGACAATCCGGTCCGGCGGGCGTTGTCGGATGCCGAGAAGCGAGGCGATGCGTGCGTCGTGATTACCAACGGCCTGTCCATGGACCTCAAGAAGGCCGCTGGTCCCATCAAGACATACCGCGCCCAGGTCTCAGGCCTTCATGTGAAGGTCGAGCATCTGCCCGCCTCGTATCAGGCGAAGGCGCGACGCATCCTCAGGAGTAAGCCGCTCGACGAGGTCATCTTCATGCCTCTCGAGGCGAAGTTCCTGGGGTTCCTGGACGCGTGGCACAAGATCACACACCGTCCTGACGGGTCTCCCGAGTTCAGCGGTCCCGTGCTCTATCCCCTCGGCTACGTCGAGGAGGAGCTCATCAACACGGCGGCGTACTACGAGGTGCGCTACATCACGCTCTTGGAGCGGAAGCAGCTCGAAGCCCACATCAGCTTCACGAAGCGTGAGTTGGCACGGGCGTACAGCATGCTCAACAGCAGGAGCGCTTCGGATCGGCGTCAGGCCGCCATCGACATCGCGAAGTACGAACAGGACCTGCGCGAGCTCACTGAAGAGCTTGCGATGACCATCATCACGAACGTCAGTGACCAGGATTTGGAGCGGCGCCGTCTGCGACTCCGCGCCCTGCTCGCGAAGAAGCTGGAAGAGGTCATTCCCAACTGCCGCGTCATTGGGCAGGGGACTAGCCACGTCAAGGTGGGCGACTACGATCCCATCGAGGTTCACATCCCGGGTAACATCAAGGTCACCGATGGTCTCCTTTCGTCCTTCGTAGACGAGTTCGGTGCGAAGGCGTACCGCGGAGCTGTGCCGCACACTGCGGTCATCTGCCACCCGTACGCTCTGAACCACCGGATGGTCGGTCGCGATCACTACACAATGGGTCAGCGCGACTCATCCGAAGTGCACGTGGCTCCCATCTGTGTGGACGAGGCGTTCCTCCGCGGGGAGCTTCGTGGCTCCACGAAGGCGGTGCACCCCATCTCGAAGGTGCTGAAGTCCGAGCAGTTCTGCCCTGGCGTACTGGTCCTCCAGCGCGTCAACGGCATCGTGACGGGAGACTCGTTCCCCATCGCGAAGTTGGACAACAGCGTCCACCTGAAGCACCTCCCGAAGGCAAAGCGGCCGAAGGCGGTCATTCCCGGGTACTACCCGTATCCGGAGACGCGCTACATCTGGACCGTCGAGATGACGGACATCCACATGGGCAGCCGCTCTCGTGAGCACATCTTCGACGCGACCACGCATCGCAACCTCGGCGTATCCGAGGCGGTCGTCATGATGATGCGCCGCGGTGGCATCCTCGACAGCAACGATTTCCCGATTCACCTCCTGACGGTCAACGATGACCCGACGCAGGGGAATCACTACGACACACACAAGCAGCCCGATCCGGGCGAGATGTCGTATGATCAGATCGAGAAGTGGTGGCGCAAGCGCCACGACGAAATCGGGAACGCTGCGAAGCGGGGCGACTCGGCCACGGTCATGCAGCTCACCGTGGATGCCGCGCGGTTCGACCTCGGCCAGTTCCTCATTCGAGGTCTGGACTGGGTTCAGCCGCAAATGCTGGAAGTGTTCACTCGGCTGATCGACCCCAACCTGGACTTCTTCGATTCGGTGCTCCGTCGCTCTCAGCGCTCCAAGCTGGCAATCCGCGGTCTCAGTGAGATTCGCGGTATTCCGTACGATGGGCGCGACGTCGGCATCCTCAACATCGGTTGCGGGAATCACTTCGCGGCGTCCGTCGAAGACACGCTCACAGAAGGTGTCTTCTACGCACAGTACCTCCGCGCTCGGCTGGCGGGGCTTTCCCACTGGAAGGACCAGCAGGCGTTCCTCGATCGCTATGTGCTCGCGCCGCTGTACAGCAACGAGTACTTCGCGCTTGGCACGGTCTGCGCTCCTGGTGGGTATGAGTGGGGACTGACGTTCCTCGCGTCTCCTGCGCGTCTCTCGAGCTGGTCGGACCCGCTGTCGGCCGTGGTCAACAACGACCGCGCCCGTGGCGACTCCTTCGGCCATGCGACGGGGCGCGTCACCCTGAAGACGTACGGTGACAAGCACTTCAAGAACAAGATCATCACCCCGTACGCCATCTACGCTATGGGTCCCGCGAACACGCACACCGACCTGTACGGTGAGCGTGGGTTCCCGCCCAACAACACGGGCGTGCTGTTCATCGGCCTCCCGACCGGTGGACCCGAGGACGGCCCCGTCCTCGTGCGCTCCCTGATGTACGACCAAATCAGGGACTGGTTCGCAAATCCGCGTCAGTTCGACTGGCGGAAGTTCCTCCCCAAGCCGGTCTGACGTATCGCCCCTCACGCACGTGAGGGGCTTTTTCTTTCTTAGCCTACAATATCTATTTTCCGCGCCTTCGGTTTTTCGCGGGAGACTTCCATTCGTCGGATGATAGCTTCGACATCTTCGACTTTATACATCCGGTAGTTGTTGAGCGGATGGCGGTACGCGGTGAGCTTTCCCTTCGCATCCCAGTTGCGAATCGTAAGGGGAGTGACTCCAAGGAGGTGCGCCACTTCTTGCACCATGAGGTATTTCTTTGGCATCCCAGTATATCAACGTCCGGCATTGAGCGCCTTTCGGTGAGTGTTATGTATTATGAGTCGTAGGCCAAGAAAACGTCTTCCTTGTGTTGTTTTGAGGTAGCGCTCTCGGCGTCTAGCGTCTTCAGCATCCCGGCATCCCTCAAAGTAGACCAGCGAGAATGGTAGTCGTGATGCGGTTGCTCGAGAGTATCCGGCGGCGTGCTCGGCGAGACGCCGTGTAAGGTTGCTTGTATATCCAATATAGCGCTTACCATCCCGTGCGCTTTCGAGCACGTATGTGTAGTGGAAAGCTCCGGACGTTGTATTACTGGGCATACGATTGAGATACTAATCTTTATGAATGTGGGTGAAGCGTAGCGCAGAGGGGTGTCGTGGTCAAATGGTGGTTCATCAACAGGATGAATTGCGCCGGTGTGGTATGATTGACGGGTAATACTCGGCTATCACTCGCGGAGGGGGCTGCCAGCATGGCGGCTTGTATGCGGGTCATAGCGTGTGACTCGATTGATGAAACTAAATTTCGCGAAGTCTCCGGCGCCTGTTGCGGAGACAGAAGAGCGCCTTGAGGCGGAGCCGGTGACAGCGCAGCTTGCGGCGGTGCCGGCGGGGAAGCGGAGTGCGGGCGGTTCAATGTACGAAGCGGTCGTACGCTTCGTCGTCATCGCGGCCGCCACGCTGGTCCCGCTGTTCTACCTCCCGTGGACCAGTAGCGTGCTCGAATACAATAAGCAGGTATTGCTGTTGGTGCTCGCATCGGTTGGA
The DNA here is from genome assembly GCA_020847715.1 of Candidatus Yanofskyibacteriota bacterium. Taxonomy (GTDB): domain Bacteria; phylum Patescibacteriota; class Minisyncoccia; order 2-02-FULL-40-12; family GWA2-44-9; genus JAGOPO01. The sequence continues at coordinate 8,481 of JADLBM010000007.1, read as the reverse complement.
CTCGTTGCGTGGCTGTTGGGGGTTGTGATTCGGGGCACCCTCACCGTGCGTTCAACGCCATTTGATAAAGGCGTTCTCGCATTTTTGGGCGTCACCCTCGTTGCGACCATCTTTTCGCTGACACCCGCGAAGAGCTTCTTCGGGTTCAATGCGAGTCTTAGCTCGTCGCCGCTCAGTCTTCTCGCGCTCTCTGTGTTCTATTTCCTCGCGGTCAATACCCTCCATGACAGCGGGAAAGCGCTTCGTTCTGCGCTCACGATCTCCGGTGTGATTGCGCTCGCGCTCGGCATCTGCCAGATGTTTAGCTGGTATATTCTTCCCGGCGCCTTCACGCACACACGCGGATTCACTACGCTCGGCTCGCTCAATGCGCTCGGCGTGCTCGCCGCAATCCTTCTTCCGCTCTTCGCTCGGACTTCAATCCGGACCGCGGGTCGCGTTCTCGGTGGGTTCTCTCTGGTTGGCATCGTTCTTTCTATCGGAGTTCTCGGCATCTTGAATTGGTGGGTGCTGTGGGTCATTGCGCTCGTCGGTATGCTGGCGACCATCGCGTTCGACAGCCTCAATACCGCTCAGCTCGCGCAAGATTACAGCGGAAAGAAGCGTCGGTTTGCGCTCTCACGGTTCATTGTTCCCGTTATTGTCCTCGTCGTTGGCGCATTCCTCCTCTTGGTGCGCTTCAACCTTCCCCAGCTGAAGGCGAATTTCCCCGTCGAGGTCGCGCCTTCGTATAGTCTTTCCTTTGGAATCGCAACGCAGGTCATACGGGAGCGGCTGCTGTTCGGATGGGGTCCGGAGAACTTCAGCCTTGCCTTCGACAAGTTTGGCGCCGGTCGTCTTGCTGATTCTCAGCTCTCGTCGATCCGTTTCTTTGACGCAACATCGGAGCTCTTCAACATTGTCGTCCACGGCGGTCTTCTTGCGGTGCTGGGGTTGGGCGTTCTTCTCTGGTGTCTTGTGCAGGTAGTTATGCGGTTCGGGAGCATGCTCTCGACAGCAACTGCTCGGCAGGGGACGGCTGAATCGACCGGGGTGTTCGCTGCACTTCTCGCCGCGGTTGCTGCGCTCGTGCTCTACCCGTTCTCAATGACGCTCTGGCTGGTGCTTGCAACGCTGATGGCGCTTGCCGGACTTGCGGTATCCGGTTCGAAGGCGCGCACCTTCGACATCGAAGAGCGACCGCTCTTCGCCCTCTCGGCATCGCTCGGGTTCATCATTGGACTCATCGTGGTCCTCTCCGGACTCTACCTTGCCACCGTGCGATACCTTGCTGATGTGCGGTATGCGCACGCGTTGACGCAGACGTCATCTGAGAAAGCGATGAGCGAGTTTATCAGCGCCATTGATCTCAACGCCACGAATGATGAGTACCTTCGCAGTGCGTCGCAGACGGCTCTGGCGCTCCTACGGACGGAGGTTGCAAAGCGAGATGCGGATGCCACGCGTGCTCAGCGGGTTCAGAATCTGATGTCGTCGAGCATCCAGCTCGCACAGCGCGCCGCGACGGTGCAACCGAATGAATCCATGAACTGGAGTAACCTCGGCGATGTGTACCAGTCGCTGACCGGCCTCGTGGAAAATGTTGAACAGCTTGCTGAAGATGCGTTCCGGAAGGCAGGAGAATTGCGGCCGGGGGATCCGTCATTCGATAATCGGGTCGGGCAGATGTGGCTGACTCGCGCCGACCTTATCCGAACGCTCATGAATCAGTCGGGTGGCTCGAATGCCGCGCGGCTTCAGAAGGAGTGGGAGAGCTCGCTGGGCAATGCAGAGACCGCATTCAAGCGGGCTATCGAAAAGTCTGGCCTCTACGGTCTGGCCATCTATAACCTCGGCGCCGTATACGACCGACAGGGGAAGGTTGGCGACGCCATTACGCAGCTTGAAAAGATCGTTCCGTACAATCCGAACGAGTCAACGCTCATCTTTGAGCTCGGATTGCTCTATATCCGTGCCGAGCGGAAAGACGATGCCTTCGCGGCGATGCGGAGAGCGGTGCTTGTATCGCCGACCTTCGCGAACGCTCGCTGGTACTACGCGCTCCTTTTGGAAGATCGTGGCGCCATCAGTGAGGCGATTGCTCAGCTGAAGGAGATTCAGAAGGGCAATCAGGACAACGAAGCGTTGAAGGCGAAGATCGCACAGCTCGAAGCCGGACAACGCTCTATTCCGCCGGGGCAGGTCATCGACACCGAACCGCTCCAGTAGTACAGTGGGGCAGGAATGTTTGACCTCTTTCGAAGACTAAATCGTTGGCAAACAGCCGCCGTTGCTCTGGCGGCTGTTTGCGTTGTTGGGCTGTCCATCGCGTCATACCTCCTCGCTCCGCGGGATAGCTCAGCGTCAACTCGCGAGGTCGTCATTCCTCAGGGGACTGGTGCGGCCGGAGTCGCGCGGATTCTTCAGCGGGAAGGGGTTATTCGATACTGGGCAGGATTTTCCATGTACACGGCGCTGACGGGACGGGCGCACGCTCTCCAAGCCGGTCGCTATGCGTTGTGCCCGTGCTGGTCCGTTCCTGACATCGCCGACGCGATTGCATCCGGACGTGCCATCTCGGACGATATCTTCGTGACCGTTCCGGAGGGGGTGAACCTATGGGAGCTCGACGCGATTCTTCTGAAGGCGAAACTTATTTCGCGGGCAGGGCAATTCTCGCGCACCGTTGGGACGCAGGAGGGGAAGCTGTTCCCCGAGACATATCGCTTTGCCACAGATGCGACTGTCGCACAGATTGCCGAGCGGATGCAGAAGGAGTTTTCAGAGCGAGCCGGTTCGCAGCGTTTCGATGAGGTCATTGTGGCTTCGATGCTTGAGAAAGAGGCGAAGTCTGCGGAGGATATGGCGCTGGTCGCAGGCATCATCCGTGAGCGCATGCGCCGAGGGATGCCGCTCCAGATTGACGCGACCGTTGCGTACGGCTGGTGCCTTCGCACGGTTGGTTATGCTGTGGCGTGTGATGTGACGCAGGCGCCGATTGCGACCGAGCTGAAGGTGGACGGTCCGTACAATACCTACGCGCGCACGGGGCTCCCCAAGGGCCCCATTTCGAACCCTGGCGCGCAGGCGCTCACAGCGGCCGCGCACCCGAAGGATTCTCCCTACCTCTACTACCTCTCCACACGTGACGGCTCCCAGCTCATCTACTCGAAAACGCTTGAGGAGCACCTCCGCAACCGTGCGAAGTATCTCGGGTTCTAGGCCACTTTACTTTTTATGCGGTGTTTGTGATGGTATTCATGTGGAGGTGTAGTATGCCAAGCGGAACAGGTCTTCGGACGTACCTTACCCTTTCGCAGGTCGAGAGTATTCTGAACTCTCGGACTCCCGGTCGCATCGTGGGGAAGTGGTATCGTGGGCAAGATGCGCTCTGTCTTGACTGCGGTAAACGCCAGGCACGCTTCGGCCAATTCAGGGGCGATAACGTGGACCTGGTCTGCCAGTGCGGATCGGTGTTTCATGGCACATTCCAGAGGGGTTCGTTCTGGATCAGTATTTGGTTCGGACGGGCATACCAGGATGTGCTTCCTATGGCTAGGGGTGCGGAGCGTGAAGCGATGAAGCGCCTGGTTCGTAAGATAAAGCGGGGCCTGCGGGGTCTCTAGTGCGGTACCAGCCTCGGCCTTCCCGCCGAGGCTTTACTTTTTATGCGGTGTTTGCTATAGTATTCGCATAGCCGTAGACAGCAGGTAGGGGAGACAACACCCCTATAAATCCTGCCGAGGTCGCCTCCGCATGCGGGGGCATACTCTGGTCGATCTGCGGTGAAACGCGGATTTTGTCTTTTTATGGACACATCACGCATTACACCATGAAAACAAAGGCACAAAAGAAGGAGAACATCGACGCACTTGCGAAGGCGTTGCCCGGAGCTTCCATCACCATCTTCACGACCTTCGCTCGCGGTGGCGAGCAGGGACTGTCGGTGGCGCAACTGCAGGAGCTCAAGCGCGCGCTCCGTCAGGCGGACGGTGAATATGTGGTCGCCAAGAAGACCCTCATCGACAAGGCGATGCAGGAGCTGAAGTATGACGGTATCGACGTGTTCGGCATGGACGGCTCGATGGGCCTCGTGCTCGCCCACGGCGATGTCTATGCGATTGCAAAGCAGCTATACCAGTTCGCCAAGGCGAATCCGGCACTGAAGCTCTTTGCCGCGTGGACCGACGGGCATGCGATGTCGCAGGAACAGCTCATCGAGATGGCAACACTGCCGTCCCGTGACGAGCTCATTGCGCGCCTCTTGGGCATGCTGCAGTATCCGGTCAAATCGCTGGCTATCGTGCTCGATCAGGTCGCAAAGGGAAAGGGAGCAGCGGCACCTGCAGAGGCTCCTGCACCGGCACCGGTTGAGGTGGCAGCTGAGGCGCCCGTGGCGGAACCCGTAGCAGAAGCTGCGGCTCCTGCCGAGGAAGTAGCAACATCATAATATACTATGGATCAAACGAAATTCGTTGAGGCCATCGAACAGATGACCGCTTCCGAGCTCAACGGGCTCGTGAAGGCTCTGGAAGAGAAGTTTGGCGTGTCTGCCGCTGCGTTCGCAGCCGCTGCACCCGCCGCCGGTGGCGCCGCTGCCGCCGAGGAGAAGGATGCATTCACCGTGGTACTCGCCAAGGCTGGTGACCAGAAGATTCAGGTCATCAAGGTGCTCCGCGAGCTGACCGGACTGGGACTCAAGGAGGTCAAGGATATGACCGACAAGGAGGGCTCGGTGGTCAAGGAGAACGTGAAGGCAGCCGAGGCCGAGGAGATGAAGAAGAAGCTGCAGGAAGTGGGCGCTGTCGTCGAGCTCAAATAAGAGAGAAGTCTCACAAAAGGACCCGCACCGCGGGTCCTTTTGTTTCGGCTATTGCACCTTCCAGACGCGGCCGTCTTTGGCGACGAGCAGTGTCGAGTAGTCGGGACCAACGGAGAGTGAGACGAATGGCTGGTCGGATTCTATCTTGAGCGTGTGGTCGAGCTGGGCGGTCTTTGGGTCAAGCAGGTAGAGGCGTCGTGCGTCGCCCTGTGCGACCGAAAGGAGGCCGTCAGGGGAGCCGATGAGGCGCCACGCTCCCGATGGAGCGAGCGGTGCTGCATTCTGTGAGGTGCGTGCGCCCTTGTAATAGGTGGTGAGCTCGCCGCCGCGGCCCATGGTCCAGAGCGTACCATCTACCCAGATGCGTTCCGCTCCGGTGACGAGTTCGCTGTTCTTTGTGAGCCACTGCTTTGTGACAGGCTTGTCGGTATCCAGATCGGTGATTTTCAAAATGGAGGTGTCGGTGAGAACATAGATGCTATCGGCAAACTCAACGGCGTCCTGCAGAGCCTCTTGCGTGGGAATGGTGTACGGCTTGATGACCCCGCCGACGGAGCGAGCGATGGTTCGGTTTGCGAGATCGATTGCCGCGACTCCATCGCGCCAGCCGAGGAGGAGGTCGGCCTTCAGTGCACCGAATTCAACGCGAGTGCTCATCGCACCGTCGCGCACCGCGGCAGCCCATGTTGTGCCTTCGCTGGAAATGCCGCCGACCCAAATAGTCTGCGAGGCGGATGCCCATGCTGCGAGCGAGGGGACGGGGTCGTTCGCCTGCGGAGCGGCGACGAGCGACGCGGAAACGACGCGAGCGTTGTCGATCTCATCGAGCGCCGTTCCGATGGTCGCCTGAAGCGCGGTGGCGGTGCTGTTTTCGTGGTCAATGCCGGCGAGCGCGCTCAATGCGCGGGTGAGGATTTGGCGTGCCTCGCTGGGCTCGTTCTGTGCAGTTTTTGAGCGGGCAAGCTCGAGGTCGCGACTCACGTCGGTGAGCACCTGCTTTGCTGCTTGTTCTTCTGTATTCGTAAAGAGGAATGAGCGGACTCCCAGCGCGCCTCCGGCGATGAGGAGCGTCGCCATGCCGAGCGCAACCGCTTTGCCGCGCTTATCAAAACGAATGAAGCGGATGCGGTCTCCCCAGCGGGAGAGGAGGTTGCGGCGGATGCCGAGTGCGAATTCGCTGGAAATGATGCGGGGCATTTCTGGCTCTGGTTCGATGGCGCGAGGGATGTCGCGGGCAATCGGCGCGGCAGGGGCGGCGTCGGGAATGTGCTGCTGCTGGCGGGGTGCCCATGCCATCGAGGCTTGCATCGGCGCGGGAGCCGGGTGTACTTTCGGGGTAATCACGGGAGTTTCGGGGAGGAGCTCGCGAGGTTGCGGCGACGGCTGTGCGGCGGGCTCGGCGTCCTGCGAGATGGTGATGTGGAGCATCGCGGTTGCGAAGGTGGCGTGTTCCTGTCCTACTTTTGCAACCCGTTCCGCGAATTCCGCGTGGGGCATCTTCATGAGCCATGTCTTGAGGGTGCGCTCCCGCGCGGTCACTGGGCGAGTCGGGACGAAGGCGAGAATGCGGTCGCCGGGTTGGATGGAGCCGTGGATAACGCTGGAAAAGCAGCGGTGCTCACCGTGTTCCTTCGAGAAGAGCGCGACATTTCCGAGCACATCGATAACCTGCTCATCACGAGCGAGGAGAATCTTGAACTTGTCGAGCTTACTCACCATGAGCGTGCTTCCGGCGACCGCGACGATGCCGACGGAGAGTGCCACATCGCCGTTGCGGAAGAACTCTTCCACAACCTCGTTTGCCTTGCGGAGTGTGCGGGCGAACGCCTCACGGGGAGGGGTGCCGGGCTGGGCGTAGTATTCGCGGCGGGCGAGTGCTGCGATGAGACTCACCATGTAGCCCATGTTGCTGGAATCGGTGTCGCGATAGCCGATGATAGAGATAGAACCGAGCGGGCGACTGGCGGTATCGTCGGGGGTGTACGAGAACACATCAACGGCGCCGTCTGCGGCGCCGTTATTTACGACGATCTCGTTCAGGTGGGGAGTGAGGGTGAGTTTCTCCATGACGTTCACGTTCTCTTGCCAATGGCCGTGAGGTGCGGTAGGGTGGCGCACGAGAGAACAGCGGCATCTCCATTGTACGCGACCGCACGGACCTATGTCAAAATCTATTCTGGACAATCTGTTCGGTTCACGCGTCCGCGTGAAGCTCCTCAAGCTGTTATACCGTCAGCATCCGCTGGCGCTCGCGATGAGCGACCTCGTGGTTCGCGTCCAGGAGCCCGCATTCATCGTGCGACGCGAGCTGGTGATTCTTCAGCAGATTGGTCTCGTCCGCAAGATTCGTGGCGCGAAGGCGGGAATGGAACGCTACGGTCTCCAGCCTGAGTTCGATTTCTTCGAAGAGCTTCAAGATCTGGTTCTCAAACCTTCGCCGGCAGAAACCGATCGCATCGTGAAGCGCATTGCGGGTCTTGGCCGTGTGAAGCTTGCGGTCGTTGCTGGCATCTTCGTGAGCCAGCCGGATGACACGACCTACGAGACTCCGGCGGACTTGTTCATTGTGGGCGACGATATCGATCGCGGAAAGCTCACGAAGTTCTTGAAGTCGCTCGAGGCGGAAATGGGCACCGAAATCCGGTTCGGTGTGATGGAAAAAGACGAGTTCAAATACCGATACGAAATGTTCGACCGGTTCCTCCGCGTGCTCCTTGAAGGGCCTCACCGCAAGATCATCGATAAGCTCGACATGTAGCTGGCCGCCAGCTTGAAAGGAGGGGATTTTCGGGTATAATAATAACCGTTCGTCACGGGCGGTTAGCTCAGCCCCGATGATCAACAAAGTTGATATCGGGGCCCCGACCGACTCCGACGCTTTGGTCGGAGTGCGCGTCGGGGCTGGTTACCACAATGAAAGGAGTCGTCTATATCTTGGAGGCAAGCAATGGGAGATTCTACATCGGTAGCACGACTGATTTGGATCGACGACTACAGCAACACGCAAGTGGGCACACTCCCACGACGCGGCGGATGACTGGATTGAAGCTAGTGTTCCAACAGGAGTTTCCGGATATTAGTTTGGCTCGAAAGATTGAATTGCGGTTGAAGAGGTTTCATAGGCACGATATTCTTCAGAAGATCATAACCGATGGCGGGATACGCGAGGTAGGATTATTGGGCGGTTAGCTCAGCTGGTAGAGCACAGCATTCACATTGCTGGGGTCACAGGTTCGAGTCCTGTACCGCCCACTACAATAGAACAGCGCCCATGTGGGCGCTGTTCTATTGCTGGTTGCTAGAGGCACAGGATTCGAACGCCGGAGCGATGTCGCGCCAGTAGGTGCGACCGCGAGGCGGTGGCTAGCCCGAGTATCGCGACGGCGATGCGAGAGGCGAAGCCGAGTCCTGTACCGCCCACAGAAACAGAATAGGCACCCCTGCGGGTGCCTATTCTGTTTGAGATGTTGCAGTGAAGATGCTGCTTTTTTGCGTTCAGTTATCCACTTTGGAGGTCGGGGCAGGGTGGTATATAATGTCTATGTAGTGGTACGGAGTGTAATGAAGTGGAATGCTGATAGGCGAACACGTCCACAATTTGGACCCGAAGAAGCGCCTGTCCATTCCTGCCAAATTCCGCAAGGAGCTTGGTGCCGGAGCCGTACTCACTCGCGGATTGG
>JADLBM010000006.1 GCA_020847715.1 Candidatus Yanofskyibacteriota bacterium | reverse complement strand
CGGTGGAGGAAGAGGCCCAAGCGAGCTGGTTGTTCATGTACTTGAGCTGGGCGATGAGGGAGCCGTTCTGGTTTGCGGTAATCGCAGAGGAGTCGAAGGCAGCAGATGCGATGGATGCGTAGACCTCCGACAGCGAGTGCATGGTGGAGGCGGGGAGCGCAGAGGGGGTCAGAGAGCCGGCGGTGGCGCCGAGGGTGAGAGCAGAGAGTGCAACGAGGGCAACAATGCCAGCGCGTCTCAATGGAGCGCTACCACTGCTTTTTTGTGCAAGTCGAAAATCAAAAAATATCCGCATGCAGCCAGTGAGGAGCTAATAAAAATCCCCAATCCATTTTAGCACGAATACTGGCTCTATTCCTCACGAAAAGCGCCACCAAGCGACCACCATTCACGCCAAAATAAAGATCTACCCAGCACGAGAAGATGCTGGGTAGATCGCGAACAATTCAAGCTTTATGATATCTATACTCCATAATCATTCATACTGAATGATATATAGAGATTCATACTGCTATATACCGAATAGGCGCTTTGCGTTCTCAGTTGTCATCCTAAATAGCTCTGCGGGAGGAACCCCCCGAATATCAGCTATGAAGTTACCCACACCCTCTATATAGAGAGGCTCATTCCTTTTCCCTCGATGAGGAGCTGACGCGAGATACGGAGCATCAGTTTCTAAGAGCAAGCGATCGGCAGGAATCGCGCGAATCATTTCTTGGTACTCTGTTGAGAAGGTCGCGATGCCATTGAGTCCGATGTACCACCCAAGCGCGCAGTATGCTCTCGCCTGCTCAGCCGTTCCCGTGAACGAATGGATAACTCCTCGATTCGTGCGCCCCGCAAGGAGCGGAAGCATATCATCATGCGCATCTCGACAATGGATGATGATCGGCTTCTCCGACATATCGAGCTGCCGGATGAATCGCTCACGTTGCCGCTCCTTCAAGATCGAGTCAGTTACGCGATAGTAGTCCAGACCAATCTCACCGATCGCAACCACCCTCGGATGTCTCGCGAGCACTTCGTACGCCGACTGGTCGTATCGCTCATCCAGATTGTCGTTCGGGTGGAGTCCCACCGAGGCATATAAACCTTCATACTTCTCGGCGAGCCGAATCGCCGCCTGGCTCGACGGCAAATCTACTCCAACACAAACCATTCCAATACCAGCACCCAGCGCCCGCTCGATGACCACCCCCCTATCTTCATCGTACTGAGGCATCTGCACGTGGCAGTGTGTATCGATAATTTTTTCCATTCTGCTTATTATTCACGGACGACAAAAAACGAAACGACTCAGAAACGGCGAATTGCCTACTCTTTCGAAGGTCGCGGGAAAAGCGGCGCACCTTTCGTAATCGAGACTGTAGCCTCTCGATCAGGCGCCTCGGTAAGTGGGGCCCCAAAGACATCTCCAATCTTCTGCGCCGTTTCCGGCATGAACGGCTGGAGAAGCCACGCGATATGCAGGAGTATGCCCGCCGCCACGCGAAGCGTGAGCGCCTGCGCCTCCCCCTCCTGCTTCCACGGCTCGCGGTCGTTGAGGTATTGGTTTGCGATTCCGATTCTTGTCCAGACATCCCCAAGAGCATCGTGGAGGCGAAATGTGCTGAACGCCGCTTTATAACCTTTAGTATCCCACAACCAGCTAAGCACCTTCTCCGTCTCCTGATCGAATGACCCGATAACGAGCGTCCCACCAAGCTTCGTCTCGATGAGCGTGGCGACGCGCTGGACAAGATTCCCCAGCCCATTGGCGAGATCTGATACATAGCGGTTTTCGAGGTTTTTCCACGAAAAGTCCCCGTCGTCAGTACTCGGAATCTCTCGGAGCATGAAGTACCGAACGACATCCGCCGGCTGCTGCTCGAGAAGCGCTACGGGATCGATAACATTCCCTAGTGATTTCGACATCTTCTGCCCGTCTACCGTAATGAATCCGTGGACATAGATTGCTTTCGGGACGCTCATCCCCGCCGAAAGAAGCATCGCAGGCCAGACCATGGCATGAAACCGGAGAATATCCTTCCCAATAAGGTGTACATCCGCGGGCCAAAACACCATCCCCGCCTCATCCGTGCCGTACCCGAGCGCTGAGATGTAGTTCGTGAGCGCGTCGGCCCACACATACATCGTCTGCGTTGCGTCATCGGGGACCGGAATTCCCCATGGAAGCTGCTCTGCGGGTCGCGAAAAGCTTACATCTTCGGCATCCTCAAGTAGGTTCAGCAGCTCTTTTGTCCGCGTCTCGGGCACAATAGCAAGCTCACCGGATTCGATACGCCGTCGAATATCATCCCTGTACTTCGAGAGGCGGAAGAACCAATTCTCCTCCTTGAGTCGCTCCGGAGCGCTCTTATGGAGCGGGCACAGACCGTCTTCGAGCTCACTTTCCTTGATAAAAGCCTCGTGACCGACGCAGTAGTAGCCCTCATAGGAGCGCTTATAGAGGTCCCCGCGCGCGACCATTTCCCTCCATATCCGCTGGGCTGCAGGCCAGTGGCGGACCCTGTCAGAGGTGCGGATGAAATCGGTATTCGAAATGTTCAGCCGCCGCGCAAGAGCGCCGACCTCTCCGGCAATCCGGTCTACGAACTCTTGCGTCGGGACACCGGCCTGCTCCGCGGTGCGCATGACCTTCGTTCCGTGCTCATCGGTCCCCGTGAGGAAGGCGACCTCATCGCCCATCATGCGGCGATAGCGGGCTATTGCGTCCCCTTGGATCATCTCCAGCGCGAACCCGACATGCGGACTCGCGTTAGCGTACATAATGGATGTCGTGATATAAAAACGCGCCATAGAATAGGCGCATCATGCCACAGAATCTGGCTTAGTGCCAGCCCCGCGGCCCCACGACAACGACGAACTCACCGAGGGTCTCATCCTCCTGAAGCGCGCGCAGCACCTGTTCCACCGTCCCCCGATAAAATGTCTCGAACTGCTTCGTGAGCTCGCGCCCGATTACCAGTGGTCGCTCCGGCGTTTCAGCAGCAGCGAACGCCTCACGCACCTGTTCGAGCGTCTTTCCAATGCGGTGCTTCGACTCATAGAACACAACGGTGTCTTCGCATGCCGCCAGCTCACGGAAGAGCGTCTGCCGCCCCTTCTTGTGCGGAATGAAACCCCAGTACTGGAACCGGCCCGCAGGAAATCCGCTCGCAGAAAGCGCCGTAATCGCTGCGTTAGGACCTGGAATCGGCACGATCGTGAGCGTCGGCTCTACCGCAAGCAGGCGCGCGATGAGCATGCCGCCAGGGTCGTTGATTCCCGGAGTGCCCGCATCGCTCACTAGTACCACGCGCATACCCTCACGGAGGGTCGCCGCAACCTGCCCGATAACCTTCTCGTCGCTGTGCTGATGGTACGCAAAGAGCGGCTTCTGAATCTTAAGGTGGGCAAGCAGTTTTGCGGTTACCCGCGTGTCTTCGCAGAAAATCGCATCCGCCGCCGTGAGCACCTCAACAGCACGGAACGTGATGTCCTGAAGATTCCCGATGGGAGTCGCAACGATGAAGAGAGTTCCGGAAGCCACTAGGAGGTACGGCGCGAAGACTTCAGGCGGGCCATATCATCGATAATCTCCACGATGATTGTGGCAACAGGGACGCCCAAGAGGGCCCCTGCAATGCCTGCCAGCTGCGCACCAACGAGGATAGCCAAAATGACCACGATGGGATTGAGTCCGGTCGTCTTTCCAAGCACCAGAGGCACCAACACGTGGTTCTCAAACTGCTGGACAACCACATAGAGCACCAGCGTCCACAATCCGAGCACCGGGTCTTGCATGAATGCCATACCGATTGCCGGGATGGATGCGAGCACCGGACCCGCGATAGGCACGATTTCCAGAAGCATGGCGAGTATCGCGAGAATCAGGGCGAATCGAACGCCCAGCAGCGCCAGTCCGACATACACCAACAGCCCGACAATAAGTGCCAGCAAGAGCTGCCCCTGCAGCCAGAGGCCCACCTTGATCTCCACGCGGCGCCACAGGTCGACGATATACTCCTCATATCGCTCCGGAACGACTGCCTCGAGAAAACTCTCGATACCGTTCTTCATGACCGACAGGTAGAACGAAATGACAACGATGGCGACGAACGAGAAGATGCCGCCAAATGCCCCTACGACAAGATTCAGCGCCGATTGCGAGAACTGCTGGAGGTACCCGCTCAGCACCTCGAGAATGTTCTGAATCTCCGACACAAAATCGAAGTATCGCGGAGAATCCTTCTGGACGGTGTCGAGTGAGACCGAAAGCTCGCTGGCGATTTTCGGCAGGTATGCTGTCAGCTGAGAAAAGTCCGAGGAAACCGATGGAAGCACGAGCGAGGAAATGACCACGCCAACCGCAAGCACCATCAGGTACAGCACGATAACCGCAACAAGTCGCGGCAACCCCTTCCGCTGAAACCATGTAACGAATGGCGACACGGCCGAGGCCACCACAATAGAGAACAGCAGAATGATGAGCACATCCGAGAGCAGGTAGAGCAGGAAAAACGCGAGCACCACCAGAAGGGCGCGGAACACGCTGGCTGCCGAAATATCAACCTGAGTACGCTCAGCCATGGTTATGGATTGAAATGGAGTACGGAGCGGAACTCTTCGGGATCAACGCTTTTCCCGATGACCGCCAAATTGAGCCGATCGTCACGGAATATATCCGCGGCAACCGCCCGAATATCATCATGTGTGACCGCGCGGATCTTCGCCAGCTCCTCCTGTGGAGTGACGACATGATCAAAGAAGAGCACTGAACCGCCGAAATCATCTGCAACGCCGCTCGTGCTCTCGAGTGTAAATGCCAACCGTCCCTCTGCCTGATCTTTCACGCGAGTCAGCTCTTCGGGTGTAACGCCATCTACCGCGGTCTTCGCAAGTTCGGCGAGAATGACCGATATTCCCTCTTTGGCTTTTGCCTGATTCAGCCCTGCGCCGATTTCGAAGTAGCCTGAATCGGTGTAGTTCGTGTTCCCTGCCCACACGTAGTACGCCAGTCCGCGCTTCTCGCGCACTTCATCGAACAATCGCGAGCTCATGCCGCCTCCCATAATCTGCGCCAAGAGGCCCGCCGCATAGCGACGCTCGTCGAAAACATCGTAGGCTCGGACTCCGAGGCTCACGTAGAGCTGTTCGACATCCTTGGATACTACCTTCACCGCAGGCGCCGTTTGGGCCTGTAGGACGGGAAGCTTTTCTGCACGCTCCGCCTGCCGGATGTGCGCGAATGCCGCTTCTACCTTGGCGAGTACCTGCTCGGGATCGATACTTCCCGCGACGGCAATGACCGTGTTCGCGGCAACATAGTGCGTGTCGAACCACTGTCGCAACTGAGACGCGCTCATCCCGCGCACGGTTTCTTCCGTTCCACCGACTTCCCATCCTGCCGGCTGGTCCCCGTAGAGCAGCTCCTCGAACAGCCTCCCGATATGTTGCTGGGGATCATCGCGACGCATCCGAAGCTCTTCGATGATGGGGCCGCGCTCAATCTCCATTGCCCCCTGCTCCAGCTTCGAGTTCAGAAAGACGTCGAACACGACATCCATGATAGTATCGAGCTTGCTGGCCGCCGCTTTCGCGTAGTAGCCGGTCACCTCTTTGCTCGTAAACGCATTGTAGCTCGCCCCGATGCCATCGAGTTCACGACTGATATCGAGATACCCCGGACGGCGCGAGGTTCCCTTGAACATCATGTGCTCTAAGAAGTGCGAGATACCACCCAATTCCCGCGGCTCGTATTTTGAGCCGCACTTCACGAGCACCAATACTGTCGCCGTTGTCGCGGCAGGCATAGGGACCGTCACCAACCGAAGGCCGGATGGGAACGTGTGGAGTTGATGCGGAAATCCGTGATCCATAGCTTCAGTATACAGACAAACGGCCAAGTGTCTCAGCGGAGCTTTGGGAGTCCTTCGCGCCTATGCGCTCAGGACACTTGGCCAGCCACTTCCTTCATACATGCAGAATGAGGAGTGGCCAAGTGTGCCGGCGGAAAGAGTCGGCCTCGCCTCTCGGTCTTCCGTCGAAGACCTCGGGCTGGCCACCGCCTCCCGGCGCCGCGAACTCGCGGCGCATCGGTCCGGCGTTCGCCTCTTTCGCCCTTCATCATACGGTGTATGCCCAACACCCTCAAGGGTCTTGGGCATACACATGTGCCGGCGGAAAGAGTCGAACTTTCGTCTGGTCGTTATGAGTGACCCGTTCTAACCGTTGAACTACGCCGGCAAATACTGGCGCATCATATCGTATTTTCGTTGTATTATCAACCTCCCCTCTTGCGGCACAGCGAAAAGAAGCGTATAGTTAATAGGTTCAATATAGCGGGGTGGAGCAGCGGCAGCTCGTCAGGCTCATAACCTGAAGGTCGCAGGTTCGAATCCTGCCCCCGCAACTACATAACAAAAGAGTCCCCTACGGGACTCTTTTGTTATGCCGCTTTGTGGGTGGGGCAGGATTCGAAGGGCGGACCGATGCGACATCAGCTGATGTCGCCGGGAGCCCGTGCCTAGGCCGAGGCGAGCGACGGCGAGCCGAGAGCCGAGGGCGAATCCTGCTGCAACGCCCCCAATAGCCCCATTGCAGAATTCTCACCCTGGGCGTACGCTCAGAATATAATTTGATTTAACTGGCGTTCCTCCTCGCGCTCTTCCTCTTCCGTTTCAGTATAGAGTCAACTCAATAGCCTCCCTGCCCTCATGTCGAAAGCATCTTGGAAAACAAGATTTGCGCAATTTAGAGAAATTGGTACGTTTCGGATTTCGAATGCAACCAATAAATGCCTCCCGCTCCTGGGTGTTCTCGAGTCATTCATCGAAACAGCGTATCGGGAGGGGCGCATGAGCGCGCTAGGAAAAACGACGCCAGATCCCGCCGAACCCACAGAAGCCGAAATCTGGAAATTCGACGACGCCACACTCGTCCAAAACGGGCATAGAGTATCCCGGCGTGCACGTTCCGGCGGCGGTCGCACTTCTGTGTTCGCAAGTTATCTCGCAACCTTGCCAGTGTTCGAGGGTTCGCAGTTCGTATCGCACAAAAAGTGGTTTGCGCTTGCGTCTGCTGGACGCATTGCCCCACTTTCCGCAGGAAGTGTGAAGAATGGGCCTATATACTCTCTCCGCAATCGCTACCTAACAAGCGAACGGGTAAACCTTTTGGGTGATTCGCTGGAATGGTTAGCGAAGTCGGAAGGAGTGGATTTGACGGAAAACGATATTGTATATCGTATCTCCCCGATGACCGAAGAACAGCGCGCTTTGTTCGAGGCAGGGCGTGCGAAGTAGTCTAGCAAGCAGTTCGCCCCTCGCACAGCATTGCCCGCGTTGTATTCTTTCCCCTTTTGGCTCATACTGTTCATATGACAGAACGCGAGATAAGAGCGAAAATTATTGCCTCTATTTTGGCGAAATTCAAGGATCGCTTTCGTGTTTTTGATAACACGGGAGAAGCTAAGGAAGTTGTTGCTGGACAATTCCCGGATGTTATTTTCAAACAGCGAATTCCTCCTCCGAACAATAATATTTTGTTCGTGATGAAGGTCGAAACGGGGGATGCCTTCCTCAAGAGTATCCAGGAGTGGCAAGCACTCAGCCGAGGGCCTGGCGTTCTTTATATTGTTGTTCCGAAAGCAAAATTAGATGAGGCAAAAATCCTTGCGGCGCAGGTCGGGGCTCGCGCTCGATTCGCATCTTATGAGTTAGACGGAAGTGAGGTAAAAGAAATTACCTATGAATGAACTGTGGCTCATCATTATAGGTGCCTTTCTCGCTATAGTCGGTGGCGCAATTGGGGATGAGATTCACGCACTGAACGAACGTCGTCGCGAGCGCAATGCCATCAAGATTGCTATTTGTGATGAGCTCGGCGAGATAGCGGCCACCATTACCAACATCCATACAGTTTGGGAAAGCGCCGCACGTGTCATTGATCCAAAATTGGTTTCTGACCTCCTTTCGAGCACCGAGGTATACGACGGTCTACGAACACGGCTATTTCTTATCTCGGACGAGCAGCTACGCAAAGGCCTTAGTGATTTTTACAAAAAAGTGAAGGATACCGTGAGAAAAACGGAGGGGAAAATCGGCCTCACTTCTGAGGCCGAGCAAGGAGGTTTTGATGCTATATTCCAAGCGCTTGGCACAGAAGCAAACCGGCTAAAAGGAGAGCTTGCATAAGCAATCATCTAGGGGCTAACATTGCCGCAGAAAACGCCTGAATCTGCGTTATATTGGCAATCAATTCCTCCCAACCGCCGCCCTCCCCCGTAGTATTCACCAAGCCAGCAGATTGCCAATACCGGAGAAATGCGCCACTATACCGGCGTCCTTTCTGGGGAGGAGTTATGTCAGAATTTGTGGTAGCCTTCGCCGGCTTTGCGGTCATGCTCGGCACTTTCGAAATTGCCACAGCTTCTACGAACAACCACTACCGAAGTGGGGCGAAAAAGCTTGTGGTCGGCATCGCGCTCGTCGGCTTGGCCTTTGCGCTGAAGCACTTCGGCCTCTGAGTATCCTCCCGCCCCGCACCCCGCGGGGCTTTTCTTTGACAACAGTTCCCTTTATTGAGGCGCGCCTTCGTTGAAAACAGCCCTTTCGGGGACTGTTTTCCCATGATTGACTTTGTGCAATAAAATATGCTATAATTGACCCCAAGGAGGTCGGGATGGATTTCTGGCAAGTCCACGGGTTGATCTTTCTCATCTGCATCGCGCTCTTCCCCCGTATCACGATGCTCGTGGCGGGGACGGTGGGCTCGTTCGGCCTGCTGGGATGGCTAGGGTGGATTTTCGCCCCCCACCTCACGGTTGCCATCCTGGCGACCACCTACTACTGGAACACGAACCCCGTCCTGTGCGTCATCGCCTGGTTCGTCGCCCTCAGCGGCACAACCTACGAGGCGAAAACCGTATCCAGAAAGCGCAGCGCCTAACCCGCACCTCACGCCCCGCACCCTGCGGGGTCTTTCTTTGACAATGCGAAACCTGCCGGTCATACTCTCGCTGGAGGTTGCGATGCCAAAGCCGAAGCCGTTCGATGTCGGCCCGCAAAAGCGCCGCATGAGCGCGGAAGCCCGTGAACGAGAGGCGCTCGAGTCGCAAGCAAGGGCCACCGAGCCGGACGACTTGGAGTGGTTCTTCCGCGGAATCACCCGAGATGGCCGCTGGCATCTCTCCCGACTTGCCATGACTCGCCGCGGACGCCTCCTCATCATTCGATTCCTCAAAGATCGCTACTGTGCTGAGGACAAAGAGCTGCGAGCTATCGTCTCTCGCATCGTAAGAAGGAGCCGCTCGCGCCGTCCCTAGCCCCACCTCGTTGTGGGGCGTTTTTGTGCTACACTGGACGCTATGTTGCGCCACATTCGCACAGCAACCCCCGTCATCATCGGCATCCTCCTCATCGCATTCGCGCTGATCGCAGGAGAAATGTACGACCTCTACCTCCGCATCGGATGGCTTGATAAGGCCCTCCATTTTCTCGGCGGTGTCATCGCGGCATGGTTCGTGCTTGCACTCTTTCAGCGTGAACTGCCACAGATGCGTGGATGGAAGCAGGTTATTCTCCTTGCCGGAGCGACTGCGCTCATCGGCGTTGCCTGGGAGTGGGCCGAATACGCGAGCACACTCGCGCGCCCCTACACTCCCTGGCTCTACCACTATTTCCACGGAGGGAACCTCGCCGATACACTCGCTGACCTTGGCGCCGATATCGGAGGCGCGCTCGTGCTCTCGTGGTGGGCCATCAGAAAGGAGCGAAGCGCGTAGTGCGCGCTAGATGCGCTCCAATGCTTCCATGCCGAGCAATGCGAGACCTGTTTTGAGTCGCTCCATCACCGTGCGCACCAGTGCAAGGCGCGCCGCTTTTCGCGCTTCATTGTCGTCGTCGTTGATGCGCACCTGCTCATAGTAGCGATTCGCCAGTTCAGCGAGCTGATACAGATACAACGCGAGACCGTTGAGCGCGTAGAGATGCGCGCACTGCGCGACCGCATATCCAAAGTCCAGCAGGTGGCGCAGGAGCGCCCGCTCCGTCGGATGCGCCAGAAGCGATCGATCCCCGACGACATCCGCGACATCCCCTGCATTCCGCAGAATGCCGGAAAGGCGCGCATACGCGTACTGCAGATATGGCCCGGAGTTGCCCCCCAGATCGAGCATGGCATCCCAGTCGAACACGATATCGCTATGCGGATGCTGGCGTAGATCGTTGTATTTGAGTGCTCCCACCGCAACTGTATTCGCAATTCGCTGAACATCGCTATCGGCAAGCTCGGGGTTCTTTCCCTTCACCACATCGGCAGCCCGTCGCACCGCCTCATCGAGCACCTCCTCCAGCGCGATGACTTTGCCCTCGCGGGTCGCCAGCTTCTTCCCGTCCTCGCCGAGTACCATGCCAAATTTCACATGCACCGTTTCCGTTGAGCCAAGCCTGAGCCGATCCTTCACCGCAAACAACTGCTCGAAATGAAGCGCCTGCTGATTCGCGACCACATAGAGGATCTTGGCCGGTGTATATTCCTTTATGCGGTCCTCGAGACTTGCAAGGTCGCGCGTAAGGTACAGCGTTGCCCCGTCGGATTTGCGCAACAGTGCCGGCACGAGACCTTCCGCCGTAAGATCGACGATCAATGCCCCTTCGGATTCCGTTGTGAGGCCCTGCGCGGTGAGTCGCTCAATAAGCGGCTTCAGCTCCGCCTCATAATCGCTTTCTCCGTGAACGACCGCGCCCGTGAGCCCAATGTGCAGGCGGTCATACATGCGATCGAACTCGCCGAGTGAAAGCTCTCGGAATCGCATCCAGATATCCCTATTTTCCGCGTCGCCTTCTTCGAGCTTCCGGAACTCCTCCTGCCCCTCACGCTCAAGCTCCGGATTTGTCTTCATCTCATCGTGGAACTTCACATACAGCCGAAGCATTTCGCCGATGGGGTGTGCCCGAAGGGCTTCGTCGTCTTTCCAGCGCTTGTATGCGGCGATGAGTTTGCCAAACTGTGTTCCCCAGTCGCCAATAAAATTCCACCGAATCACCTCGTACCCCAGCACCCCATACACGTTGGCAAGCGCATCGCCGATGATCGTCGAGCGGAGGTGGCCAATGTGCATTGGTTTCGCAATGTTCGGCGACGAATACTCAACGATCACCCGCGAACCCTGCCCGAGATTCGGAATACCCGCATCGTTCAACTGATGCTGCAGGTAAGCCTCTTTCAAAAACACATTCACGAACCCCGGCCCGGCGACCTCGCATCGCTCGAGCATATCACTGCCCTCGTGCATCAACGCACTGCATATCTCCTGCGCAACGTCGCGCGGGTTTTTCTTTGCGGCCTTCGCCGCTACGAACGCGATGTTCGTAGAATAATCACCCATTGCCGCGTCGGGAGGCACGAGCACATCAAAAAGGTGCCCAGGGTACAGGCGCGCGAGCGTATCGTGGAGCCATTGGCGAAACATGGCTCTACACTACCGCACCAGCATAAAAAAAGAAACGACCCCCACAGCGTGGGGGTCATGAAGAAAAACGAATAGGGACGCTCTGGTGCACAACCCGACGCACCCCTGCGGCCTTTCGGAGCTTCCGCACGACCGCACGGAGACCGCTCGCACTCACCTTGCGGCGAAGCAGGCCGTTCAGGATACTCTCGACTTCGCGCCGCCGCGCTGGATCGTAGCACCCACAGAGAAAGACTCTGGGCGCCCCCGCGTGGAGCGGAGCCGTGAAGAACTCCCCGGTGTACAGCGCTCGCTGAACTTCGGCGTTCGTGGTCCGTTTGTCGAGGAAGATCGCTTCGACCGCAGAAGCCCGAGGGAACTGCGAGGACTCGATGGTTGCCTGGTTGATACTCGTCAACGCCAATCGCCCACTGTAGGAGTGGTAGTCCTTCGTTGACACTCGAGTTTCCCAGAGAAAGCCGAGCGTCTTGAGCATGGTCTCCACCTCATCGACCTGCATGACCGGAGACCCGATGATATGTGCCTCGAAGTTCCGCCCGTCGTACGTTTTTGCCTCTTCGCTGTTGTTGTATCCGCTGAAGATGAACCCGCGAACCTTCTTGGCGCGAGAGGCGGGAAGCTTCACAAACGCTACGAAGATCCCCGCGAGACGCTTCCGCGCCTCCGCGTCCTTCGCGTTGAACGCATCAAGCGCCGTGCTCTTCGGCTTCTTCGGGATCGGCTTCTTCTTTTTTGCGTCGGTCACACCTCACCCCCTCACGAGAGACCCGCGACAGCGAGCGCGAGCGCAGTTTTCAGCGGCTTGCTCGGCTTCAGCGCAAGTACGCTCGCAAGCGCCTGGAGCACATAGGCTTCGCTGATGGGCTGAACGCCGTCCTTGGTGATCGCTGCGGCAGACGGAATAGCAAGTCGTACGTCGGATGATCCGGAATCCCGGCAACCCGCCTGGTATTGGGCGTCCACGCCGATGTGAAGCGCATGGGCCAGGTTCATGTCCTTCTCCCATCGCTGGTCGAGTACGGCCGTCGCTTCGAATCCACCGGACCCGGTTGCGTAGTATTGCGCCTCTTCGATCTTGCAACCGTCCTGCTCGATGGCATACAAGTGCGAGGTGCCATCGGTATCGAAGCCAGCAAGAATGCCGAAGAACGAGAACCACTCACCAAGCCACATGAACTGCAGCTCGCACCATTCGGCAAGCAGGGCGGCCTGCCCCTCGGTACTCATGGGGACCTTTGCCTGCATAAGGAACTGCTTAGCGGTCCGCCGAACATACCGTTCGGCTTGCTGCAGCGAAACGACCGACCCCGATCCCATCAGTACACTGATAGGAGAGACGGTGTAGATCTTCTGGAAATCCATCGACATGATGCGGAACCAGTACCCGCTCATCTTACGATCGGCAACGCACAGAATACCATCGGCATATCGCAGGCCGATGATGGTCGTAGAGCTCCTTCGGCGCGCGTGACGCTGGACGGACATCCGTCCATGCGGGGTTGCACGCGCCAATGGCTCCGGCTTTTGCGGGACGCTCATGCGGACGATCCGCTCGACCAGGTCGCGATGCATACTTTTCTCCCTCGTTTTCAACGTACTGTTGGCGCATACGGTATAGAATGTGCGCGCCCGTGTAAAGAGCCTCCCGCTTCTCATTTTGTCCCGTACGAGTATGATGGAGCGCATGGACGCACACACCTACGACAAACTCACTATCGATGCCGTAAAAAAAGTATCGCCCGCGGTCGTCAGTATCGTGGTTAGCAAGTACCTGCCGCGTATGCACGACATCAACCCATCCCAACTCTTCAACCCGTTCATGATGGGTGGCGTGGAAGATGGGGCCGGGCAAAAAGTCACCGTTGGCGGCGGCTCGGGTTTTATTGCGCACCCGAATGGCCTCATCCTCACCAACAAGCATGTGGTATTCGATGCGGAAGCGGAATACGCCGTGGTCATGAATGACGGCAGCGAACACTCCGCGAAAGTGCTTTCGCGCGACCCGATCAACGACATCGCGGTCTTGAAAGTCGACGCGAAGGATCTTCCGCATGTCGAGCTCGCCGATTCATCGGGTATCGAACTGGGTCAAACCGTCATCGCTATCGGCAACGCGCTCGGTCTCTTCAGTAACTCGGTCAGCAAGGGCATCGTGTCCGGCCTCGCCCGCAGCATCAGCGCATCGCTGGGCGGATCCGCCGAAGCGCACATGGAACAGCTCCGCGGTGTCATCCAAACCGATGTCGCCATCAACCAGGGAAACTCCGGCGGACCATTGATCAACCTCGAGGGAAAGGTGGTCGGCATCAATACCGCTGTGATCTTCGGCGCACAGAACATCGGATTCGCGCTTCCCATCAATTGGGCGAAGAGCGACCTCACCGATATCGTCGAGCATGGACGCATCATCAAGCCGTATCTCGGGCTTATGTACGTCATGCTCACACCCGATCTCGCAAAACGCTACACACTTCCCTGCGACCACGGGGCGATGGTCATCCGCGATCACCGACCGGGAGCCGCCGCAGTGCTTGCCGATTCCCCCGCACACCGCGCCGGACTTCAGGAGCACGACATCATCACCCACCTCGATGGCACCGAACTCACCGCTGGCAGCGACCTCACCGACCTGCTCCAAAAGCACGGCGTCGGAGACACGGTCACCCTCACCTACCTGCGCGGCGGTTCATCGCAAGAGTGCCGCGTCACGCTCCAGGAGCGCACCTAGCAACCCATGGCAGACCTGGCCACCAATCCCCGCGCCCGCTTTGACTACGACATCCTCGAAACCGTCGAGGCCGGTATTGTGCTGACCGGACCAGAAGTGAAAAGCATCAAGGCTGGGCACGCGAGCATTAAGGGGGCGTATGTAAAAATCCTTAACGGGACTCCTTGGCTCATCGGCGCATCCGTTCCACCATACCAGCCGGGTAACACACCAAAAGAATATCAGGAGCGCTCCGACCGAAAGCTCCTCTTGAGCAAGCAGCAAACCGCCGGCCTCATTGGACTCGCACAAGCCCACGGCATCACCCTGGTGCCGATCCGCCTCTACGCAAAGCGAAAACTCGTTAAACTTGAGATTGGCGTCGCTCGCGGAAAGAAGAAATACGATAAGCGAGAAGCCATCAAGAAGAAAGATGTTCAGCGCTCCAAAGAGCGCGGCACTTACGAGGAGTGATTGCATTGACACGCCCCGCTTGGGGCGTAGCATGGCGCCTAAGCTCTTTGTAAGGAGGCGCCATGCTGTCCGCTTTGTTGCTCGCCACCCTCATCGCAACACCACCGCCACCGGCGGATGACACTCAGGTTCCAACAAAGTTGGAGATTACCAAGGCATTCAAGATGCTGGAGGAAGATACGAACATCATCCTCCGCCAGCTCCCGAACCGCCTCGGCTTCGATCCTGCCGAGCCAAAGCTTGGCGTCACCCTCGAGACGCGCGAGCTTGGCCTCGGCGCCGACGGGCTCTTGATGCGCCACACCTATGTGTCGAGCGTGTTCGTTCCTTCCGGGGCTCACACAGCCGACATCCAGCCGGGCGACCGCATCGCTGCGATCGGCGAACAGCGCCTCGAGACCGAGCTGCCGCGGGCAGTCATGTTCTATATGGAGGACCATCCCGACGGCATTCCGCTCACGATCGAACGGAACGGAAACCGCTTCGCAACGACACTCCGCCCGGAGCCGATCCTGTGCGCGCGTTCGGTCTGGAACGCCTTCGAAGTCGCGACGTGGCAGAACTCCGTCACCAAGCTCCGCACCCTGATCCGCGGAAAGATCGCAGCGATCGAGGGAACCCCGACGCTCACCATGGAGCAGCACAACCAAGCGTGCATCGATGTGGTAGCGACAAAGGAATTCATCCGCGCCATCGTCGTGACGATGGCGCGCGAGCTCGAACCGTCGCTCAGCTCGCTCTGCACCGTTCAGCGTAGCGCACCGTAAGCGCCTCACACCTCCTTCATACGAAGGAGGTGTTTTGCAACAGAAAAGCCCCACACAGCGGAAAGCATGAAGCTTTTCTGTGTGGGGCTAGACGAGGACCTCCGTGAAGCGGTTGCGCGGGCCGGGCGACTTGTCGCCCGCGATGCGCCGCTGCACGTACTCCGGCAGGAGGAACAGCCGCTCCTGCATGATGGTGTCGTAGTCGTACTCCTTCCCGTGGGGTGGTCGCCGTAGTGCAGGAGCCACAGGAACGGCTGCCGCTGCCACGTCGGCACGAACGATCCGCGCTGGCGCAGGCGCCGGAGCTTGAAGCGCAGGGCCTCGCGGCAGTCGTGGTGCCCGACCCAGAGACGCTCTCCGTACCACCCGCCGCTCGCTCCCGTGGGCATCCCCAGCTGCTGGCTCCGCTTCGGCACCCAGTTGTAGTAGAAGTGCCCGCTGTTGACCTTGCCGCCGCCGTAGGTGTCGAACACAAGGAGGATGCCGTCACGGTCGTGGAAGAAGACGAACAGCGCCTCCCGCTTGACCTCGCCGCCGCTACTGCCGTAGTTGTCCTCCACGGTGAACGGCACGCGAAGCACCTCTGTGAAGCCCTCCGCCGCGACGATGCGCAGGTAGCGCTCGAGGTCGCCGAGCAGCACGGTATCGTCGGCCTCTGTGAGCGCCTGCTCCTTGCGCGCATTCGCGTCCTGGAAAAGCATGAAGCCCAGAGGCACGCCGACATCGGGACCCAGTCCCGCGAACTCGGCCATGTCCTCACCGACCGCGATGGCGTCGTACTCGAGCAGCTCACCAATACGACCGTCCCGATCCGCTTCGTTGTTCATGAACTCCCTCCTTTGCGGGTACTATTATATCACAGAAAATATAAAAAAACAATACCTCCTGCACCTAGCAAAAAGACCCCCGAAAGGGTCTTTTTGCTGTATTGTGGAGATGGCGAGAATCGAACTCGCGTCCACTACGATACCCGGCACGATGTACTACCACAGTAGACGGTTTGGTAGTTCGCGCACGGCTAGAGAACCGTCAAAAGCACCGTGCACTAGCGTTTCAATGTTTCGGCGGACCGTGAAACGCGAACGGTCAGCTAGAGCGAGCTAGATGACACCACAGGATCCCGTAGCAGGCGTCAGGGTGTGATGCGCGACGCCCTTAGGCGAACGCGTAATTGGCGTTGGAATAGCCAGTTATATGTATGACCGGTGTTTAGCGCGGTTAGTCCCGGTCGACCGCGTATGGCATCGCGCGAGCATGATGCAGTGTCGAAACCGATCATCCCCGTAGGCATAGTATAGCACAAAATAAGCTCCTTTTGCAAGTCCTAAAATTGACAAATTACATAGAAAATAGTATAAACTTATCCAAGGAGGTGCCCCGTGCCACGAGGGACACGATTGACCGATCCGCCCCAGAAGCCCCATTTCCTGGTGGTAGTATGCCTGTTCCTCCTTATCGCAGGATTTTTCGTCCTCGCGATAAGGTCCTCTCAGAGAAAGAATGCAGCAGTGGTCGCAGCGCCACCCGCAAGCGCGGCGCCCGTGGAAGTGCCCAGCGCCCCGGGCTCGTACTTCTTTCCCGCAACCGGCGACGCGTGGATTGTCGCCCGTCACACGTTCGAGGCGGCGCACCCCGAGCTTGCCTGCGAGTACTCCGGTGCGCGCGAGGGCCTCAGCAGATTCATCGACGGCCACTACCTCGTCTGCAGGAACATCGCCGTCGATGCCGAGAGTGTGACCATCCCGTAGTCCCCTGCCCCCGCGTACCTGCGGGGGCTCTTTTTCGAAGATTGACATATCGCTATTTTTGTTTCTATACTACGCCACTGTTCTTTCGAAAAAGAGGTGGAACATGCGCATCGCGATGTTCGCAGTCCTTGCGTTTGCGTCTCTCTGTCAGGCAGAAGAGCGCACCACAGGCACGCCCAAGACCCCGACATTCGCCGCAGACAGCCACATCGTAAACATCGCCGTCTCGGTGACCAATGTCGCGGGGACCCGCTACATCGAAGATCTCCGCATGGGAGACTTCTCAGTCTACGAAGATGGCACCCCGCAGAACATTGATCCTGTCCTATTCGGAAAGGACATCCTCCCCATCAGCCTCGTCATTCTGATGGACTGCTCTGACTCCATGCGAACAGCGTTTCCGCTTGCACAAAAGGCAGCGGCCGGCTTTATTCAGACCATGCGCCCGCAAGACGAGGCCCGTGTCGTCGCCTTCGCCAGCAGCGGCCAGGTCATTCAGGAGTTCACCGACGATCCGTCGCTCCTCGAGCGGGCAACTGCATCGCTCACCGTGCGCGGAAACACGCGACTCTACGATACGCTCTACGAGCACCTGCGGACGTTGACGAACCGCTTTCCGCAGCAAGAGCGTCGCCGCATCATTGTCCTCCTTACGGATGGAGAAGACATCGGCTCACTCTCCTCTGATGACGATGTGCTCGAGGCGGCTCGCACGAGTGGCGTTGCGGTCTATTCCATCTGGCTCCCCCACGATGTCGAAAATCCGACACGGCGCGAACAGGCCAGAAAAGGATTCTGGTTCCTCCGTCAACTCGCGTCGAAAACAGGCGGAACCGTTACCGCCCTCAAGGCGCCTGACGGCCTTCCCTCGGCATACGCCGCTCTTACGCAAGAGCTTCGAACGCAGTACCACCTCGGCTACCAGCCACGCCTCGCCGAGCGGCCGCGCACCTGGCGAACCGTCTCGGTGTTCGTAAAGCGAGACGATGTCGTTGTTCGTCACCGCGCCGGCTATTACGCCCCAACAGCACCGAAGCCCCTCCTCCCGTGAGGGGCTTTTTCTTGCTAGAGTGGTGCCATGAGATTCCGAGACCGCCCCCTCGCCAT
This sequence comes from Candidatus Yanofskyibacteriota bacterium, assembly GCA_020847715.1. Classification (GTDB taxonomy): domain Bacteria; phylum Patescibacteriota; class Minisyncoccia; order 2-02-FULL-40-12; family GWA2-44-9; genus JAGOPO01. Next base: position 32,227 of record JADLBM010000006.1, on the reverse strand, counting down.
CACCGATATCGAGACGACCGGCCTTGATGCCGCCGTTCACGAGATTATTGAAATCGCGGTCCTCATCGTCGACCAGCGCACCCTCAAGGTTGGCGACCAGTACCATGCGCGCATCAAGCCGCTCCACATCGCAACCGGCGCGAAGAAAGCCCTCGAGGTGGCGGGGTACAATCCCGCGACATGGCGAAACGCCGTATCGTTGGAGACCGCGCTCACGGTTTATGCCGATAAGGCGCACGACGCCGTCTTCTGCTCCTACAACGTCTTCCTCGCCTACTCGTTCCTTGATGCAGGATTCAAGGTTGCTGGTATCGAGGACCCGACCGACTACCATCGCATCGACTTATTCACGCTTGCGTGGTCACGTCTCGGACTCGCTGCGCCAACGCTTGATAGTATCTGCAAGCGACTCGCTATTGTTCCAGAACCGCTCCCTCGACGGGCCATGGATGGGGCCTTAAAACAGCTTGAAGTGCTCCGCGCACTCCTCTACCGCTAATATGCCAACGAAACGCATCCTCACCGCCGCCGCACTCCTCATCATCGCGCTCTATACGCAGTGGCTGACCGAGTCGCGCGACCGCCACAACAATCCCGAGCTTACCGCGACGCCAAAGCCGGCGCCTTCCGGCATGGTGCTGGTCACAAAGGTTGTAGACGGCGACACCATTGAGATCGAAGGAGGCACTCGCGTGCGATACATTGGGGTCAACACGCCCGAGACCGTTGATCCGCGCCGCCCTGTGCAGTGCTTCGGAAAAGAGGCATCCTCCTACAACGCATCCCTCGTCGAAGGACAGTTCGTTCGCCTCGTGCGCGATATCAGTGATACCGATAAATACGGCCGCCTCCTGCGTTACATCTACCTCGCGGATGGCACCTTTGTGAACCTTCAGCTCGTCGCCCGCGGATACGCATACGCCAACACCTATCCACCCGACATCGCCCACGCCAAGGAGTTCGCCGCAGCCCAGGCGGAAGCACGGGAAGCGAGCCGAGGACTCTGGGGCTCCTGTCCCGCAAAATAGCGCAGGGGGCTTCACAAAACGAAGCGCCCGTGGTATACTCCCCACGCCTGATTTTCTTATTGTCTTGGCTACCCGAGAACTCCGCGTCAATCATCAGATCCGCATCCCCGAAGTCCAGGTCATCGACCAGGACGGCAAGCAGTTGGGGGTTATGAAGACTTTTGACGCGCTGCGGCTAGCAAAGGAGAAGGATCTTGACCTGGTAGAGGTGAGCCCCATGGCCCAACCCCCTATCGCCAAGATCATGGACTATGGGAAGTACATGTACACCAAGTCCAAGGAGGAAAAGGCTCGGCCGAAGGTCAAAGAACAGCAGACGAAAGCAGTGCGTGTTGGCTTCAAAACCGGCATTCACGACCTGATGTTCAAGGCAAAGAAGGCCGATGAGTTCCTCAATGACGGCCACTGGGTGAAAGTCGAGCTCACGCTCCGCGGACGCGAAAAAGCGTTCGCGCAGAAGGGACTCGAACAGCTCGAGACCTTCCTCACGAAGCTCTCAGTCCCCTTTACCCGTCAACGCGAGCCAATCCGCGGTCCCTACGGTTGGGTGCTCGTCATCCAGAAAGCGAAGGGACAGAAGGTCGCTCCGAAGCAGCCGCCAGCCACTGAATAGCAATTCATATGTCGAAAACCCACAAAAGCAATCGTTCCCTGGCAAAGCGCATCAAGATCACCGGCACCGGCAAGGTGTTGAAGCGTAAGCCCGGCCAGAACCATTTCAACGCAAAGGACAGCGGCTCGACCGGCCTGCACAAGCACGGCCAGAAGGGCTCCCCCGTCGAGTTCGCAAAGAGCTTCCAGAAGCTCTTGCCGTCCCGCCATATTTCTTCCGAGCAATAATCATTCCCGTACTACACCACCATGACCAGAGTCAAACGAGGATCAACCGCCAACGCCCGCCGCAAGCGCCTACTCAAACAAGCGAAGGGCTTCAAGTGGGGTCGTAAAACAAAATTCCGCGCAGCGAAGGAAGCACTCCTGCACGCGTGGACATTCCAGTTTGCTGACCGCAAGAAGAAAAAGCGCACCATGCGTCGCCTGTGGACCGTCCGCGTCGGCGCGGCAGCCCGCGACAACGGCGTCTCCTACTCCAAGCTCATCGCCCAGCTGAAGGCGGCGCACATCGAAATCGACCGCAAAGTCCTATCGGTAATCGCCGCAAAACACCCTGACATCTTCGCGCAGATCGTCGCGACAAAATAGCTCTCGCATCGCTCGAACAAACCGCCCTTCCCTTGGGCGGTTTGTTGTTGTAGAGTTCCCCGAGCACATTCATGGAGGTATCGGTGCGAGAATTCTTGATCTACTTGGCTGGCCCCATCGTAGGGTCTACCTACGAAGAGTGCACGAGGTGGCGCACGCATGTTGCGGAGCTACTCCCGCCACACATCGTTGCCGCATCGCCGATGCGCGGAAAGCAGTACCTGCGCCCCGCAGGAGTCATTACGGGCCCCCACGAAGAGCTCCCACTCTCATCCCAGAAGGGCATCACCTGCCGAGATCGCATGGACGTCATGCGATGTGACCTCATCCTGGTCAACCTGGTCGGGGCGCGAACGGTGTCGATCGGGACCGTAATGGAAATCGCCTGGGCCGACGCGTTCCGGAAGCCCATCGTCATCGCCATGGACGACCCCAACGTGCACTGGCATTCGATGATTCGCGAGGTCGCAGGGTTTATCGTGCCGACGCTCGACGAGGCCGTCAGCGTCGCGGTCGCAGTACTGTCCCCAACAGGCGAGTAGCGCCACCATCCCCCGGACCCACGGGGGATTCTTTTCTGTTGAAAAAAGCAGGAAACCTGCTAAAATCAGTAGTTGTCAAATGGCGCCGTCGTCTAGCCCGGTCCAGGACGCTGGGTTTTCATCCCAGTAACACGGGTTCAAATCCCGTCGGCGCTACAATGTAATCAACATCTCACTCGCTTTACTCTCTCGAAAGGCTCATGAATATTCTCGCTATCGAAACATCGTGCGATGAGACCGCCGCATCTGTCGTTGAGATTAGCCCCCGCTCCGGCGGGGGCGATGCCATCCGAGTGCGCTCGAATGCTATCTCTTCGCAAGTCGCGCTTCACGAGCAGTACGGCGGCGTCGTTCCAGCGCTCGCAGCCCGCGAGCATGCAGCGAATGTTGGCCCCGTCGTCGAGCAGGCGCTCCGCGATGCCAATCAGACTGCCCCCGTCGACCTCATTGCCGTCACTCGAGGCCCAGGTCTTGCACCTGCGCTCCTCGTCGGCCTCACATTCGCGCGCACCCTTGCGTGGAAATGGAGCGTCCCCCTCGTGGGGGTCGACCACATGGACGGCCACATCCATTCCAATTGGCTCCCGCCAAGCGAAGGAGATGCTCAGCTCCCCGATTTTCCCCTGCTCAATCTCGTTGTTTCCGGCGGACACACCGACCTTGTGCTCATGCGCGACCACGGGACCTACGAGATTATCGGCGAAACGAAAGACGACGCTGTTGGTGAAGCGTTCGACAAGGTCGCTCGTCTTCTCGGGCTGTCGTACCCGGGCGGACCGAAAGTCTCAACACTTGCACGTGCAGGCGACCCGGCCCGATACACACTCCCCCGCCCAATGCTGAAGGCAGACACCTTCGACTTCTCCTACAGCGGCCTCAAGACTGCTGTCCTGTACCTCATTCGCGACATCACCGGAAGCACCCGCGAGCTCACCGAGCAGGAAAAGGCGGATATCGCCGCGTCATTCCAAGAGGCGGCTGTCGATGTCCTTGTCCAAAAAGCGATTCGAGCCGCCACCCAACACCAGGTTCGCGCCATCCTGCTCTCCGGCGGCGTGAGCGCAAATACTCTTCTCCGTCAGCGCCTCGATGTGGCGTGCCGCGAGAATAATCTCCAGTGCGTCCTCCCCGAGCTTCGGTACACGACTGATAACGCGGCGATGATTGCCGTCGCAGGATACTTTGCATACGCCGCGTCCGGCGCCACGCCGTGGGAGCACCTCGCCATGGACGCGAATCTCCGATTGGGGCAGAATACAACAACATGAGCGCACACGAGCTTCCCAAGAACTACGACCCCGCATCTGCTGAAACGGCCATCTATACGCGATGGCGCGAGAGCGGATTCTTCAGCCCGGACGCGTGCATTGCGGCCGGCATCACGAAGCCCGATGCCCCTGTATTCTCCATGATCATGCCCCCGCCGAATGTGACGGGCGTCCTCCATATGGGACACGCACTCATGCTCACCGTAGAAGACATCATGGTGCGCTACGCGCGCATGCAGGGCCGCCGCACCCTTTGGCTTCCAGGGACTGATCATGCCGCCATCGCGACCCAGTCGGTCGTCGAGAAAGAGATTATGAAAAAGGAAGGAAAGAGTCGCCACGACCTCGGACGGGAAGAGCTCCTGCGCCGCATCAGCGCGTTCGTTGAGCATCACCACGAGGTTATCACGTCACAGATCAAGGTTATGGGCGCCTCCTGCGACTGGGATCGCGAAGCGTTCACGCTGGACGCCCCGCGAAGCACCGCGGTACGAACGATGTTCAAGCGCATGTACGATGACGGCCTCATCTATCGCGGCAACCGCATCGTCAACTGGGACCCCAAAGGCCAAACAACCATCTCCGATGACGAGATCGTCTACGAAGAACGGACCGCACAGCTCTACACGTTCCGATATGCAAAGGACTTCCCTATCCCCATTTCAACAACTCGCCCCGAAACAAAGGTTGGCGACACAGCGGTCGCTGTGAACCCAGACGATGAGCGCTATCGCGCCTACATCGGAAAAGAGTACGACGTAATGTTTTGCGGCGTTCCGCTCCACATCACCATCGTTGCTGACCCCGCGGCTGATCCGGCGTTCGGCACAGGAGCTGTCGGTGTCACCCCCGCGCACAGCATGACCGACTGGGATATCGCTCAGCGGCATAATCTGCCCGCACCGCAGGTTATCAACGAATACGCGCGAATGACGGTTGGAGGGCCAGAGCTCAACGGGAAAAAGGTTACCGAGGCTCGAGAAGTCGTAGTGGCATGGCTTCGCGAGCAAAAACTCCTCGAAAAGGAAGAGGCGACCACTCAGAGTGTGGCGACCGCCGAGCGTACCGGCGGCATCGTGGAGCCGCTCCCGAAACTGCAGTGGTTCGTGAATGTGAACAAGGAAATCCCGGGTCGCGGTACAACCCTCAAAGACATCATGCGGGCACCGGTCGCCGATGGGCGCATCACCATCATTCCGGAGCATTTCGGAAAGACCTATTTCCACTGGATTGATAACCTCCGCGACTGGTGCATCAGCAGGCAAATCTGGTACGGACACCGCGTTCCGGTATGGTATCGCAACAACGAAATGACCGTCGGCGAAGAGCCGACCGATGCGGGATGGGAGCAGGACTCTGACACGCTTGATACATGGTTCAGTTCTGCCTTGTGGACGTTCTCCACGCTCGGGTGGCCGGACGACACCGCCGACCTGCGCACCTACCATCCGACCGCCGTTCTTGAAACAGGATATGAAATCCTCTTCTTCTGGGTCGCCCGCATGATTCTAATGACCGGCTACGCGCTCGACACCATCCCATTCTCCACCGTGTACCTCCACGGCACGGTGCGGGATGCGCAAGGCCGGAAGATGTCCAAGTCGCTCGGAAACGGCATCGACCCTATCGAGGTCGCCGCAAAGTACGGTGCCGATGCGGCCCGCATGGCGCTCGTCGTGGGAAATACTCCCGGAACAGACAGTCGCATCAGCGAGGACAAGATTCGTGCATATAAGTACTTCGCAAACAAACTCTGGAACATCGTACGATTCGTGCTCACGAATCTTGGGGATGGCGCCCTCACAATCCCCCGCTCACAGCCAGAACCGAAAACGGACGCCGACACAGCTATCCTCGCAAAGCTCAACGAAACAATCGGTGCCGTCACCGCGAATTTGGAGCACTCCGTCCTTCATGAGGCATCCCAGCAGGTCTACCAGTTCGCGTGGCACGAGCTCGCCGACATCTATCTTGAAGCCAGCAAGCCGCAGCTCCAGGACCCTGCGCTCGCTGAAAGCACGCTCCAGATTCTTCTCTGGGTCATCGCGAACACGCTCAAGCTCGCTCACCCGTTCGCCCCATTCGTAACCGAAGAGCTGTGGGGTCGCATGACCGGAAGCACCGACCCGAAGGATCTCCTTATGGTCGCTCCGTGGCCTACCGTGGTAGAATAGGCGGTAATGGGGTCGTACCTCTTGCTCGTCTTCGTCGGTTCGCTCCCCAGCCTTATCTGGCTGGCGTATTGGTTGCGAAAAGACTGCCATCCGGAGCCGAAGGTGCTCATCACCAAAGTGCTCCTGCTGGGCATCATGCTTTCTCCGCTCGCCATTATGTTCCAGCTTCTCTTTGTGCAGTTCATCGCGCGCGTGTTTGGTGGGGACCCCTCCACCCTCTCGAGTAGCCCTCTATTCTATCTCTGGGCCGCGGCCATCGAGGAGGGCGTAAAGTACCTCGCCGTCTTTTTCGTCGTCCTGCGCTCGCCCGATTTCGATGAGCCCGTCGACGCAATGATCTACATGCTCACGGCAGCCATGGGATTCGCCGCAATGGAGAACATTCTCGTCATCAACCGCGTCATCGGGGACGGCCTCGCGGCGACGATGGGCATCTGGTCGCTCCGCTTCGCCGGCGCCACCCTGCTCCACGCGCTCTCCTCGGCACTTCTTGGCTACTTCATCGCACTCGCATGGTTCTACTTTTCGCATCGAAAAGCGCTCTTTGCTATGGGATTTGCGCTCGCCACCGTCTTCCACTGGACATTCAACCTCTTCATCTCGCAAATGCATAAATCCGTGAGTCTCCTGTTCTCCACCATCCTGTTGATGGCTATGGCCTTCCTCGTCTCCGTATTGTTTGATAAAATCAAAGAACGAGGCGACCGGGTGACCCCCAGCGTCGCGTGATCTATGCCCTACATGCCGAATGACGAAGAATTGGATATCCAGCTCGCCGCATCGCGGAAAGAGCAGGAACAGCCTGAAGGCTCACTGACCGTCGATGTGTATCGCGACGAAGGAGATATCGTTATCCAATCAACCATCGCAGGTGCAACCGCTGCTGATATCGATATCAGCATTCTCAACGACATGGTCACCATCAAGGGTTCGCGGTCACCAGAATCCAAGGTGCGCTCGCAGAACTACTTCTACCAAGAACTCTACTGGGGCCCGTTCTCCCGCTCCATCATCCTTCCCGAAGAGGTAGACGCCGACAGCGCAAAGGCGAGCATGAAGAACGGCATCCTCACCATCCGCCTTCCGACTCTTGAGAAAGCAAAGACAAAGCGCCTCAAGATAGAATTGAAGTAGTCACTCGCTATGACGCAAAACAGGACGCTTTCGCGTCCTGTTTGTTCGTATGTGCGCCCGGAGGGATTTGAACCCCCACGCCTTGCGGCACCGCCTCCTAAGGGCGGCGTGTCTGCCAATTCCACCACGGGCGCGCGGGGCCATCATACCACAAAGAAGAAGACCCCGAGCGAATATGGATTGCTCGGGGCTCCGCGCGAACAGTAGCTGACTTACGCAACAGCTCCCTCGAGACCAAACCGAGGCAGGCGCTCCTTCACTGCTTGCAACACTGCGTCGAGGTCGAGCCCTTCGCCGCGGTGTTCGATGGCGTGATGCAGGGCATCTGCGCGCGTACCAGCAAGCTGACCGAGCTGATTCGCCCGAAGCACTGCCACCATTTTGACAAGGTCGCTGTCACACGCGTCGCTGTAGAGCATCTAGATCCGCGCCTCGTAGATCCCGAGGCTGTCTAGGGCGAGGATGCTGGTGAGGCCTCCCGCGAAAGCATCCGGGTCAATCTTGCTGCCGCACTCCAAAAGCCGCAGACAGACCGTAAGAGCGCCTGGACTACCTCCGCACATCGCCATCAGCATATCGTGGAGCGTCATACTGGATACGATGCGTTCTTTCGCCATCTGCACTTCCTCCCAATTGAGAATGTACCGTCCTCAGTTCGAAAATCATAAAATAACACTTTATGAGTATTTTGTCAAAACTACCCCTTCATACCACAAACCCCCGATGTCGGGGGTTTGTGGTATCCGTGGCCACGGATGGACTAACCGAGGTTGAATCCACGATTAATGAATCCCGCGACTGTGTTGATGATAAGACCAATGGCCAGCATGAGAGCAATGCCCCATACCGCGTTCTTCATCATACTCTTTCCGTCACCCTTATCTCCCGCCAAGAACTTCTGTCCGGTCGCGTAGTTGATAGCGCCCAAGATGAAGTACCCGATGGCGACGATAACACTGATAGTGATGAGCGTCTGCACGACATCGTTGATGATGCGTACAATGTCAGACCCCTTGATGGTCTGCCCCGAAACGCCAGGCGGGACCGTCGGCTGCGTGATAGCGAATGCCATGGTCGGCGCGAGCACCAATGCAAACACTGCGACTGCTACTGCGTACTGTGTGATAGTTCGTTTCATAGCGACACCCCCTTTCTAGCGCAAGATTTGCGTAGGACTTGTTGCGAAATCTGCGATTGTATTGATGATGATACCAACACCGAACACGACGATAGCGCCCCACACCGCCTGCTTCAGCCTCGTCTTTCCCTCATCGAATTTCTTTGAGTCTCCGCCGGCGGTCGCCATCTTGAACCCTGCATACACCATCACGCCCACGATAACGATAGAGACAAGAATGAAAAGAGTGTCGATAACATCCTGCACCAAGAGAACAATCTTCCGAAGTGTAAGCGTTTCCCCTTCTATGGGAACTGGGACAGACTGGGCGAGCGCAAGCACCGGAGAAAGCGAAGCAAGCGGGAGGAGGAGTCGCTTAAGTGCGCGTGGCGGTTGCATGGGTCTAGTATATCAGATATCGAACTACTTGGTGAGCGTATCCGCTGCGCCGCCGATGCTGTTGATGATGGTATACACGCCAAAGATAATGAGCGCGCCGATGCACGCCTTGATGAGGTAGCTCTTCGCCTTACTAAACGCCGTTGCATCTCCTCCTGCGGTTGCCATGCGGAGTCCGTACCAGACTATCGCGCCAACCGCCAGAAACCCTGCAAGCAGAAGGGCGCTCCCGACGAGATAGTTCAACACAGCAACTACCCGATCAAAACCCAGTGCATCCGTAGAACTGTTCATTGGCCCGCGTTGAGAATGCTACGGATAAGGTCAACGAATCCGCCTCCGATAAAGATGATCAGCAGTCCCAGTGTGGTCCACTTCATAATATCTTTCGCCTTCTTAATCTTTCCGGGGTCACCGGCCGCAATAAGCAGGTTCACCCCTGCCCACACATACATGAGCACCGCGATAGGGATGATAATCTCGAGAAGACGGTCGCTAATGACCGCAAGAAGATCTTCGAGATTCTCGACACCGATCGGATTTGTAATCTTGATTGGGTCGGCCATTACTCTCTAATTATCGTATGGCCGTCGGCGACTGTCCAGCGCCCGCACAGCGGCTCCGAGCAGAAGAATTGCGGTCGCTGCCATGCTTAGGCGCATCAGCCACGCCCCCAGCAAACTACTCACCGGAATCTGCGGCGCGATAGCTGCGGTCGCCGCACTTCCCGCGGTCGCTGCACAGTCCGTCGGGCAATTATCCCCGTCTTCGCCATACTGCGCATCGCACACGGCGTCATCATTACACACTCGACTCCCTGAGAGATCCGCCTCGAGCCGCAGAGCACCCGCGGCATCACGTACTTCAGCGCGAAACCCACGCGATGCGTACGGAATAACGACATCCATCGTCCCCTGCCGTACCGGTGCCAGCGCATACTCCTCGAGCACGGCCCCGCCAGAGCTCAGGACGCGCAGCGCCCATGCTCCCGCAGTCGGAGTTGCTTGCGCTCCCGTTGTCAGCTCGTATGTCTGGGCCCACGAGGGGACTCCGCTCGCCCAGCGGATGTGGAACGCGTACAAAAACTCCTGCGGCGTGCTTTCATCGGCATGCGCTCCAACCGCCCAACCCCCAACCACCACCGCCAATATTCCGAGAACAAAGAGTGTGTATCGCATGGATTAGTGAGCGGTGCAATACGCAACTTTCGGGGCATAGTCCCGCGTTTCATGGAAACCCGTATTTGCAGTCGTGTGCTGAGGGTCGTTCCATGGGCACTCCCAGCGCTTCATCGCTCCGGCGCCTGTACAGCTCTGAATCTGCGAGCAGTCTCGACTCGGCCCGCACGCATTGCTGCCGTTGTAGTTTGCTGCGAGATGCACAGGGCTACTTCCGCAACTTCCTACGAGGCTCTTGAGGTATGCAGCCCCTACGCAAATAATCTTTTCAATATTGGCATCGCTCATGAGCCATGCGGCATTAATACGCTCTGAGACACCGCATGCACTACGAAAACTATTTGCTGTCGCCGGTTGTATCTGCATAAGCCCATACGCGCCTGCGCCGCTATTCTCGGGATTCGTGCGGCACGATGACTCCGCGAACATGATGGCATTCAGTAATTGCGGGGTCACCGGACCGCTCGCATACTGCTGTATGATGCTTCCAAATGTTTTTCCCGTCATTGGATCAACCTTCCCCGTGCAGTCCCCACACTGGAACGGCTTCCCATTCGCCCCCGTAGTCGCGCAAACAGGGAGCGTATCGACAACAGTTCGCACTCCCGCCTGTGCGGGAACGCTTGGTGTCGGTCGCGGTGGGAGCACGGCGGCGGTCGTGGTGGGCGTCGCGGTTACGATAGGCGGGATTTTCGCCAGCCCCTCCGGACAGCTAAACTCGTACCAGGTATCGTACTGACTCCCGCCGGCCAAGAGCTTGATGAGCGTCGTGACCGCCAACCATGATGCGAGGATGATTGAAACTCCGATGAGCGTATTCGTGAGCATCTGCTTCCCCTGCTTCAGCCTGTCGGGGTACTCTCCCCCGAGCAGAATCATGCCACCGGCGATGACGATCATGAACGCGGCAATCGGTCCGGTGACGCCATACATCACAAAATCAACGACATTCTTCCCTGTCTTGAACAGGTCGCACGGGGTGCAGGGGGCCTGCCCAGCGGCATCGGAGCCACACGGCACGAGCGGAAGGAAGTCGGCTGCGAGCGCAGCGCGAGGCATAAGGAGCGCTCCCATGAGGAGGAGTCCGAGAAGTACGGATCGGAAATAGAAGCGAGGGATTGCCATAGCGCTACCGTCGGCTCATGAGGACCGTTACTTTTGTCTCAGCTTCACGAAGTGCATTCGTGACTGACTGCCGCCCAAGATTCACCGCATCGATCATGTCGGCAAAAATGGTCTCGATCGACTGGTTGTCCGCTTGGAACCATGACCGCGCAGTCAGCGCCTGTTGCGCAAAGACGCCAAGATCAAGGTCGCTCTTCTGCTGCTCGATGAGGTCGCGCCGCGCAGACGGCCGATTCGCAGCATTCAAGTAGCTGATGTTGCCATCTCCGACGGCCAAGTACTTCACGAGACGCCAAGCAGCCGCGGCGTGCTGGGTCTTCAGGGATACAACGAGCGGCCAGTAGTTCGCATAGGTTCGGGAATCCACCGTACTCGCCTGTGGAACTGGAGCGATGGCCCAGTTCAATCGGGGAGCCTTGCTCCGAAGTACCGGAATCTGATGCGAATAGTTGATCATCATCGCCGTTGAGCCTTCAGCGAACGCATCGATCGAGTAGTCCAGCGCATCGTTCCATGTGTAGACCTCTTTCTGGGGGTTCGTGAAATCAGTATAGAAGGTGAGCGCCCGTTCGCCGACATTCTGCCCATCGACGGAACGGGAAAAGGTCGCCTGCGTCGCGTCGGCATTCGTCATCTGCACCCCCGACTGCACCATGAGCATCATGAGAATATCGGTGGACCGGTTAATGTTCCGTGCCGAACCCATCGCGGCGCCGGAGCGCGTGATGTTCCGGCTCGCGTCGTACTGCGTAATCTTCTTCACATCATCCATGAATTCAGTCCATGTCCGTGGCGGCTGAGCGATTCCCGCGCTCGCGAACACATCTTTGTTGTAGTACAGCGCAAGCGTATCTACATACAGTGGAAGCCCGTAGATCTTCCCGTTGTTCATGAGGTCATAGGCAACCACATCAACGAACGTATCCTTGAACTCTCGCACGGTCATAAACGGATCCTTGTCCCCTGCGAGCTTCTCCGGCATCGGCTGAATCTTATCGATGTGCTTCGGAAGCCATGTGTGGTGCATCATCCATACGTCCGGCCCCTGTCCTGCAGCGAGCGCATTAATGACCGCCGCCTCATACTCTTGCGGCGGGAATGAACGGTAGTCGATGTGGACACCTTTGTTCGCTGTCTCGAACCCCTTGAATGCGGCACTGAACGCCGCGCGGTCGTCGAATACTCCCCACACAGTAAGTGTCACATCCCCGCCGGTCTGCTGACCACCGACATTGCTGAGAATGAAGACGAACGCGATGAACACCATGACCGCGATAGCGCCGCCGAGCACATACGTCAACTTCCGAGAATCCGTCACGAATGAGGAGATGTTCATTTGATAAAAAGAAGTGCGTAGTAGAATGCACCGGCGTCGAGCGCCTGCTGGAATCGGACGCCAACACTACCGACCAAGGCCTGCATCGTCGCCTCGTCGGTACGAAGCGACTCCGGCGGACCAAATCCGCCCGCTCCCTTTTTCCAGTCCACCACGAGCAACCGGCCGCCAGACCTGAGTATCCGGACCGCCTCTGCGAGAATGGCTTCTTTTTTCTGGGATTGGAACAACACATTCGCAACAAGAACAAGATCCTGACTTCCGTCCGCTATCTTCGTGCCGCCAAGCACCTCGAGATCTGCACGAATCGTGCGAACATTCTCTAATCCAGCCGCGGAAGCTCGCGCTTGAACCGACTGCAGCGGCTCCTCCATAATATCCGCCGCCGAAATGATACCGTCCTTCCCTACGGCACGAGCGAGATCGATAGTAAAAAACCCTGCGCCGCACCCGAGGTCGGCAACCCTGAGACCGGATAGTCCTCCGAGCGCTGAAACGATGCGTCGGGTATCAAGAAACGCGCCCGACTCGGGGAGATTCGTCATGCGTCTATTTTAGCACAACGCCCCGCGCGAGGCGGGGCGTTGTGCACAAAACGCTAGAACAAGACGACGGAAGCAACGTGGTCACCGGAGTCCAACCGCATAATGCGCACGCCCTGGGTAGCACGGCCAAGGAGTGGAACCTCCTTGATAGCGGTGCGAATGACCTGCCCCTTCTGCGAAACGGCGATGAACTCCTCGTTCTCTTCGTTCGTGACATGCGCAGACACCAGCTGGCCCGTCTTTGCCGTGATGTTTGCCGTAAGGATACCGACACCGCCGCGATGCTGGGTTTTGTACTCCTTGAGATGCGTGCGCTTTCCATACCCGTTCGCCATGACCGCCATCAACGTGAGGCCCTTCTCGGTACCGGCGCGAATAACATCGGCCCCCACCAACCGGTCGCCGGCTTCGAGCCGCATCCCGAGTACGCCGCCGGCGGCGCGACCCATCGGACGCACATCGCCTTCGTTGAAACGAATCGCAGAACCGGATGCAGTGGTCATCACGACCTGATCGTTTCCAGAGGTCCCGAATACCCAACCGAGACGATCGTCGCCCTTGAGGTTAATGGCGAGGAGGCCATTCTTGCGGACATTCGAGAACGCATCCATGGACACTTTTTTGATAACGCCATTGGTGGTCGCCATGAACAGGAACATACCCTTCTGTTCTTTCTCCTTCGGAAGCGGAACCACCGCGGTGATGCTGTCGCTCGCCGTCACCTGCAGGAAGTTCGTAATAGCGCGGCCTTTGCTCTGACGGCTTGCCTCCGGCACTTCATACCCCCGGATCTGGAACACTTTTCCGGAGTTCGTGAAGAACAGGATGTTGTCGTGCGTGTTCGCCAAGAAGAAATGGTTGATGACATCCTCTTCTTTCGTGGCCATACCGCCCACACCCTTCCCTCCGCGCTTCTGCGCGCGGAGCTCATCGGGCGGCAGTCGCTTGATGTAGCCGCCGAGCGTGATCATGAACAGCGCATCCTCCTCGGGTACAAGCTCTTCGTCTCCAATCTCGCGCAGGGCCGTCTTCACAACGCGCGTGCGCCGCTCGTCACCGTACTTCTCACGCAACTCGACGAATTCCTTTTTCACGACACCCAACAGTTTCTTGGCAGACTTGAGAAGCTCCTCGAGCTCCGCGATAATAGCGCGCTTCTCCTTGAGCTCATCTTCAACCTTCTTGCGCTCGAGCCCCGCCAACGACTGGAGGCGCATCTCGAGAATCGCATTCGCCTGCCGGTCGGAGAACTTGAACTTCTTCATTAAGTTCGCGAACGCTTCTTCGCGAGTCGGCGACTGCTTGATAACCTTGATGATCTCGTCGATATGATCAAGCGCCTTCGACAGCCCCTCGAGGATGTGCGCGCGGTCCTTTGCACGCTCGAGCTCATACATACTGCGGCGACGCACCACGACCTGCCGGTGCTCGACGAACTTCTCGAGGATGGTTTTGAGCCCGAGGATCTGCGGTTGAATGCCGTCCACGAGCGCAATCATGTTGAAGTGGAACGTCTTCTGCAGCTCAGTCAGCTTATAGAGCGCGTTGAGCACCTTCTTCGGGAACGCGTCCTGCTTCAGCTCGATAACAATGCGCATCCCCTGCCGGTCGGATTCATCGCGAATATCGCGAATGCCTTCGAGCCGCTTCTCTTTCACCAGATCGGCAACCTTCACAATGAGCTCCGCCTTGTTCACCTGATATGGGATCTCGGTGATGATAATCTGCTGTCCGCGCTTCCCCTCGACAATCTCCGCGGTGCCGCGCATCACAACCGGACCGCGCCCCGTCGCGTAGGCGTTCAGGATGTCCTTCTCATTAAAAATGGAACCTCCCGTCGGAAAATCGGGGCCCTTCACATACTGCATCAGATCCTTCACATCGGCGTCTGGCTCTTCAATGAGATGGATGAGGCCATCGAGCACCTCGCCGAGGTTGTGCGGCGGGATGTTCGTTGCCATACCGACCGCGATGCCGGTCGTGCCGTTCACGAGCAGGTTTGGAATGCGCGCCGGAAGAACAATCGGCTCCTGCTTCGTGCCGTCGTAGTTCGGCCGGAAAGCAACCGTGTCTTTCTCGATGTCGGCGAGAACCTCGTCGGCAATACGCGCCATTTTCGCCTCGGTGTATCGCATCGCGGCAGGACTGTCGCCGTCGACCGAACCGAAGTTCCCCTGCCCGTGGACCAGCGGGTATCGCATGGAAAAATCCTGTGCCATGCGCACCATCGCGTCGTAGACGGCGGTGTCGCCGTGCGGGTGGTAGTTTCCGAGCACCTCTCCAACCACCGCGGCGGACTTGCGAAGCTTTGCCCCATGCGTCAGCCCAAGCTTGTGCATGACATAGAGGATGCGACGATTCACCGGCTTGAGGCCGTCACGCACATCCGGAAGCGCGCGCGACATAATGACGCTCATCGCGTATTCCAAATAGGACTTCTGGATTTCTTCAGTAATCTCCCGCCGCGGACTCACCTGCGGGAGCTGTTCGGTCGGTTGTGATTTCTGTTTTGTTGCCATGAAAATGAAAAACGCCCCTACTCCGACAACGGAAGCGGATGGACACCGCCCTGATCATTGCCTACCCGCCCCTCGGTGTCAAAACCCGCATCAACCTTCCATCCAAAGAGCGAACCGATACTCGCGGTGAGCGACGATGCAGCTCGGGCAAGTGCGGCAACCGGCTTTGGGCGACGCGCGTCGCGGGCTTGATCGTAGGCGAGCTGCTCCTCTGGATCCGTATGGAGCGCCATGAACGCCTGCCGCTGGAGCGAGGAGACGCCGAACAACCCAACAAGCGACAGCGAGATAGCGAGCGAAAGCCCGTAGAGTGCGTATCGGACGGCCGGCTTCTGTGCATGTATCTCCTGGATGAGGGACATAGGATTACGCTTCGAGCACCACGAGTTGGGTCCGATCGACCGGAAGCTGCTTCTTCACAATGCGAAGCTTGTCCATCTTCTCGGCCGGAAGACCAATCTCTTTCACAAACTTCTCCAGTGTGCCAGCCTCGTACGATGCGTTCGGCAGTGAAAACTGGACCGGAATGACAATCTTCGGCTCGATTTCGGTTACGAGTGCCGCGGCCGCCTTCGCGTCAAATGCGCTCTGCGTTCCCACCGGAATGATGAGGATGTCGGGATCGCCGACGGCTTCGAGCTGTTCGTTTGTGAGCGTGGCCTGCCCAACCGCCCCGAGGTGGCACATCGAGACATCCTCCGCAACGATACTGTAGATGGTACACAATCCAAGCTCGCGACCCTTCTGAGTATCCTGCCACGCCTGAATGCCGCGCACAGCAATGCCCTTGCGCTCGTATTCGCCAGGCCCACGAACAACAAAAGAGCTCTCGTTGATGCGCTCAAGTACCGCAGAGCCGGGATCTGCCTCGCTCAGGAGGACCAGATCATCGCCGACATTCGGCCCGCGGAGACCAATCTTCTTCGGGTCGAACGGATCGATGAGAACACTGCCTTCTTTGCTCTCGATTCGGACGCACCGGTGACCATACCACGTGATATTCATCCCCTCTATGATACCAAAAAATAGCCTTATTTCAAGCCTTGATTTTCCCGGTCCTCTCAGGTATAGTAGTGCCTAGTCTCAAGGGTCGCCAAAGTGCGACGGAGAGACATTTTTATTGCTATGGCATCAGCACCCTCGGTGAAAACCATGAAAGATCTCCTCGCAAAAGAGGAGTTCCAGCTGCCCCGCGCAGGACAAATCCTGACTGGGCGAGTCATCAGTGTCTCGAAGTCCAATGTCATGCTCGACCTTGGCTCCGCCGGTATCGGCATCGTGTACCCGGGTCAGTTCTATGACAACCCGGACCGCGTTCGCGCACTCCAGCCGGGCGAAGAGGTCAGCGCAGTCCTCCTCGAACTCGAGAATGAGGACGGATACCGCGAGCTGTCGCTGAAAGCTGCGCAGTTGACGACCGCATGGCAGCGCATCAAAGAGCTTCGCGACACGAGCTCGGTGCTCACCACCATCATTCAGAACATCAACAAAGGCGGTCTCATCGTGCAAGTCGAGGGCGTGCAGGGATTCCTCCCGCTCTCCCAGCTCTCCAGCGAGCACTACCCGAAGGTTGAGGGTGGCGACACCACGAAGATCGTGCAGGCACTGCAGAAGTTCAAGGGCCAGGCCTTCAAGGTGAAGGTGCTCGACTACAACGAGCAGGAAGGGAAACTTATCGTCTCCGAGCGCGCCATCCAAGAAGAGGCCGCAAAGGGCGAGCTCGCGAAGCTTGCCGTCGGCGAGACCGTTGAGGGCACCGTCACGGAGGTCACCGACTTCGGCGCATTCGTCCGCTTGTCAGAGAACCTCGATGGGCTCATCCACTCCAGCGAGATTGATTGGAAGTTCGTCGAAGATCCTCGGCAGATTCTCCACAGCGGCGACACGGTCACCGCAAAGGTCATTTCGCTCGACGGTGGCCGCGTGGCGCTTTCGTTGAAAGCCCTCCGCCCCGACCCGTGGCTCACGGTTGACCAGACGTTCTCGGTTGGTCAGAAGGTCGAAGGAACCGTCATCAAGGTTCGTTCCAACGGCGCATTCGTACAGCTGAACGACGACATCGTCGGGCTCCTCCCGACGGCAGAGTTCGGAGGTCGTCCGGCTGCGGATGTTGTCACCATCGGGACATCCTACCCGTTCGCTATCGTCAGTATCGATGCAAAGGATCACAAGCTCATCCTCACGCTCGACCAGAAAGCGTAACGCACAACCTCGCTTGCACAGAAAACCGCCCCTTCCTTGGAAGGGGCGGTGTGCGTTTAGAGCTTGATCTCCTGACCAACGCGCGTACGGACGCGCTGGGGGCCGCTCGTCTGCGCATCGATGAACGATTGGATGCGGTCGCCTTCTCCGTGCACATGGGCGACGAGGTCGGGATTGAGCATGCGCTCGAGCTCGGCCATCTCATCTTCTTTCGCGTGCGTCGAGAGGTCGAATCGCTGAACCTTGCAGAGGCGCTGACGGGTGTGTCCGGATCCCGGCTCAAGCTCAATCCGCTCCCCGAGCTTACTCTTGAGAATGAGACCGCCCGGCGCCGTCGGATCTTGGTAGTTCACCATGAAGATGGCGCTCCGCAGGTCCCGAATGACCGCCGTGACCCACCGGTGCGATGGCGTGCGCGGCATGACCATCCCCGAGCTAGCGATGACGACGAACGGCCCCCGGGAATACAACGCCTGTCGCTCATGCCTCGACGACGCGAATCGATTCACCGCTCCAAGCCAACTCGCCTCCGGAGCGAACCGAGCGTAGATGTTCGTCGGCTCAACGCCGCCGCTCACCCACACGGGCCAATCTTTGCCGACGCAGGCCCGTTGGAGAATCCGGTAAACATTCGGCATGCGGTCAATGGCGAGCGTCGGAATAACGACCCGTCCACCGCCACAGAGCACCTCCAGAACTGCTCCAACGAGGTCGTCTTCAATCTCGTCACGGGTCTGCTCCCACTGCAATCCCGCGTAGGTAGATTCGCGCACGAGAAGCGCACAGCGGTCGAGCGTGGGCGGCTTGGCCCCTGGAACGAACCAGTGGTCTCGAAGACCGGTGTCGCCGGTCACGAAGATGTATTCGCCGCGGTAGCAGAACAGGAGCGAAACCGCGCCAAGGATGTGCCCCGCATGATACGGGGTCACCGTCAGGTCTTCCGCGAGCTGGATCGTCGTTCCAACAGACATCACCCGTGTTCGACGAAGTGCGCGATCGGCTTCATCAGACGTAAACGGCGGCTCCTTGCCGTCGCTCTCACATATGCGGAGCTGGTCATACCATGCCCACGCCATGAACTGCTTCGTCTCGACGGTCGCCCACACGGGCAGGTTCGGCCACTCGCGGAGCGCGCAGGGAACCATCCCGTGATGGTCCATGTGACCGTGCGTCACGAACAGCGCGTCGAGCTTCCCGTTGATGATGGGCGCTCGCTGGTCCCCCTTCATGCCGGCGCCAAAATCGATACCGACTCGGAAGTCGCCGAACCGAAGCGTCTGACAGCTCGGACCGATGGTGTCCGCACTTCCCCACGACTCGAAGGAAACCGCTGACATCGAACCTCCTCGGGCTAGTTGTGAAACAGCGGACGTGCGCCGCGAAAGTACCGTGAATGGCCATTCCTGTCAATGTTTCAGCGATTGCCGAGTGCGCTCTTTCGTGGTACATTGCACGCTACGTATGCGCCATATTATCCGCTCGACCGCTATCGTCTTCGCGCTTCTCATCAGCCTCGCCTTCGCGGTGTCGCTCCTTTCGGATACCGGCACGCAACCGAAACCGCTGGCTATCAGTGAGCTTGCGGCAAAGGTCGGCGATGGCACCATCCGCGACATCACCGTCCGCGGCGATGAGATCTCGGCAACCGCCGGAGACGGCGCAGCGTTCACCGCAAAGAAAGAACCGGCCGTATCGCTCTTTGAAACCCTCGTGAACGCAGGTGTCCCCAAAGAGAAGATTGCCGCTGTGAAGGTCGAGGTCAAAGACCCGTCCAGCGCATCGGTTCTCGCCGCAAGCATCCTCCCCATCATCCTTCCCTTCCTGCTGGTCCTTGGGATGTTCTGGTACATGTACCGTCAAGCGCGACAGGGCTCGATGCAAGCGTTCAGCTTCGGGAAATCCCGTGTAAAACTTGCCGGCATGAACCCTGATGACCGGAAGATTACCTTCCGCGATGTTGCTGGTCTCCATGAGGCAAAGGAAGAGGTGCGCGAAGTCGTAGAGTTCCTGCGCGACCCCGCAAAGTTCCACCGCCTCGGCGCGCGTATCCCCCGCGGCATCCTCTTGGTCGGTTCGCCGGGCACCGGAAAGACCCTGCTCGCGAAAGCAGTTGCGAACGAAGCGCGCGTTCCTTTCTTCTATGTTTCCGGTTCTGAGTTCGTAGAGATGTTCGTCGGCGTCGGCGCGAACCGCGTGCGCGACACCTTTGAGACGGCCAAGCGCGCCGCGCCTGCCATCGTGTTCGTCGACGAGGTCGACGCCATCGGTCGCGCTCGTGGCGCGGGCATCGGCGGCGGCCATGACGAGCGCGAGCAGACCCTGAACCAGATCCTCGTGGAGATGGACGGCTTCGACACGAACGACGCGGTCATCGTGATGGCGGCCACCAATCGTCCCGACATCCTCGACCCCGCCCTGCTTCGACCGGGCCGCTTCGACCGCCGCATCATCCTCGATGAACCATCGCTCAATGACCGCATTGAAGTGCTCACCATCCATAGCACAGGCAAGCCCATCGCGAAGAATGTGAACCTCCGCGTCGTCGCCGAACGCACACCAGGATTCTCGGGCGCCGACCTCGCCAACCTCATCAACGAAGCGGCCATCCTCGCGGCACGAAAGGGACAGAAGAGCATCAGCCAAGACAATCTCCTCGAATCCATCGAGAAGGTCATGCTGGGACCGGAGCGCAGGAGCCATGTGCTCTCGGTAAAAGAGAAGGAAGTGACTGCCCACCACGAAGCGGGCCACGCCATCGTAGCCGCGAGCCTTCCCCACAGTGACCCCGTTCACAAGGTCAGCATCATTTCGCGCGGGCGAGCCGGCGGCTACACGCTGAAGCTTCCTAGTCAGGACAAGTACCTCAAAACGAAGAGTGAATTCGAGGCGGAGCTCGCGGTTCTGTTGGGCGGGTACTCCGCGGAGCAACTCGTCTTCAATGAGCTCACCACGGGAGCAAGTAACGACCTCAAGGTCGCGTCGGACTTGGCACGCCGCATGGTCACGCAGTACGGCATGAGCGATGCAATGGGTCCGCTGTCGTACGGCGAAACCCACGAGAGCATCTTCTTGGGCCGCGAGCTGATGCACGACCGCACCTACAGCGAACATATCGCCCAGCAAATCGATGCTGAAGTGCGCGCCATTATCGACCGCGCGGTTGTAACGGCAAAGCGCATCATCTCCGACAAGATGGACACACTGAAAGTGGTCGCCCAGGAGCTCATCACC
This sequence comes from Candidatus Yanofskyibacteriota bacterium, assembly GCA_020847715.1. Lineage (GTDB taxonomy): Bacteria > Patescibacteriota > Minisyncoccia > 2-02-FULL-40-12 > GWA2-44-9 > JAGOPO01. The sequence goes on along the minus strand of JADLBM010000006.1, from coordinate 11,226 downwards.
AAAGAAACGCTGGAACAGGAGCAGTTCTATGCGTTGATAGGACAGCCTGCCCCTGTGCAGGCATCCGCGTAGGCGTATGTATGTCGTCTACATCCTGAAGTGCGGTGGTGGTACGCTGTACACAGGAATCACAACCGACATCGCCGCGCGTATCGCACAGCATCGGGCAGGAACAGGAGCGAAGTACACGCGCGGTCGGGGCCCGTTCACACTGGCATACACGGAGCGCCACCCCAACCGCAGCTCGGCAACCAAGCGGGAGCAGCAGATCAAGCGACAGAACAGAGCGCATAAATTACAACTTATTCGGGGGAGTAGCTCAGCTGGTTAGAGCGCCAAGCTTATACCTTGGTGGTCCTAGGTTCGAATCCTAGCTCCCCCACACTTCGCCACTCCTTGTTCTGTATGTATGAAGGAGTGGGCTGGCGAAGTGTCCTGAGCGCATAGGCGCGAAGGACTACAATGATTCCTTGATTCCTTTTCGGGCGGTTAGCTCAGTTGGTAGAGCGCCTCGTTTACACCGAGGATGTCGGGGGTTCGAGTCCCTCACCGCCCACACTTGGCCACTCCTTATTCTGTATGTATGAAGGAAGTGGCTGGCCAAGCGTCCTGCGCGCATAGGCGCGAAAGACTACATAATTCCGCCGCATGAAAACAACTCTCTTCGCCGCAACTTCCGCGGATGGCTACATCGCACGCCTGGATGGGAGCGAGGACTTCTTGTCCGATGCTCACTGGGACACATTCACCACCATGGCCCGCGAGTATGGCAATTTTATCGTGGGGCGAAAAACATATGAACACGTACGAGACTGGAGTGAAAATGTTAATTTTGACAGTTTGGCAGGCCTTGCCCGAATTGTTGTGACCAGAGACTCATCCTTCGTTGCTCCCGGCTTTATCATCGCCACCTCGCCTCGTGCTGCTCTTTCGATGCTTGCGGAACGCGGGCAATCTCGCGCTCTGGTCATCGGAGGAACTGCGATAAATACGTCTTTCTTTCAGGAAAACCTACTTGATACGGTCGTGCTAAGTATTGAGCCCGTCACTCTCGGGGAGGGCTTATCTGTATTTGACGACCCTGAAGTGATGAGCTTCTTCCAACTTGTTTCAGCTGAAAACTCACCCGATGGCCGCACCATCCGTCGATATAATCACGTATGACCATTCCCGTCATCTACGAAGACGAGCACCTCTTCGCCGTAGACAAACCCTACGGCATTTCCGTTCATAAGGTGAGCCCTACCGACCCCCAGACGACCCTCGCGGACATACTGGCCGCTGAACGACCCTCTCTCATCGGCGTCGGCGAATCTCCCCTCCGGCCGGGCCTTGTTCATCGCCTCGACAAAGAGACGTCGGGCATAATGGTTATCGCAAAGGATCAGCCAACATTCGAATACCTCAAGAATCTCTTCCAGACGCGACAGGTTCAGAAGGAATATCTTGCCCTTGTCCACGGCCACCCCGCAACACCCTCCGGCACCATCGATGCCCCGCTGGGGAAGCTCGGCACGAAGCAGACCACCCAAATTCGCGGTAAGCGAGAGCTGGTCGTCCGAGACGCGGTCACCGACTACGAGACCGTCAAAGCCTACAAAGACTTCACCCTCGTCCGCGTTATGCCCCGCACCGGTCGCACCCACCAGATTCGTGTCCACATGAAGCACATCGGGTGTCCGCTCGCCGGGGACAAGCTGTACACCTCCAAGAAACCCCTCCCGCCTGGGCTCGAACGCCTCTTTCTGCACGCATGGAAGCTCCGCTTTGCCGGTCCGGACGGCAAGGGGTTGGCTCTGGAGGCCGACCTCCCGCAGGACTTGCAAAAAACCTTGGATATGCTAGAATCGTCCGGCGTTTGAGTTCGTCACTAAGCCAGTCTCTTTTTCTATTCACCCCATGTCCCAGCACGTCATTTCCGCATTCTCCGCAAAGCATAACCCCGAAGACCGCTTCGGCGATGTTAGCGTTGGCATGACCATTCGCGTCCACCAGAAGCTGAAGCAGGGCGAGAAGGGCAAGGCCAGCATTTTCGAGGGTATCGTCATCGCCCGCAAGCACGGCACCGAGGCCGGCGGCACCATCACCGTCCGCCGCTCTATCGGTGGCTACGGCGTCGAGAAGGTCTACCCTATCCGCCTCCCGTCCATCGAAAAGATCGAGGTTGTGAAGACCGGCCGCACCCGCCGCTCGAAGATGTACTACCTCCGCGAGAAGACCGCCAAAGAGATTCGCAAGAAGACCCGCGCGGAAGCCGTCTCGGCAAAGGCAACGGAGGAATCCGAGCCGGCAGCCGAAGAGACCACCACCGAGTAATACTCCAACACAAAAGCCGGCCCCGCATGGGGTCGGCTTTTGCTTATGTGCCGCGGGAGGGAATTCTCCTCCCCCGCATCTTCGCCACCGCCTTCGGCGGATGCTCCGATGCTCCTCCGGAGCCTGGACTCTCACCGAGCGAAGCAGTTCGCTCGGTTCAATGCCCTTCAATTCCCGGCCGTGGCGAGCAATGCAAACCAAAACCGCCCTGCAAGGGCGGCCTGGTTTGCATTGTGCCGCGGGAGGGAATTGAACCCCCGACGCCAGCCTCTTCAGGGCTGCGCTCTACCACTGAGCTACCGCGGCGTGTATTCCATTGTACCGCAAACCAAGTGCGCGCTGTAGGACTCGAACCTACGACCCTCTCAACGTCAATGAGATGCTCTACCAACTGAGCTAAGCGCGCATACCGAACCCACCAAGTGCGCGGGAGAGGACTCGAACCTCCATGCCCTTGCGGGCGCTACCACCTCAAGGTAGTGCGTCTGCCAGTTTCGCCACCCGCGCATGCGTAGCAGGCATATACTACACTGTTTTGCCCATGTTTTCAAGGCGCCGCGGGTGGCGCCTTGAGGCATCTTTTCTGTGCCCCTCACCCCTACTGCTGCCCCTCCACGAGCGCCCGATAGTCCCCGTTCGGGACGTGTTCCCAGGTATCCTGATTGAAGATATTTCCCCCGAGGTAGGCGATGGCTGTTTTCCCGTCGATCTCAATCTCCTGCCGCTCATAGAGGTTCGCGGTAACATCCTCCACAACATCAAGCCCCGAGAGGGTCGCCTCATCCACCTCGTAGAGCTCCCCCTTCACGCTCTCGCTTCCGGCGCGCATCGCCGGGATGGAGCCGTTATAGAGCAGCTCGTACTCCGGCTTTGTTTCCGCGGGGCCAACAAACTTCGCCTTCTCGAGATGCACATGGTTTCGCATGCCCTGCATCAGTGTTCCGTACACAAAAAGAAGTTTCTCCATGGGCCTATTGTGGCACCATCCCAACGCTGCCGCAAGACCTCTGCCAATCATGTTGCGCGACACGATACTTATCAGCAGTCTCTATCAACACACCGCATATCGGTATTGTGCGACACGCGCAATATCCACCTCCGCTGTCCACACAGATCGCCTAGTGAGTAATATTGTGCGAAGTGTGTATTTTGCGACACATCCCCTTCTTCCAACAGAAAACCCCGCATTGGGGGCTTTCTACTGGAGCGGGCAAGGGGAATCGGACCCCTGGCTCGACCTTGGCAAGGTCGCGTATTACCACTATACGATGCCCGCGTACTGCCCAGTATAGCCAGAATGCGGGGAAAATCAACCCCCTCCCCTCATTGAAAACCCGTTGGTATAAGGGTGAAAATCCCCTAAAACAGCCTTTTTTAGGGCTCTTTTGGCTATTGACTTTTTGGGGTCATTTTGCTATACTGTATGTACAATCCAGCGTGTACATGAGGCAGATAAAGGAATGGCTTGATAGGCCATTTTTTCGTCCCTCCCCCGAATATGAGCCGGATTGCAATACCGCCCTCTGCGTTATCCGTGAGCTGCCCAGCGAAAGCCAACTGCGGCTCACCAGCGGATATCGGAGACGGCATCACCATGAAGACGCGCAAGCTGATTCTGGTAGTGACGCTCATTGCCATCTCTCTGTCGAATACGATGACTGCCCAGGCCGGCATTCTGAACTGGTTCCGTTCAAACGGTGCCACGTCTCAGGAGGCCCGCGAGGGATCCTTCGACCAGTTGTATGCCTCGGTACTCTCCTCTGTCCAGATTGATGAGGAGAAGCCGATGCTCATGGCGAATGCCGTTGTACCGGCGAACTCGCCGGTGGGCGGCACCAAGAAGGCCCTCCGTAAGACCTACCTCGTCGAGGTGTCTGCATACAACTCCGAGGAGGCCCAGACCGACTCCAGCCCGTTCATTACCGCAAAGGGTACGCACGTGCGTGACGGTATCGTCGCCACGAACATGTTCCCCTTCGGTACCGTCATCAAGATCCCGTCGCTGTTCGGTGACAAGATCTTCGTTGTCGAGGACCGCATGAATACGCGGTACCAGAAGAACGTTGACGTGTGGTTCGCCGATAAGGCCGCCGCGCTCAAGCTGGGTCGCCGCCTCGTGCAGATCGAGGTTATCCAGTAACCTCAACTAAAACACCCCTTGCGGGGTGTTTTAGTTTCATGTGGTCCGCCCTGTAGGATTCACCCTCCGGTCGAACGGCTCACGGTCTGAGCCGCTCGCCTTCGGGCTCCGGCCCTCGCGGTGTCAGCTCCTGCCGCCACATCGCTCCGGGCTTCGAATCCACAGCGGGCCACCCACATACAGAAAGAAGGCACCCGAATGGGCGCCTTCTTTCTGTATCAGTCCGCCCTGTAGGATTCGAACCTACGACCTTCTCCTTAAGAGGGAGCAGCTCTACCAACTGAGCTAAGGGCGGATGTAATGGACTCTACCAAAGCCGACGCTTCGGTCGGCTCCCCGACAGCGAAGCTCGTCGGGGCTGAGCTAAGGGCGGATATGCATGCTACCCGGGTGTCCCCGGAGGGAATCGAACCCCCATCAACAGCTTCGAAGGCTGCTGCTCTATCCGTTGAGCTACAGGGACGCGATTCTCTTCGAAACACCGATATTCTAGCACAAAAGAACACTCAACTCAAGGACCGCCTATCCCTGTGCCCGTCGAGCTCGAGCAACAACACTCGGGAGCACTCGGACGACCTCCTGCACCTCCCGCGCGGTCGTGTATTTGGAGAGGGAGAACCGGAGTGCCCCACCCAAGAACCGCTTCGGAATCTTCATGGCTCGAAGCACATGCGACGGCTCCACGCTGTGCGCAGTACACGCAGAACCAGCACCAGCAGAAATACCGCACCGATCCAGTTCGAGAAGAAGTCGCTCACTCTGAGCCCCGAGGATAGAAATGTTCACATTATTCGCAAGCCGTCTATCACCGAGAGGCCCATTCACCCTCGCATCGGGAACCGCCGCTAGAATACCCGCAATGAGCCGGTCACGGAGAGCGGCGACGCGTGGTTTCACTATTGCATGAAGTCGCTGGACCGCCACGGCAAGGCCCACAATACCGGCGACGTCTTCGGTTCCGGCCCTCCGTCCCCCCTCCTGAGAACCCCCGAGTACCTGCGACTCAAGCACGACACCGCGCCGAACAAAGAGAACCCCGACGCCTTTCGGCCCATGCACCTTTGCCCCGTTGAAGGTGAGGAGGTCTGCGCCAAGGCGCTGGACGTTCATATCCTCGTATCCTGCTGCCTGACACGCGTCAACATGGAAGAGCGGGTAGCGAGACCGGTGCTCCCGACGCCACCGCGTAAGAGCGGCGCCGATACGCACGACCGGCTGAAGCGAGCCGACTTCGTTGTTCGCATACATCACCGACACGACGCGCGTCTGCGGGGTTATAGCAGCGACAACCGCCTCGGCGTCTACAACGCCATCGCCATCAACGGAAACAATCGTTACTCCCGCCCCGCGCTTCTTTAGTCGAGCAACACACTCCAACACCGACCGGTGCTCGATTGCCGATGCGACAACATGGCTCCCCTTCGGGTCGCCGACTGCACCCAGAAGCGCCAAAGTATTCGCCTCAGACCCAGATGCGCAGAAAACAATCTCTGTCGGATGTGCGTGCAAAAATGACGCCACCGTGTGTCGTGCGTCCCGAAGGAGTGCGGCTGCGGCGCGTCCAGCAGCATTGAACGCTGAGGGGTTGCCGTGCACTCGCAGCGCCGCAGATACCGCACGAATGACGTGCGGGTCCGTCGGCGTCGATGCTGCGTTGTCGAGATAGATCGTTCGAGACATGAAATGTCGGTATCGCTCAGCGATACCGAATCAGCAAACCGTTCGCGCGCCTCGAGAGAGCGCTACGCGAAGTACCTCCGCTCCGGCCACAACACCAATGCTACGAGACCCGCCACGATGCCAACATCCCGTATGACAACCTCGTTGAATCCGTGTACCACGATGATGCCAGCGACGAGCGCCGCGGCGGCTGCCGCGAAGTAACGCATGAAGAACCCGGTCGCAATGCTCACCGCAACAATCACCTCAAACATGCCGAGCAGGAACATGGCGTTCTCGGTCCCCATGCCAATTCCAACAACCATCCGCTGTACGAATTCCGGCATCCACCCATGGACCCAGTACTCGGGTTGAATGAATGCATCAACGCCGAACCAGAGAAAGACGAACGCGAGCCCAATGCGCAGTGAGAGCTGAGAGTAGCGAAGAGACTCGAACATACACGCTCAGTATACGCGCCACCGCGCATGCAGTGAATGTGTATATCGCCTACGCCACCACACACGCGCCCTCCAGAAACTCCAGCGTGCGATCCGTCAGCATGCGGTCGAGCAGCGCCGAGCGCATTCGCTGAGGATCGGCCTGTGATTCGGTCGCATGCCCCTGACGAACAAGCTCTGCGATCATCGCGTTCAGGGCGGCATCGAGCTCTTCGGGAGTAACGGTGATATTCTTCTCTTTTGCGGTCGCCCGGATAAGGAGCGTCATGCGCACCTGTCGCTCCGCTTCTGATTTCCAGTCGCGGCGAAGATCGTCCTCGGTCTTCTTCATGCGAGCAAGGTACATGCTCAGCTCAATACCACGGGAACGGAGATCGTGACCGAACCGATGAATCATGTCATCGAGTTCGCTCGCAACCATATCTTCGGGAGCGGGCACCGGAGTTGCCGCCATCATGGCGTCGAGGATGGCGAGCCGCACGCGACGCTGCTCGTTCCCACGCTTCTCATTCGCAATACCCTCGCGCACATTCGCGCGTAGCTGCTCAAGCGTATTGAATTGGCCCAGCGACGCCGCGAATGCATCATCGGCAGCAGGCTTGAGAACCGCCTGCACCTTGCGCACGGTCACCGTGAAATCAACCTGCTTCCCTGCAAGCTTCGGCTCGTAGTAATCCTTCGGGGCGGTCAGTGAAAACTTCTTTTCCTGACCCGCCGAGAGTCCGACAAGCTCCTCCTCAAATCCAGGCATGAAGCTCTTCCCACCAATAACAAGCGGGTGGTTCCGGCTCGAACCGCCCTCGACCGGAGCCCCGTTCAGCGTCGCGTCAAAATCTACTTCGACGCGATCGCCGACTACCGCAGGCTCGGTCTTATCGAGGAACGTCGCTCGCATATTCCGAAGCGTGTCGACGGCTTCATCAATATCAGCGTCGGACACCTCCACCGGCACGCGTGAGACCTTGATGGTGGCGAGGTCAGGCACGGTCACCGGAGGCCACAAGTAGACCCGAACGGAATACCGCAGTCCGGTGGCATCGTTCTGTTCTACCTTCAGATCCGCTGTCCGGAGCACATCCCACTGCTGCTCGCGGATAGCCTGCTCAAAACTACCCTCAAGCGCCAGCTCAAGAGCCTCGGTCTGGATCACGGACGGCGTGAGCTTCTTCTCAACCAGCGCTTGTGGGGCCTTCCCTTTCCGGAATCCGTCTATCGTCATCTCGGACGTGATGCGTCGCTTGGCGTCATCGATGTAACGAGACAGTTCTTCCGCATCGAGCTCGATAACGGCATCGACGCGATAGTCGCCCGATGATTTCGGAGTAATACGCATAGGAGATACGGAGATATAGATTACGCTTCGACCTCCGGTTCAGCGACCACAGGCGCCTCCACGGATTCTACTGGTGCAACTTCCGACGACGCGACCTCCTTCGGGCTTCGGACATCGATCTTCCACCCCGTCAGCTTCGCGGCGAGTCGAACATTCTGTCCGCCCTTTCCAATTGCAAGCGAGAACTGGTCATCGGCGACCTCGGCCAACGCGACGCGGTGCTCCACATCGGTCAGATTGACCTGAAGAATTTTTGCCGGCGAAAGCGCGTTCGCAATGTACCGCGCAGCATCTTCGTCGTACTGGATAATGTCGATCTTTTCTCCCGCGAGGTCGTTGATAACAGTCTGAACACGAACACCACGCTGACCCACGAGAGAGCCGATTGGATCCACGCCGTCCTCGGACGATGCGACCGCAATCTTTGTCCGACTCCCCGCTTCACGGGCAATCCCAAGCACCTTCACGGCCCCACTGTCGATCTCGGGAACCTCCATACGGAACAGCTCGCGCACCAGATTCGGGTGAGCGCGGGACAACACGATAGCGGGACCACGGACCGTGTCTTCCACCTTCACAATATAGAAGCGGAGACGCTGGCCAATACGGTAGTGGTCGCTCGGCATCTGCTCGGGGACTGGAAGAATACCGCTCACCTTTCCAAGATCGATGAACACCAATGGCCCTTCACGCCGCTGAACGACACCGCTGATGAGCGTACCCTCCTTCCCTTTATACTCGGTCATGACCGCTCCACGCTCCGCCTCGCGGAGGCGTTGGATGACGACCTGCTTCGCGGTCTGCGCGGCGATGCGTCCAAAATCGCTCTTTGCCTCAAGGATATCGACGATCTCGTCGCCAACGCTCACGCCCTTCTTCTGTGCCTTCGCATCGGCGAGGGCGATATGCTTCTCAGGATTGAACTTCACACGGATAGCCCCCTCCTCAGTGACAACGTGGTCGCCGGTAATCGCCTGTCCTGCTTCGCGCTGCCGCTGGATGTCCACGATATCAATACGGTCCTGTGCAACCTTTTCCGGAAGCTGGCCGGTGATATACCCTTCTTCGTCCACCCCCTCAACAACATAGTGTGTCTGGGTGATGTCCATCTCTCCGGTGTCGGAGTTGAGTTTTACCTTGATGATTTGTCCCTTCTTGCCGTAATCGCGCTTATACGCAGCGGCCAACGCCGCCTCTACGGTTTCGAGAACGCTCTCCTGCGGGATGCCCTTCTCCTCCGCAATCTGCTTAATCGCCGACACGAACTGTTTGATATCTATCATGCTACCGATATGAAGTTGTTGGTACGATACACTTCGAGGCCCGCAAATGCGGACCTCGAATGAATAGTGCCATGATACCAAGAATATCCACAAAGTCAAGGAGCCTCCATAACAACAAAATGCGCCCATCGCCCACGCTCTATGGCCAAAAAAGAGTGTTGTCCACACATTTGTCGTTTACAAAAGGGCGTCCTCAAGTATGGTACGGACAGATATGACGACGCCCGCCAACGACATCGCTGCAGAGCTCGAGAAGAAGCTCTCCGACATCGGCGCAAAAGGCCAAGCGCTCACTGCGCAGAAACTCGCCGGAGAACTTGGCCTCCCTTTCGCAGAGCTCAAAGACCTCGTCATCGATCCCGAAGCGCTCGCTACCATTCCAGAAGACGCCTCCCGCGCTGCCGGAGTTGCCCTCATCCAATCGACTGGAACCGCTCCTGTCGCAGTAACAGCCGACCCCCGTACCTCCGCGGCGTCCCGACTACTCACCGATCTTACCCAGAAACACCCGGGCCTCGTCGTACTCCTCGTCTCACCCGAAACACTCAGTGTTGTATGGGATCGGTACGCCACCATCAAAACCGCTGCCGCGTTCGAGGTCGGCTCAATTCGTGTTGACGACGCTGCAATGACACAGGCGCAGGAGCGCATCAAAAACATCGAGGATCTGAGGGGCTCGGTCTCGTCGGTGTCCGACACCCAGCTCCTTGAAATCCTTGTAGCAGGAGCCCTCTCCCTGAAAGCATCCGACATCCACTTCGAACCAGAGGCTTCGGCGACCCGTCTCCGATACCGGCTCGACGGACTCCTCCACGACGTACTCACCCTCGAGCAGGCCCGCTACCATCGGGTGCTGAATCGCGTCAAAGTCCTCTCGAAGCTGAAGCTCAATGTAACCGAAGCCCCGCAGGACGGCCGGTTCACCATTCGCCAAAGCAATGTCGAGATCGAAGTCCGTGTCTCGGCGCTCCCCAGCGAATACGGAGAGTCTATCGTCATGCGCCTCCTCGACCCACGGAGTATTCACGCATCCATCGAAGACCTTGGGATGCGGCCGGATGTCCTCGCAAAAGTTCGTGAGCTCATCACCAAGCCGCAGGGCACCCTCCTCACCACCGGCCCGACGGGCTCGGGAAAAACAACCACCCTGTACGCCTTCGTGAATGTGCTCAATACCACCGACGCAAAAATCATTACCGTCGAAGACCCTATCGAATACCACATTACCGGCATCAATCAAACGCAAGTAGAACCCGAAAAGGGTTACACGTTCGCAACTGGACTTCGTGCCATCGTTCGACAAGACCCCGACATCATCCTTGTGGGTGAAATCCGCGACCTCGAGACTGCCGACATCGCAATGGACGCCGCGCTCACTGGGCACTTAGTACTCTCCACCATCCACACGAACGATGCCGCCGGAACCATTCCGCGCCTCATCACCCTTGGCGTAAAACCGGAAACAATCGCCCCCGCCCTCACAATGGCAATGGGTCAACGCCTCGTCCGCCGACTCTGCCCGTCATGCAAGAAAAAAACGACCCTCCCCGCGGAGGATGTTGAAAAAGTGGCTACGGAAATGAGTGGCGTCGCAAACCGCTTCAACCTGAATCCTGTGGTCGACTCTACTACCGTCTGGGAAGCCGTAGGATGCCCTGAGTGCAACGGAATCGGCTACAAGGGGCGCGTGGGCGTCTACGAGGTGTTCGAGGTGACCCGCGACATGGAGCGTCTCATCCTTGCATCCCCCTCCGTCACCGACATTCGCGATCTGGCGATCAAAGAAGGGATGGTCACAATGCTTCAAGATGGATACCTCAAGATGTTAGACGGGGTAACATCGCTGGAGGAGGTGCGGCGGGTGCTAGGGTGATGTTCGGAAGCCCGTAGGAGAGCGCAGAAACAGGAAAGGACCTTTATAACCTGTAGGCAATATCCACATCCATAGGGATGCGGGACAGGATAATTCCGAGGAGAGATCCAGTCGGAACCAGAACTTCCAAGCTAAGATAATATCCCGACTGAGCCCGGGGT
>JADLBM010000005.1 GCA_020847715.1 Candidatus Yanofskyibacteriota bacterium | reverse complement strand
CTGCAATCACTGCAAACCAGAACGGCTCCCTCATCGCCCAGCTCAAGTACATGAACAACCAGCTCGCCTGGGCCTCTTCCTCCACCGACATCTGGAACCTCAACAGCGGGAACGTGGGGATCGGGACGACCGCCGTTGATGCCAAGCTTGAGGTTGCGGGAACCGCTAGTGTGAGTGCGTTGACGGTGAATGGAACTTCCGCACACTTCATCTCATCGAATTCTCTCGATTTTGACGAGCTTGTGAATGCCATGGTCTTAGATGCGAATCTCTCTATTGCTTCCACCTCTAACAACTACGCCGTTGACTTCCTCGATACACAGATCAGCTTTGCGGGAGGCAGGATACTGCCGAACGGGAATATGGGCATCGGGACGACGGTTCCGGGGAATGCGCTTTCTGTTGCGAATGGAAACCAGGTAGGCTTTGAAAGTGCAATTACAGGAACCGATGATGTCGGGTTGGCTCGTTCTGCGGCGGGGAAATTGAAGCTTACAAATGGGGGGGCGACTGGCTATTTTGTCTTTGATGGCCCTGGAAGCCAAGTGATATATGGCACTGGCGCAGCAACGGATGGGGCAATTCTTTACTCAGGCGGCAATTTTTATCTTACACAAACTAATTTTGCCGGCATGAAAGGTCTGCATACGGGCCAGATCACTGTATACGCGGCCAATTTTTCAACAGCCTCATTATCTGCGCGTCAAAGCGGTGCAATCGGGGTTATTTCCAACAATTATTACGTTCCGAATGCTGGCGGATTCTTTTGGTCAAGTTCGGATTCCGCCGCCGCTGATATCGGTATAACGCGATCTACTGCGGGCGCCATAAAAATCACGGACGGATCTTCTGGCTACGGAAAAGTATATGCCGGCAGCATCGGTATCGGAACCACCGATCCACTCACAAAGCTCGAAGTCCAAGGCACCGCCTCTGCATCCCATCTCCTCACCACCGGCGGTTTGCAGGTGGCTGGCGGAGCATCCGTCTCTTACTCCCGCTTCGGTACCGCCGCCACCGGCCACAGCCTCTCCGCGGTTTCTGATCTTCTTCTTTCCGGTTTGCTGGAAGTAGATGGGAACGCGTTCTTTGACGCTTCTGCCTCTATCTCATCCAACCTTGAGATTGCAGGATTTGCTTCCGCGTCAGCATTTGTCCTCCCATCCACCGCCGGCGGCACGCTCGGCGATTGCGATGCGGCGGGCGACACTCTTAACTGGGATCTTACTACGCGGATGTTCACCTGCGGTTCTGATGCGACCGGCGGAGGGGGCGTTTCCTCCAATTCCCTCGATTTCGACGAGCTGGTGGACTCGGCAAATCTCGATGCGAGCTGGAGCATCGCATCTAATGCTTTTACGGTTGATTTCAATAATACCCAGCTTACTGCCGGAACCATCTTGCCGGATATGACCGGAGCGGTCGGCACTCAGTCCGTGTATATGCTCGGCGACAATGCTCATTGGTACAGCGATATTTATGTGGAGTCGGTGCATATGGGTGCGAATTCTCTCTACGTGAACGGTACAAAGGTGCTCTCACTCTCGGGGCCCACGCTCCAGTTCTATACCGATGCAGACCAAACGCTGGCGTTGCGCACGACCGGCACCGGAAATCTAACCATGCGCTCGCAGGGGAGTGGAAACCTACAGATGCTTTCCGAGCAGGCGATTCTCGCCTCTTCCTCTGGCGGCATTAATCTAACGGTTTCCGCGGGTGTCGGGGGGAGTAACGTGAACATTACGAATCAGTCCGTGGGCGGTGACATTCTGTTGAACGCTGCTGGAGCCGGATCGAATGTTTTCCTGCAAGGAGCTTCGGGCATCTCTCTGACCGCTCCTACACTCACGATTACCGGCACGACTGAGATTGTCGGCACAGCGTCGCTCTCCGCGCTCACCGTGAATGGCGCGACGGTCGTTGGCGGCTCCGGTGCGTCCTCGAATTCTCTCGATTTTGACGAGTTCGTAGGCTCTATGACGCTGGATGCGAACACGAGCGTCGCGCTCAACGGGTTTACCTATACGCTTGGCGGTCTGGTTCTTTCTGCCGGCGGCAGTTCTCTTTCCGTTCCATTCGAGGCAACGAGTTACGCTTCTGCTTCCCAGCTCTTTGGCGCTGGACTCTCCAGCTGTACTGGTGGGAATAAGCTCCTCTGGAGCAACGGCGCGTTCTCCTGTGCTGCTGATGCGACCGGCGGAGGGGGCGTTTCCTCCAATTCCCTCGATTTCGACGAGCTGGTGGACTCTATGACCTTGGATGCGAACCTCTCCATCGCTTCCACCTCCAGCAACTACACCATCGATTTCCTTGATACGGAGATTAGCTTTGCAGGAGGGCGAATTCTTTCGAACGGCAATTTGGGAATTGGGACGACTGCGCCGGAGGCGCGCCTCCAGCTTGGCGCGGGCTCGACGACCGTTGCCCCATTGAAGCTCACCTCGGGTTCATTACTCGCCTCATCTTCCGCAGGTGCCATTGAGTTCCTGACGGATGCGTTCTACGGAACCATCACAACGGGCGCGGGTGTTTCAATCCATTCAGACTATCCGCCTGCGCAGAGCGACACGTATGTAAAGGCCACATCAAAGTTGGATACGAACCAGTGGCCGCACTATGCCACTAACCCATCGAAGACATTGACGGGGACCGCTTCGGCGAATGCATGGATATCGGCTGCGACTTCCGGTGTGAACCAGAGGCTTCATATCGACCTCGGTTCGGCAATCGTCGTTACCCGTATCTACTATGAGAACTACCACTCCAGCGGTGGTTTCACCGGCCGAGGCGTAGAAAACTTTACGTTGTGGGGCTCAAATGATTCCTCCGCATTTAATACACTAACCTACGCAACAGATACCAACTGGACGCAAATCTCCACCACGCCAACCGCTTTCGCGCAGCACGTAAGCACGAATACCGCTGACCCACAATATATAACGGTGAGCAATACGGTAGCGTACCGGTACTACGCGCTGAAAATCGCCGACAACTATGGTGATACAAACTATATCGGCCTCCGTCGCATTGAGCTGCAGTCCGGCACTTCTGCGCGAAAGGCGTTTGTGCTGACGGATGGCGTTGATCTTGCACCTGGCAGAATCCCATTTGCAGGAACGGGCGGCAGGCTGATGGACAGCTCCTTCCTTAATTTTGACGGGACGAATCTGGGCATCGGGACAACTGTGACACATGCAAGGATTGAAGCTAACGGTAACATCCTCGCATCCGGCTCGGGCAATATTTCCCTTACCCTCCGTTCGAATTCTGCGACCGGTACTGACGGTCAATTCGCCATTCTCACCGCTTCCACCTCCGACCGCCTCGATTTCCGCGGAGGCGATGGCGCGTTGGCAAATACCCTCATGGCCATCGCATCGTCCGGGAATGTGGGCATCGGGACGACAGCGCCGACGAGCAAGCTGCAAATCGTCGGGGGAGATTGTGCGGATGCGGCGGGCGGCGGTGGGTGTACGGCTGACTATGCCGAGTTTTATCCATCGTCTGAGCCGGTTGAGAAGGGGGATTTGGTCATGGTCGACACTGCGACATCATCGTATGCTGTGAAGCGGGCGGTCGCGGAGAGCCGGGATATGATAGTAGGTATCGTTTCCACTGCACCCGCTATGACCATTGACGGCGGAAGTCTGAGCCTCTTCCAATCGAACTACATTCTAAACCCGCGGCGCCCTGCAGTGGCGCTGGCTGGGCGTGTTCCAGTGAAGGTTTCTGCGGTAAATGGCCCTGTTCTTGCGGGGGATAGACTTACGGCATCGGAAATCCCCGGAGTCGCTATGAGGGCAACTGATGCAGGAATGACCGTTGGTATCGCCTTGGAGGACGCCCCGACGGTAGCCTCAGGCTCATTGACCGATGTTCTTGTGTTCGTGAATCCGTCGTATTGGACGCCCTCCCTCGAAGCGGCGACTGCCAATCTTGCTTCTACATCCGACGACATCGGCACTAACTGGCTCCACTGGACCTTCCAAGAGCTCTTCGCCTCTATTATTGATGCCTTCCGGAGCATCTTCGGTATCGTATTTGAGCAGGGGAGGGTGCAAGCTGACAGACTCTGCGCGGGAAATGTATGCGTCGATCAGGAGCAGCTTCAGCAGCTCCTCAACGCGGTCGGGGATATGCAACAGGCCGCAACTCCAATCCCAGCCTCAACCTTGACTCCATCTCCCTCCGCATCTCCTTCCGAGCCCCCACCCACTCCTTC
This sequence comes from Candidatus Yanofskyibacteriota bacterium, assembly GCA_020847715.1. GTDB lineage: Bacteria > Patescibacteriota > Minisyncoccia > 2-02-FULL-40-12 > GWA2-44-9 > JAGOPO01. The sequence goes on along the minus strand of JADLBM010000005.1, from coordinate 12,505 downwards.
TCCGTCTCCCTCTGAGCTACCCCCCTCCGAACCCGCGCCCTCTCCCTCTCTTCTCGTCCCTCCCGAGCCGCCTACCGAGGTGATTGTGATACCCGTAGCGGATCCTATCGCATCTTCATAAATCAGCAGAAAAAGGCGCGAATAATCACATGTTCTTTTCTGCTCTTCGTGAGAACATGACAGATTATCAACAGGGTCCATGGTGACGATGACCCTGGTGCGCTAGGATGGGCGCATGGCTGAACAAGAACGGGACAACTCGATTCCGCGTCCGGATGTGTCGGTCGCGCATATCATTCTCTTTATTCTCTCAAAAGAGGGGCGCGCCACGTTCACTCAGATTACGAAACATCCGCAGGTGAGACTTCTCGGAGCCGTTCGAAGCGAGAATAGCTTCTATACAGCTCTTGCAAGGTTGAAGCGGCGGCGCCTTCTTGCTCGCTCGGGAGATTCCTACGAGCTTACACCCGCCGGAGAGTATGCTGCACTGAAAGCATATATCCGGAAGGAGGTAGTAGATGCGGAGAAGGTCCGAGCTACAGAACTGAAAGCAAAAGAGAAAAGTTGGGACGGTCGGTGGCGCGTTGTGTTCTTCGACTTCCCCGAGCAGAAGCGACCGCTTCGGGATCACTTTCGGGTTCTCCTAAAAAGACTTGGATTTCAGGAGTTCCAACGGAGTATGTGGATCACTCCCAAAAAGGTGCCCCCGTTTCTTCTGAAGTTTGTCGCCGACCCGCAGCTACGGAGGTTCGTAAAGATTATCACGACGCTCGATGTTGATTATGATGAAGATCTGAGGAGGCATTTCAGGCTTTTATAGGATGTTGATAATAAAGCTCGCGCTCAACGCGGGCTTTATTATGGCCAAGATACAGCAGGGGAAGCAATCCCGTTTAGTATGTATGTGTATATAGGAAGAATAATCATTGTGTATGTATAAATAGTAATGCTGTGTGGCAGTTCTCATTCTGAATGCGCTCTCGAAGTCATGGCGCTTTGAGTGGGTGTGTGACGCGATTTCACATTCATTTTCTATCGGTTTTTCGGTGCCAAGGGTGCTATAATGGTTCTGTTATGCGCCTTTCTGTTCTAGGTTGTGCGTTTATTTTTCTTGCGGTTGGTTTTGTTTTCTTCGGTGGCGTATTTGCTGTGATGCTTGGTGGACGAGCTGAATCTCTGGCATTCTCCGGTGTTCTCGCTGATGGGGAGCTCGCTGGAGAATGTGTCGGATGGCCAACGCCGCACATCGAGTTGCGGTGGTCGGGAAATGCTCCTGCCGGGTCTCTTGCGGCGAACACGAATTCCGTCCTTCGCGATGTGAACGGATTTGGAAGTCGGTGGTTCTTTGGCGGCATCTATCCCGGTGTGGGCGCGACCCGTATCGATGGTTCGACTGCGTTGCCATGGGGTCCGAGCGGGTATCCAAACCCGAATTACATGGTGCATGATCTTCGGGACGATTCAGTGCAGGTCGGCTCCACCTATGCGTACCGGGTAAAGTACCGACCGGAGACCGCAAGTAATACCTACGTAGTAACCGTCGACGCTACGCACTGCGGCGGGGCGGCCTCGGTATCCGGTTCGCCGGTGCCAGCACTCGAGGCGGGAGCTATCACGGGATCGTGCACGTGGAACAACGGACACCCGCTTGTCGACCTGCGGTGGTCGCAGCAGCCGCCTCCGGGGCAGGGCGCCGCGACCGCCAATGCGCTTCAGCGAGGGGATTGTTTTCCGAACGACCCAAACAGCTACTGGTGTTTTCTCTCGAATCCTCCCAGTCAGTTTTCGTTCACCGACAGCGGACTTGTTCCCAATACGCAGTACCAGTACCGCGTAAAATACCGGCCAGACCTTGTCTCTCGGAACACCTACAGCATCTACACATCTGCGGCGAACTGTGGCGGACCAACACCAACTCTGGGGCCGCTTGTGCTGACACCTGCGTTCCAGTCCATTCCACCGAATGTGACCGCATTCTTTACAGCGACGGGAGGAGATGGAGTGTACGCATGGAGTATTCCAGGGGGCTCGATGACGGGATTAGGAGCTGAGGTTGGGGCGCTATTCACAAGCGCCCAATCGAATGCGACATATCAGTCCGTTACCGTGGAGTCGGGTGGGCAAACCGCGACCGCGACGGTGCAGGTGGACGGACTCGCGACGCTGATCGACGATATCGTCCTCCTGAGTCGGGGAAGTCGGTTCATTTCCATCAATGATGACGCGCCGGTTACGCCGACCGCGAATGTGATGCTGACGCTTTCTCATGGGTTTGCGCAGGAGGCAAGCGCCACGATGACCGTGAAGCTTGGAAATTCTCTTGCCGCGGCACAAGCGGCGCTCGAGGAGCCATTTGCGAAGTACAAACCGTGGGACCTCTGTCGGGGGGCCGCGACTGACCCATGTCCGAGCGGGATGTACACAGTGTATGCGATCTTTACAACTCCAAAAGGTGCATTTGCAACCGTTTCTGATGCCATCGTGTATGTGCCGTCGAGCAATGGAACTATCCCGGCTATCGTTGTGAATGGCGGCGCATCGGCGACGAGCGATCGAGAAGTAGTGCTTACGCTTACCCACGGAATTGCCAGCGTTTCCGATGGGGAGGTCACTATGCAGCTTGCGAACGCTCCCGATGCGATTACGCGCGCGACGCCGCAGAAATTCGCCCCCATTCTTGGGGCATGGGATCTCTGCGATGGGGTTGGAGCGTCCTGTTCGAATGGGACGAAGACCGTATATGCTCGCTACTGCGCCTATGGATTTTGTCAGCCCACGGTGCAGGACGACATTCTCCTCGAGTCTGCATGGCCCGATTGGGGCGTGCGCGTGAACGATGATGCCGCTTCTACTGCAACTGCCTCCGTACAGCTTCGCCTGAATCCGTGGTTCGACCGTCCAGAGACTGAGGTATACATTAGTAATCTTCCTGATCTTTCGGATGCGGTGTCGCGCCCCTTTTCAAGTAGCACCCCATGGGATCTGTGCTTGGGCAAGCCGACATGCACCACGGAAACAAATACGGTGTATGTTCGATATTTGAACCTGAAGGAGCCGTCGTGGTATGCCCCACTCTCGCCACGGTATCAGGACGATATCGCGCTGGTAGCGCGGGCGTGCCTTCCGAGACCGGCATGCCTCGACACTGTTCCCGCCTGCCATCCGCCAGAGCCTGCGGAAGGATGGTGTCCGGCGTCGACCTGTCTTCCGAGACCGGCATGCCTCGACGCCACGCCGGCATGCGATCCTCCTGAGCCGGTCGGCGGGTGGTGTTCGGTTCCCGGGAAGCTCCTCATCAACGAAGGCGCAGCACGGACAACGAGTAGGGTGGTGCGCCTTGGGCTTGAGAGCCCGTTCGGTTCAGGTGCCGATGTGTCGGTTCGGCTTATGAACGCCCGCTCCCTAAGCGCGCGCGATCAGGAGATTATCAAGGGCGTCTTTGGTGGAGGGGTTCCTGCGCAGGCCGGTCAGGCGCGGAGCGTCGCGCCCCGTCTTTCCTCCGGGGCCATTCCGGAGTTGGAATCCGGTGTCGTTCGGAAGATGACGGATCGGATAACGGGATGGGATCTCTGCGATGCTGATCGGGTGTGCCCGTACGGCGAGTACACCGTGTATGCCCAGTACTATCGCACCGCCAGTACGGCAGCGGTCGGTGTGCTGGGTGCGTTGGGCGATGAGATTTCTACCGCATACTACGACACCATCATCTATGGAGCTCCAACTCCTGTCCCGAGTCCGACACCCTCTGCGACCATCGAGCCGTCCCCATCGCTTTCTCCGACTCCAACACCTAGCACTACCCCGCTCACGCACGGCATAGAGGTTAGCGCGGAAACGGCCGGCGTTATCGGTCTACTGTCTGCGGCGTCGGCAATAGCGGTTGGTGCGTCTGCCGTTGCAGCGCTCGCCCCGTTGCTGGCGACTTCGGGATTCCAAGCGCTTGCGTTCGGGTGGCAGTCGCTGATGGGGTTCTTCGGTATTCTTCCAAAGCGAAAGAGCGCATGGGGGACGGTATACGACGCAAACACCAAGCGACCCATTCCATTCGCACGGGTGCAGCTGCTGGATCGTAGTAGGCGGGTCCTTGAAACGCGCATTGCCGATCGAGAAGGGCGATACGGGTTCCTTGCAACACCCGAATCCCTGATGGCGCAGAATTTGCAGGTCTCGATTGTTGCGAATGCGCCCAATTATCGGTTCCCGTCTCATGCGCCAGTGACCATCGACACATTCATCTACAACAACCTCTACTACGGGGACCTCATTACGGTCGACGATAGAATGCTCGTGAACTTCGACATCCCTCTGGATTCCGACAGTCCGTCAACCCTCCCACTCGTAGTGAAGTCTCCGTCCGTTGCATTGGGAGCATCGGCTGCAGCCCTTGCGGACGCAGGGTTCTGGATAGGACTCATTATGGTGCCGCTGAACTTCATTCTGATGCCGAACCCGTTCACGCTCGGGACTCTCTTCCTGTTCTTGGGTACGGCGAGCTTGCGGCTGTGGGGCATCCAAGAGCGGCCATTCGGGGTCGTTCTCGACGCGGCGACGGGGCGAGCGATGCCGTTCGCGCTCATTACACTCGATGATATGACCGGAAAACGCGTCGCATTTGCGGTGTCCGATGAACGGGGGAGGTATTTCTTGGCTGTACCGCGAGGCGCATACCGCATGACAACCCAATCATCTGCGAGTGTTGTCCCCCCGAGACGGACGACGCAGACCGTCGAGGTGGGGAAGGGCTGGATTACGCGGTCGCTTACCATCTGATACGCCATGACACTTCATCATCGCACCCATAATCCTCTCGCAGTGCTTGGAGCAGGCATCCTCTTGGTCGTTGTGTTCGCGGCATATACTGATCCCGAACTTGGCCGCTTCATGGTGCATATTCCGAACTCCGCACAGGCGGTCGGAGGGTATAGTGCAGTTGATATTCTTGGCCAGATCGAAGGCATCGGCACGCCGCACTACACATCGTCTGGTGCAAATAATGCCCCCAACGCACAGGGATTCTCGGTCCCACGCGGCTCCGCGCTCGATGCGGTGCACCATCGGTTATTCGTAGCTGATACCAGCTCGAATCGGGTGCTGGTATTCAATTTGGATGCCAGTAATGTCCTTCTTGATCACACGGCGGACTATGTACTTGGTCAGCCGGACTTTAAGACGGTCACGAGCGCGACAACGCAGAGCGGGCTGAATGCGCCAAGGGGCATCGAATACGATGCCGTTGGCGACCGACTCTTCGTCGCGGACGAGAACAATATCCGTGTCATGGTGTTTGATGTGGCCGCCATCACGAATGGCGAGAATGCGGTGAATGTGTTGGGACAGACTGATTTTGTGAGCACCGCGTTCGGGACGGCGCAGAATACTTTTAACGGACCGTCGAGCGTCGCATTCGATTCTGCGGGGAACCGGTTGTTTGTGACCGATCGCTCAAGCTCGCGCGTGTTGGTGTTCGATATCGCCGCCATTACCGACGGCGAGAACGCAGTGAATGTGCTCGGGCAGCCAGATTTCGTGACAGGGAGCGGCGCGACCACGCAGGCAAAGCTCTATCAGCCGACCGGTATGGTCTACGATGCTGCTGGCAGCCGATTATTCGTAAGCGACACGACCAACAACCGAGTCGTGGTCTTCGATGTCGCCGCCATTACCGACGGCGAGAATGCGGTGAATGTACTTGGGCAGCCAGATTTCACAACACTGGCCACAGCAACGACGCAGGCGAAGCTCTATATCCCTTCCGGTGTTGCCTATGATGCGACTGGGAATCGACTCTTCGTTGCAGATCAGGGCCGGAATCGCGTCATGGTCTTCGATGTGGCCGTCATCACGAATGGTGAGAATGCGGCGAGCGTGCTTGGGCAGACCGATTTTGTGACAGCTACTACGGGGACGACGCAGGCGAAGTTCAACCAGCCGAACGGAATCACGTATGACGCAGGAGGGAACAAGCTCTATGTGCCTGATTACTTCAATAACCGAGTCATGGTGTTTGATGTGGCCGCCATCACCGACGGTGAGGACGCGACCGATGTACTCGGAGAGTTTGACGGTAGCGATACGCCGCACTACACGACGGCGGGAGAGTACAATGCCCCGAATGCATGGGGGTTTAATACGCCGAGCAGTATCGTCATCGATTCGACGAATCATCGTCTCTTTGTCTCCGATGAGTTTAATCGGCGCATTCTCGTATTCAACCTGAACGCAAGCGATCAGCTCCTTGATTACGTCGCTGACTATGTACTTGGGCAGACAACATTCAAGACGACGACGGGGGGCACAACGCAGAGCGGCCTGAATCAGCCGGCGGGCCTTGCCTACGATGATTCCGGAAGTCGCCTCTTCGTCGCCGACAAGGCGAACAACCGCGTCATGGTGTTTGATGTCGCGGCCATTACGAATGGCGAGAATGCGGTGAATGTGCTTGGGCAGCCGGATTTTGTGACTGCAACCGGCGGAACCACAGCAGGGACACTCGATACGCCTACAGGGCTTGCACTTGATCAGGCTGGAAATCGGCTCTTCGTTGCCGACGCTACAAATAACCGCGTCATGGTGTTTGATGTGGCCGCCATCACCGACGGTGAGGACGCGGTGAATGTGTTGGGGCAGCTGGACTTTGTGACAGCAACCGGCGGGACCACGGCGGGGACCCTGAGTGGTCCGAGTGGTCTTGCCTATAGCACCACCGGAAATCGGCTCTTCGTTGCCGACGCTACAAATAACCGCGTCATGGTGTTTGATGTGGCCGCCATCACCGATGGCGAGGATGCGGTGAACGTGCTCGGTCAGCTGGACTTTGTGACGGCAACCGGCGGGACCACGGCAGGGACGCTCAACACTCCATATGGTCTCGCGTATGATGCCGTGAATGACCGCTTATTCGTCGGCGACTCTGCGAACAGTCGTGCGATGCTGTTCGATGTGGTTGCCATTACCGATGGTGAGGACGCGACCGATGTCTACGGCCAGGCAGATTTTACATCGGGTGGCAGTGGTACCACGCAGAGCACGCTCAACGGGCCCTACGGTGTTGCGTTCGATGCAACTGGAAGTCGGCTCCTGGTGGCCGACCAGAACAACAGTCGTCTCATGATTTTTGATAGCGCCGTAGTTCCTACGCCAACTCCGTCTCCGACAGTTGCGGGTGGAGGAGGAAGCCCGCCAATTGGAAGCGGATTCTACCCTGAGCGCATTGCGGTCAATGACGACGAGGGCTCTACGGATGCCTCGAGTGTTCTCGTTAATATCTACGCCAGATACCACGGAACATTCTCGGGCACCATCGATGTGCTCCTCTCAAATGTTCCTGATTTTACGACTGCAATTCCGTTTCGCTATACAGTCCCGGATGCTACAGGAAGCATATGGCCAAAGACCGTTGCATGGGATTTATGCTTTGGGATACCGGTTGGACAGTGCGATCCTGGACGACGGGTCGTGTACGCTCGGTTCTATGTAAATACACTCTCACCTGAGCCTGCACTGATACCAATTCGCACTCCGGCCGAGGAGTGATTGCTCATTATGCCCATCCCATTCAAAAAGGTGTTCCTCGTTGTTCTTGACGGATTCGGACTCGCTGAGCGCGGTCCGGGGAATGCTATTACCGAGGCGGGAATGCCGTATCTGGATGAGCTCATCGCGCGGTATCCTGCAGTATCTCTTGCCGCTGCGGGACTCGTGGTGGGATTGCCGTGGGGGCAGCCGGGGAATTCGGAGGTCGGACACTCTGCCATTGGGACGGGCCGTATCGTTATCCAAGACCTCGCGCATATTAATACAGAAATCCGGTCGGGGGTATTTTTCAAGAACTCAACACTTATTGGCGCTGTCGATCATGCGGTGAAAGAGGACTCCGCGGTGCACTTCATTGGATGCACGAGCCCTGGAGGAATTCATTCGCACACCGACCACCTCATCGCGCTCATGGAGCTGGCGCATCGACGAGGTGCGCGCCGCGTTTTCGTCCACTTTATCACGGACGGACAGGATGCGCCTCCGCAGGACGCTCTCAATGTGCTCAAGAATCTCGAGCCGTACTTGAAAAAATTCGGAGCACGCATCGCATCGGTGCAGGGGAGGAGCTTCGCGATGGATCGCGTCCTGAACTGGAAGCTTACCGAGCGCGTATGGCATGCGGTCGTCCTCGGCGATGCGCCTCCGATTTCGGATGTTGGCGCATACCTGAAAGAGGCATACGCGGGAGGGAAGACCGATTACAGTCTCGAGCCGGCGACGGTCGTCGCGGAGGGGGTGCCGATTGGTGCTGTGCAGGACCGTGATGCGGTTGTGTTCTTCGATTTTCGAAATGACCGTGTGCGACAACTTGCCACGCCGTTCGTGTCTACCTCGACATTTTCTGAGTTTGACCCAGTGCGGCGACCGGTGGGGATGTATGTCGCTACGATGACGAAGTATGCTGAAGAATTCACGGTTCCCATCGCGTATCCTGCGCTGGACCTCGCGAATACGGCAGGAGAGGTTGTGAGCAAGGCTGGTTTCGGCCAGTGGCGGATAGCCGAAAAGGAGAAGGAGGCGCATGTCACGAACTTCTTTAACGGCGGCCGCATCGAGGCGTTTCCCGGCGAGCGGCGAGCCATTGTGACATCTCGTCAGATGACTGGGAGTGAATACCTTGCACATCCTGAGATGTCTGCAGAAAAGGTTGTCGATGCGGTTCTTGAGCATGCGGGTGACGATGCCCGGTTGTTCGTCATCAATTTTGCGAACCCAGACATGATTGCGCATGCGGGAAATCTTGAGGCGACCATGAAGGCGATGCGAGTGACTGACGATTGTCTCAAGAGGCTTGTGGAGGAGCTGCGAACACAACCGGATGCTGCAGTTGTGATTACTGCAGATCATGGAAATGCGGAGGAGCTCCTCGATCCGCTCACCGGCGGAGAAGATACCCAGCATTCAACACGGAATGTGCCCGCAGTGTTCGTTGCCGCGGATTTTGAGGAGCGGGCTCCGACAGGAAAGAATCTCGAATCTCTCGCGCTCGAGGCGCCGGTTGGAACGCTTGTGGACATTGCTCCGACCATTCTCTACCTGCTGGGGATTGAGAAGCCAGCGGAGATGACCGGATCTCGGTTGGTAACCGTATGAGATAAAACGGAGGTGATGATATACGGATATATGAATCAGGTTTATAGATGTTTATGGAGCATAGAGGTGGCATTCTCCATGATAGGCAGTTCTACGCATTGGTTTTAGCTCGCAGCCTGATTCGTAGAGTCTACCGCCAAACTATCGTAAAAATACAGAAAAATTGGGGGTTTCCGTGGTATCATTACTAGTGATGGATACGCAACAACGATCTCTATCCTCTCGACTCCGCGGTGTCGCGATTATCGCGGTGAGTATTGGTATTCTCGTCACTGCTTTTCGATTGACCGAGGCGGGATCGTTGACTCCAACTGCGGCGCCGGCGGGGACGATGACATCGTTGAACACTCTCTATGCATCGCTTGCCAGTGTTTCATTCGACTCGTCTGCTATTGTCGCCTCTCGGAGTGGTGGCGCACTCGAAATCTCGAAGTGCATCATCGCTCGCATGACTGGCGGCTCATGCCCATGATGCATCCGTTTCGCTTGCTTTGGCGGTCGATTCGAGTTGCGCTTATCGGCGCACTCGTTCTTTGTGCGGTTGCTGTGAATGTTGCGTGGGCGTTGAACATTGATTCGACGAGCAAGTATGCATGGGGCGAGAACATCGGGTGGGTGAACTTTGGCACTACTGAAGGGGATGTTGACGTCGGGAGCACGACGATTGACGGCTATGCATGGGGTGAGAATGTTGGGTGGATATCGCTGACGTGCTCAAACACGGGAACCTGCGGGACCGTGGATTATGGGCTTGGGTTTACGAGCCGCACCTCCGGAGACGATACCGTGACTGGCTATGCATGGGGTGAGAATGTTGGGTGGATCAGTTTCTCGTGCACGAATACGAGTAGTTGCGCAACGGTGAACTACGGGGTCACAGTCAACGGCACAACCGGCGATTTTGCCGGCTATGCATGGGGCGAGAATGTTGGGTGGATTAGCTTTAACTGCTCGAACACCAGTAGCTGTGCGACGGTGAGCTACAAAGTCAAAACCAGCTCTCTCGGGGCTGCAACGGCAACGCCGTCACCCACGCTTGGTGGCGGAGGGGGCATTATCTTCAACCCCCCGGCTGAAACGGTTGTGCCCTCTCCCGGGGCGACTCCGCTTGGGACGACAACTCCTTCTACGACTCCTTCTGGAAGTCCTGTGCCAATCGTTTCAGCGTCTCCGGCGCCGCCACTGCCAAGCGTTGTGCCGCCTGCGGCTCCGCCGGGAGGCCACGTTCCTCCTTCTGCGCCGCCGAGTGGTGGCGCTCCGGTTCCGCCGGCTGTCCAATTCGGTAGGGTTATCAGCGACGCCGTTGACGCGCTCTCGCGTCGCGTTTTCGGAGATATTGATATTCCTGTTGGTGCAGTGTGTGGAGGGGCGGTGGGGCTTGCCGCATGCGGCGCAACGGCGGCGAGTACCGCGGCGGTCGTTGCGGCCGCAGTAGCGGCTATCGCGCAAAAAGAGGTGACAGCGGGTATGTTCTCGCTTTTGCAGGTTGTTGGCATTAAGCGCCGCGCAAAAGTATGGGGCTCGGTGTATGATTCTGCAACAAAGCATCCGGTACCATTCGCAAAACTTGAACTGCTCGATGAGCATGGGCGCGTGCTGGAGACACGATTCTCGGATAGAGATGGGCGGTACGGATTTCTAACAACTCCCGCATCGCTCCATCAGGAGGCGCTTCGGGTTCGTTTGCGGGTGGAGAAGTCCGGGTATCGATTCCCAGCCGCGCATTCCGTTTCTGGGACGGACTATATCGTCTACGACAACCTCTACACGGGGGGCGAGGTTGTGCTGCAGGGTGCGGCGCTCTTGCGATTCAATGTGCCGCTGGATCCGGTTTCTCCTCAGCGGGTACGGATGAGCGGATTTGGGCGCGGCCTTCTGGGAACACTAGGAGATCGTTTGCTCTCCTTCGCGTTCTTTGTGGGTTTGATTACGGTCCCGCTGAACTGGTGGTTCGTGCCATCCACAAAAAACCTCATCATCCTCATTCTTTTCTTCGGTGTGAACGCCGCGCGCATGATTGTACTCTATCGTCCGTACGGAACGACGATTGATGCGCTGACCGGAAAGCGCATGTCATTTGCGCTGGTAACGCTCAACAATGCCGTGGGGGAGCGCGTCGGCTTTGCGGTGTCTGATGAGTATGGGCGATTCATTCTACCCGTCGAACGGGATGCTGAATACGAGATGATTGCGTACACTCCCGCGAATATCTCTCCACAGCGTACGATACGGCGGACCGTACGAGGAAAGTCTCGAATATCGAAACGAGGATGGGTGACGCAAGATATTCGTATCTGATTTATGACGACGCGTTCGCAACACAGTCTTCGACTCGCGGCGCCTCTCCTCTGGATTTCCGCCGCCATTGTTGCGATTGCGGCAATTGTTGAGGGCGTGTGGGAGCTTGCGCAGGGCGCGGCGCGACCATCGTCATCGTTCTTGGCGACGCTCGGTGACGGCCTTGATGTATTTGCGGTAAAACTCGAGGGTATTCCGCAGTTCTTCGCGTCGTTTGGGAGCACCCATGCGAACAACCTGACTGTTGCGGCCATTTTCACTTCAATCGTTTCGTGCACGATTGCACTTCGACAGATTTCACTCTGGATCCGACGGCCGGCCGACATCATTCATGCATCGCGATACGCGGCGCACCGAACGAGGCGCATGCTGGCATCGGCGGACCGGTATGAGCACTGGGGGCATGTTGTCGATGTTATCAGCGGCACCCCAATCGCATTTGCGGCGGTGCATCTTCTTGATCGCCACGGAGGCACTGTCGCGCATACCATTTCAGATTCCGAGGGTCGTTTCGGCTTCAGCGCCCCTCGCGCATCGCTCGCCGATGCAGGAGAGTCGGTTTCGCTGTTTGTTCGCAAGGCCGGGTGGACGCACACGGCGACGGTTCAAGAGGGGCGAGGAGCTATGATGACTGCATCGGGTTCGGGTACTGCCGGAACTTCGATATCGTCTGCATTAGGAGTCCTCGGTCGGCTGGCGTTCTGGGGCCAAGTGGGCATTGTTCCGCTTGCGTTCAGTCTGTATGGAGGGCCGCTCCTGACGGCGGCGGTGGTTTCACTTCCTATTTGCGCTCTCGTGTACGCCCTTGGAAGGCGGTCGGCGCTTCATGTCCGAGTGGCGGGGAAGCCCTTGGTGGTTGCCGTGTCCGCCGTGCTCTTTCTCACCCTCGGCGCCACCGCCGGCTCCCTGACCCCCTCTGCGCTCCCCGCCTCCACCATGCACTCTCTGTCAGAGGTCTACGCATCCATCGCATCTGCTGCCTTCGACTCCTCTGCGATTACCGCAAACCAGAACGGCTCCCTCATCGCCCAGCTCAAGTACATGAACAACCAGCTCGCTTGGGCCTCTTCCTCCACCG
>JADLBM010000004.1 GCA_020847715.1 Candidatus Yanofskyibacteriota bacterium | reverse complement strand
TCCGGCGGCGGAGCACCCGGGCCGGCGCCTCCCGGCGTTGGGGTTGGGGTCGGAGTTGCCGGCACCGCAGCGCTGTCGAAGATCATGAGACGATTATTGCTCTGGTCGATCGTGTATAGTTTTCCGCCAACAGGGTCGTAATCGAGTCCGTTGGGGTTATTGATCGTGCTCTGTGTTGTGCCGCTTGTTGCCGTCACGAAATCCGATTGGCCAAACACGTCGGTCGCGTCCTCGCCGTCCACAATAGTTGCTGTATCGAAGGAAAGGACGCGGTGGTTGCCAGAATCAGCGACAAAAAGGCGGCTACTCACCGCATCATATGCCAGCCCGATCGGCGCAGTGAGGGCGCTCTGTGTTGTGCCGCCTGTTGCTGTCACGAAATCAACCTGCCCCAATACATTGAGCGCCGACTCACCATCGCTGATGCCAAGCGGGTCAGCATCGAATACCATCACGCGGTTATTGTTCTGATCCGCAACGACAGCGCACACGCAGTTCGCATCGTAGGCGACATCGGCAGGCGTATTGAGTCCCGTCTGGCTCGTATCAGCGACCGCGGATGTGAAATCAACTTGGCCCAGCTCATTGATCGCTGCCGGCCCGTCGGTAAGCGGGTCGTTCGGGATGAGAACCGCAGCGTCGACATTGAAGATCATGACGCGGTGATTATCGCTATCCGCCACAAACAGGCGCTCATTGTCGGCATCATAGGACACCCCCAGTGGAGTCGTCAGCGTGGTCTGCGTAGTGCCGCTTGTTGCTGTAACAAAATCCGCTTGCCCCAACACGTTCACCGCATTCTCGCCGTTCGTAATAATGGCCACATCGAATACCATCACGCGGTTATTGCCTCGGTCCGCGACAAAGAGTCGATTTCCTGTTGCATCGTAGGCAAGACCCGCCGGTCGGTTTAGGCCGTTTTGCGTGGTCGCCCCGGCAGAAGTTTTGAATGTCGTCTGCCCAAGCACGCTATCGGCAATACGGTCAAGAAGTTGGTTGCTCGCATTCAAATTAAAAACAAGAACACGCCGATTGAACTCATCGGCGACAAAGAGCCTATGATTCGTCGTGTCGATCACGGTAGCGCTCGGCGTACTGAATCCCCACACATTCGGAGCGTTGTGATCACTACCCGTCGTGTAGTGAGGCGTGTCACTCCCGTTGATCTGCCCGATCACATCTACGGCGTCTTCCCCGTCCGTGATCGCGGCGACATCAAAGACCATTACTCGGTTGTTGAAATAATCCGGGGTGTAGAGCTTATTCCCTCCGACGTCAAAGGTTATGGCGGTCGGCTGATTGAATTTCGCCTGGGTTGTCCCAGTCGTTGCCGTCACAAAGTCGGTCTGCCCCAGCACATTCGCCGCATTCTCGCCGTTCGTAATAATGGCCACATCGAATACCATCACGCGGTTCCTGCCCTGGTCGGCGACGAAGAGCCGGTTGCCGGTGGCATCGTAAGCGACACCTGACGGGATATACAGCTTTGCCTGTGTCGTTGCGGTAGCAAGCGTCGTGAAATCCGGCTGTCCCAGCACATTCACTGCGTTCTCACCATCGGCGATCGCGACGACATCGAAAACAACGACGCGGTTGTTTGTCGTATCACTTACGAAAAGACGGCTTCCGGTAGCGTCATAGGCGAGACCCGTCGGCTGATAAAGCTTTGCCTGTGTTGTTGCTCCCGCTCCTGTCACAAAATCAGGCTGTCCCAATACATTGACCGCGTTTTCGCCGTCGGTGATTGCCGCGATATCAAACACAAGCACGCGAGAATTCGAGCGGTCGGTTACAAATAGGCGGCTTCCCGCAGAGTCGAACACGACGCTCGACGGAGAGTTGAATGTGTTCTGGGTGGTTCCAAACGCAGTGCTCACGAAATCGACCTGCCCCAATACATTCACCGCATTCTCGCCGTTGACGATCGATGCAACATCAAAGATCATGACGCGAATGTTGTTTCCATCCGCGACAAACAACCTATCCCCCACAGAGTCATACGCGATGCCAGTTGGCCCATTCAAGCCACTCTGAGTCGTCGCGCTCGTAACCGTCTTGAAGTCTGGCTGTCCAAGAACATAATCCGCCGTATGATCAAGAAGCGCATCGCTCGCATCCAAGTTGAATACCAACACTCGATTCGAACTAGTGTCGGCAACGAATAGTCGGTGATGCGCAGTATCGAGCGCCGACCCGCGCGGCACTGAAAAGCCCTGAGCATTCGGAGCGTTGTTCGCACCCGATGACAAGTAATAAGGCGTATCGGTGCCTTCGACCTGGCCTATCATATCGGACGCACTATATCCCCCGACGGCGCTCGCAGAGTTCGGAATGTGCACCATGAACCGGCTCAGCTCGGGATCGGCATACGATGCAACAAGCAGCATGAGCATGATCCCGGCCCCGAGGACAGCAAGTGGATTATGAGATTGTCGGTGGAGCATGGAGTGAATACGTTAGAGCGCGAAGGAACGGGTGATCCAACCTTTTGCGATGTCGATCGTCTGCGTTGAACGGCGCGGAGGCACAACGCTTGCGGGCGTCTGTGCGGTCATCCGATAGGTCCCCCTCGGGGCAACCAGGAAATATCTCCCGCGCTCATCCGAAACCGCGAACGCAACGCGCCTTCCCGTCATATCGTCGAGCGTGATAAGCGCGAACGGCATTGCGCTCTTCGTCGCGGCATCAATCACAACTCCGAACGGATGCTCTTGGATACCCCATAACCGGAGACTCGCGGTACCGAGGAACAGGAAGAGTGTTCCGAGCGTGAAGGGGTTCGGCATGAGGACGAAGTTGAGCGGAACCATGATGAGTCCGAGCCAGAATCCGGCATCCGCAAGCGCGGCAACTGATGCGCCCAGGGCCACCGACGGCGACTTCACCACCAACGGCGCCCGAGAGGGCTGTTCGGGATCCATCGGAATATCGAAACTGATAAGCACTGCATCGTCGACCGTCACCAGATCACCGTAGTACAGATTGTTGTAGATAAATGTATCCACCGATGCCTGAGCGCGCGACGGGAATCGATAGTTCAGAGCGCTTGCGACGAGCGCGACTTGTACACTCTGCTCCATGAGCGACTCGGGTGTCGTCAGAAACCCATATCTCCCCTCCCGATCGGCGATCCTCACCTCGAGAACGCGCTTGTTCCGATCGAGCAGCTGCACCTTTGCGAACGGGATGGGACGCTTCGTGTTCGAATCATAGACCGTCCCCCACGTCTTCTTGCGCTTCGGAAGAATACCGAGCGCGCCAAGCGCTGATTGCCACCAGAATGCCAACACTTGAACACCGGAACTCGCGAGGAGCGGCGCAAGTGCCGCAACCGCGGAAGCGCCTACAGCGATCGCCGATACTGCCGAGAGCGCACCAATAACACCAGCCGTCTCCGCATCAACGCTCACACCCCCAATGCCCGGCACAATATTCCCGGTCGGCACTGGCAATACGGACGGAGACGGACCGACACTCACCGACGGCGTTGGGGGTGTCGATGGCGTCGGCGTGGGAGCACCGTAGACGATCGTGTCGTAGTACACCGAAGAGACCTCGTCACCGAGAGTGCCGAGGGCACCGCTCGCCGGCACTCCGGATCGCCGGTAATATTGCGCGTACACTGTATACTCGCCGTACGGACACTCCCGATCGGTGTCACAGAGATCCCAGCCGGTGATCCGGTCTGTCATTTTCCGAACAACGCCGGACTCTAACTCCGGAATGACCGCCGAGGAGAGCTGAGGTGAAGTGCTCCGGGTTTGGACGCTCTGTCCAAGGATCCCACCACCAAAAACACTCTTGATGACCTCCCGATCGCGCAGGGTAAGAGAGCGGGCGTTTACAAGCCTGACCGCCACATCCGCACCGGAACCGAACGGACTCTCGAGCCCGAGGCGCACCGCCCTGCGCTCCGTCCGCGTCGCGCCTTCATTGATGAGTAGCCCGCCCACAACCTCGGTCGGGGGAGCCGGGCACCATCCCTCTACCGGCTCAGGCGGATCGCATGCGGGAACAGCGTCGAGACAAGCCGGACGCGGCCGACAGGTCGACGCCGGACACCATCCTTCCACGGGCTCCGGAGGATCGCATGCAGGCGTAGCGTCAAGACACACAGGGCGCGGGCGACAAGAAGGAGAAACAAGCCCGATATCATCCTGGTATCGAGGCGACAGCGGATCGTTCCACGACAGCTCTTTCAAGTTGAGATACCGCACATACACCGTCCGCTGCTCCGACACACACAACACAACGCCATCGCACACATTCCAGGCAAGGCTCCTCGAAAATGGACGCGCAACGGCATCAGAGAGGTCGGGCAGATTGCTCACGTACATTTCCGTTCCCACACGATCGAACCATGTGTTGAGTTGGAGCTGAACCGATGCGACCGAGGTGAATAGCGCATCTCCATTCACGCGGACCCCCCAGTCTGGCCACGCGGACTCGAGTAAAATGTCGTCTTGAACGACCGGCTGGCAAAATGTTCCCGCACAAAACCGAGCAAAAACGGTCTTGGCACCGTTTCCACACACCGCTCCAACGCCGTCGCAGAGATCCCATCCGCCAATAGCGGGGACGAACCGGCGAGGAATTGCTGTTAAAACTTTAAGCGGGTCGTTCGCGACCTGTACGGTGACGCCCGCATCGGAAGCGCTGGCGATGCCATGAGCAAGTGAGATGACGACCTCCCGACTGCTTGTTGTTACGTCCCCGCCATTCACGGTAACTGCGGGGATGTCGCCGATGCTCGATGGAAGGTACACGATACTGTCGCGTGCCACGGCAGTCACCCCGTTCGGGGTTGTAAAGATCGCGTACACCGTGTAGAGCCCGCTCAGACAGGGGTCAACCGCAGCGCCCCTGCAGAGATCCCACGCTTTGGATTTTGCGAATGGCTCTTCGAGAGCCGCCTGCGCGGCGGCGAGAGAGCTGCCGAGCTTTACGGTCATTGTCGCGCTCGCCTCCTGCGCGAAACCATGAGACATCGTCAGCATCACCTTCGACGACGGCGCAACCGGGGCATCGTCGTTGATCAGGAGAAACCGAGACCCTCTTCCAAGCAATAAAATATCGTCTACAAGCGTCGCGAGTCCATCAACCCGGATGGCCGCCGTCGCCGTCTGACCACCCGACTGCACGGTAACCGTCCGATACGCCGGTGCGGTGCTGCCATTCGTGAACACTGCTCCGACCTGGCTGCCAGACCCGACGACCGAACCACCGGGAATATTCCAGGAATACACGCCGTCCCCGCCAGTTGCAGTGAAAAATGCCGTCACATTCGGAGGCACCGCCTGGAACGCAGGCGAAAGCGTTAATGGCCCCGCTGATGGCACCGGGCCTCCGCAGTTCGCTGCAGACGTGTAAACGCTATACGTGTTCACGGACGCGAGATCGGAACGATATTTCACCCGATACTGATACTGCGTGTTCGGCGCTAGTCCAGCGTCCGTGAAGGCGTACTGATCCGGAGGATTCGCCAAAAAACACCAGTAGCTGTTCGGATCTCCCGGAAAGCAGTCCCCGCGCTGCAGAGCATTCGCCGTCGCTCCGCCCTGCCCAGGCGGAGGACTCTGCGACCAACGCACCTCGACGAACGGAGCGCCGTTGTTCCAGCTGCACGCACCGGTTATCGACCCGGCCGCGATTGGTAAATTTGCTACCGTCGGAGAATCCGAAACGCCCCCGCAGTGTGCCGCATCGATGGTAATGCTTGCAGTATTGCTGGTCGCCTCGGGACGATACTTCACCCGATACGCGTACGTTGATCCGACCTGCACAGTAGCATCGCGAAGATCGTGTACGAAATAGTTCGGGTTCGGATACCCGCCGGGCCCCCATGGTGTCGCGGCCGAGCCGTCGATACGCATTCCGGAAACTCCCGGGTAGATCCCGCCGAAGAACCACCGACTCCCCGAACCATCGACATCACGAAGTACCGAGTTCGAGTTCGGCGAAAGATACCCGGACGGAGAATTCGAAGACCACCACAGCTCGACATGCGGAGTTGGCCACCCCACACACTCAGCGACGAGCTGCCCGTCCGCAAGCATCTGCGACGCGGCAAGCGCGACGCGGACACCCATCAATGGAACAAAAAGGAACGCAAAGCCAACCAATAGGCCGACAAGCAAAAAGTCACCGCGCACAAGCTGCTTCTGCGTCCACATAACAGAACTATTATACCACTGAAATATCCGAAAATTTTGGGATAATCGTCAAAATCGCCGCCCAAAAACCGACTCCGACCGATAGGAAAACCGCCGCAACCGCGCATCTTGCCACCAGTTCTTTGTTACAAAACTTTCATAATGTATACATTCAGTATCTTCATATACGTTACAAACATCCGGGCACCTGCGTGCCCGGGCATACGTACGCCGACGAGATAGACGCTACTTCAACAGGGAGCCCCACATCGAGTTGTTCACAGAAGCCGAAACCGGCGCCGAAGATCCTCGTCATAATCAACATCCAACGTCGTGACCACTTTTGCGTACCTCCGCAGCTGCGGGTCAGCAATAAACTTCACCAGAAATGGAGGAAGTTTCCAAGGAGTTACCCAGATACTCCGCTGAAACTCCTCGAATCCGAGCCGCCGAAGAAGAAGTCGTAAATGATCGCGCACTGCCCGCTTTTGCTCGGGGATATCGAAGAAGACGATCCTCCACCGTCCATCCCACGAAACGTTCTTTTTGGCGTCGGCGTTTTTTGCTCTCTCGGATGAGACTAGCTCTTTTCGAACATACGCTTTCAGCGATGCGTACTCTCCCGCGGGTGTTAGCTCGTACTTGTCGCCGATTCGTGCGATCAACCGCCTTCGCTTCAACCTTGCAAGAGCTGTATAGAAACTGTTTTCACTACGAGTTGATCCAAGGAGCCGAGTCTGCGGATGCTTTGAGATTTGTCGAAACGTCGCCCGCCCTTCCTGGGAGAGAATGAACAGAATAAGATGGGCAACCGAGAGGTCGGGCCTTGGAATTCCCCTTTTCGTTTGTGTGTACTGCATGCCGCCATCGTAAACTTTCCGCCAACGGCCTTCCAGTCCTGTGTTGATAATATGTCGATGTTTCACGAATAGCAAAAAGTAAAACAGCGTTTTCCGCTATAAAAGATGCCGTTTTAGATAGAGCCCTCCAGTGGGTTGCTCTGGTACGGGGCGCCCCCTTCGGAGGGCCCTCCTGGGAGGTCAGCGGGGGCCGGTAAGAGATCGGATGGGGCTGGCGACAAGAGGAGCTCCACAGGAGCCGACGGAGAGGAAGTCGGCTCGTAGGGCGCTGGAGATGCCGGGGGGTCGGATGGAGTTGGTTCGGATGATGGAGCCGGCGTTGGAGAGGGCCCAATGGCCGAAGGGGTCGGGGTCGGGGTCGGGACAGGAGATGAGCCGGCAGGCTGCTGATTCAAGAGCTGCTTCAGCTGGCCTTCGGTCACACAGGTCTGACCAACACAGATCTGCTGCGCTTCGACCTTCTCCGCCTGCACCTTCCCCTGCTCAAAGACGATACCGAAGACACTGCGGAAGGTGTCGATGATGGAGGCGAAGAGCTCCTGGAAGGTCCAGTGGAGCCAGCTGGTGCCGATGCCTGAGGAAAATCCCGCACTCCGCGAGCCGACAAGCTCTTCGAGCCGGAATGCTCGAGAGGCAAGCTCCTGAACCGATTTTGCAAGGAGCGACGTGAGCTCCTGGTATTCGACGCCACGCACGGTAACACCATCGTTCTCATAGAACACCAGCCGTGGCTCGACCTGCTCAACCTCTTCCGCGACGAACCCGAGCCGCTCGACATCGGCTCCATTTGTCTTATACGAAACCGGGCGAAGGCGGGTCAGAACATCCAGTCCGACATCCAAATCTCGAATATCATGCTTGAAGCGCAAGGATGAGACCAGACAGGTGGAAGTGTTGTTCTGGCTGATAATGCCATTATCGTTGCAAAGCGCGTTTTGGGTCCCGGCGATCGTCGGGAATGTCGCCCGAACCGTGCCCGAGATGGATGCCAAGCCACTCGTCAATTCGAGATTGCCGGATATTGATGCGGGGTCACTCAGGACAATACTCCCCGCCCCAACGTCGAGCACTCCATTTGTCGCGTTGTGACTCAGCCCGAGCCATTCCGTGGTACTCTGGTTCGCAGAGTGAACAAAAAGTGTCGGATTCGTTGGATTTGCGTGCGCAAAATTGAACGCCTTGTCCGCCTCTCCGGCGAATACCAGCTGCCGCGATGCATCGGGAAGTCCCCAAACAAGGTATGAGTTCGCCGATTTCCAGCCAAGTGTAGATACATTCGAACCGAACGTCAGTCCTTGCGCATTAATATCGATGCGCCCACTCATATTCAGTGTCCCGCTGAATACCTGCGACCCGTTATCATACAGAAGCGTATGAGTCCCGCTAACATTTGGCAGATAGAATAACTGGTCAAAGCTCGTCGGATCCTCCGCCGCAAGACGCGTTGTCTTCCCGTCTCCTGTCGCCCCCTCAAACTCAACGCTTCCCGCGATGTTATTGATATAGACAACATTCGCCGAACGCGACGCACCGAACACGGCGGGACCGCTCACATAGAGGCGCGACATGGAGGCGTAGCTTCCGAGCTCGAGACTCGCAGACACGGACGCGGAGTTCCAAAGGCTAAGCCTCCCCGAGATGGATGCAGTACCCGCGACTTCGAGCTTCGAATCAAGCTCAGAAGTTCCAATCCCGAGGTTTCCACTTCCATCGATGCGCATCCGCTCTGTCAGCGCTGCGCCACTGGTACGCGTCGAGAACATGAGCGCAGACGTCTCAGCGCCGTTCGTCGCAGTCGAAAATAGAGAAGTCACGCGTGCAGCATCTTCGGAGTCGCCAGCACTATCTGCTAGCTTGAGCAGCAACGAACTGCCGATGCCCGTCCCGCTGCCGGAAGTTGTCTCGAGAGCGTCCGCGTTGCCGCTATTATAAAGGTCGGTAATCTCTTGCTGTGTCAGTTCGCGCGACCAAACCCCTGCCTCATCAAGGGTGCCGTCCAGGTAGAGCGCGGCCCCATCGCTCCGGGCACCGAAACGCAGCGGAGTAGCTGAGTCGATCGTCGTAGCAACTGCATTCTGTCCGACAAGGGCTCCGTCTTTATACAATCTCAACGTTGTACCGTCGGTAGTTGCAACGATATGGTGCCATCCGGTCCCTGCAAGATTCACATTATCGGTTACACCTGTATTTGAAGAACGTGCGACCCACTCAATGTATCCGGTTGTGCTGTAAAAACGAAGCTCAGGAGGATTCCCAGCGGTTGTGCCATATGACATGACCATCGGATAATTCCCCTCGGTACCGAGATTCACCCATACGGAGAATGAAATGCCTGCATAACCCGATGGAGCCAGCGCCGTATCAACATACGCCGTGCCCCCGAAGTCCCGGCCATTACTTATCTTGCCGGCAACAACAGTGGCGCTTACAGAAGTTCCCGGATTCGAACCGATGGCATCCGCGACATTGTTACCGCTTGCTTCATCCATCCTCCAGTAGGACACAAGCCCCGTCAGCAATGACAACCCTGTGTCGACCGCAAACACGGGAGATCCGGCGGTTACGAGGTGTGTCAGCGTCATCATATCAATCGCCGACGTCGTATTTGAGTCAGTCACTGCCATAGACAGGGCGGTCGCAGGCGTTGTCGTTCCGATGCCCACATTCCCCGCATCGGTGATAACCATGCGGGCATTTGTCCCATCGGGCTTGAGCGCCAGGTAATCTCCGCCCACGTTGTAGTCGATAATCGCTTCATCCCCGTTTGTTCCGATATGCAGGGAGCCCGAGGCGACGTACAAATCTTTCCAACGATGCGTGCTGTCACCCAGAGAGTACGTGTCGTCAATGGACGGGAACAGATTTGATGCAAAGTAGGGCTTCCAGTTTGCGGTAAAGCCCGCCGACGCCACGGTCAGATTCGCATCCAGCGCCATGGAATCAACGAATTCATCGAAGTCGAGAGAGTTCGAGGAGACACTGCCTCCGCCGGTCTCATCGACCGCGCATGAGAACGCGCCGCCACTCCACAGGAGCTTGTTCCCGCCGGTACAGCTGGAAAGTCCCGCACCGAAGAGTTGGGAGGTGGATGTGTAGCCGGTCACCTCGAACGGAACGGAAAGGGAGCTGCCGGAACCGGAAAGTGTCAGTCCGCCAAGCGTATAGGTAAACCCATTAAGTGCAACGCTTGTGTTTCCATCCAATGTCATCGAGCCGACAAATTCATCAAAGTCGAGGGAGTTGGAGGAGACACCGGAGCCCCCAACAACCGAAGCACCATTCACGGTCAGCGCGGAGAGCGATGCCGTACCAACGATCTCGGTCGTGCCCGTGATCGTAAGCGTGGGAGCGGTCAATGAAATGCCCGAAGCGCCCTGCAAAAATACATTCGATCCGGTGCCGGCGGCGTTCAGAAGAATATCGCCGCCTACGGACTGGTTCGTAATATTCACATTGCTCCCCCCAACGCCAGCCGGAACGGTCAGATTGATGCCGCCGGATGACGACGCGAGAATCGCCTGCTCGGAGAGTATCTGAATATTCCCGCTCCCCTGCGAACGCAGGGTCAGATTCCCCGTACCAGTCGTGCGCAATGCCAGCGTTTGGTCCGCATCGGTATAGAACTGGAGGGTCGGCCCGGACAAGGAGAGGATCTTTGTGCCATTCACATACAACGAGTTCGCCCCCATATGAATAGACTCGACGTAGATATTGCTATACCAGTGAGAGTTATCACCCAACATATACACGGACTGCGTGCCAATCGCGCCCGTCATATCAGGTAGAATGTTCCCCGCCGTAAGCTGGGTATTATTGAAATCGACCGCAAATGCATTCGATGCGACGCTCCAATTCGCATCGAGAGTCACGCTATCAGCTAATTCGTCAAAATCGAGAGAGTTTGAGGAAATAAAGCGGCCCGCCACGCCGTTCAGGGTAAGCGCGCTGACACTCGCCGCACCCACCACCTCAAGCTTCGCGTCTACGGCTGTCGTCCCAATGCCCACATTGCCACCGCTCGTAAGGCGCATGCGTTCGGCAGAGTTTGCATAGAACCGCACATCCGTAGCGCCGAGGGTTCCGATAGACAGTCCCCCCGAAAGCGCCGCGCCAGCAAGCACCGCTGCACCATCCTGCACATAGTAACCCGCCGTCGAATATCCCGTGCCAAGTGTGTACAGCTGCAACGCAGCCGATGGAATCCCCGGAGCGTTTCCTACCTCGATGGCCGCAGCAGAAAGGTCTCCAGCGTTACTATTCCCGACCCGCAAGTAATTTGCGGCATTGACGCTCCGTATAACACCAACATTCCCGGAAATAGACGCGGTTCCTGCCACATCGAGAGTCGCCCCAGGCGTCTCAGTTTTGATTCCTATGTTCCCAGTCCCAGTAAACGCGTAGGTGAAGCCGTTTAGTCCGATAGTAGCGTTCGCATCCAACGTCATCGCATCCACCAGCTCGTCAAAATCGAGAGAGTCTGAGGAAACAAAGCGAGCGGGAACACCGTTCACCGTCAACGCGGACACGCTGGCTGCGCCCACTACCTCGAACTTCGCGTCCGGTGTCGTAGTCCCAATCCCCACATTCCCCGAGTTGAGGTTCCAGATGTCGGTGGAGGAGGAGGCCCAGG
>JADLBM010000026.1 GCA_020847715.1 Candidatus Yanofskyibacteriota bacterium | reverse complement strand
TGCTGATTTCCACTTCGTTGAAGCCGGTGAGGGTTAGGTCGAAGTCGGAGTGATTGAGTTCAATCATGAGCTCGGCCAGCTTTTCGTCATTCCAGTCTCTGCGCTGCGCGATCTTATTAAGCGCGAGACTTAGTGCTTTTTCTTCTTTTGCGTCCAGGTCTACAAGGTCAGCGTTCTCTTTTGGGATTGTTTCCCAACCTATTTCTCTTAGCGCCATCACTGTCATGTTCCCGCCGACAATAAAGCCTTCCCGTCCCTTGCGCGTGTTGATGGTAATTACTCCGCGCAGACCGAACCTTTCGATTGAGCGTTTGAGCGCATCCACATCTTCGCGTTTGATTTCGCGTGGGTTGTACGGCGGATGTTTCAAGTCTCCTAGTTTTATTGGTTTCGTATTTTTTTCCATAGGTTAGTGAAGAACAATTTGATGCGAATCCAAGCTCGTACTCCGAATGGTAGTTGCTGGTAGGAACGCGTTGCGACTTCACGCTCCACCATTTCAATCCGCCGTTTTTGAGCTTCAGCCAGTAAGTCGGCGGGTATATACATTCCGGCTATGAGCCGTGGCCTATTCTTTCTGCGGGCCAGCGGATTTTTCTTTGGATTGTCGAGCCTGTTCATGTTCTTCTTGAATTAATTTTTTAGTTGTTTGTATGGCGTGTTCGACTCTTTCGATCCGTTCCTGATATTCAGCCACCAATTCTTTCTTTGTTTTCTGGCCGTCCATGTTGAATGGAGACAGGCGCGGTATCACCACGTCATCGTCACTGCGACCTTCAAGATTGCGTATGCCAATCTCAAGCCGCACCGATTCTTCAAGCAGCGAGTCGTGTATCGACTCAAGTGTTTCTAGTCTTGTTTTCATATCGAGGATATTTCGAACTTGTCTGTCTTCTCATTCCATCGCCAGTATTCCTTTGTGGTATTTACTGGGCGAGGAAATGCGAGCATTCGCTCTTGGTCGGCTCTCGACCGGGAGCTGAAGCGCTCCGAGCTGACTTGGATAAAGCGAATTTCTTTTTTACCCACAGCCATCAAGTCCCAGCATCCGAATAAGTCCTGAGGCTGGAATTTTGCGCGCCGGGCCTTCTCCAACCAGTACCCTTGCTCTGCGAGAATGGCTTGCGCTTTTTGTTCAATGATTTTTCCTTTTTGACTGCGGTTCATAACTATTTGGGTTAACGGGTTTTGTGTCTTTGTCCCGTGCTGAGCGGCATGGTCGCCGGGTTGCCGTTAGGCGCTGGCCGACTCCGATCCTGCATTGCGAGGCAGATCCGGAACGTCGAGCCGAACACTCACGCGGGCCTTGCTTCTTCGGCCGACGAGGTTCATGACTGAGCGGATGGCTTTGATGGCCCGTCCGTCTTTACCAATCACGACCCCTGCGTCGCCCTCGCCAAGCTTGGCGGATAGAAGCACGCCCATTTCATCCACGTGCCGTGTTACCTGGACTTCGTCCGGGTGGTTAACAATGGCGCGGAGGATGGATTCCAACAGATTCTGATCTTGTTCCATAGCTTTATTTTTTCTTTAACTTTTCTTTAGAATTTCTTTACCTTTCACCTGTCGACCCCAGGTGAAGTTCTTTCAGCCAGGACGCCGCTGGATTTCTCCTGGCGCACGCCCCAGCCGAAAGATGCTTTTAATTTCTCCAAGGCCTCGACCATAGACCTAGCCTCTCCCTGAACCTGCAGCGGATCGCGTTTGCTGTATCGCAGTGCGGTTCGTTCGAGGCTGCTGTAGAAGCCGTACTCCTTGAAGCTGGCTTGTATAAAATCGTTGATGACTTCCTTGCAGAGAGCTGCCCCGATTGTCGGCTGCATGTCCTGCTTGTTTTCTAAAAACCACACCAGCTCGAGCTCCAACTGAAATTCCGTCAGGTGGCGAAGCGCATGCTTGAGAAGATTGCCGTCTTTGAATTTCACGAAGATTGGACGGGTATGTCGGATGCCCCAGCAGAGCTGCGCGAACTTCCCGAAGAAGTAGCGGGTTGGAGTGGTTTGTTTATCCACAGGCTTTTCCACATCTTTTTTTATTTCTTGCGCCAAGCTCGCTTGTCCGAAGGACTTAGTTTTTGTAAATCCGGTTTCTTTTGTAGTCCGAAAATTTTTCGCACGAAGATTTTTCGGGGGTGCTACCTCCCCCGCATTAACTTCGGGGGTGGCTTGGGGGCGCTTAAGGCTAAGTCGGTAGAAGATTTTGCCTCCGCATTTCATTCGCTTTTGAGGGGAATCCAGGAGCTCACCCGCTTCGTCGTGGGCCTGGATAATCCGGAGTTCGTCTACCAGTCGCTTGAGTGAATTTTGTATGGCCCGGTCACTGCGGTTTATTTTTTTCATCAGCTGGCCTTGGCTAATCCAGTCCTTTTCTTTTCGGCGCTTTGTCTCCGGGTCTTCGATCCAGCCCAGCGTTTGGTCTGCAACGACAAGAAGCACCCTCAGCTCTACGTCGCTTAAGAGTGGCATCCACTCACGGATGATCAGGTGCGGGATTTGAGTGGTGTTTGGAATTATTGATTGTGTTTCTTGATCCATGTTTTTGTTTGGCGAAAGGGAAACAGCTCCCCGATTTCTGGCCTGACGCTCTCGCGGTCAGGACAGAATCGAGAGCCGTTAGAAGTAAATTGGGAAGTGAATTCTGATCTCTTCCTCTGCTTCCTCTTGCTGGTGAAGGTCGTCCGGGTCAGGATCGACTTTGCCGGTTCCATTACAGTGGAAGCATGGCTTGCTGTCTTTGATGTCTCCTCGCTCCATTGCGGTAGCGATCTCTCCTACCCCATCGCAGTATTCGCAATCGCGCTTGTCGCCAGCGAGGATGTATTCGCGGATTTTCGCTTCCCTTAGTTCTTCCGGAAGTTCGTTCCACTCCAGATTGAATGCGTACTTCATGGTTAGTAACTGGCTAGTATCGTGCATGGCTCGCCAGTCTGTTTTTCTTTCCGCTCGCAGAGCTTCACGAAGTCGACGAAGCTTTTCTTTACCTTGTCGATCTCTTTCTTTTTTGTTTGCTTATAAACCATCCGCTCTCGTTGTTCGACCAATTCAAGAGTGTGCGGCAGGCGTTCACGTAAGACTTTGGCTGGGATTTTTGCCTCGTCTTTATCGAATGCTTCGCTGCATAGGTAGCGCGTTGCGTATGGTTCTCCTCGATAGGCTTCGCGGAGATATCCGACGTCACCGTGCGTTACCGAGAAGCCGGTGATCTGTTTTTTCTTTTGGCTTTGCGTCTGGTCGTTCCAGCGCGCGTAGATGTCGATTCCCATAATGATTGGTTGGGTCGGCCTCCGATCTCTGACCTCACGCTTCCGCGATGAGGGCAGAGTCGGAAGCAGACTCAGTGATTACTTTTTCTTTGCTCCCTTTTTAGCTGGAGCTGGCATCGACTTTTCTTCGGTGTGGACATGACCGTTGCCATTCCCATTTCCGTTGCCGTTTGGCGGCAGTTTTGAGACGAGACGCTTACGTCCGTCGGGAAGATTTATGATTTCGGCGATGCCCATTTCGACCGCTTCCATGCCGAGCTTTTTGTATCCCTCGGCTAGGCGTTCGGGCCTGAGTTCACCGATAGCAGTCATTGAGGTTGTGCCGAATACCCGATCGAGAAGATCGAGTTTCAGTTGTTTATCTCTGCCGACTGCGCCCGGTGCGATGCGGATGAGAAGTCCATCAAGTTCTTCCATCCATTTGTCGCGCTCTCTGCGCCACTCTGCTTTTTCTTCCTCGGTTCGGAACAGAAGGCCTGTATCTGACTCGGGAAGGATGGTTGCATCTCTCGGAATCGGATCGTCGAGCAGTGCATCGACGGCCGGTGAGAAGTTCGTGTAGTCCGGATTCTTGAATGTCCTACCGTCTAGGAGTGTGCTGCGGTCTTTGATGACAGTCGCTTCGCGCCAGACTTTTTTGTCGTCCTGCAGCACTTCCTCGAATCGTTCCATAAGCACGAGCATGTCCGGCTCATAGGCAGTTTCGCCTTCGACTTTCATTTTGATTCCGGATTTGAAGATTTCTCGCTTTCCGGTTTCTTCGTTCTTTTCGTTGTCGTACTCGTAGCCAGCGCGTCCGGTGAAGATCGCGTGGTACTGGTCGCGTACGAAGGGGTCTGAGAATTCCCGCTTCCACGTAGGTTTAATTACACCCCAGTCCTGGAACTCCAGGCGGGTGCGGCGCACCTTTTCTGCGTATGCTTGCAGGAAGCCCTCCCATACGTGGGAGATTGAGTCGATGAGAAGGATGTCCGATATTCCGGTTCGCATCTTTTCCATCGTCTGCTTAAGGTCGGCCAGGGATTTCGACTCGCGCACTAGCACTTCTATTCCCGCCTCGCTGAACATTGGCTTGAGGAATTTTGATGCTTGTTCGGTATCGAAGATAACAATCGGTTTCTTTGACCCGATCCGCTTGTGCAGGCCGATTGCCACCTGCGCTGCGGTGAATGTTTTGCCGCTACCGGCGAAGCCTTGGAAGGCTGCTTTGAAGTAGGGCTTGGTGTTGCCGATCGGGGTGAAGAAGTTATCGGGTGTATCCTTCACTGTTTCTCTCGGCCTCACCTTGGTTGCTGTGGTTTGCATTTGATTGTTCATGGTTAGCTATTGACTCACCCGAAGGTTGATTGATATGATTAGTTTGTTGTTGATCATCTCCCTTCGGGGGGATTTTCTTTTTCTGAGCGGCCCGGTTCGACTTCCGGAGCCGTATTTCTTTTGGTAGGAACTCTACGTCGATCTGGTCACCGATCTTTAACCTGTAGCGATCTGTCAGCCATTTCCCTTCTAAGATCACCGCCGGCGTTCCGTACCTGCGATAGGTGACCGTGCGGGTCGGCTTGAGGTCTCTCATGTGTTAGGTGAAGAGTCTCAACACCAGATCCGCTTGTGCCCGCCAGAATGGACTCCAATGTCCGGTCTGGCCCTCCGCCATAATTTGTGCGAGCGATGCGAAGAGGATTAGCAAGTCGAGGGTCACCAGTAAGGCGATGGCTTCGGTTGCTATGGCGAAGGATTGCTTCGCTCGCTCGATAGTGATTGCGTTCATACGTTTGGTTGCTCGTCAGGGTCGTTGCAGTAGCACCGTTCGTCGTCGCATCCGAGTCCTTTTCGATCCGTGCAGACCAATCGAGGGTATGTTTTCTCGAATTGTCTGCTTGCCTCGTATAGGGCAATCATCGGACTTCCGGGACTCTGTCGTGCTGCTTGCTGGAGCTCCACTTTGGAGGCTTTTCGAATGTCTCCGCCGTGGCGTTCCATAAGCTCGTAATATGCATTGCGACCCGTGATCATTTGAGTGATTTTTTAATCTCACCGAGCAGTGCGTCGTAGATGCGGTCGAATGCGTAGCTATCCAGCTCCGATTCGATCTCCGATCCTTCATCCAGGAAGTCCGTCGTTAGCTTTCCCATCAAGTTGCCGACCCCATCGGCGATATCGTCTTCGAGGTCTTTAACTAGATTTTCAGCGACGGCTCGGATTCGTTCCTGCATGACTTTTCCGCGCACTTCTTCGCGTATGCTTTTCTTCACTTGTGTGATGTTTTTCATACTCGGTGTTGTGTCAACTTTTGTAAGCTTGCGGACTCTGGTGCCGCGTACCTCGACCTTCGACGAGCAGTATTTATTTTTGCGAGTCGGGATTTTGGCATAGAAAAACCCCGTGCTTTTCGCACGGGGTTTTTCCCTTTATCCGCAATCTGCGGACGGAAACGGCTCTATTTGTCAGCTCCTATTTCCCATGACACTTTTTGTACTTC
>JADLBM010000003.1 GCA_020847715.1 Candidatus Yanofskyibacteriota bacterium | reverse complement strand
GCGGCGAGTTACATACAAGAGCATTCCGGCTACTTTTTCGTCCTGACCCCCACGGTGTGGGGGTCGTTTCTTTTTTCGGTCCGGTGCGGTAGTGTAGAGCCATGTTCCGCCAATGGCTTCACGATACGCTCACGCGGCTCTATCCGGGGCATCTTTTTGATGTGCTGGTGCCACCAGGCGCGGCGATGGGCGATTATTCTACGAACATCGCGTTCGTGGTGGCGAAGGCCGCTAAGGTGAATCCTCGCCAGCTGGCGCAGGAGGTATGCGATGCGCTGATGCGCGAAGGGGCAGAGATGCTTGCGCGGTGTGAGGTTGCCGGGCCCGGTTTTGTAAATGTGTTCCTGAAGGACGAATACCTGCAGGGTCAGCTTGGCGTCGTGGGCGTCCCTGCTATCGGGCAGGGCAAGCGGGTCATCGTTGAGTACTCTTCGCCGAATATCGCGAAGCCGATGCATATCGGACACCTTCGCTCCACTATTATTGGAGATGCGCTTGCCAATGTGTACGCCGCGCTCGGATATGATGTAGTGCGGTGGAATTTCATCGGTGACTGGGGCACGCAGTTCGGCAAGCTTATCGCCGCCTACAAGCGATGGAAAGACGATGCCGCCCTGCAGGCGCACCCCATCAACGAAATGCTGCGCCTCTATGTGAAGTTTCACGATGAAATGAAGGAGCATTCGGAGCTGGAACGCGAGG
Source organism: Candidatus Yanofskyibacteriota bacterium (assembly GCA_020847715.1). GTDB lineage: Bacteria > Patescibacteriota > Minisyncoccia > 2-02-FULL-40-12 > GWA2-44-9 > JAGOPO01. Next base: position 2,034 of record JADLBM010000003.1, on the reverse strand, counting down.
GGCAGGAGGAGTTTCGGAAACTTGAAGAAGGCGATGCGGAGAATCGAGAAATCTGGAAGCGGTTTCGCGAGCTCTCGATGGGTGAGTTCAATCGTATGTACGATCGGCTCGCGGTGAGACTCCAGGCGGCGACGGTGAAGGGAGAGAGCGACTACGAGGCCGACCTCAAGTCGCTCATCGAGCGTCTCGTCGCGCAGGGGCTTGCAACTGAATCAGAGGGCGCCCTCATCGTTGATCTTTCAGCAGAAGGTCTTGCGCCAGCGCTCTTGCGTAAATCAGACGGGGCAACACTCTACCTCACGCGTGATCTCGCGAGCCTTGAGGACCGTATCGAGAAGCAGAATCCGGCGAAGATTCTGTATGTTGTCGCGAACCAGCAAGCGCTTCACTTCGAGCAACTGTTCGCCGTCAAAGACAAGCTTCGTCTTGGTTCAACGGAAACAGTGCACGTGAAGTTTGGCATGGTGCTTGGCGAGGATGGAAAGAAGCTCGCAACCCGCGAAGGGAAAGTCATCGCTTTAGAAGAAGTGCTCGATGAGGTCACGAAGCGAGCTGCCGCGGTGGTGAAGGAAAAGAATGCCGAGCTTGCGGACGATGATGTAAAACGCATCGCGAGTACGGTCGCTGTAGGCGCGCTGAAATACAACGACCTCCGCCAGCACCCGTACTCGGATATCGTGTTCGATTGGGATGCGATGCTCGACCTTGGTGGGAACTCGGGGCCGTACCTGCAGTACACCTACGCGCGCCTTTCCGGAATTCTGCGGAATGCCGGTGACGCGAAGGCCATCGCAGGGCCCGCGCTCTTGTTGCTTACCCATCCGACCGAACGAGCACTCCTCCGGCATTTACTGGACTTTGGGCACGCGGTCGCGCAGTGCGCGCACCTCTATGCGCTCAACGGGCTCGCGCTGTATCTCTACGAGCTCGCCGAGCTGGCGAACCGTTACTACGAGCAGGTGCGCATCAATGACGACGACAACGCGGAGCGGAAGCGGGCCCGTCTCGCCCTAGTGAGCGCGGTTGCGGGGCGTCTCAAGGATGGACTCGCACTTCTTGGCATCGAGGTGCTCGAACGAATCTAGCGCCCTCATGATGAAGAAAAGACGGCCCTTTAGGGGGCCGTCTGCTTCCCGTCCGCACTGTACTCCCAGCCATGTTCGGTGCGTGTGAATGCGGGAATCGGTGGGCCAAGGCGGAGATTGGCTTGGTCGCATACGCCATGGGCAAAGTCTCGGGAATCCTTCTCTTTGAGACCGAGACGGAGTCCAAGCTCGTTGATGTGGGCAAGGAACAGTGGGCTGACGACGCACTGTGGTTTGCCCACGTTGCATCCGAGGGCGCAGTCCACGACAGTTCCGAGTGGATGAAGATACGCACCCTCTCCGTGACACACGGGACACGCGGGGTTTGGTCGAATGACCCGCTGAATTCTCGTGAGTGGGAAGAGCCACAGGCCGGCGGCTCGCACGAGCCACGAAACGAAGTCGCTTGTTGCAATATTGAGAACAATCAAAAGAACCAGAATTGTCTCGATTAAAGTCATCGAGCACCTCCTCGCTTGGAGTATCCTCTATGTTCGCTTTTTTGCAAGCACCCACCAAGAGAAGAGGAGCGCACCAAGAATATCGGCGCACAGGTCGGCGAGAGTATCGCCGAGATTTCCGCCGTGGAAGTAGTGGTAGAGCCACGGTGTGTAGGGTCGCGCCAAGGTGCTGCCGTATTCTGCCCACTCCCACACCACACCGATAAGCGCGGTTGCGGAAACAAGAATAAGGAGCTGCTTCCAGAGTGGCATGTGCGCGGTTTCCCGCTGAAAGAGGGCAAGCGCGAACCATGCGGCAACGACTCCGCCGAGGAAATGCAGAGCCTTATCGAGCCACGAGATGCGGAGGTAGAGGTTGTACATCTCGCCCGCGACGAGCGCAAATGCGACAAGAAGAATCCCGACGATGACCGGCGTTGCCGTGCGAAGATGCCGCAGCATAGCGTCCAGTGTAGCACAAAAAAGCCCCGCGGTGAGGCGGGGCGGGG
>JADLBM010000002.1 GCA_020847715.1 Candidatus Yanofskyibacteriota bacterium | reverse complement strand
TTGAAGTAGCGCTCAAATTGAGGCCCGCCAGTTTCTTTCAGGTCGTAGAGCTTCGACATGATTTCGAACATCTCATCGATGATGAGCGTCTTGTCCTGCGGGTTCTTTGAATCGTACTCCAGCATGTTGAGCCCCATCGGATGCTCGGTATCGGATGGGTCGAAGAAGATGACATCCTCCGCCCGTTCCTTCGGGACATTCGCCAGCACCCACTGCGCCAATGACCCATGCGGATCAATAACTGTGAGTCCGGCACCCGCCTGCATGTCCTGCACAATCATGGACTGCATCGTGACTGACTTACCAGTGCCGGTCTGCCCGATGATATACATATGGCGACGGCGGTCTTCCGCACCGAGCCGAAGCGTCGTCTGCTGGCTGTGGTAGTCGTTTAATCCAAATGCGACGCCCGACGCCGGAATGCCGGACGGAGGCTCTGCGGTTTTGAACGATGCAAATTTCACTTTTGGAAGCACCGCCGAACTAACCGGAAAGTGCCAAATACTCGTGAGCTCCTCGCTCGAGAGCGGCAAGCTCTGCCCAGTATCAAACAACCGAAATGCGTAGTTAAACGAGAGGCGCTCGAGCGCACGCCCCTCTGCGCGCTTGAACGAGAATGTGTTCATGTCAGGGGTCGCAAACTGCGCGAACGCCCCGACCACATCGTCGAGGATTTGCCGCGCGCGCTCGGGTGTCGCGGCCGACGTGAGCACGCGCATATTGCAGTCGAACAGTGGCCGCGACGCCTTGCTCTGGAGCGACCGAATGAGTTTATTCTCGAACTCGGTCGCAACCTTCGGCGGCTCGATGACCGCATTTGCCTCTTTTTCTTGCTCTTTCTTGGGCGGATTCTTCGCAAGCTTTAGTGCTTTTTCGAAATCATTGCCCGCCTGCATTTGTCGCGCCGTGTCTTGCGCCAACTTACGGATGCGCCCCTCACTGGACGGACGCACGATAACCTGGAACGCCGCACCCTCTCCTTCCTGTTCGAGACGCGATAACGAGCCCGCGATAGGGCCCAGCGGGTCTGACGGAAGATCGGTGTAGGTGGCGATGGGAAGGATGGATTCTTTCTGAAGCTCGAACGAACCGCCTGCCGCCGCACCGCCGGGATTGAAGACATTGTAGTCGGGAGCTCGCTGGATTTGAGCGGCTGGGAAAACTCCATGCACCTGCTTTTCGAAATTGTCCGCAAACTTCGCGGGCACCGCAACATAGAAATGAATCTGTTCTCCCACATGGTGCACCGCCATCTCGAGGGCGATGTAGGGGTCTCCGTACAAAAACTTATTCCACCCTTTTGTGTTCAGTGTCGCCACGGATGCGTACAGCTGCTCCATGACCGCGATGAGTTTTTTGTCATCACTCGCCGCCTGCCCCTGCGGTGCAAACCGCGGCAATTGGAACGATAGGAGCGTAAGATCCAGTGAACGGGCAATGGCGCCCTTCGTCCGGACGGAATTCAGCATGATAAGCGCCGCCACCCCGATAATGAGGAGAACGAACGCGAGCGCGATGAGCAGTGGTACGGACATGAACGTCTACGGAGCGACTTCCACTTTCTTGCGGTTCAGCAGCTCCTGGTGTAGTTGATCTGCCAAAAGGTCGTGAAATGCATCAACGAGTGCGGGATTCTCGGTCTTCACGGCCTGCGCGAGCGCCGCATCGATGCTCTGGGTAAAAGCGACATTCACCAACTCCTGCACTTGTGCCGCGAGCGCGGGGTCCTGCCAGCTCGGCACGTCTGCGGCGGGAGTGTTGGTTGACGGCGCGGGCTGGTACCCTGGCACGGCCTGCGCGATATGATCACCGATCGCCTGATGCACTTCACCACGCTCGTAGGGCGCGGCGGTATCTGCTCCCGATTCAGCTCGCTTCGCCGCGATTTGCTGTTCAAGCGCCGCAATTTGACCTTGGAGCGCCTCAATATTCGTTTCGGTCATATAGAGTAGTATACCACAGCGCTCGCTGTGGACAGAGATGTGCGCCCACGGTGGTACACTAGAAGGGTGAAACGGACCGAACTCGTCGTTCTCCTCCTCATTCTCGCCACCGCGATAGGATTTCGTTTTGTCGGACTCACCACCACGCCCCCGGGACTCTACCCCGATGAGGCAATGAACGGCAACAACGCGCTCAACGCAATACGCACCGGCGACTACAAAATATTCTACCCGGAAAACAACGGGCGCGAGGGACTCTTCATCAACCTCCAATCGATTGCCATACGCATATTCGGGAACACCCCCTTCGCGCTTCGCTCCGTATCGGCGCTCGTCGGGGTTCTCACTGTTCTCGGCGTCTACCTATTAGCCCGTCGCATGTTTGACGACTGGCGTCTTGCCGCAATGGCGGCGTTCCTCATGGCAACCGGATTCTGGCATGTGAATTTTTCACGTATCGGATTCCGGGCAATACTTTCGGCGTGCACCGCGGTCTGGGGCTTCTACTATCTCTACAAGGGCATTGAAACTCACCGCCTCTGGCACTGGGGCATTGCAGGACTTTGGTTCGGCCTCGGCTTCCACACCTACATCGCCTTTCGCATCCTGCCGGCCGCGGTCATTTTTACCCTCGGCGCATACTGGCTCTCCCTCCGCGCCGTATTCAGTCACGGAAAATATGCGCATGCCCGCCACCAGATGCTTGGCGGCGTGGCGCTCATGGTCGGCATTCTGATTCTGGTGCTCCTCCCCATGGCCGCACACTTCTATGCGAACCCGCAGGACCTCGTTGGTCGCACCGCGAAAGTATCGGTGTGGGCAAGCGAGAACCCATGGACCACGCTCGGCATCACAGCCACCAAAACGCTCGGCATGTTCTTTGTGTATGGCGACACCAACTGGCGTCATAACATCGCCGGACAACCGATACTTTTTTGGCCCGTCGCGGCATTATTCGCTGTCGGACTCCTCCACACGCTCTGGCGCTTTGTGCGCTCGTGGCGCGCCCGCGGCTATCCAGGCACCGTACAAACGCTCCTACTCTCCTGGTTCGTCGTAGGCCTCGCACCCGCCATCCTCTCTCCCGAAGGCGCCCCCCACGCGCTCAGGGCGCTACTGGTCGCTCCCGCGGTCTACATTATGGCAGGCGTCGGACTCCACTGGCTCGCGCTCTCGCTTGAGCGCTGGTATGGAGCAAACGACCACCGGCAGATTTGTCTCCCAATGCGACACCTCCCCGGCGGCTCCGGTCATCGTATGTGTGCTGACCGAAGCACGGTCGTAGTTACGGTTGCAGTCGTTGCCTTTCTCGTCGCGGTCGGATTCTCCGACGCGCGGCGGTACTTCGTCGAGTGGGGTCAGAACCCCGCCGTCGCAAGTGAATTTACTGCACAGTACCTGCCAATTGCCGCGCGACTCCGCGCAGCACCTCCGGCAACGCTTAAGTATGTGGTCGCAACTCGCGGGGACGTGCTCGTGCACGGGGTGCCAATGTCTGCCCAAACGGTCATGTACCTCACCGATACCTGGCAACCCGCACAACAGCGCGAGCACAACATCTACTACCTCTCCGCAGAGCAGTTCCGACAGCACGCCTATCCGCGGGGAGCGATGGTCATCCAGCTCGACCCATGAACTTCCGTCGATTCCACATTCAGGCCTCCTGGGTCGCCGTTGCGGTCGTCCTCACAGCACTCGGTTTCATGTTCGCCAGCTCCCGGAACGATGCCCTCATCGTCGACGAAGTTCCCCACATCGGCGCGGGATACTCCTATGTCCGGAAGCTCGACATGCGATTGAACCCCGAGCATCCGCCGCTCATCAAGGACCTCGCTGGGCTTACGCTCCTCACTCTCCGTCTCGATGAGCGAGCATTCACCCTGCCCCAGTGGACTGACCAGGTAAACGGCCAGTGGACGTTCGGTCGCGCCCTTATCTTCGATTCCGGCAACAATGCCAACCTCATCACGCAGGTTGCCCGCCTTCCTATGCTCGGAATCTTTTTGCTGGGTGCTTGGCTCATGTGGACATGGGCACGCAAGCGCTCCGGAGAAACCGGCGCGCTCATCGCGGTCGTCCTCTACGCATTCTCACCAACCATTATGGCGCATGCGCGGTTCGTGACCACAGACATGGGCGCCGCAGTCGGCGTGCTCGCCGCAACCTACTGTTTTCTGCGGTTCCTCCGCGAGCCGAACCGCCGCTCGTTCGCATGGTCCGCACTCTCTCTCGGCCTCGCGCTTCTTGCGAAGTTCAATACCGTCCTCCTTGGACCGTTCTTCATCATCGTCGCACTCCTTTACGGCCTCGACGGCAAATTCCGCTCGCGCGCCGCATGGCGCCGTGCGGCGCGGATGTTTGGCCGTACCGCCGCAATCGGCGCCACCGCATTCGCGGCGGTTGTGTGGCCGTTCTACATTATTCACACATGGAACTATCCTCCGACGCGCCAGCTCGCCGACACACAGACAATCCTTCGCGGCCACTCCGATTCATTCCTCAAAGACGCGATACTCTGGGCCGCTGATAAACCACTCATCCGAGGTGCCGGACACTGGGCGCTCGGACTCGCAATGGTGCAGCAGCGCAGTGCCGGCGGGAACACCATCTACTGGATGGGTCGTGTGGTGACCAAAGGCGGCCCAGGATACTTCCCCACCGTATACTTCCTGAAAGAACCACTCGGATGGTGGCTCCTTGCATCGGTCGCACTCACCGCGCTCATCTTCCACCATCGGCGACGCCGAGGCGAGTATGTGCGCGGACACTGGTGGTCCAACAACCTCGAAGAATGGGTCTGGCTCCTGTGGCTCGCCATCTACTGGACGATCAGCATCCGCAGTACGCTCAACATCGGCGTTCGCCATCTTCTGCCCGTGTACCCGT
>JADLBM010000001.1 GCA_020847715.1 Candidatus Yanofskyibacteriota bacterium | reverse complement strand
CTCTCCGAAGACCCCGCCTTCTTCTCCAAGGTCTTCTGCATCAACTCCAACGAGTTCAATTGGTACCCCCTCTCTCCCGTACCCTACACCGCACTCTCGCAGGTGCCTGTGTGGCGGAGGTAGGGGGGTGGTATAATCTTGGTATATGAAACTACTCAAAAATCGCCGGGGTACTGGCCTCGTCATTGGACTGGTGGTTCTCGGAGCATTCGCCGTCCTTGCCGCATCGAAATACGACCTTAGTATCGGTCGCTTCTTTGCCGCTGAATTGTCACCGAGCCCAAGTCCCTCGTACCCTCCGCCAACGCCTTTGCCGCCGAATGATGCGAGGCCCATTTACGTGCTCGCACCGAAATCAATGTACGTCGGTCAGCGTCAGGAGGTGTTCGTTACATTCAAGAATAGCGGCGCACATGCGTGGGATGTGAAGGGCTCTCCGGGCAACTATGCAAATGCGTATCGCATCAAGAGTTGGGGTCCGGCCGACAATACGACGTGGGGGTTGAGTTTCGTCCCGCTCCCGTACGCTCCCGTGCCGCCCGGCGAAAGCGCGACGTTCACCTTTTATGTCACGGCACCGTGGACTCCCGGTACCTACAACTTCCAGTGGAAGATGAACCAAGGGGGTGTCGGTTGGTTTGGTCAGGAGAATCCTCCGACTTCTATCATCGTGAAGCCGTTGCCGTAGGGATCGGTTTCATTCTCCATGGAAATATCCCAACCTTCCTCGCAGCCGGTGAACCTGTCTGCGCAGCCCGTGCCGCCGGTTGTGCCGCCTGAAATACATCGCACGTCGTCGCATGTGCTTTCGATCGTGCTGTTCACTATTCTCGTTCTCGCCGCCGCGGTCTATGCGGGGTTGAAATTCTATCCGTGGGCTCCTGTTGAAGAGCTGGCCGTCACGCCATCTCCGTCCCTATCGACATCTGTAAATCCGACTGCGCAGAGCGGATGGACACGCTTTGCCTCAGCCTACCTCTCGCTCTCATTTGACGTTCCGCCGGGGTTCAGCGTGAACGATGCACAGACAGCCATCAATATATCGTATGGCCCAATTCGCATTACCGATATCGGTTCTACAAACGCGTTCTTCCATTTCGAGCGGTATGGTGGCAGTGATACAAAACAACGTCGGATGGCGGAGGCCCTGCGGCTCCTCAAGAATCCTGTGAGCTCTACAATTTTCATTGACGGAAGCTCGTTCCCCACCATCGAGGGAGATGATTATGGGCGGTTTGAGGGGGATAGTGCCGGTCGGGTGTTCAATGTCTATTTCGACGCGTCCTCAGTGGAGATTATCCAGCGTCCAATGAATGAAGATGTGGCCTTCGACCCCATCGCAATTGGAAAGCAGATTCTTACTACCATGCGGTTCTCGAATGAACAGAGCGGATGGGAGACGTACACGAACGCGACGGGGCTCTTTTCGGTGAAGGTACCCGTCGGTTTCCGGTCGGATGAGCGCTACGCTCCAAACCTGTTCCTGACACAGGTGAATACAACGGGCACCACGATGCCGAACGCGTGGGACATCGAGATCGGTTCTCCAGAGCCAGCTCCTGCATGTTCGACCGATGCCGCGTGCTTCCAGATTTTAGAAACGTCATTTCGAGGTGCCGTAGAGGCCGGATCGACTGATGAATTCAGGGAGGTTTCCGCGCTCATCGATGGGAGCATGGTAAAGGGATTCGAGGCGTGGGGGAGCGGGTCGGTTCGCTACACATTCCCGTTGTCGAGGAACGGGAAATACTTCACGCTCATGTTCCAGATTGGGAATACTGGAGTGACATCCGCTCCTGAACGGCTCTCGTTCTTCTCGTTGGTGCAAGAAATTGCTACTACGTTTACGTTCTCGAAGTAGTCAATTGACTTTGTCTTTAGAAAATGGCGTATATATTCCGCTGTCCTTTAACATGCGAGGTGAGCTGTGCGAACTATTGCGTTGCTCTTGAGCGCCGTTTTGCTGTACGGGTGCGGCGGCAATAGCTCGCCGACCGCTCCGCCTTCCACACCGCCGACTCCTAAGCCGACGCGCGACCAGTTCGTGAAAGTTGTGGGGAGCCATCTGGCCCTTGAAGATGGTACGCCGTTCTATGTGCAGGGGGCTGTCTACTACTCCAGCATGTATCTGCGCTACCCGGTCAAGACGTACCCAGAAACGGGCACGATTGAACTGGTGACGCCATTCTGGGTCTACCAGGACTTCAACGAGGGTGCCATCGAGCGGGAACTTATGCTTCTGCGGGATACGATGCGCTTGAATACCATCAAGCTCATGCTCCCCGCGTGGCGCATCTGGTACCTGTGGATGCCGCCGGGTACGCCGGACTGGTTCCAGCTCGACGGTTCAATTAGTCCGTTGTATCTCGACCGACTCCAGCGAATCATCGCGATAGCGCGGCGGCTTGATCTGCGGGTCACCCTGCTGCTGGATCTCAATGTTCTCATGGACTGGGAGTGCCCGAACCAAACAGGGGGATGGGAGTTCCTTGTCTATCCCGAATCGCCGAATCGCGGGTGTCGCCTTGCTCCTCCTGGCAGCGCAATGGATGAACTACACCGCAATTACACGCGGAGCATTGTGGAGGTATTCAGGAACAGCCCCACCATCTTCATGTACGAGGTGAGCGGAGAAGTTCTTCTGCGGTGGCCACTGAACGGGCAGGGGAATGGTGGGAACGAGTGGTACGCGGCGCGGATGGCGAGTTTCGTGCGTCGTCGCGTCGCCGAGATTCGCGCACTGGACAGCCGGCACCTCATCACTACAGGTGAGGCGACCGTGTTCCTGCCGGAGCATCCCGAGTGGTGGGCGTACCCTTCTCCGGAGTTTGGACTGGTCGACGACATCGACAACCTGAACGGCGGGCGACCGTATACGCTCGAGTCGCTCATGGACGTCGTGACGCCGCATGTGTACAACTTCAACATCCCGTCGGGTCGGTATGAAGATGTCGTCGTCGTGATGCGGTCACGCACCACCAAGCCCATCTTCTTCGGTGAGTTCGGCTATGCGCGGACGACGCACGGTATGCAGCCCCCAATTCCACATCCAATCTCGGATACCGTCGGGGATTCGCCAAGTCCGTTCTTGTTACCCGAAACACAGCCGGATCGCGTTGATGCACTGAAGTTGCTTGCTGGCATGCAGGGGTCACTCACGGAAGGTGGGATGTTCTGGGATCCGTATGCGGCCATTGCATCACCTGCTCCCAGATCATTTCAGATCATCACCATACCTGACGGACGAAAGTTCATGGTTCTGAATAGTAGGCCGGAGCGACGCATCTGGGGAGTGGACTTCACTTTCACGATGTTCACGCACGACGGCGCTTCGCCGCTCGGTGTGCGGCCGCTTCCCGAAATCGTTGACCTGTTCCCTCCGCTGTAGTCCCACGCTCCGACGAGCTCCGTCGGAGCGTTTTTCACAATCATTTTTGATGACTCGTTTGTCTGGGTGTATAATGAACACAATATGATTATCTTCTCTCGCCAGCTTGTACGCATTATATCGGCCGCTTCCATGCTTGTATTTCTTCTGGTTGGTTCATTTACTCCCCAGCATGCACACGCGGATACATTCACTCTCTTGCATGAGTTCGCAGGCGGTGCAAGCGACGGTAATAGGCCCTATGACTCCCTCATTATTTCCGGTTCCACGCTGTACGGCATGACGAGTATCGGCGGCGACAGCAATGCTGGCACCATTTTTTCTGTCGGTATTGACGGCACCGGCTTCACTCTTCTCCACGAGTTCGCCG